>CAYUMU010000020.1:0-77755 GCA_964445985.1 uncultured Pirellulales bacterium | reverse complement strand
GTTGGATAAGGGACTTGCACCCTCAGGGTGGCAGACATGCCTGGCAAACAAAGCAAACTGCGTCCAGGTGGGGGAACCTGGACGCAGTTCAGCGCGAAAAAGTGCCCTGGGAATTGGGCTAAGATGTGATTGGTCCCAGGGCACATTGGGGGTTTGGGTCGGGCTCGCCGCGAAACATCGTTTATGTGGCGAGCATCATCGTCTTTTAAGAGCCGATTAGTTTCTTGCTCGTTAACATCTCTGCAAGCTGCAGAGAACTTTAATGCCTCAGCGTCCGTTTGCGGTTTACCCGCGTTAAGTGCGGGCCAACATCAGGGGCCGCCGCGGAGTTTGTTCGGCCGAATCGCATACCACAACCTTGTCGATCAGTCCCATCACACCAGCCACGCGGCGGCAAATGTGCTGACAGAGTTGCTTCTCGTAAAAGGTGCGGACGGTGCCACGAATGGTGACCGTACCTGCCGCGGCCTCCACGTTCAGCGATCGCAGACCGGGGTGGTGCCGGTCAGACAAATATTGAACTACCCGCATCGCCAAGTCGCGGTCCACTGTTTCGCTCATCACCGTCATCATCGACTCCATCTTGTTCGCGATTGTGGGTTGGTTGTGCTTTAGGACTGGCAGGGCTCAAAAGCAAACCCCGTGCCGTCTCTCGGCAGATTGGAAACTCGAACTGCCGACTTCGTTGCAACTGTATAGAACTCAAGTGTTAAGAAGATATGCCAATCTTGTGAAAGGCGCGACAGGTCTTCATTGCCAGCGGTCTACGCTTGAAAACTGTGCAATCGGTGCCCATTAGTTCTGCTAGCCCTCCCAGCAAATGTTCGGGCGTGCCGACCAGGGGGCCGCGGGGGAGGCAAAAGATGCTCGTGCGTTCAGGAAGGGAGGGTAGCTCGTTGGAAACCGGAAGCCGCGTGGAGGTAGAAGGCTTACCTGTCTCATCGAACCAGGCCGTCTGCCCGCTCAAGCCGAGCCGCCAGGTTTCGGACTGGCCGCAACACAGGCATCATAACAACTTGCGAAACTAGTCGACGTGCGCCTAAATTATTGAGGGGATGGATTCTGCGATGTTCGAACGGAATTCCAAACCCAACAGTTGAGGGGGGGTAGGGTAGCAATGGACTCTGAGCACAATCCTTACCAGGCGCCGAACCGTGCCGACGGAATCTCCACGGTAATACGGCGGCCCCTGCCATCAGCGTCGTCGGAATCAACAAAACTGGCGCTCTATGCTCAAATGCTGCTGCGAGTGTTCGGCGTGTTGTTGATTATCGAAGGAATTGGCTTGGCCGTCTTCGCCATCGCTTTTGGGGTTGTGCAGTCGCGCGATTATGTCGCCAGCGGATATACGGCCTACCAGGGTCTGTTTAACCCATATTCCGTGGGCTATGGATGCTGGGGCGCTGTCAGCTTGGGCGGAGGACTTTATCTCACGATTGGCGGGCGGTGGCTGATTCAAGCCCTCTTTGTGCCCTCGGTCACCCTAGATCCCGACGAACAATACGCCAGCGCGGCGAGCGACGCTGAATCTCGTAATTCATCGGAAACCTGAGACGACGATCCGCCTGCTCGCAAAAACGACGCACCTGCTGACAGAATCGGCACACGCTTTAGTCCGTCGATTCCACGGGCTTTACGACTTCCAACTCCGGCTTGGGAACCTGCTTCCAGCCAATCGTCAGCCAGCCATCGAGGGCGTGCATGACCGCAGGGCGCAGATTCCCGTAGCCCTGCCAGGCGCCTCCGAGTTGGATCAGGCCCTCGATCCGCTGGGGAAAGACCTGCTTATCGTCCAACTGAAATTCAAGCTCTTCCAACGCCCCCAAAATTTCGCCGGGCGTACCCCAATCCCAGGCGCCCAGGCCAAGCCATAAGCCGAGGTAATCTCGGTATTTGGTTTGGCCGGGGGCGCTGTACCACACCAGCGGCCGGTCTTCGAGGACGGCCACCGGCCCCTGGGGGCCGTCTTCAATCCGGTAGAACGCCTCGACCATGAGATCGCCATCGGGCAATTCCGGGGTTTGGCCGTCCGACGCAAACCGGCGGACGCGGAGGGTAATGGTGATGCGGTTTCCGTCGAACTGCACGCGTAGCGGCTGCTCTGACGAAAAGGTAATCTCCCACGGCTTTTGCCGGGGATCGACCGGCTTGAGTTTGGTGTTGGGGAACTGCTTGAGGATGGCGGCGCGAACTTCATCGCGGCGAAGCGTGCGGCCAATGCGGCGGTCCTCGGGGCGAGGGGTAGCCAGGCGGTCGAGCAATCCCACGTCGGTAAGGCTCGTCGCGGCGGCGTTGTTGATCGCCGATTCGTGCACCCGCAGCGACATGGCGACCCCGCTCGGAGCGGCCGGCGGCAAGCCCGGTGCGCCGGCCTGGCCGGGCCGACCCTGGGTTGCCACGATTCGCACCGCGGCAGGATCGCTGGAAACCTGCATATCTTCGGGATAAACCTGCTGGTTCAGCATCCAGAACAGCAACTTGTCGCGGTAGTTGCGATCCGAACGCTGCACGGCTTCGGTCACGCCTTCGCTGAATTCCCGCTTGATCTTCTGCTCGGCCGAGCGGGCGGCAAAGTACTCGCTCCGCCCCTTCCGCTGTTGCACCCGGTTCCAAGCAATCTGGTCGGCAATGCAGGCCAGAGCGTCGCGGCCCGAATCGACCCAGTTGGTGCGCGTGGAGGTTCGCGCGTGGGCTTCGGCCGGCAACTCGCGAAATTCTTTGCCGTCGAACACCACGCCCTGCATGGCGTTGAAGCGGGTAACGCCGTTGCTGCTGATCGTGGCCCCGCTATTGAAACCCAGGGTGTTGGAATAGGTTTGCCCCTGAAAGTGATTGTATAGCAGGGCGTACTGACTGCTTTCGCACAGTGAGCCATGCACCTTGCCGATGGTGCGTCCCTGGCCGCGAACCCAGGTTCCGTCGATGCACTCCGCAACCGGGCTCGAGCGGTCCACCGCCCGCGTGGTGCCGTAGGTGACGAGCGGGGCGGAAGCCTCGAAATGCAGGTTCGGCCGAAACAATTGCTGCCGTAGCGATTGGGTCAGCCCTGCCGCCTGCCCTCGGGCTTCGAACTCGCCCATCGTGGTGGCGAGGGATTCCAAGTTTGAGTACGAAGCGTCGGCGGTGAAGGCCGCCAACCGCTGACGCAGTTGCTGCTGCCGGGCGGAATAGGCGCCGCGGGGATCGGCATCGGCGTTGGCCAGCATGGCTTGAGCGTAGTAGGTGAGCGCGGCCTGAAATTGGGAGAATTCGGGAATCGAGCGGGCGTCGTGACCGGCGGCCAATCGGTCGGCGACAATCTGGAGCAGCCTCGGGTCGGCGGGGGTCCTTCCTTCCAGTTGAGCCTGAACCTGTTCCCACGCCAGGAACTTGCGCCATCCATCGCGGTGCGGATTTTCTGCCAGGTAAGCATCCAACGTCTGTTGGGATTTCAGGGCAGCGGTTCGCAGCCAGGTTAATCCCGTTTTCCCCACGGGGGCGAATTCCGTCGGGGCGGCCGCCGAATCGAGCGCTGTCCGCAGGGGCGTTCGCGCCGCAAGTTGGGGCAACCACTCGGCTAACGATTGCTCTACTGCCCGAAACCGCGGCTCGTCGAGGCCGGGTGCCCCGCTGCGCAACCTTTCCAGGGTGGCGGCGACCGATTGAGGGCTGAGAGGAGCACCGGAGCGAAAATGCTCTTCCAGGTCGCTGGTTTTCAGGAACTTGCGCCAGGCGTCTCCCGAAGGGCTGCGACTAAGCCAGACATCGAATTGCGACCACGCTGCCTGCGGTGTTGCCCCAACGACGGCTCCGCTGGCCGCGACCGGCCCCAGGGAAAGCAGGGCAAGCAGGACGTAAACGAACAAACTTCCGGTGATGCGAGGGAACATGGCAGCCAGGAATCAAGAGAGGCGGGGTGCGAAGGCTAGGTCGTCTGCGTATCCTTTTGCTTCGGCATGCCGTGCTAACATCGCCCATCAATTCATCCAGTCCGATCCATTTAACCCATGCTTTCCATTTACAAAACTCGTCGCAGACGATACATTCCTCCAAATCCATCCTGTCGATGGGGGTATCGCTAGCATCCCACGGGCTGCTGGCGCGTGCCTCCCCCCCTCCATCGACTGGCGGTTCGAAAACGTCTTAATAACAGCAGAAGTATCGCTCCCGCACTTTCCGGGGGAGTTCCGAATCGCTTTCCATCCCCTCGCGGCAATTTCTGTCTATTTCAGGTCTTTCGTGGAGTTCTCCAGTATGCTGCGGTTTGTCGCATGGGTGGTTTTTTGCGGACTGGTGGGCCTGTTTGGGTGTTCGCTGGCTCAAGCGCAGCAGAAGCCGCCCATGATTTGGCACACCGATTATGGAACTGCCGTGCAGCGGGCGAAGGAATTGAAGCGAATGCTCTTCATTTTCTTTTATGAGAGCGGCCCCAACACGGCGCGAGACTCGTTCTTATGCCAAACGCTGCCGCGAACCCTCAAGGCAGATAGCCAACGGAGCGAGCGATTTGTGTGGCTTCAGCTCCCGACAAGTGCCACGATCGCCGTGGATGGCAAACCCACCCCGCTGCTCCGCCATGCGTCTTTCCAGCACATGCTCAATCGACAAGGCGTGGCGATTGTGGATTACGCGAATGAGAAGGAATCGTTCTACGGGTTTGTGGTGAGTCAGTTTCCCTTCGGGCGCGGCATGTATTACCGCGAACTAGCGCTGGGCGCCATTTTGGATTTGCCGCCGGGAACACTAACCCAACGGACCTTAACCTACGCAGTGCGAACGCATCCCGACCGCCCTCGCAGCACCAATGGCCAATGGCACCCGGTACTGGCCAGCGAGGCCGCGCAGCATTCCAACCATCAGGCCAACATCGGGGTGCAGGGTCATCACGCTTGGGAAAGCAGGTTTCACCAGATCAACACCCGGCTGGGCGGCGGCATGAGCGCTCAGGAGGTAGTCGCCGAAAGTTGGCCGGGGGAAACGTTGGTGGAAGCCGCCGAAGAATGCGTGCATTGCTGGAGACAATCGTCGGGCCACTGGAGCGCCGTCTCTCGCCAACATCGGGCCTGGGCCTACGACATGAAACGCGGACGCAATGGCATTTGGTACGGAACCGGACTGTTCGGTCGCTAAGAGCCTAACGAGCCTGGTTCACAAGCCGAGGGCCTGCCATTCCGGGGGCAGGGGGGCGGTCACCGAAACCTCGGTCTTGAGCACGGGATCGCAAAATGTGATTTCGCGGGCGTGCAGGGCAATCTTCTGGGTCCGAACATCGTCGGTGGGCGGGCCGAAAGCAGTCGCTGACCCGTAGAGTGCATCGCCCCATACCGGAAGGCCGCGCGCGGCTGCCTGCACGCGAATCTGGTGGGTGCGGCCCGTCTCCAGCACGATCTCGAGCCATGTTCCACCGGCCACTCGGCCGCGCTCGCGATACCGCAACAGGGCCAATTGCGCCTCGGGATGATCCGCGGCAACGGTCTCGGCCTTGGCCTCGCCCGGAATTTTTCGCATGAAGTCTTGCCAGTCGCCCATCGCCGGCTCGACGTCGCCAGCGACCACCGCCCAGTAGGTCTTGCCAACTTCGCGATATTCGAATTGCCGCGCTAACTTTCGGGCCGCCTTCCGGCTGGTGGCAAACAGCATCACGCCCGAAACCGGCCGATCGAGCCGATGCGGCACTCCCAGGTACACCGGTTCCTGGCCAGCGGTTCGAGCGGCGAGTTGAGCCTTCAACCGAGTTTCGACGCTATCGATGCCTGGCGGAGCTTGCGTGGCAATACCCGCCGGCTTGAGCACCGCGAGGCAGCCCCCGTGCTCGTATAAGATGGTCAGTTCAGATAAATCGTTCATGATTGAGCATGTTATAACAATTTTCCTTCACCGATCGCCGGCGGCAGCCATTTGCCGTGGCAGGCGGTCGCTACCCGTGCGATTGGATTTTCTGAGCAGCAACCGTGAACGCCCCCTTTCGGCCATCCTTCCGCCAATCGTATGGAATCTTCAATTTATTCCGTTTCACGGCCTGGCTGGTCCTGGCAGAACTGGTGTGGCTGCTCGTTTCGCAGCCGCTGGAGCTGGGCCTGATTCCGCTGGCGATGACCGCGGCAGTCACCGCGGTGCTGGGGTGCCTCGGCCGCCTATGGGCCATCCGTTGGCTCACAGGCGGCACGCGCAAGCGGGCACTTGGGCTCGCCTTGTTGCTGGAGATCTTGGCCCTGCTTGGGGTGGGCGCCTACCTGGGGATGAAGCTGCGCGGAGTTATCGCGGCCGAAACCGAACTACAAATTTTGCAGGCCGTGGTGCTCGCTCAATTCATGTCGGGCGTGCTGGCGATTCCGCTGTTGGCGCGAACCGTGGGCCGGCTGGGGGCGGTGCAATTGATACCCTTGCTCCGAGCCCTCCTGTATTGGGCCGAGTTCGTGGGTTTGGGTGCCCTGGGTTGCTGGATTGCTTCGTTCTTTACCGAAGTCACGTTTCGCGTGATGTTCAATTATGTGGGCGGAATTCTGGCCAGCGGCTATCAACTTGCCCTGCGCAACTTGCTGGTCGATCTGCTGGCGACGATTGCGGCTATCTCTTCCTCCGCCCCGGCATCCAGCCCTGCCGATTCTGACGACGCGGCCTAGGCCCCCCCTCGATCTTGTCAACCAGGGAGGCGGCCGCTCAAGGCCCCCCCCTTTCGCTGGGAGAAGCTTCCCGCACCCACGCCTGTTGGCAATTTGATGCCCCCCCGAATTGTTTGCGGCACCTGTTGCACAAGCTAGGTTTACACGGGCCGAAATCCGTTGCCGTCAAAATCCCGACCTTTGTTGTCACCACGTTCAGGGCAGTTTGGAAGTTAGTCGACATGGACAAAACCCCTGCAAGAGTGCTGCTGGTCGATGATGACCCGGTGATGCTGCGCTTGACACGAGCCATGCTCGAGTCGGGCGGGTATTCCACGCGGCTGGCAACGTGCGGCCAGGAAGCGCTGGCGTTGATTCAGGAAGATTGTCCTCATTATCTGTTGACCGATTGGATGATGCCCGGCCTCACGGGTCCTGAGTTGTGCCGTGCCGTACGGCAGATGGAGTTGCCTCAATACCTCTACATTCTGATGCTCACGGTCAAGTCGGGCTCGAATTACCTGGTGGAGGGACTCGAGGCCGGCGCCGACGATTTTCTCACCAAGCCCATCAAGCAAGGCGAACTGTTGGCCCGCATGAAAGCCGGCTCGCGGGTGCTTTCGCTCGAACAGCGATTGAATCAGCTGGCGCGCAGCGATCCGCTCACCGGCATCTACAACCGCCGTGCATTTCACGAGCAAGCGCAACGCGAGTTTCAACGATCGCGCCGCTACAAGGTGAAGCTGTCGACGGTGATGGTCGACATCGACTTCTTCAAGAAAATCAACGATACCCATGGTCATCCCGTGGGCGACCAGGTGATCAAACACGTGGCCCGCGTGCTGCGGGCGAGCGTTCGCACCAGCGACTATGTTTGTCGGTTTGGCGGCGAAGAGTTTTGCGTGTTGCTGACCGAAACCGAGGAAGATAACGCCGTGGTTTGGGCCGATCGCGCCCGGCAAGCGATTAGCCAGTTGGAGATCCCCGTGGGCCATAGCGTGATCAAAATCACGGCCAGCATGGGTGTCTCCGGGATCCTCGACGACACCAAAGACATCGACGAGCTCATCGACGCCGGTGATCAGGCCCTGCTGGTTGCCAAGCAAGCCGGCCGTGATCGCGTGGTGTGTTATCGCAGCCTGTGCGAAACGGGCAGCTTTCTCAGCAGCAGAGAAAACGATCTGTTCCAAGGCAAGACGGCCCGAGAAATGATGACGTCGCTCGTGGCTTGCCTGCACGAGAACGAAACGGTGGGACAGGCGGCCGAATTCTTTCTGCGGTTTCGCGTGAATTCTTGCCCCGTGATTGGCGAGGCGGAAAAGCTGGCCGGCATCCTTTCCGAAAAGGACGTGTTGGCCACCATCACCTCGGCGGCCAGTTGGAATCGGCCGGTCAGTGAAATCATGAAGCGGAACGTGGTTTGCTTCGACGAAGCGACGCCCGCCAACGTGATTTTTGAATTCCTGAGCCGGGTGAGCATCCGCCGCGTGATCGTGGTCCGCGATGGCTTTCCCACGGGCATCATCGGGCGAGGATCGTTCCTGCGTTGGTACAACAACCTGCTGCACGCTCGAGGCGAGCGGTTCGGCGCGGTGCACTCGACGGAAAGCACCAACGGTCGGCTTGGTTTGTCGCCGCTGGTCAATGCCCTGCACTCCGAGTCCGAATTGCTTCGCGACATGCTCTACGACGCGCCGGCCGATGCCCTGCCGCTGGTCATTGATCGCACCTCTCGAATGCAAGAGTTAATCAACGATATTTTATCCAGCGTTTCCGATACCTCGACCGGTGGTCAGGTGACAGGAGCAGCCGCCTTTTAAGTGGGAAGGATGGAAGGTCTCGCCACGAAACGATGTGGCCGAACTCCTACCTTGCAACCACCGAGCCACCATCCTCAACAGGGTATTGTCCGCACTACTTACCTCCCTACCCTTGCCCCACGCCCCGCCCTGAATACTCCCTTGGCAAGTAGCCCACCCGAGGCCGCTCGCCAAAACCCGCACGCCCCACGCATTCCTACCACCCCGCGGCGAACTCGAAGTTTCCGCAATGATCGCCCTGGATCCAGCTTCCTTTTTTCCTCCCCCTGAGAATGCCGTTATGTCCAATTTGGGAAAGGTGCTAATGGAAAAGGAAATTCTGCTGGAGAGCGGGACCAATGAGCTCGAGATTCTCGTGTTCCGCGTGCATGACTTTCACTTTGCCATCAACGTCGCCAAAGTTCGCGAAGTGCTGCCGCGGATGCGCATGGCAGCGCTCCCGAAAGCCTGTCCCGCGGTGAAAGGCGTATTTCAGTTGCGCGATCGGGTCATCCCCTGCGTATCTCTCGCCGAGCATTTGCGGATTGAAGGGGATGTTCCCGAGCAAATGATGATTCTGACCGACTTCAACCAGCAGCAAACCGCATTCCTGGTGCATGGGGTCGAACGCATCCATCGCATGAGCTGGCAAGATGTGCTGCCGCTGCCAGGCCTGCAAGATTTTTCGTGCACGCCCGTCACCGCCTTGGCGCGGCGCGGCAATCGCCTGATCGCCATGCTCGACTTCGAGATGATCCACGGCTGTTTGACGGACCATCGGAATTCATCTTCGACGGTGCCCAATCACACCGGGTTTCCCCGGGATAAAGCCAAGGTTTTGGTCGTGGACGATTCGTGCACGGTGCGCGAGGCGTTGCGACAAACGCTGGCCCACAGCGGGTACACGCAACTGCGAGTATTCGAAAATGGCGAAGAAGCCTGGAAGTGGTTGGAGGGCGAGGTCAAATCGCAGCGACCGCTGGCCGAGATCGCCGATCTGGTGGTAAGCGACGTTGAGATGCCCCGGGTGGATGGCTTTCACCTTACCCGCCGCATCAAAGAGCACCCACAACTTTCGGCCCTGCCGGTGTTGCTGTATTCGTCGATTGTCACACCCGACAATCGCAAGAAAGGCGAAGCCGTGGGGGCCGATGCCCAGCTCTCCAAGCCTGAGCTATCTCGCGTGGTCGAATTGGCCGACGAGCTGATTCAAACTTCACGAAAGAAAGCCGCCCAGGATAAATCCGAAGCCCCGCCTGCCGCGAACGCCGCTGCTAAAGAAAGTGCTCGTCCGGCCGCGCCCCAGCCGGCCAGGCCGATCGCCACTGCTTCGCCAGCGGTGACGCCGCCCCAGCCTACTGGCAAGTCCACGCCCCCTTCGAAAGAAGCACCGCCGGCCAAACCGGCGGCGGCCACACCCGCGGCTTCGAAACCATCGCCCGCGAATCGGGCGCGCATTGAACCTCTGGCACCAGTTCCAGCTCCGCTTGAGCCGGCCGCGGACACGGAACCAGCCGAGGGGGCTGGGATGAGCCTCGATGGCGGGCCGTTGTGCCTGTTTGCGGTATTTCGCGATGAGCTGCTCGAGCGTTCCGCGGAGTTCACCATGCTGTTGGCCGAAGCTGAAATGCGGGGCGTCACGGCGGCGCGCACCAATCAGCTGCGCCGCTCGCTGCATACCATCAAGTCGGCAGCGATGGTTGTGCCGATCGACGAAGTCAGCCGGACCACCCACCTGCTCGAAAGCTTGATCGACGCCTCGGTCGCGGCCGCGGATACCTGGGCCTGGTCGTCGCTGGAGTCGTACGCCGATTGGCTGCGGCAGTTGACCGCGGAGCCGAAATTTACCCCCGACTTGTTAAACCGGTCGGTCATTCTTCAGGCAGAGTTTGTGGAAGAGATTGCTAAATACGTGTAGCGGTTACGTGGTTGCACACTCCTATTCGCCAGGCAGGGCAGAGGGTCTGAAATGTTAATTGCCCTGATCCTGTGTATTGCCGTAGGCAACCTGGCGTTGGGTTACATGCTCTCGATACGTTTTCGACGACTTTGCGCCACCGATCCGTACCTGGCAGCCGACTGGGATCACCTTCCTCATGCCCGGCCGTTGACCTCCGCTGCGAGTCTTGGCCATGGCGAAGGGACGGCCTGGACCGCCTCGCCAGGCGCGCCAGCCAACAGCTTGCCCTCGGCCTGGTTGAACACTTGGGAAGAGGATTCCGGCGCCAAAAACGCTGCCGCCTCGG
This sequence comes from uncultured Pirellulales bacterium, assembly GCA_964445985.1. Taxonomy (GTDB): domain Bacteria; phylum Planctomycetota; class Planctomycetia; order Pirellulales; family S012-138; genus CAYUMU01. The sequence goes on along the minus strand of CAYUMU010000020.1, from coordinate 67,129 downwards.
GCAATCCGCTGCTGCGTTTCCATGTGGGCGAGTACCGAGAGCAACTGGTCGCCCTCGATGCGCGCCTCCGAGCGACACAGCTTAAACCGGCCGCCCACGCCATTCGCAAGATCGTGCACGACCTGACCCTGGCAAACCAGGCTTGGTTTGCGCAGTTGGAGGGCCATCCCTCGTTGGAAGCCTCATTCTCGGAGCAAAACGAGTCAGCCATCGCCCTGGCGGAGCTGCAACGTGTTTTCTGGGAGCAAATGGCGCAACTGGAAACCACGAACAGCAATCTTCGATCGCTCGATCTGGATCTCGACCCGGCGGAGGCGGCGCGACAGTTGCTCCCCGAGTTGAACCGGCTGCTCGACCTGTGCCACCGATTGCGAGACGCTCAGCAAGCAGCGTTTGCGGCAGCAATGCGAGAAGGGCAGCAGCTTGGTCAATTGCCCCGCGAGCTCTTGATTGACGAGCTGACCGGTTTGAATAACCTCTCGGGCCTACAAAAATACCTCGATAGCTACCGCTCGAGCGACCCGCATGGTCAGCGTGAGGCCTGCTTGGGCTGGATATCCGTGGATCATTTGGCGGCCATCAACAAGCAGGTTGGCCCTCGGGCCGGTGATCGCTTGCTGACCGCCGTGGGTCGAATCATTTCTTGCACACTGCGAGTCGACCGCGGAGCCGACTTGGGCTGCCGCGTGAGCGGCGCTGGCTTCGCTGCTTTCTTGGGAGACACCGGTCCCCGTAGTGCCACCGCGGCGGTGGAACGTATTCGGCAAACGGTCGCCGAGTCTTACTTTGAATGGAATGATGGCCCGCTCGATGTCACGATTAGCTGCGGGGTAACGCGCGTGCTGCCGGGCGAGACATTATTCCAGATGGTGCGAAAGGCCCGCGACGTGGCCCTCCACGCTCAGTTGAGCGGAGGCAATTGCACCTGGCTAAGCGACGGCGCCGGCCCTCAGGCAATCCAAGCCCCCATCATGAAAACGCGCCCTGGCAACTTCATACTGAACGACGAAGCCGCTTCTCAACCCGGTTAGGCAGACTGCCGTTCGTTCCGTTGATTGGGTCCGGGATCTGCGTGCGCACGCGCGGCGTGGCCGACCTTTTGGGCCTGCCTCCCCCCCTGCCAACCAGCAACCCGCGTAAGCCGCGGAATCCCCGCGTCCGTGGGGGGCTCTCTCGGACTTTCCCGTGAAGTGCGCACCCTGCCACGGTATCCTGGTGTTCCAGCAACGCGAGTTACTTCGTTTGATCAGGAGACACACAATATGCGTTGGATCGCATTCTTGCTTCTCGGGCTTATCCATGGGCTTGCCCTCGCCTTGGTCGGTGAAGCTCGGCCCGCTCAGGCCCAAGAAATCACCTGGCTGGAAGGGCACGAGGCGCCGCTATATAGCGCCGCCTATGCACCCGATGGCAAGACGCTGGTCTCGGCCGATGTGGATGGCGTGCTGCGGATTTGGGATCGCGCCACCGGGGAGCGCATCCGCACCATCCCCGCCCACCGCGGCGCCATCCTCTCGTTGGCCATGTCGCCCAATGGTCGGCAATTTGCCTCGGCCGGCATCGATCGCGAGATTCGCATTTACGATTTGCCGGCCCGCGCGCCGTTGGCGGCCTTTACCAGCTTTGCCGGCGATCCCCGCACGTTGGCCGTTTCGCCCGACGGCAAGCGCGTGGTGACGGGCGACACGGGCCGATTGCTGCGGCTCTGGAACCAGGAAACCAATGCAACGCTGCGCGATTTCGCCGGCAGCACCGCAGCCATTACCGCGTCGGCGTTGAGCCCCGATGGGCAATACGTGCTGGCTGCCTGTGACGATGGTTCGCTCCGCGCCTGGAAACTTTCTGACACGGCCGTTCAAGCCACGTGGCACGGCCCGCCGCTGACTTCGCTTGCCTTCCACCCCGAAGGCAAGCGGCTATTGACCGGCTCCACCGATGGCAGCCTTCGCGAACTTGCCTGGCCTGCCCCCGCCCTTCGGGCTCCCATTGCCTTTGGAGCCGCCGTAAACTCCGTGGCGGTGGCGCCCGATGGAGCCCGCGTGGTTGCCAGTTCGGCCGACGCCACGGTGCGGGTGATCAGCGCTGCCAAGGGCGATGTGCTGCACACGCTGAGCCACCCCTCCGGACCCGTTACCTCGGTCACGATTTCCGCCGCCAAGGCGCCGCTGGTTGCGGCCGGCAGTCAGTTGGGCGTGGTTGCATTGTTCAATGCTCAAGATGGCAAGCCTGCCGGCACCTTGGTCGGCCACGAGGGAGCCGTTCATGCCATGCGATACCTGGCGGCCGGCCAGTCGCTGGTAACGGCCGGACAAGATGGTGTCATCCGCCTGTGGAACGTGCCCCGGTCTTGGCAAGAAGTCGAGGCCGATGCCAAAGCGATCCAAGCCTTGGCTGTTTCGCCGCGGCAAGCCTTTGCCGCCACTTTGGGCGCCGACAAGTCACTCAATCTGTGGCAACTACCCGACTTCAAGAAAACCGCGGTCGCCACCAAGCTGGAACAAGCGCCCACGGCCCTGGCGGTTAGCGACGATGGCCTGTGGCTGACCTTGGGCGACACGACCGGCGCCTTGCACGTTTTTCACCGGCCGGCTTCCAACAAAGACTTTGCCACGGTCGCCAACCTGGGGGCTCACCCCGGCGGCGTTCGCGGCCTGAAGTTCGCGCCCGGCTCCGCCAGTCTCTATTCCGTGGGGGCCGACGGGAGTTGGAAACTGTGGCAGCTTCCTCAAACCGCGACCGCGGAAACGCCGCCCGCCGCCGCGCCGCTCAAGTCGCTGGCGGTAAGTTCCCAATCGGCCCGATCCGCCGCCGGAAATGATCAAACGCTTACGTTCTTCGACTCGACCACGGGCAAGGTGCTCCACGAACGAAAAGACCTGACCGAGCCGCTGGCGACCCTGGCCTTTGATCCCGCGGGAGAAGTTTTGTACCGAGCGTCGATCGGCAATCCGGCGACCACGGGCCACACCGTTCAAGCCTTGAGGGCCAGCGACGGCGCCGCGGTTTCGCAGTGGAGCAGCCATCAAGACCGCGTCATCGACCTGGCCGTTTCGCCGGCCAGCGGGCAGATCGCCACGGCCGCTGCCGATGGCAGTATTTTTCTCTGGCAGCCCGCGCGAACGCCGATCGACAATTCGCCGCAAAAATCGGCGATCCGCGCGATCGCGTCGGCTGCCGATGGCAGCGCGGTGGCCGTGGTCGCCGCCGATGGCACGTTGCAACTTTACAAGACCGAGCCGGTCCAAGAGTACTTCGCTACCCCGCGGAAAGCTGCGAAAGAGCAAGCCGCTCCCCCCAAGAAAATCGCTCCCAAACTGGCGCCGACCAAGCTTCCCGTGGCCAAAGCATTGATTTCGGCATTGGCCTTCGCCCCCGGCGGCAAACAACTGCTGACCGGCGATGCCGAAGGAAACTTGCAAGCCTGGGATGTGGCCACGGCCAAGCCAAGTGGCAAACCGCAAGCAACCGGCTCGCCCATCACCTGCCTGGCAATACACGCCGCCGAGCCCTGGTTGGCCACCGGCCACGCCGACGGCGCGCTGCGTTATTGGAAATACTCCGAAAAATCGGGCCTGGAGGCTACCAGGCCCGCCGCCTTAACTGAAGAGATGACCGCCATCGAAGCCCACACGGGGCCGGTCACCGCGTTGGCGATGTTGCCCAATTCGCCACAACTGGTCAGCGTGGGCGAAGACCACCTGGCTCGGCTGTGGGACAACACCGGTAAGGAAGTTCGCAAACTGGACGGCGCCGCCAAGGCCTTGCGGTCGGTTGTCGCCAATGCGGCCGGACAGATCGCGGCGGGGGGCGACGATAACGCTATCTTCGTGTGGAACGCGGCAGACGGAAAGCAACTGCAAAAGATCGCCACGCCGGCCGCCTGCCAACAGTTGGTGTTTCGCTCGGTAACCAGTGCCGCCGCGGGCGCGCCCCGGATCGACCTCGCGGCATCGCTGGCGAATGGGCAACTGCTATTGGTGGATCCCGCGACTGGCAAGCTGCAAGAATCGCTGGCCGGCCTCGCGAAGGAGGGCGCATTCGCCCCGCTCGCTGGCAGCAATACGCTGGCCCTGGCCGATAAAGACCAACAATTGTGTTTCACCACCACGGCTTTGCGACAGGTGCTCACCGGTCACCAGGGCGCGGTCAATTGCGTCACGTTTTTGCCCGACGGCCAGCTTCTCTCGGGCGGTGCGGACAAGACGGTGCGGCTCTGGAATCTGGCCGATGGCAGCGTGGCCAGAACTTTTGCTGGTTCGGCCGATGCCGTTACGGCGGTGGCCTTTGCCGAGAAGCCTGCCCTGGTGGTGGCCGCCGGCAACGACAAACAGGTTCGCGTGTGGAATCTGGCGGACGCCAAGGCGGTTCACGCGTTGCCCCAGCCGGCGGTGGTGCGTTCGCTCTCGATTTCGCCTGATGGGAACCGCGTGGCGGTCAGCGGAGACGATGCCATCAGTCGCACGTTCGATCTGACCCTGGGCAAAGAGCTCCAGTACTTTGCAGGACATACCGGCGCCGTCCCCGACTCGGCGATTTCCCACGATGGGCGCTGGCTGGTGACCGTGGGCGCCGACAAGACCCTCCGCCGCTTTCCCCTGGCGGCCGAGCGCATGGTGGTGGCTCACGTTGGCGGAGCCCACGCGCTCGATGTGGCGGCCGATGGCAAGTCGTTGGTTACCGTGGGCGAGGACAAGTTGGCCAAGCGGTGGGATCTGGAAGGCAAGCTTTTGCAAACCTTCAGCAGTGGCGACACCCCCTTGGCCTATGTGAGCATCTCGCCGGCGGGCGACCAACTGGCCGCGGGTGGCGATCCCACGCGAAAATCGGCCGAGGTCCTGCTGTGGAAGCTCGCCGACACCAGCCTCATCAAGAAGCTCGCGGTGGGCTCTCCCGTAACCGCGATCTCTTATGTTGACGGCGGAAAACGCCTCGGCGTGAGCGCGGCCGACAACAAACTTCGCTTCTACGAGGCACACCTCACGGCCAATCCCCTGCTGGGTGAAAGCGTGGCGTTGCCGGTCACGAGCGCGGGAATCGCCCCGCATTCCGTGGCTAACCAACTGCTGGTGGCGGGCGCCGATGGCAAACTTCGCGTGGTTCCGCTGAGCTTGCAACAAGTGCTTCTCGGTCATGCCGGCGCGGTGTCGGCGCTTGCGGTTTCGCCCGACGATAAACTCCTGTATTCGGCCGGCGCGGATAAAACCGTTCGCCAGTGGGAACTCGAGGCAGGCATGCCAAAGCATTCATTTGCGGGCAGCGCCGCGGCCGTGCAGGCGTTAAGCTTGAGCCCCGACGGCGCCACCCTCGTCGCCGGCGGCGCTGACAAGATTGCTCGAGCCTGGACGACCGCCGACGCCAAGCCCCTCTGGGAGCTCACGCTTCCCGCAGGCATCCGTTCGTTGGAGCTCACCGCCGCGGGCGAACGCCTGGTGACGGCTACCGACGATCCGCTGGTGCGGGTCTTCGACCTGAAGCTGGAGCCGGGCCATCCCCGGTTGATCGAAACCTTCCCAGGGCACACTGCCGGTCTGCTCGCCGTGGCGGCCACCGCCGACGGCCGCGCCATTTTTAGCGGCAGTACCGACAAGGCCCTGCGTACCCATATTTCCGCGGTGAATCAGGCGGCGGTTGCCCATGCCGGCGCGGTTCGTTCGCTGGCGATCAGTCCCTCGGGCGAACAGGCATTTTCGGCGGGCGAAGATGGCCATGTCGCCCTGTGGAGCGTGGAAGATCTCAAGCAGCAGCAACGGTTGCCCTGGGGCAAATCACCTGCGACGGGGATCGCCGTTAGCGGCGACGGCCAGACGTTGGCCGCGGTAAACGACGAAGGCAAGCTCCAGTTATGGGAGGCCGCCACGGGCCAGCCGGGAGCTACCTGGCAATCGCCGCAAAAATTACGCGCGGTCGCGCTCGATGACAACGCCTCGCGCATTCTGGTCGGAGACGACCAGGGCGGCATCGTGAACCTTCACCTGTCAGACGCCGGAAAACTGGATGTTACGCAGCAATGCACCGGCCATACGGCAGCCATCGTGGCCTTGGCCTTTGCCGCCGATGGTGAGTTTTACAGCACGGCGCTCGATCGCACGGCCAAGCGCTGGTTTGCCGCCACCGCTCCCGTGGTTCAGGTGCTTTCTGGGCACGAGCGTCAGGTGTTTGACCTGGCTTATAGCGCCAATGGCAAGCAATTGATCTCCGCTTCGGCCGACGGCACGGCCCGCGTGTGGGATCTGGCCACGGGCACGGAATCGGCTCGCTGCGAACATCAAGGGTCCGCGGTGCAGGCCGTGACTTGTCGCGGCGAAGGCAGCGACTTTGTGACCGCGGCCGCCGACGGCGTCTTCCGCCACTGGGATTTCCAAGGCAAGGCTCTCAGTGAATGGCAGCCTGACGAAAATATGGGGACCTGCTACGCGGTGGCCTGGGCGCCCAATCATCGCTATCTGCTGGCCGGTCATACCGTGGGCCTCTGGCAAGTTTGGGACAAACTGAAAGTTAGCGAGCCCGCCACGCTGATTCGGACAGGCCGTGGCCACAGTGCGGCCGTGCTAGACATGGCCCATCAAAAAGCCGGCAACCGGTTTGCCACCGTCGATCAAAGTGGCAAATTGTTCATCTGGAATGCGGCCGATGGCAACTTGCTCTATCATGTGCAATTGCCTGCCCCCGCTGCTTATTCGGTGGCTTATTCGCCCGACGGCAAAGAGATTGCCGTGGCGACCAGCGACCGGCGTTTGCTCCTGCTCGCGATTCCCGCCTTTGCCCAATAGAGTTTTTTTGCAACCTTAGCGCAAACTGCCTTCCCCACAGCGCGCGGCTCTTGGCCGCGCCGGGGAGTACGCCCATGCCCTTTGCCGACAATCACGGTATCCGCATTCATTATCAGGCTTACGGCGCCGGCCCGGTGGTGGTGCTGCAGCATGGATTTGCCTCGGACCTCCGTTCCTGGCAATTTTATGGTTACGTGGAACAGCTTGCGGTCGATTACCGCGTGATTTGTATCGATGCCCGGGGTCACGGCCATAGCGATAAACCCCACCACGCCGAAGCCTACGCGCTGCGACATCGAGCGGCCGATGTCACGGCCGTCCTCGATCAAGAAGGCATCGACCGCGCCCACTATTGCGGCTATTCGATGGGCGGATGGATTGGCTTTGGCCTGGCGCTGCATGCGCCGCAACGAATCGCAACCTTGGCGGTGGGTGGCGTGCATCCACTGCCAGAAGATTCGTGGCAGGCGTTCATCGGCATCGACGGCAGCGATCCCGCGGCCTTTATTCTGGCGCTGGAAACCGTGGTCGGCGAAAGGTTCCCGCGCGAAGCCAGGGCGCGAACCGTCGATAATGACCTGATTGCCTTGGCCGCCTCCGTCCAACAGCGTTGGCCCCCCGAGGGCGTGCTGGAGCGGCTCACGATGCCCTGCCTGTTTTATTGCGGCGAACGCGACATTCGCTTGCCTCGCGTGCGGGAGTGTGTGGCAAAAGTGCCCACGGCCCGCCTGGCGATCATCCCCCGCGCCAACCATGTGAGCACGTTCACGCGTGGCGAGTTGGTGCTGGCCGAACTCCGAGCGCACCTGGCGCAAAACCCGCTGAACGGAACTGTCGCTTAGAACAGCTTGGCGGGGTCGGATTGGATCAAACCTCGTATCGCCCAGCCACCCGAGGCAAAGCACAGCAGCAGCGTGAGACAGAACACCAGCATGGCCCTCGGGAAAGTCAATTCCATCAGTAGCCCGGTCCACTCGCTCAGGGCGTAATACATTCCCAGGCTCACGATCAGCCCTGGCAGAAAACTAACGACCGACAAGCAGACCGATTGCCAGAAGATCACGCCGGCGAAAAAGCTCTGCCGGTAACCCATGGCCTTGAGCGTGGCATATTCGCCCAAGTGGTCGGAGATATCGCGAGAAATGATCTGATAGCAGATCACAAAGCCCACGATCCAGCCCATCATCAGGCCCACAAAAAAGATGTAGCCGATCGGCGTGCTGGCCTGCCAGAAGGCAATCTCACGATCGATAAATTCCTGCTTGGTGAGCACGCGCGTATCGTCTGGCAAGACGGCCGCCAGCCGCTCTTTCACTGCCAGCGCCTGGCTGGGGTCATCCAATTGAATTACGCCCAGGTCCACCTCGGCCAGCGGGTCGCCGCGACCGGGGCGGGCAAAGAACTTGGCGTAGTTTACCTCGCTCATGAGCAAATTGCCGTCGGTTCCAAAATCGGTCCCCAGCGAAAACGTTCCCACGATTCGCAATTCGTGCCCGCCAAGTTCCACCGGCAGTCCAGCCAGGTCGTCGTTGTTGGTGGGGATCCCGTACAACCCGCGCTTCGACATCCGGTCGATCAGGGCGGTGTTGGGTTCGCGCAGTTTTGCCAGTTGGCTACGAATATCTTCGTCGACAAAGATGGGGTCGGTCAGGGAGAACGCCAGGACGCGAATGTACCGACTCACCCGGGGTCCGCTTCGTTTCCAGGTCGCTCCATACGCATCGACATACAACGGATAAGCCCCCCGCACACCCGCGTCGCTCGCCGCCTGCAACACGCGGGCGCGTGGGAACCGCTGCGTGACGGTCAGCGCGTACTTGCCCTTACTGAACAAGATCAAGTCGGCATCGAGCTCGCGAACCAATTGCACGGTGCTATCGAACAGGGCGTTGCGAAAGCCAATCTGCATGAACATCAGCACCACGGCAAAGCCAATTCCCAAAATGGATAGCAGCAGCCGCGCGCGATGATGTACCAGGTTGCGCGCCACCAGCGGCAAGGCTTGGAAGAACATCGTTTCCTGCCTCTCCTTCCCTGCTGGCTAGAACAGATCGGCCGGTTCAGCGGAACGCAGCTTCCGCGAAGCCGCGATTCCCGACAGGGCACAAACCACAATGCTGCCGAAAAACACGCCTATCGCCTGCCGCTGGTCCACCTCAATGGGCAATCCCGAGAGCCATGAGGTTACCGGGTATCCCAGGTAGGCGGTCATCAGCATGCCCACCCCATAGCCCAGCACCGCCAGCACCAGCGATTGCTTGAGGATGATGGTCAGCAAGTTGACGTAGTTGAAGCCCATCGCCTTCATGGTGGCGTATTCCTTCAGATGCCGGGTGATGTCGGCTTCGAGTACCTGATACACGATCGCCAATCCCACGATCGTGCCCAGGATGGCGCCGAAGGTAAAGATCACGCCCACCGACGTGCCCTGCACCCAGTACTTCATTTCTCGCTCCAGGGCCTGGGTCCGCGTGAGCACCTCCACGTCGGAATAGCCCTGCAGCGTTTGCCGCAAGGCTTCGGCCGTGGCTTCCCGCAAGGCTTCGAGCGCTTGGGGCGAATCGGCTTCGCCTTCGGCAACTTTCAACTTGATCAATCCGAGCGAGGTTTGTTGCAGCGAGGCGCCGGGGGTGATTCTCACAAAGCCGTCGGCGTTGATAATCATCGCGCCATCGGCCGCCAGCCCCGAACCCAGTTCAAACGTCCCCACGATTCGAATGCGGCGCCCGCCAACTTCGGTTTCCTGGCCAATATCGGCCTCCCCAAATGTTAATCCCTCGGCCGGGCCGAATTCTGCCCGCGAGGTGCGATCCACCAGCACAAAGTCCTCGCGGGTTAGTCGCGGCAGCTCCCGCGAAATCGATTCCCGGCTAAAAACATGATCGTGGGGATCGACTCCCAGCACCAGAATCGCGCGGGTGGTGCCACCGTGCGGCGGTTCACTCCGCGGGTTACGCCAACGATTGCCGCTCACGCGCAGCGGGTTGGCCGACGCCACCCCGGGTGTGGACTGCGCCTGTCGCAACCGCGCCATCGGGAACGATTGCGCTTCGGCAAAATGCAGGTACTCGGGAGACGACAACAGCAAGTCGAAATCGAGGGCGCTGTACACGTTGGTTGCCGTCTTTTGCACCGAGCCCAAAAAGCCCAATTGCATCAGCACCAACACGCACGCAAACGCCACGCCTCCCACGCCCACCGCCGTGCGCGAAGTTTCATGGCTCAGGTTACGCCACGCCAACGGCGTCTTCATGGCGATCCAGACGGCTGGTTGTTGGGTGGGGCAACCGCGCCAAAGGTGACGTCAACCGGCGCATTCACCAGGTCGCGGGCAAGCTCGTGGCTTTTCTCGTCATCGAGCAAGATCTTCACTTCGAACACCCGCCGGTCGGAAGGAGCAAACGGGTCCAGGCTGCGAACCTGGGGCGAAGCGACAATGGGGCTGATCTTCACCACGTGTCCCCGCAATTCCTTCTCGATAGCGGGTCCGGTGATCACGGCCGCCTGGTTCAGTTTTACGGAATTCTTGGCCGACTCGTACACTTCGGCAATCACGGCCATGTTGGTCACATCGGCCATTCTCATGATCGAGCGATTGCCAACCAGTTCGCCCGCGTGGGCCGAGATATCGAGAATTCGGCCCTGCACGGGAGCCCGCAATTGCGTTTGAGCTTGCTGGGCTTTCACCGCGGCCAACTCTGCCGTGAGCGAGGCGGTTGGCAGTTGGGCATCGACCTTCTGTTTGGTTTTTTCGAGGACGTCTTTCTGGGCTTCGGCCGTTCGTTTCGCCAGGTCTTGCGCCAGTTTTGCCTTTTCCAGGTTGCGACTGGCCGTCGCCAACTCCGCCTCGGCCTGGTCGACGGCCAGTTTTTGCCGTTCTTTATCTTGTTTCGAAACCAACGAGTCGGGAGCGTCGAGCAGCCGTTTCAACTCTGCCTCGCCCTGCTTCAAATTATCTGCCAACAGTTCGATCTGTCGCTTCTGCGACACCACGTCGAAGTCGCTCAGTTGGGCCTCTTCCGCCGCCAACTCCGCCTGGCGAATCTGGGCATCGATCAGGTTCCGCTCCGCGGCCGCTTGCTGTTGCGATTCGGCCAACTTGGCCCGCAAACCCTGTATCTTCGACTCCAGCAACGCATAACTGGAAAGGGTTGCGAGCAGGGCGCCAGGGCTGACATTCTCTCCCTCATGGACCGCAATATTTTCGATCAGCTCCGTGGGCAAAGCGCCAATTTCAATCACGCCGGCCTCCGGCACGATGCGGCCCAATGCTTTCACCCTTTCTGGTTGCACCGGATGGGACGCTAAAGGCTGGGGGCGCGCGCTAGGGCCGGGAGCCAAATAACGCGGGCCATACCAGCCCGCCACGGCTCCCAACACCAGTCCCAGAATGAGTGACACTGCTGCTTTCACGCTAACTTCGCACCTTTTCAAGCGGAAATCCGTCCCGATCGACTCCACGATTGCAGACAACAGCTACCCGGGTCGCCCTCGCGCAGGGGTGACAACAAACTTCACCATAGTTGCGATCAACCCCTCAAGCAACGAACCGGTACGGCCGCGCCAGAAGGTCTCCATGCGCTGCCCGCTCTTTGACACACAGCTGGGCACTCTAAGACGCTTGCTCGCAAGGACTGGGTTGTCAAACGTAATCATGATGGTTTTTTGCAACAACGCCCCGCGCCCGTTGCCCAGGCGGATTGATCGCATTGCGCCGATCGTGCCGGTTCGCGGGTGGCTGGAACGACTCCTCGCAGGTATGGAGCATCCACGCATCACATATTGGCAAATGCGGCGCCCAACGAAAAAAGGCGGCTGTTTTCTTCCCGGCCAGGAAGGAAACAGCCGCCTTAGCGGCAGGCCCTGCGTCTTAGGCTTTGCTATAGGTTGGGGCGCCCGACCTTAGATCGGCCCCCGGCGAGTGCCGTACGAAGCGGCCGGAACCGGTGGCCGGGCAACGCCGCGGCTGGGGTAGGCCCGCTCGTTCGAAGTTTGCTCAACCGTGGGCCGCGGCGGCGGAGGCGGCATCAGTTCTTCACGCGGCTGGGGAGCAGCGCGGTGCTGTTCCATCGGCGCCGTCTCATGACCGTGATACACCGGATAACCGCCCCGGTAAGAAGAGGGCGGAAAGCCCATCTGGCAGCAGCCGCCGTCGCACTGCCCGGCCTCACAGCAACTCCGGTTGCAGTTTTGATTCTTTTTCTTCCGCTGGAACAGGTTGCACAGCGAAAACTTCTTCTCGCTGCAGCAAGGGCCAAGCTCCGGCGCACAGCTAATTGGGTGAGGGCAACACGTCTTCTGTGAGCAGCAGTGGGAATCGGCCACGCACGTTGGCTCCGCGCAGCAGGCCGGTTCGGCACAGCAACTGGGTTCGACCTTGCAAGTGGGTTCAGCACGGCAGGTTTGCTCGACCTTGCACACCGGCTCGCAGCAAGCGCTCTGGCAGCAACTCTTTTTGCAGTTGTTGCGTTCGCACATCTTTTTCTTCATCCGCTCCCATAACACGGCCAGGCCATGCTTCTGGCAGGGATTGCAACAATCGTTGGGAGGGCAGCAGCCCCCGCCGCAATTGCCGCCGTGGCAACCATAAGGAGCAGGTTCCGAGACGATGTATGCGGGACTGTGAGAAACGCGGCGCGCTTCCACGTTGCCAGCCGAATACTGTTGCGCCGTGGCGACGCCCGTGACTACCAAAGTCGCCAGCATGGCAACCAAGGCCCCCTGCAAACTTTTCATGGAGTATTCCTCTGCTTGAATAGATCTCGGTCCGACGCGCGATAACAGCCCGCCACGGACTCCTCCGCCTGTTCCTTACAGTTCATCGGCACGGAATAATCGATAAAACCAGCACATTCGTCCCATGTCGAAAAATTCCCGCGATCGGCAGCCGCCCTCGAATGCCAGCCAGCATCGCCAGCACACCGAGGGGCGCCGATTCAATTTCCCCGGGTATTCGTGGAGCCAAAAACCTCAATAATGAACGAGCCGCCTCGCAACAGCCCAACCACCACTTCCTATCCCCCAGCCCCCAATCCCCAGCCCCGCCGCCCATGCCCGCCATCTACGAACATCGCCACGTGGTTCAAGCCGAAGAGATCGACGCCCTGGGCCATGTGAACAACCTGATCTATCTCCAATGGACCCAGGCTGCCTCGCTGGCGCACTCCGCCGCGCAGGGTTGGCCGCCCGCCGCCTATCAAACGCTCGGGGCCGGCTTCGTCGTGCGTGCCCATCGCATTGAATACCTGCGGTCGGCGCTGTTGGGCGACGAACTGGTCATTCGCACCTGGGTCAGCCGCTTTCGCCGCGTCACCTCGCTGCGGCGGTTCGACGTGATCCGCGCCGCCGACGGCGTATTGCTCGCCCGCGCCGCGACCGACTGGGCCTTTGTCAACTGGACCACGCGGATGCCTTGCCGTGTTCCTCCCGAAGTGGCCACGGCGTTTGAAATCGTGGAGGATCCCGCTGGCTTTGTGATTTGAACCTGCATCGGGCGGTTGCAGATATTCTGGGGCCGGGATTGGCAACCTTTCCGCCAAGCCACCACCCCCAATCGGAGCGAGATCAGGTTTTTCGCCGCCAAAGTGCATCGCCGCGGTGGGCACGCTATCATGGCCGCAGGATCAGGGCGAGGCGACGCTCGGAACCTGCCATCTGCTGGCCAGACCACACTCCCGCTCATTTCACCGCTCGCGATAGAGAGCCTAGCTGACATGAATGACCTCAAGTCCACGGCCGACTCCCTGGGAACCATGCACTGGGCCGACTACACCGTGATGATTGCCTATCTGCTGTTGATGGTGGCAATGGGCGTCTGGTTCTCGCGGCGGCAAGAGACCGACGACGACTACTTCCTCGGCGGACGCCGGATGCCCTGGTTCGCCGTGGGTCTGAGCGTGATTGCCTCGCTGCTCTCCAGCCTGACGTACCTCTCCGAGCCGGGCGAGGTATGGAACTCGGGGGCCACGCAATACCTGGGAAAAATGCTGGCAATACCTGTCGAAATGGCGCTTGTGATTGTGTTCATCGTGCCGTTCATGATGCGGTTTCGCTTTACCAGCGCTTATGAGTATCTTGAGTACCGCTTCGATCGCTCCACGCGAACCTTGGGCGTGGTGTTGTTCGTGGCCATGGCCGTGCTGTGGATGGGCTTTGTGGTTTTCCTGTCGGCGAAAGCCCTGGCCACCGTCACGGGCTTTGACCTGTTCTGGGTCATTTTCACCATTGGCGTGGTCTCCACGATCTACACCATTTTGGGCGGTTTGAAAGCCGTGATTTGGACCGACGTGGTCCAGGTATTTCTGATGCTCGGCGGCGGCTTCTTTGCCATTGGCTACGTGGCGTATTCCACCGGCACCTGGCTGCCCGACTGGCTGCAGGCTTCGTCGGAGTGGCTCGAGAAAGCGCCGATGGCGAACCTGGCGTTGGGGCAGTCCCGCCCTTCGGCGGCCGAGTTTTTTGATCCCAGCCCATTCACGCGCTCCACGGTCATCACGGTCGCCATCAGCATGTGCATCTGGCACATCTGCACGCATGCCGGCAATCAAATGACGCTCCAGCGCTATTTCAGCACCAAAGACATGAAGTCGGCGCGCCGCAGCTTCATTACCGGCAGCCTGTTCGGAGTGGTGCTCAACTTGATGCTCATGGTCGTCGGCCTGGCCATCCTCTATTACTATTTCTCACAAGCCACCACCACGGCGGACGGCGCCTTTGATATTCCTTTGGACGGCGGCCTCGATGAACTTAAACGCAGCGACCGCGATATGATCTTTGCCACGTTCTCGGTGGATCGCTTGCCACCGGGCATCGGTGGCGCCGTCATTTCCGCCCTGCTCGCCGCGGCCATGTCCAGCATCGACTCCGGCATCAATTCCATTGCCACCGTGATCTCGGTCGAAACCAAGCGCCGCCAGCAAGATAAAGACCTCGCCGGGCACACGCAGCGGGCGAAAACCAGCCATGTGAAAGAAGCCCGCTGGCTCACGCTGATTACCGGCGCCTTTATCACGCTGGCCGCCTATGGCCTGAGTTACCTGCCCGACAAGTGGGGCGCGGTGGACGCCATGCCGCGAACCTTCAACGCCATCACGCCGGCGATGGGAGGGCTGTTTCTGGTCGCCATCTTCATGCCCCGCGTGAGCGGCAAGGCGGTTTGCAGCGGTGTGTTCTTAGGGCTGGTCACCGCCATTGCCCTGGGTTATTCCACCGAAATTGGCCACTGGCTCCAAAGCCGCGGTTGGACCGAAGGCATTGGGTTCGCGCCTGCCGAAGTTGCCTTCTTCGGCGGCCCAACCACCAGTACGGCCGAGGTGATTACGCAGATTCCCGGCATCAGTTTTACCTGGATCATGCCCTTCGCGCTGCTGGTGTTGATGGTTGCCAGTTGGCTGTTGAGCTTTGTCTTTCCCAACCGCAAGGATCTCGCCGGCCTCACCTGGAAAACACGGCACGAGCCTTGCCACTTGGTGGAAGAAGTCATCGGCTAAGGGGCCTATCCAATGACTCCCTCGCCCCTGGCGGGAGAGGGTTGGGGTTGAGGGGGAAACAGGGTTCTCGGATAGGCTCTGAGCCGCTATTCAATCGAAAGCCCGATCAAGTATTCGTCCAACTCTTTGCGGGCCTGGGCCTCATCGGCTTGCAACTTGGCAATCTGCGAGCGCAGCTTTTCCACCGCGTCTTCCTGCTCGCCGAACTTCTTCACGTAGCGAGCATACAAGTCGCCGTTCCGATCAAGCTGCGCCATATTTTGCCGAATCCGGGCTTGCTCCTGGTCAATCACTTTCAGCTCTTGTTCCAACTGCCTCCGCTGATTGGCAATCTCGCTCAAGGCTTGCTTGCGGCGAATGACTTCTTTGAGGGCCGCCTTGACTTCATCGGAAACCACGCGGGCGTTCACATAGAACAAAATGGTGTTATCGTCCACATTCGTGAGCACCACGTTCTGCGTTCCCGTCCGTTGCTCTTTGACTTCCAGGGTGACGGGCTTGCCGGGCTCGGCGGTCACGGCAAACCGGTAGAGGTCGCGAGTCGATTCCTTCGGTTCTTTAGGAGCAATCAGGGTCCAAGTAGCGTCTTTGGGATACTCGATCAACACCGTCTTGGCCTTGGAGCCGGAGTTCTTAATCACGTACTCCTGGCTGCGGTTGTATTTCCGCGTCGTGATCAATACCCCCTTCACCAACTTCACGCTGGTCAAGTCTTCGGTCTGAGGTTTGCCCCGCGGAGCGACTTCGGTGTTGAGATCCAACGCGTAACTGATCAGCCGCTTGGTCCCTGGCTGTAGATCCTGAATTTGGGCGTCACCAGCATAAGCCCCGTCATCGAACACCGTGATCGGGCCTTGCATCAGGTGCAGGCCAGTGGAGTTGGTCAGTTGCAACCCGTTGAGCGGGTGCTTGGCTTGCACGCTCTGGTTGTAGATGGAGACCTTTTCCGCGGCCACTTCGCCGTTCACAATCGGCAGCATGGCCGAACGTTGACGCGGCAGCGTAACAGGGTTCTCAATCTTGTATTGGAACAGCTCGCCAACGTCGGCGGCCTGGGCCATCGATTGCACGCCTTGGCTCGGATCGAAGGCGCCTCCCATGCCTCCCATGCCGCCTCCAAATCCCGATCCCTTGCCATCGCCCAAACTGCGGCGGCTGAGTGATTCCCTTGCTTCACCGGATTGGGCGGCCCGTTGTTGCTGGTCGAAGCGGCCGTTTGCCAGACCCGGCGCAAACGCGGCGCCTGCCTCTGCCTTCTTCAAGAATTCCTTATCCTTGGAGGCCAGATCCTGCCCATAGGTTTGCGGCCGCAGCGAGGCGAACAACTCGGGCTCAACCACCGGACGATCCACGTACAGCGGCTCATAAAGATCCATCACAAACGAAATGGGGCGACCGCTGACCAGGGTCAGGTCAACGTCCTTCCAATCTTCTTCCGAGGTGTTCTCCACGATGGCCCAGCCTTGGATCAATGGTTTGCCTTCGTCTTTGAGCACCAGGCGGTAACTCGTTTTCCAGATGGGAGTTTCTTGAATGTAGCCCACGCGCACCGGCCGTTTGCCTTCACCGCGGAAGTTGAGCGAGACCGATTTCTTGTCCGTGGCGTGACTCATGGCCAAAATCGCCAAAGCCTGCCGCAGTTCGGCGTCGAGCTTTTCATTCAGCAGCCGAATCCGCATGACGGAAGGGAGAGCCACGCTGCGCAAACCATCTTCGGTTAATAGGTTAAGGTATTCGACCTCAATCGTTTCCTTTTCCCCCAACTGCTGCCTGCGTGTCTCGACACCCAGAATGATGCCTTGGATGGGGTTGGGCGCGTAAACCTCCACCTTTTCACCCCGCACTTGGGTCAGCAGGTCGGCCAGGGTGGGGTTCCGAGTCAGGTCGATGGCGAAGGTTTGCAGCGTGCGAGTGATCGGATCTTTGGACGCATAGCTGACCGTGGACACCTTTCCGCCGCCCAAGTCTTGAACCACCATGCTTTTAAGCAGATCGTTCACGTCGTCGACCCGGAATTGCAATTGCACGTTGGCATCGCCAGTGACTTCGCCCGTATGCTCAAAAAATCCCACGCCCGAACTGAACATCACCACTTTGTTCAGTGGCAGCGACTCCTTATCTTTGCTGTCGTCCTTGGTTTGCGCTTGAAGGGCCAATGGCGACAGGGCCAACAACCCCAAGGCGCTGGCGACGGCAAATTCACGGACAAATCGGTTCATAACGGCTGGCTCAGGCATAGAAGGAAAGGCGGCGACCTCGATCACGCTCCGGCTTAGACGGAGGTTGCCAGAAAAAAGTTCCCCGGCAGTTCCCCTAATTTACGTTCCAAAAAGGCCAACCGAGCCGGGAAACGCTTTTCCCGCCGTTCGACCCCAACCAGCAAACCGTCGAGGCTCAGGAAAAGCAGTTTGGCGACAGCCGACCCGCGGTTCGCGCGGTCTGTACCGAGGTGGGCGACTTCAACGGCCAGCGGCTGCAAAGTTCTGCCGCCGCATCTTCCCACTGCGGGTAGCGGAAATCAAAACCGCTCTCGAGCAGTCGGCCGGGCGTCACGCGGCGGCTCTTGAGCACCAATTCGGTTTCGCTGCGCAAGAGAAAAGTGCCAAGTTCCAACAGGGCTCGCGGCGCCGGCAGGCCCCAAACGGGCCGCTTGCGTTTCGACCCGCGATCCGCGCCATTGGCCATACGTGCCCTGCCGCGATTCGCCCAGGCCGCGCGGAGCGCATGCATGAGCTCACCGTTAGGAAGGGGACAAGGCGATGCCAGATTCACCGGCCCTGCCAGGGGATTTTGCAGCAGCCAAGAGACCGCCCCCACAAAATCAAATTCGTGAATCCACGATACGAATTGGGTCCCGTCGCCGTGCCGCCCGCCCAGGCGCCAGCGAACCAGGGCCAGCAGCGTATCGAACACCCCGCCCGAGTCGGGGCTCATCACCATGGCCGAACGCAGCAACACCAGCCGAGTGCGTTTGAGCTTAGCTTCGCCCGCCGCGCTTTCCCAACGTTTGGCCACGTCGATGCTAAACCGCCAGGTATCGGGCACATTGGGCTCGGCGCCGCCCAGGATACCGGTCGCCTCGTCGTTAGCCGCATCGTAGCGGTGCGAGTAAATGGTGGCCGTGCTGGCTTGCAACCACACGCCGGGCGGTTGTTGGCAGGCATCGATCGCGGCGCCGACCGCGCGCGTGGAGTCGAGACGCGAATTCATGATCGCCTGCCGATTGTGGGCCGTGTATCGACAGTTGACGCTGCGGCCGGCCAGGTTGATCAGGGCATCGGCCCCTTCGATCTCCGCTGTCCAAGACCCCAACGTTCGCCCATCCCAAGGAACCACTCTCCATGGCCGATCATTGACACCCGGCTTTCGACTGAGGATCACCACTTCATGCCCCTCGCTGGCAAACGCCCTGGCCAGAACCATGCCCACTTGCCCCGAGCCGCCAGGAATCACAAGTTTCATCGTCGAGCCTTCCCCTGGTAATGGTCAACAGGCAAGAAACGGGGTTCGTTCCACCAGCGACCGTGTTGCCTTCCCCTGCCAGCGATACGCAATCCGCTGGCTTTGCAGATAAAGAACCGTAGCAGCGGCGGCGCCCATAACCGACCTTCGCCGGCCACGGGCGAAAGTCGCCTCAACGCGGGGCCAATCAAACTGGCTCGATCAGCCAGCAATAGCGGTTGGGGGACTGGCCGCGATGAAAGCCGCGGCGCTAAAGGAGGTGGGGAGACAAACAACGAAAAAAGCTGCAAACCTTGAGTGGCTTACAGCTTAATAAGAGCCAGCGGCGAGAGTCGAACTCGCAACCCCCGCATTACGAATGCGGTGCTCTGCCGATTGAAGCTACGCTGGCAAGTGGGGCTATGGATTGGGTTTACAAGGTGCGGTTACCCGCGGCCTGGGAGCCCAAATCGACGAGCTGCCGGCAGTTGGCAGCTTTGATTCTAAAGATACGAAAACCGGGAATTAATGTCCACCGCGGCGGCACACAAAAAACGAGCCGCCCGACCGTCCCAGGCAAGGTAGCCCCTCACGTTCTGGGGTGGCCATCGTGGGGGGCGCGGGGCGAGACCAAAATCCGCGGCAGGCGAAGTCGCCCCGTTGGGGGCGAGCTCCGCCTGCCGCTCAGTTGACCCGCGGCGCCTTCACGCACTCCCCAGTAGGTCCAGCGCGTGCGGGTCTCTCAATGAATCCGGTCCACCAGCCACTATTTCCGCGAGGGAGTGCCGCTGTTGTTCAGGTTCAATTCCGGGGCAATCGAGGGGGCCACGGATGGGGCCACGTCGCTGCCCGGTTGCGGCTTGGGGGGCGCCGGAGGAGCAGCACTCTCCACAGGCGAAAGTTGAACCGCGTCGGGGGCGAGCAAGGGAGGATGGCCACCGGCATCCAGGGGAGAATCATCGAACTCGTGCCCTAGAGCGGGCGGCAGTTCCTGCGCTGGCAACTCTGCCGCCGGCGCGGGCGCCGGACGAAATTGCATCGACGGTTGATCGCTGGATAACGGCGCCGGGTACGGCACCGACTGCGGTCCCGAATAATTCATCAGGTGCATGCCCGGCGAGGATCCGCCACCGCAGCCCAGGCAAGGTTGCTGCGCGTGGTACGAGTGCAGTTGGCATTTTTCGTGGCGGCAGAACTTTTTCTCAGCCCGCTCGGCACAATATGTATCCCAAAGGTGCAACGTATTGGTGCGGGGGTAGTAAGTCGATTTCCAGACCGAACCATCGCAGGCCGGCCGAGGACAGCAGCCGTAACCGCCGGCATGCGTGTCGCGGCAATTGCAACCGCAATCCGCAAACGGATTGCGGGCTTGCGGGCCGCAGGCGTGGTTCATTCCACCACCGGCTCCATAGCCGTAGCCTTCGTACTCGTAAGCCATGTTGGGAACGCTAGACTGCGCCGACGCCGCGGCCCAGGGGACCAGCGTCAGCAACAGGCTGTATGCTAAAACTCGCATAACAGGGAACTCCTTCTCAAGATCGGGGGAGAGTTGCCGTGCCGCGGGGGGAAACAGCACGGCCGACCAGGCCACTTGCTCGGCAGCGCGCGGATCGCTTTAGGGGGGAGGCCACCAGTTGGAAGTCGGCGCAGGTGTGAGTTTGTGGCTGAGCAAACATTGCCCGCGAATGCCAGCAAGGCAAACGCAGCCGTTGCATTTTCTCCACATTTCCCAGTCACCGCGGGCCAAGCGGGGATTGAGCTAGCGCTGCAACTCTTGCTAAATTCTTAGCTTGCGATTGAAAAGCAGTTCGCGATGCTCGGTGGGGTCTTTTGGCAACACCAGGGCCGGCGAATACACGGATTGTGCCGACGGGAACCAACGACCGGAATTGGGGGATTGTGCTGCTGAACCTGCCATGGATCACCGTGCTGTGTTGCTCGCTGGGCGGAGTTTCCCTGGGGCTGCGGTGGCGCTCGCTCCAGGGCACAACATTGCGGGCTCCCTTGGCCTGGGCCGTGGGTTCGCTGGGCTCGATTGCGGCCGCCGAGGCCTTGATTGGGGGCGAATTCGTATCGCAAGCGCTGGCCCAGCACCTGCGTTATCTGGCCGCCGTGAGCACCTTTTGCCCCTTGATGGCCGTGCTGGGGGCCAAGCGGCCGCAAGATGGCGGTTGGCAGTGGGTGGTTGCCACGCTTGTGCTCGTGGCGGCTCTGCCAAGCTTGAATAGTCTCGCGTTTTTTCCTGGCAGCCCTATCGAGCTGCATGGGTTTGTGCGGTGGTGCCTGGTGTTGTCGCTGTGGGCTCTGGGCTTCGCCAATCACCTTCCCACGCGATACTGGCCCAGTGCCGTGCTGGCGTCGGGCGCGCAAATCTGGTTGCTGGCTCCGCAAATGCCGGAGTTTGCCTGGCTGATTCCCGCAAATATTCCCAGCGACCTGCGCGTGGCCAGCGCGGCTGCCGCACTGGCGCTGGCCGCCACGCTGTGGGCGATGTCGTGGCCGGGGACGAGCCGGGGGGAAACGCCCCTGAACCGGGTCTGGCTCGATTTTCGCGACAACTTTGGCACGGTGTGGGGCCTGCGAATTGCCATTCGCTTCCAGGCCACGGCCGAAATCTGCCAATGGCCGCAAAGCCTGGCCTGGCAGGGTCTGCCGGCCGAAGAGGCCCTGTCGCCCGAAATTCATCAGGCCATGGAGAATTGCTTGCGAACTTTGCTGCGGCGTTTTGTTTCCGACGATTGGATTGCGACACGGCTGAGCCCTCCCTAGACTGCCTTTCATGCATTCATTTCAGTCCACCCAAACTGCAGCGCTCAATCCCTCAGAATTACGCGACCGCCTGGCAGGCATGTCGCGCTTGTTGGACGTTGCGCGGAGTCTGGCCGAAGAAATCGACTTGAACAAGCTGCTCGATACCCTCACGCGCGAAGCCTGCATCGCCCTCGACTGCGAACGGGCCAGCCTGTTTCAGTACGACCCCAAGCGCGAAGAACTGTTCACCAGCGCGGCCACCGAGCTGGAAATCGGCGAGATTCGCAATGGCATCGACGAGGGCATCACCGGTTATGTGGCCCGCACCCGCCGCATTGCCAATGTCGCAGATCCGCATGCCGACAATCGCTGGAACAGCCGAGTCGATCAGCTCACCGGTTTTCGCACGCGCAGCATCTTGGCGGCGCCGCTTACCAGCCCTCGCGATCAGGAACTGCTGGGCGTGCTGCAATTGCTCAACAAAAACCATGGAGGCTTCGATGCCTTCGACGAAGAACTGGTTCAGGCATTCAGCCAGCATGCGGCCGTGGCGATCGATCGAGCTCGCTTGATCGAAGAAATTCGCCACCGGCAAGAAATCGCGGCTTCGCTCAGCGTGGCCCGCGATATTCAGCGAGGGTTTATGCCGCGGTCGTTGCCGCAGCCCGAGGGCTACGACCTGGCCCTATGGTGGTTTCCCAACGCCGCCGTCGGGGGCGACTATTGCGACGTCTTCCCCATGCCCCACAATCGCCTGGGGCTGGTGATTGCCGACGTGTGCGGGCATGGGCTGGGACCCAGCCTGATTATGGCCACCGTGCGGGCCGCGCTGCGGGCTCTGCTGCTCGATCACGATTCGCCCGATGTATTGCTGGGCCTGCTCGATCGCGCCATGGCAGCCGATCTGCAAGACGGGCTGTTCGTAACCATGGTGCTGGCCAGGCTCGATTCCTGCACGCACCAGGTCGATTTCGCCAACGCGGGGCATGCTCCCGCCATTCATTACTCTGCCGCCGACGATGCCTTTCGAGCGCTGGAATCAACCGCTACCCCACTGGGCGTGCTGGAAAATGCCAGCTACCCGCTCGGCGCCGCGGTAACCTTGCAACCGGGCGACCTGCTACTGCTGTGCACCGACGGCATTGTCGAGGCCATCGACAAGGATCGCGAGCAGTTCGGCCAGCAGCGGTTGGAATCGCTGCTGCGCGAGTCACGCCGGCTTTCGGCGGCCGAAATCGTGGCGCGGCTCAGCGCCGATGTGCAATCGCATTTCCCCGGCGAACATCCCGACGACGACCTCACCGTGCTGCTGGTGAAACGCAACGAGATCTGAGTCGCGGGGCAATCGTTGCTAGCGTTGCCCTGCATCCGATAGCAGAAAAGCCAGCGGAAGCATCCATGCGATTGCTGCTGCCAGCCCCACGCAGGCGGTCACTTTTTGCCGCCAGAGGGGGCGATTTCAGGGCTCCAATAAAGTCCCCGTGGCTGGCTCCCGATGGTTGTGTTGGAGCGTTGTTTCTTCATCTGCCCCCCCGCGGCTGGAGAACAGAGCCCACCCCCCCACCGACAGGCACGGCATGCATGCCAGGCAATGGCAGCTTGGATAGCGCCTGATCGCACAACGTCTGTCTCCCCACACCCCAGTCCAGTGGAGGATTGAATGGCGGCAGAGGCCCAGATTCCGGCCTTAGGTTTTGTTTCCGTGATCGACGACGCCGAAGCCGGCTTGTATGGCGGCTACCTGGTGCTCAACTTGATAGGTCGCCCGCTGGAATTTCATTGCACCGCGCCCCTCAAGCCCAATCGGGCTCAACAGATTCTGTACGGTCCGACCTTGGCGCCCTACCTGTATGGCGAACAGATCGCGCAGGCGCTGATTCGCAAGGCCGCGGTCACGCCGCGCGCGGTCTTCACCGATCAGGCCGCCGTGCTGGCCGCGCGAGGACTGCTCGATCTGCCGATCGTGCTGACCGAAACCTTTAACGCGTCGACCGCCAAGGAAGGCGTGCCAGATAACAGACGCCCCGCGGTTGGCGAGGCCGCGCTGCGCGTCGATCCGCCGCAAATGCCGCGGCCGGCGCTGCGAACATTCGGCTGGGGACGGCAGCGACTGGCGATCGAGGCCGCGTTTGCCGCCGACGAGCAAAAGGTGCTCCAGCGTCTCAGCGATGTCTCTGAAGATTTCGATCTCACCGAGCCCTTCCAACGTATCCGCGAAGCCATCGCCGAAGCCAGCCGGAGCTGAACGTGAACGAGTTTCCCTCTCAGAACCACGCGGCCCAAAGCGCGCCACCCTCGGGCTCCGCGCCTGCCGCCCCCGAGCAGGTAGAGCTCGCCTTCCAAAGCTGGGGGCAGGCCGATCTTCACGTGAGTTGCTCGGTGTACTCCTCTGGCTTGCAGGCCGCGTTGAGCCGGCCGCCCCGCGTCAAAACACGGCAGGCCGTGCTGCAAACGCCGCCGCTGCGCGTGGTTTCAATCCCGATCAGCCGGCAAAACCTCAAGGTGCGAAGTTTTTTGTTTCCGGCGCTCACCGAAGCTCTGCTCGGCAAAACAGCGGCGCCGCCGGCCAAACCTGCGGCGAAAACACCGCCAGCTTCCACGCCTCCGCGCGGTTTATCCGCCACGCAGGGAGACGCCGGGGAGAATCCGCCCGCCGCCCGTCCCGCACGCATGCGGCCTCCGCGAGACATCATCAAGCTGGAAGACCGCTTGATGTATTTGCTGGAACCGCCGATCGATACCTGGCTCTCGCGCGAGGCACTGCAATTTCCGTTTCAACCGTTCCCCTATCAGCTTGAAGGAGTGGCCTTCCTCTACCCTCGGCACATGGCGGTGTTGGCCGACGAGATGGGGTTGGGCAAGACCATGCAGGCCATCACGGCGGTGCGGTTATTGCTCCACAGCCGACAGATCAGCAACGTGCTGCTCATTTGCCCCAAACCATTGGTGACCAATTGGCAGCGCGAGTTCGCCCTCTGGTCGCCCGAGGTTCCGCTGCTGGTGATCGAAGGCGACGCAGCCAAGCGGCGCTGGCAATGGCTCCTGCCGGCCCCCGTCAAAATTGCCAACTACGAGTTGCTGCAGCGCGATCAAGAATTGCTGCTCGATGCCGACCGCCAGTTCGACCTGGTCGTGCTCGACGAATCGCAGCGGATCAAGAACCGCGGCAGCACCACCGCTCAAATCACCCGCTCGATATCGCGGCGAAGAAGTTGGGCGCTAACCGGCACGCCGGTGGAGAACAGCGCCGAAGACCTGATTGGCATCTTCGAGTTTCTCTCGCCCGGCTATCTCCACGCGCACATGACTCCGCGGCAACTCGGCGAGGCCGCCGGTGAGCACGTGCTGCGGCGCACCAAGGACAAGGTACTGACCGATATGCCGCCGCGGCTATTTCGCGATGTGGAGATCGATCTGAGCGCCGAGCAGCGCGAGAGCTATCGCCTGGCCGAAGAAGACGGCGTGCTGCGACTGACCCAAATGGGCGATTCGGCCACCATTCAGCACGTGTTCGAGCTGGTGCTCCGACTCAAACAAATCGCCAACTTTGATCCGGCCACCGGCGAAAGCGCCAAGCTCGATCGACTCAGGGCCGACATGGAAGAAATCGCCGCCAGCGGCCGCAAGGCGATTGTGTTCAGCCAATGGGTCTGGACACTCACCCGCCTGAAGAAG
This sequence comes from uncultured Pirellulales bacterium, assembly GCA_964445985.1. Lineage (GTDB taxonomy): Bacteria > Planctomycetota > Planctomycetia > Pirellulales > S012-138 > CAYUMU01. The sequence continues at coordinate 42,003 of CAYUMU010000020.1, read as the reverse complement.
GAACTCGCGGCGTTCAATCCGCTGGAGTACCACGGCAAAATTCCACCCAAAAAACGGGACGGCGTGATCGAAGAGTTCCGCAATAACCCCGACCGCCACGTGATGCTGATCAGCTACGGGGCAGGCGGGGTCGGTCTCAACTTGCAGTTCGCCAACTATGTGTTTCTGTTCGATCGCTGGTGGAACCCGGCCATTGAAGACCAGGCGGTCAACCGAGCCCATCGCATTGGCGGCAAAGGCGCGGTCACGGTCAGCCGCTTCCTCGCCGCCGGCACCATCGAACAACGAATCGACGACATTCTCCGCGAGAAGCGTCAGCTGTTCGACTCCATCTTCTCCGGCGCCGAGCCCGCTCAGAAGCTGGGCCTGACCCAAGCCGAAGTCTTCGGCCTGTTCCAGCTAAAATGCCCCACCGGCCCGATCAACTTCGCGGCGTAAGCAGGGGGTGGCTGGGGTCTGGTTGCCGCCCGCCGGCTGTGAGATTCCAAGGGGCATCGCCGGCAACCAGCCCCCAGGCGAATCCGCCCTCTAACCAAACAACTCAGCAATCGCCCGACCACCATCGGTAATCGGCACCGGCCGATCGCCTGCATACAATTCCTTATGCGGATCGATACCCAGGGCCGCATAAATCGTGGCATGAAAGTCGGGGATGGAAACCGGTCGCTCGACCACTTCGCGACCCAGCTCGTCGGTCACTCCGATCACCCGCCCACTATTCAGGCCTCCGCCTGCCAGCAACCCGCTGAAGGCCTTGGCGTGGTGACCGCGGCCACCGCCGCCATCGAACTCAGGCGGCCGGCCGAACTCCGTGGCCACCACAATCAACGTCTTATCGAGCAGTTTCTTCTGCTCCAAATCGGTGATCAGCGTCGATAGGGCCTGGTCCAGCTCGTCGATCAAAATGTGCTGGTTGAGTTGGCCAGAATTGTGGGTATCCCAGCCGGTGCCATTCACAAAGTTCAGGTTGCTGGCCACTTCGATGAATCGCACGCCGCGTTCGATCAACCGCCGCGACAACAAACACCGCTGTCCGAATTCCGACCCATACGATTCGCGCAGCGCGGCCGGCTCGCGGTCCAGGTCGAACACGCTCATGAACTGAGGGCCGGTCAGGCGGAAGGCCGCTTCGCTGATATCGGTATACGATTCGATCGCCGCGTCGCCGGTGCGCTCGGCGTAGCCTTGGCGCAATGTGGCCAGCAGTTCTTCGCGTCGAGCTTGCCGCGGCGCCGTCACATCGTCCGGTCGTTTCAATCCGGCCGGCCCGCTGGCCGTGTCGGTGAGGTACATGTAGCTGTATTTCGAACCCAGGAAGCCCGGCCCTCGAGTGCTGTTGGGATAGCCCATCACCACGTAGGCCGGCACGCCGTCGCCGCCGGCCCCTTTTTCATAGGCCACGGCCGAACCGATCGAGGGGTAAACAATGGTGCCGCTGGTGGGCCGACCGGTATGCACGCGGTTGGTGGCCGCGGCGTGTTCGTCGATCACGTCGTGATTGAGACTGCGAACCAATACCCCGCGATCGAGCAAGGGCGCGGTGCGTTTGAGATGTTCGCAAACCTGCTCGCCCGCAATGGCCGTATCGATCGCATCGTAGTACGAGCCGGCGATTTTGCGCTCGGTGCTTTTCCGCTTGGGATCGAAGGTATCGATATGGCAGGCCCCGCCGCCCAGCCACAAGAAAATGCAGTGCTCGGCCTTGCCCAGCGGCAAATTCGTAGGCGCATCCGCGGCCAAAGCGCGCGGACTAAGCCAAGACCCCAGAGCCGCCGCTCCGCCCACGGCAGCAGCCGATTGCAGAAATTCGCGGCGGGAACGGCTGAAAAAATCCGCGGGGGGCATGACGCGTCCTCACAAACGGGGCGGGGATTAGGCGTGAATTCACCTCCCAGTGTAGCAGAAGCGGCCACGAATGGCACCCACGGCAGGTCGGCTTTCGCCGCAAGCGACCAAATCAGCGGGCAGCAAATCCTGAACCGAGCCGTCATCGTCCACTTGAGCTGGAAGCCTCCACACGCCGCGGCTGAACGTACGTTGCACGTGGAAAAAAGCCTGAGTTCCGCCCGAGCGCAGCGATCCCTGGCCGAGCCTGCCGCTGCTTTGCTACGATAGCGGCACTTCGCTCTTTGTTCGTCTATCTCGCCAATCTTGCGTTACCTTCTGCTTCCTGCTGGCATGCGTACGCTCAAACTCACCGTGTGCTACGACGGGACTGACTTTGCCGGTTGGCAAACGCAACCAGGCCGCAGAACGGTGCAGGGCGTGCTCGAAGAGGCACTGGCCCCCGTCACCGGTACGCTACGAACGCTCGCTTCGGGGCGAACCGATGCCGGAGTGCACGCGCTAGGCCAAGTGGTGAGGGTGCAAACCGCAGCCCCCTATCCCGCCGCCGCCATTCTGGATGCCGTGAACGCGCGGCTGCCCGAAGACGTGGCGGCGCTGTCTTGCGAAGAGGCCGCCCCCGGCTTTCATCCCATTGCCGACGCCGTGGGAAAAACCTATCGCTACCTGCTGCACGATGGTCCCCAACGCGACATTTTTCTTCGCCGCACCAGTTGGAAATTGTGGAGCCCGCTCTCGACCTCGGCCATGCAATCGGCAGCCGCGGTGCTATGCGGGCGGCACGACTTTCGCAGCTTTCAATCCAGCGGTTCGCAGCGAAAAACCACCGTCCGCACGGTGCGGCGGTTGCAAGTTCAGCGCGGTTTCGAGAACTGCGAACACCTGATCGCCGTGGAAGTGGAGGCCGATGGCTTCTTGTACAACATGGCCCGAGCGATCGTGGGCGCCCTGGTGGAAGTGGGCCGCGGCAAACGCGACGAACGCTGGCTGGCGGCGGTTCTGGCGGCCTGCGACCGGAGCGAGGCTGCCCGCACGGCGCCGCCGCGGGGGCTATTCCTGGTGCGGGTAGAGTACCCCCGGGCGCCGGGAGTTGGACCTGTATCGCCCGACTTCGAAGGCGAAAGCAACGAGGGATGGTAAGAATACTGCATGCCGTTGTGCCATTTGCCAAAAGCGGCCGTGGCATAGCCGGCCTGCTTGAACGCTTGGGCAATCGTGGCTTCATCGAGATCGAGTCGTTCGCCGCCCGTGGAAGTGCTGAACACGCCGCCGCGCGGGTGATAGCGACCGGTGAGGAACTCCGCCCGCGTCGGCGAACAAACGGCGCACACATAAAAGCGATCGAACATCGCCCCGCCGCGGGCCAGCGAATCAATGTTGGGCGTGGCCAGGTTGGCATTGCCATTGACGCTCAGATCGCCCCAGCCTTGGTCGTCGCTGAGAATCACGACAATGTTGGGAGCGCCCTTGGGAGCGGCTTGAGCTTGGCCCGGCGAGCCCGTTGTTTTGCCTGCCGTCTGCTGGGCTTGCGCAATCGAGGCCATCAGCAGCGCCGCCAGGCCGATCGTTCCCCAGAACCAACGACGAAAGCGGCAATGAACTGGACTGGGCATAAAAGCTTCTCGTTACACCAGAATGTCGTGGATCGGCTGGCCCACTTCAATCTCCAGTCGCTTGCGGCCAGGGATATTCATGCGGCGCGGATCGAGCCCCAATTGGTGCAACACCGTGGCGTGAATATCGGTCACGTAATGCCGATTTTCGCAGGCGTGGAAGCCGACTTCGTCGGTCGCGCCGTGCGCCAGGCCACCTTTGACGCCGCCGCCCGCCATCCAGCAGGAGAACCCAAACGGGTGATGGTCGCGGCCGTTGGAGTTTTGCGCGCCCGGCGTGCGGCCGAACTCTGTTCCCCACACCACGATCGTTTCATCGAGCAGACCGCGCTGCTTGAGGTCCGTGAGCAGCGCCGCGATCGGTTGGTCGATCTGTTTGCAAAGCTTGGCGTGGCCCGTTTGCAGATTGCTGTGGCCGTCCCACATGCCGGCTCCGCCGCTCGAGCCGTGAAACACCTGAATGAAACGCACCCCACGTTCCACCAGTCGCCGGGCTGCCAGCATTTGCTGGCCAAAGGTTTTGGTTTCCGCCTGATCCAGGCCATACATCCGATGCGTGGCGGCCGTTTCGGTTTGGAACTGTAAAACCTCGGGCACCGCCATCTGCATGCGATAGGCCAGCTCGTAGCTCTTGATTCTGGCCTTGAGCGCCGAATCGGCCGGGTAGGCTTCGGCATTGAGGCGGTTCAATTGGCTGATCAATTCGAACTCGGCCCGCTGTTCTTCTTGGTAGACATCCTTGCCGGGCGAATTGAACGGCAGCGGATTTTGGGGATCGATATTGAGTTGCACGCCGTTGTGCTCGGGCCCCAGGTAACTGCCGCCGTGAGCCGCCGCGCCGCCGCAGCAATCGGCAATGGGCGTGCCCATCACCACAAAGCTGGGGAGGTCGTCGTTGGCCGAGCCCAGCCCGTAGTGAACCCAACTGCCAATCGTGGGGAAGTGGCCTTCGAGCGAGTGCCGGCCGGTGTGAAACTCCAGCTGCGCGCCGTGGTTGTTGTCGGTGGTCCACATCGAGCGGAGCACGGTCATGTCGTCCACGCAATTGCCCAGGCGCGGCCACCAGTCGCTGATTTCGATGCCGCTTTGGCCTCGCTGTTTGTAGCCCACCTGCAAGGGATACAGCTTGTTGCGAATATGGCCGTTGGCGTCGTTGGGCACCACGATGCGCACGTTGTCCTTTACGTAGCTGGCCGTGAGCACATCTTGGTAGGGCGTTTCTTCGATGGTTTTGCCGGCGTATTTATTGAGGGCCGGCTTGGGATCGAAGCTTTCCATGTGGCTCACCCCACCGACCATGAACAGCCAGATCACGCTCTTGGCTCGGGGGGCGTGGTGGGACAACTGCTCGGCCGAGCCCAGGTCTTGGGCAACGCCGTCGCGGAACAACATGGCCCCCAGGGCCAGGCTGCCGAATCCCATGCCAGCATCGGCCAAAAACTGGCGACGCGGCAACGCGTTTACTGGTTGGCGGTGGCGAGACATGCAAGCATTCTCTGGGGGTCGGCAAGGGTGGGAGCGCTGGGGGCAGGACGCCCCCCCTATTGAACCGCGGCGCCTCGTCGGAAGCAAAGAGAAACAGGAACCCGAAGACGCAAGAGTGGGCCACGCCGGTGCTTGCTCCACGGATTGCGAGCGCAGCTTCGCTCGGGCTGGGGAGAACGCAATCCGCAAAATCGGCCCAAAGCAATCGCGGCAGGCTTTGCCGGCTTTACGCGGGGGGCTTTGCGCGGGGGGCAGGCCATTGCGGGTCAGGCGTGCTATACTTGGCAGCAGACCAGGAAGCCCAGCCCTCCCCCGCTGGGGATCATTGGGCGGTTTCCTTTCGCACTTCTCTATAACCGTTTCGGTGGCTCACCATGCACAAGTTAGGAATCTTGGCGGCAGCAACCTTCTTGGCAGTTTTCGCGGTGATGTCGGCAACCCCTGCGGTGGCCGCGCCTCGCGTGCAACTGGAGTTGGCCACCCAAGAAGGCTTTCAGGCCACCGAAGCTCGCGCCTGGTACGAACTGCTCACGGGTCTCAAGGTGAACGGCCTGCAAATTCGCGGTCAACAGGGGAGCGACAAATTGGAGATTAGCGCCACAGGCGATGGCGACGCGCGAATTTACCGGGTGACCGGTTTGCTCACGGCCCGCAACGAACTGGTGCTGCCGGGCGGACGCTTTTCGTCGCGCGACGCGGCCGGCATTTCGGCCTGGCTCGAAGACCTCAAAACGAATGGCCCACCCGGCGCCGCGCGGCCGCAAAAAGTCTTTGGGCTCGACGAGGAAACCGTCGGTCGCCTCCGCAAGCAACTCGGCGCCAAGGTGAAAGACCAAACCACCGGGCGGCGACGAACCGAAGTGATAACCCGCATCGCCGCCGATCTGAAGTTGAACTTGCCCATTCCCGCCGATGCCGCGAACGCCCTGGCTGAAGAAGGCCCTCTGACCGAAGAACTGCAAGGGCTGGCTTCGGGCACCGTCCTCTCGTTTGTGCTCCGTCCCGCGGGCTATGCGCTCGTGCCCCGGCCCGCCGCCGGTGGTTACGAGTTGCGGATCATGTCGGTGAAGAACGCCCAGGAGATTTGGCCGGTGGGCTTGCCAGCCGAAGACCGTCGCCACAAGGTGTTGCCGGTGCTGTCAGAAGTCATCGAAGTGCAAATCGATAAGGGCACGCCGTTCACGCAGGCCCTGTCGGCGATTCAAGGCCGGGTAAACGTGCCGTTCCTGATGGACCTCAATGCCCTGGCTGCCGAAGGCATCGACCCCAATAAGGTCACGGTGCAATTGCCGGCCCGCCGGCTGAACTACAGCATTATCTTAACTAGCTTGCTCGGTCAGGCCCGGTTAGTGTATGAATTGCGAACCGACGAAGCGGGTCAACCGTTTTTGTGGATCACCACGTTTCGCCGCCCCTAACCCCGGGTGGCCAACTGGCCAAGGATGGGCGCCGGTTGCCACCGGTGACAGGCGGGATGGCGAAGCGGTGCTCGCGGACGAATTCGCCGGTTCGCTGCCTCCTCCCCCCAGATGGGTCCGCCAGACCATCCCCCCGTTTTTGCCGCGAGGAACCCCCGCCGATGTTCTCTGGTGAAGAAGTAGAAGACGCTCTGGCTCAGTTGGGCTTTACCCATGTGGTGTGGCTGCCGGACTCGGCGCTGGGGCCTTGGGAGTCGGCGTTCGAAAACTCCTCTCGCCTGCAACTGGTGCGGGTGTGCCGCGAAGGCGAAGCTTGGGCCGTGGCGGCCGGTTTGCACGTGGGCGGCAAGAAACCCCTGGTGATGATCCAGAACACCGGGCTGTTTGAATCGGGCGATGCCATGCGCAACGCCCTCTTCGACCTGCGGCTGCCCCTCTACGCCATCATTGGCTACCGCTCGCAAATGGTGAAGGACTCGCCCGATACGGCCAAGAAGTTCACCGAACCGGTGCTCAAAGCCTGGGAAGTGGACTTTATTCTGCTCGAACCGGGCAACCTGCTAGGGCAACTCAGCACGCATTTGCAGGCGTGCGCCCAAGACGGCAAGCCGGGCATGGCGCTGCTGCCGGAAGGGCGAATGTAGAGCGGGCGCGAGCGACCCTCTTGATCCAACCGCTGGCGCTGTGGAAGCGCTTGAATATGGCTCGATTTGCGCTGCGTCAATAAAAAACCCCCGGATAAACCCGGGGGCTCGCTTTTGGCTATTGAGTTTGCTTGGATCGAACCGCTCCGTCTTAGCGGCGCAGGCTGCGGGCCCAAATTTCGGCCAACTGCTTGGGCTCGGCCTTGAACACGCCCACGAAGGCCTTGTCAAAGTCCATGCCTTTGCCCACGGCATCCAGCAATTGCTGATACCGCCCCACGTTGGTGCGGCCCATCAAGAACTTGGCAAAGCTGTAGTTCACCGCGGCCGCGTCGTCCGGCGGAATTTTGCCCGTCAGGAAGTCATCGGCGGCCTTCATCTTGCCCAGCGCGTCGGCCAGGCGGTTATCGCGGCCCACCACCAGCGGATCGCGAGGGCTGATTTTGGCGGCGACTTCCCAGGCCGAGCCTTGAGTAAACCACCGCGGCATGGAGCCGAGCGTATCGAGATAGGCCCCGGCCAATTGCTCGGCAATCAGCGGATCAAGCGCGCCTTCTTCTTCGAACTGCGGCGGATACAAGCAGGCGTAGGCGTCGGTAATGGAGTAATTCCAGTGGCCGCGCCAAGTGGGAGGAATCTCGCGTTTCTCCACCATGCGGCCGTACTCCGAATACTCGAAGCGGCGATTGAACGCGAAGATGGTCAGCCGGCCCTTGATGAGCGGCTGGCCCTGTGGAGCTTTCAACAGCGCGCCCACGCGGCTTTGCAAAGCTTCGGCCTTGGCGGCGATTTCTTTGAGGCGATCTTCGCCCACGTTGCCAAGCACCAGGTATTGATCGGTTTCGGCGCGGTCGGCCGAGTAGTCGGGGTTGGCCAGCCGCCAGTTGCGATCGGCGTCGCCCACGCGTTGTTCCGCCAGTTGCTCATGCGTCATTTGGCTCACGGCGTAAATCGCGGCCACGCGTTCGGTGGGCATGCGGGGATCGGCGCCGTCGAACGGCGCGCCTTCCGCGATCCACTTTTCAAACTTGACGATCGTTTCTTCGGGCAGCGCCGGTTTGCGGAGCGGCATTTGGGCCCCCTCCAAACCGCGCAGCTTTTTGATCAGTTTGCTTTCGGCCGGTTTGCCGGGCGCAAGGATCACGCCTTCGCGATTGCCGGCCAGAATACCCTGGAACGTATCGAGCCCCAGCCGAGCGGCCGGCTGACCGCCCGCGTGACAATCCAGACATTGCGCGGCGATCACCGGTGCGATATCGCGTGAAAACTTGATGGTTTCTTTGCCGGTGGCCGTCTTGACCTCGATCCTGGGAACATCGGGCCGGGGCACCAAGCCGGTGAGCGGAGCATTGCGATCGGGGCCATCGAACTTGGCGCCTTCGTCGATCCACTTGGTGATCAGGGCGATTTGATCTTTCGACAGCGGCCCGCCGCCGCGTGGCATGTCGCCGCTTTCGAGCACTTCGACAATGCGGCTGCCGGCGCCTTGGCCGGGAGACACCATCGCCACGCCCTTGGCGCCGGCCATCATGGCGGTAAAGTTGGCCATGCTAAAGCTGCCGCGCATGCCCGTCACGTGGCAGTTGCCGCAACGCTGCGTCATAATCGGGGCAATCTGCTTCACAAAGCTGACCCCCGTCGCCGGTGTGCCAGGCGTGGCCGGAGTGCCGGGCGTGCCGCCCGCGGGCTTGGCCAACTCGGGGATGGTCACCCCCTTGCCTTCGAGAAAGCGCCGGCCCGTGTTGTAGCGGGTGATCAGCGCCTCCACGAGTTTGTTCACCGCGGGGTCTTTGCCGTCGCCTTGCAATTGCGTGATTTCGGCCGCCGCTTCGGTGACCAGTTTCTTAGCGCCGTCGTAATCCTTCTTCACGGCCAGTTGGCCGGCCTGGGTGAGTTTATCGCCCGTGGCTTTGGCCTGGGCAATTTGCTGCGGCGTAACCGCCGCGCTGGCCCAATTAGGATAAGACAGGCCGAACCCTGCCAGTAGCAGAACGGCAACCACGCGGCGCGCAAGGGGATGAGACATGTTGGCTCCTCAAAATCTAGACGAGACTCTGCTCCACAACGAGGGCAGCCAGCCGCGGAAACAGCCAACCCCCCCAACTCTGCGAGTGACAGTATAAAGGATGCGCCGCGCGGGTGGTAGCTTGGGTTTGCCAGCAAATGCGAAGGGGCAAATTTTGGCCCCCCCAGCCATTTGCCGTCGGCAGCGGGGCAGATCCATCCTTTCGACTGGGCATGAGAAAATGCTGTGTTACTTCGCGAGGTCATTCTCGCGACTTCGCGGGGCGAAAACATTTTTTCGACGAAGCTCAACGCAATCTGTGGCAGTTGCCAGGGGGTTTTCGATTCACGCCTGCTGGCGCCGCTCTTTCATCGCCAACTCAACTTCGCGCTCTGTCTTGCATCGGAACAACAGATCCAGGTCACAGTGCGTTCGCCGAGTTGCCATGTTGGCGCCCGTTGGCAATGGGGCAGCAAGCAAGAATGGTTCATCCAAGTGCCAAATGGTTAGCGGGTTATTCATCCATTCGGTCGACAAGCCATGCACGTAAGTGCTGACCGGGGTTTCATGCTCAATGCGGAGCACCCGGTGCAGTGATTCTAGCATCCCCTTCGCTCGAAAACCGATATACAGGGGTCGAATTGTCCGCTGGCGGCCATCGAAGTAGATACGATGCTCTCGATGAATACCCAGATAGCTCAGGCCATTGCCCAGATTGGGTTTATCTGACGCAGGAACAACCCACACCTCGGTCGTGAACGCTTTCATGCGGTACTCCTGGTCTAAGAAGTTGTAAAACCACCGCACGGCTTGCAGTGAAACATCTGAAATCTTGCCGCCAGTAATCAGGCGGACGCATTTGGAAACGAACTCCGTCCATTGAAAGCAACAGAGCCGTTGCTTCAAATCAGGATCACAGCTAGCGTATTTTTTCTCAAAGCTTGTGTCCCACGATTGAACAAGCGCCACGATTTTTTGCTCCGGTTCGTTCGTCTGCCTCAATCGAGGCACGTATTTTTGGCATTGCTCGATGGTGGGAACCGACAGCCCTACCTTGGCTTCTACAATGACGTGAAACCGGCCGGGAAGACGGATTTCAATGTCGGTGATTCCCTCCTCGGACTCTCCTTTCCGATGCCGTTGAAGGGCAATTTCCGCATTTGCCAACGCCGAACGATGCACGCCGGGCAATCCGATCTGCTTGAGAAACCATTGCAGCAGTCGAGGGCACTGCTGGAACGTGTATCCCAGGGCAAAGGTGAGTGCATTCTCATTCGTTCCCAGCAAACCAAATGGCGTGTCGATGGTACGGTTGTTGGCCAGCAATGCAGGGAGTTGAGTTACTGAATTCAGCATGCACGAGGATCGCGAATGATGGAGGATTGAATTTGGCGGATTGTTGCCAACCATTTAGGGCGATTTCTTGGCAATGGAAAGTCTGTCAGATTTACATCGCCGCCCTGCGCCCCGCCGACGTTCGTTCAAACCCGCAAGCCCCCGCCACGGGCAGCATTTTGCTGGGGCTGAGCCGGCCGGTGGGATTGAAGGCCGTGCGCAGGCGGCCCATCACTTCCAGGTCTTCGGGCGTGAACATCTTGTGCATGAATTCCAGCTTTTCCACGCCGATGCCGTGCTCGCCGGTCACGCTGCCGCCGCAGGCCAGGCATTCTTCGAGGATCTCGTGGCTGGCCTGAAGCACGCGCCGCGTTTGGTCGGCGTCGCGCTCATCGAATAGCAAGATGGGGTGAATGTTGCCATCGCCCGCGTGAAACACGTTGACGATGCGGATGTTGTACTTTTCGCCAATCTCATAAATGCGGCGAAGAATATGCGGCAGCTTGGTCCGCGGCACCACGCCGTCTTGCGTGCAGTAACTAGGGCTTAACCGGCCCACCGCTCCGAACGCCTGCTTGCGGCATTTCCAGAGTTTTTGCCGCTGGGCCGCGTCCTCGGCCTGGCGAACCTCGCGGGCTCCACAGTCCAGGCAGAGCTTCACGATCCGGTCGCGCTGCTCGTCGAGCCCGGCCTCGAGACCGTCCACTTCGATCAGCAAGATGGCCTTGGCGTCGAGCGGGAAGCCAAAGTGAAAGGCCTCTTCGAGCGCCACCAGAATGCCGCCATCGAGCATTTCCAGCGCCGCTGGCACAATGCCGGCCCCGATGATTTCGCTGATGGAGTTGGTGGCGTCGTCCACGCTATCGAACACGCCCAGCATGGTGCGATAACCCTGCGGGTCGGGCGTGATTCGCACCCAAATGCGGGTCACAATGCCCAGCGTGCCTTCACTGCCGACCACGGTGCCCACCATGTCGAGCCCGGCCGGATCTTCGGCCGAACCGCCGAACTGCACAATCGCCCCGTCGGCCAGCACCATCTGCACGCCCAGCACATGGTTGGTGGTGACGCCATACTTGAGCGTATGCGGGCCGCCCGAGTTGGTGGCCACGTTGCCGCCGATGGTGCAGGCGCCCTGGCTGGAAGGATCGGGGGCATAGTGGTAGCCGCTCCCCTTGAGGGCGTTGGTCAGCCAGATGTTGACCACGCCCGGCTCCACGATGGCGTAACGGTCACGATGGTTGATTTCGACGATCTGCCGCATGCGGGTGAGAATGATCATCACTCCACCCCCCACCGGCAAACACCCGCCGGCCAGCGAAGTGCCCGCCCCGCGAGGGAGAAACGGCACTTCGTACTGGTTGCACAACCGCACCACGGCGGCCACTTCCTCGGTGGTCCGCGGAAACACGGCCACGTCGGGGCAATTCTTCTCGATCACAAAGCCGTCGCACTCGTAGACCAGCAGTTCGGAGTGATGCGAAAGCACGCTCTCCCGGCCTAAAAGACGCTGAAGATCGGCGGTGAGCGAGGCCAGGCGGTCGGCGGCGGCAATCATGGAGGGGCTGGGGAATGGGGGATAGGGACTGGTTGTGGGTTGTCTGCCAATGTGGTGTTACTTCTTGAGTTCTCCCAGCTCCTTCCACAAGTAAGCACTCGCCTTGATGCCACGGTGGAAATCGGCCAGGTGGAACTTCTCGTTGGGGCTATGGGGGTTGTCGTCGTTCAGGCCCCAGCCCAGCAGCAGGGTGTCGGCCCGCAGTTGTTGGTGGAAGGTGAGCACCACCGGGATCGAGCCCCCTTCGCGAATGAAGACCGGCTCTTTGCCAAAGCCCTGCTCAATAGCTCGCGCGGCCGCTTGCACATAAGGGCTATTGCGATTCACCACCACGCCCGGCGCGCCGTGGAAGTCGATCAGTTCCATGCGGATGCCCGGCGGCAGCATGCTTTCGAGGAACGCTTTGAGGTTCTTGGTCAGTTGCTTGGGGTTTTGGTCGGGCACCAGGCGAAAGCTGAACTTGGCCCCGGCCTTGGCGGGCAGCACGGTTTTGGCCCCCTCCCCCTGGTAGCCGCTCCACAGGCCGTTCACATCGCAGGTAGGGCGTCCCCACCGGCGTTCGAGCGTGGTGTAGCCTGCCTCGCCGGTCAGGCCATCCACTTCGAGCTGCTTCTTGAAGGCGTCATCGCTAAACGGCAACTCGGCGAACGCCTTCCGCTCTTCATCCGTCAGGGGGATCACGTCGTCGTAGAAGCCAGGCACTTGAATACGGCCGTCACGATCGACCAGGTTGGCCAACATCCGCGCCAAGGTGTTGGCCGGGTTGGTCACCGCGCCGCCAAACGTGCCCGAATGGAGATCCTGCTTGGGGCCAAATAGCCGCAGCTCGTAATAGGCGATGCCCTTCAGGCCGTAGGTGATGGCCGGCTGCCCCGGCCCAAACTGGCTGGTGTCGCTAATCACCACGCAATCGCAGGCCAACAAATCCTGATGCTCGGCGATGAACGGCTCGAGATGCTCGCTGCCAATCTCCTCTTCACCCTCGATCAAGTACTTCACGTTGAGCGGCAAACCGCCCGAGGTTTTTACCCAAGCTTCGGCGCTCTTGATGTGCGTGAACATTTGCCCTTTGTCGTCCGTCGCCCCGCGCGCGTACAAGTTTCCGTCGCGTCGCGTCGGCTCAAAGGGGGGCGAGATCCATTCGTTCAGGGGGTCAGGTGGCTGCACGTCGTAATGGCCATATACGAGCGCCGTGGGAGCGCCGGGCACTTTGGCGCTCTGGGCAAACACGATAGGATGCCCAGCCGTCTCAAAGATTTCGGTCTCGAAATCGAGGTTTCGGAATTGCCCAGCTACCCAGTCCCCCGCGGCCCGCACATCGGCCTTATGACGGCTGTCGGCACTCACGCTGGGCAACCGCAACAGCTCGCACAGTTCATCCTCAAACCGGGTGGCGTGCTGTTGCAAATATTCGTCCAAATTCATGGGGGTGTTACCTTCCCTTTGTGCGGGTTTTGCCTGATATTTACGGTGTTAATATAGTGTCCAATGGAGTCAGGGCCAACGTACGGATCGAAGCCAGGTTTTTGCCAGCCCCTTGCAACCTCGGGCACGCCTTACCTTACAAGGCAACGGGTGCGAAGAGGTCGGCATGCAATTCTGGCCCCTGAAAAAGTCTCCAGGGGGATTTGTCAAGGAGAAGGTCGCCGTGGAAGAACATGCCGGTGGCGCCGATATCGCTACAGCTGTCAAAGTTCGTTCAAAACAGAAGCAAAAGCCCAAGAAGCAGCCGCGTTATCACGTTGTTCTGTGGGATAGCAATGATCATTCCTACTACTACGTGATCCGCATGTTGGGCGAACTGTTTCGGCATCCGCTGGAACAGGGCTATCAGCTTGCCCACGAGGTGGACAAGTCGGGCAAAGCCATCGTGCTCACCACCACGCTGGAGCACGCCGAACTCAAGCGCGATCAAATTCAAGCCTACGGCAAAGACGGCATGATCGATCGCTGCCAGGGCTCGATGTTCGCCACCATTGAAGCGGTGCCTGAGGATTAGCCTCACCGTTTCCAACAAGTTCTCCACGCGGGCCATGTTCTCCAAGGCGGGGCCATTCCCGTGCGGCATTCCAGCCGGCGCTCGCTTTCCGCGCGGCGCCCGGCGGTTATTCGTTCTTCTTGATTTGAATCGATAGTTCGCGAAGTTGCTTGACCTCCACCGTGCCCGGGGCCTCGGTCATCAGGTCCGTGGCCTTCTGTGTTTTGGGGAAGGCAATGCAATCGCGAATGTTGTCGAGACCGGCAAACAGCATCACGCAGCGGTCGATGCCCAGCGCGATGCCGCCGTGCGGCGGCGCGCCAAACTTGAGGGCGTCGAGCAAGAAGCCGAATCGCTCTTGCGCTTGCTCCGCTTGAATGCCCAGCAGGTCGAACACGGTTTGCTGGGTCTCGGCGTCGTGAATCCGAATGGTGCCGCCCCCCGCTTCGTAGCCGTTGATCACCAGGTCGTAAGCCTGGGCGCGGCAGCGGCCGGGATCGGTGTTGAGCAGTTCCAAATCCTGCTTGCGGGGCGCGGTAAACGGATGGTGCATGGCCACCCAGCGACCCTCCGCCGGGTCGTGCTCAAACATGGGGAATTCCACGATCCACGAGAAGTGCATCTGCTCGGGGTCGTACAGCTTAAGCTCCACGCCGAACCGCTTGCGCAGCGAGTACAGCGCTTTGCAGGTCATTTCAAAGCTGCCGCCCACAATGAAGATCAAGTCGCCGGGGGCCGCCTCGGTGCGTTTGCCGATTTCCGCCAAGATCTCGGGCTCGATCTTCTTGGTCCAGCCAGAAACCAGGCTGCCGTCGGCTTCGACCTTGGCATACACGGTCCATGGCGCCCCGAACTCTTGCTTGAGTTGTTCGGCCAGTTCATCAATCCGTTTGCGCGAATACAAGTCGGCGGCGCCCTTGGCGTTCACGCCGCGCAGCCGCTGCCCTTTCCCGGCAACCTCCACAAAAATGGGGAACTCGGACTGGCTGGCGAGGTCGGTGCAGTCAATCAGTTCCATGCCGAATCGCAAGTCGGGAGCGTCGTGGCCAAAGCGCTCCATGGCTTCGTCGTAGGTCATTCGCGGCAGCTTCTCGGGGATCTCGATGCCGAGAATCTCTTTGGCCAGCTTGCCCATCAGGCCATCGATCACGCCAATGATGTCGTCGGAATCGACGAACGCCATCTCCAAGTCGAGTTGCGTGAACTCCGGCTGGCGGTCGGCCCTCAGGTCTTCGTCGCGGAAGCAGCGCGCCACCTGAATGTAGCGGTCGTAGCCGGCCATCATCAGAATCTGTTTGTAAAGCTGCGGAGATTGCGGCAACGCGTAAAAGTGGCCCGGGTGAACGCGGCTGGGCACCAGGTAATCGCGCGCCCCTTCCGGCGTGCTGCGGCCGAGGATCGGCGTTTCAATCTCGACAAAGTCGCGATCGTCGAAGTAGTCGCGCATGCCTTTGATCATGCGGTGGCGCAGCAGCATGGTCTGCTGCATCTTCTGGCGGCGGAGGTCCAGGTAGCGGTACTTGAGCCGGAGGTCTTCGCCGGGCAGATCGATGGCGCCGGGCGAAACGGGCGGCGACAGGCTGCGGTTGAGCAGTTCAATGGAGTCGCCGCGAATTTCGATTTCGCCCGTGACCAGCTTGGGGTTGATTTTGCCTTCGAGGCGGTGCGCCACGCGGCCGGTGACCTTCACCACGTATTCGGCCCGCAAGGAACGGGCGAAGGCGACCAGTTCCTGGCCCGACTCGGGGGCCACGATCACCTGGGTTTTGCCGTAGCGATCGCGGAGGTCGAAGAACAGGCTGCCGCCGTGGTCGCGGTACGTATCGACCCAGCCGCAGAGCGTGACCTGCTGGCCAACGTGTTCGGATCGCAACTCGCCACAGGTATGTGTGCGGAGCACGGATGCAGTTCCTTTGTGGACGTTAAGTAAACCGGGCCAAGGGTTGGAAAACTCAAACCGGCCGGGAGGGTAGGCTGCGAAATCGCGGAAATCGCCGGGAAATCGCCGGAGCCCGCGCAAAGGGCACATTCTAAGAGGAGGGGGGAACGGCGCAAAGGTTCCCTAACGCGTGAGGTAAGGTTTTTCGGCCGCCAATTCGCTCATCGACCGACCAAAAATCATCCCCACGATGGCTTCAACCCGGCCGAAGTGCGCCGAATCCCCTGCATTTCCATCGAAAGCCGCTCGGGGTTGCTGGCCGCCTTCAGGGCCGCTTCTTCCGTCACAATCTTCTGGTCGAATAGCCGGATCAAGTGCTGGTCAAAGCTCTGCATGCCCCCTTCGCCCGTCTCCACCACGTCGCGAATTTCCGCGATTTTCTGTTCCATAATATATTTGCGGGTAATGGAAGTACTTCTGAGAATCTCGACCGCGGCCGTGCGCCCGCCGGCTTTGCAGGGCAGCAACCGCTGCGAAATGATCGCTTCTAGCGAGCCGGCCAACTGCGATAGCAACAGACGATGCTCGGCGGCCGGGAACATGGCAATCACCCGCTCCACGGCCTGGGCCGCGTTGGAACTGTGCAGCGTGGCAAAAACCTGGTGCCCCGTATCGGCCGCGCGGAGCGCCATCCGCAGCGTTTCGACGTCGCGCAACTCGCCAATCAGAATCAAATCGGGGTCTTGCCGTAGCGACTGCCGCAAGGCCTGTTCGAACGAGGGCGTATCGTTGCCGACTTCCAATTGGGTAATCAACGACTCCCCGGGCGGGTGGATGAACTCCACCGGGTCTTCGATGGTGATGATCTTGGCTTTGACCGACTGGTTGAGCAGCCCAATCATCGCGGCCAGCGTGGTGCTCTTGCCCGAACCGCTGGTGCCGGTCACCAGCGTGAGCCCTCGCTGGCTGCGGGCAATTTCACTCACCACGGCGGGGATGCCCAAGTCGTCGAGCGGGGGCACACTCCGGGGAACCACCCGCAACACAATCCCCACCCGGCCCAAGTGACGGTGAGCACTGCAACGAAACCGCGACAGGCCCGGCACGTCGTAGGCGAAATCCAAGCCCTGCACGATGCCCGCCCCCAATTCGTCGGCGCCCACCTTGGGCACAATTCCCCCGATGAAATCCAGCAACTCCTGATTCGAAAGCGGCCCGGCGCCGGCAAAGGTTTGCAACTCCCCCTGCAACCGCAGCATCGGCGGAGTATCGGCCTGCAGATGAATATCGGAAGCGCCTTGGGCGACGGCCTGTTCTAAATAGGTGAGCATGAGAATCGAGTGGGGAGTTCGGAATTCGGAGTGCGGAATTTGAAGTGAATTGTCAGCTAGAACCCGTCATTCACGCGAAACCTGCCCTCGTGAAGACGGGGGCGGAAATCCAGTAGCGGCTCGTCATTCCCGTGAAGGCGGGAATCCAGTAGCGGCGGATATTGCATTGCTATCGGAACCCAACTGGAACCAAATTTGAACCGGGAAGTCATTCTTCGGCGACCCCTTAGTCCCGCCAAAGACGCTGGGGAGGAGGCAATGGCGTGGGGCGTCATCGTTTTGCTCTCGTGCCCTGGATTCCCGTATGCACGGGAATGACGAGTATTTCTGGAGTTTATGTAATCCCTGATCCTTAGTAATCCAGGCTGGAGCCCCCTTCCACTTCAATCCCTTGCCCGGTCACAAAGCTGGCGTCGTCGCTGGCCAAAAACAGGCACACACGGCCGATCTCTTCCGGTTGCGCCAGGCGTTTGAAGACTTGCAGGTCGGCCATTCGCTGCACGGCCGCCTCGGGGTCGGCGAACGACTTCGACCAGGCACGCATCAGCGGCGTATCCACGTTGCTCGGCAGCACCGCATTCACGCGCACGCCGTCCGGCCCGGTTTCAATGGCCAGGGCCTTGGTGAAACTAAGCTGGGCTCCCTTGCTGGCCGCGTAAGCCGCCGCGCGGTCTTGCCCGAGCACGGCCGTCATCGAGCTGATGTTGACGATCGTCCCCCGGGTTTTGCGCAAATGCGGCAAGGCGTACCGCGAGGCCGCGTACGTGCTCAAAAAATTCAGCCGGAACAGGTCATCGACCTCCGCCAGCGTCATTTCTTCGATCGTGAGCGCCGGCGGATGCCAACCGGCGTTATTGATCAGGCAATCGAGCCGCCCGAACTGGTCCGCCGTTTTGGCAATCGCGGCCGCAATCTGCTCTTCTTGCCGCACGTCGCAGCGCACGCACATCGCCCGGCCGGGCCCCAGGCTGGTAATCTCTTCCGCCAACTGCTGGCCCGCGTCGGTATCAATATCCACGATCGCCACCAGGGCCCCTTCCTCGCAAAACACGCGGGCACAACCGCCCCCAATCCCCTTGCTTCCGCCGGTCACAATGACGGCTCGGTCTTGGAATCGCATCGCAGGCAACTTTCAGCAGGTAGGGAACAGCAGCAACGCGAACCGCAATCGCCGCCAAATGCAAACGCATTCTGCCCCCCTCGACGGGCGTGGTCGCGGGAGTTGGCGCGGATCGCAATCCGCGCGATGATTGAAGTTAGCAGGCTTCAATCGTACCGCGCGGCAAGCCTGTCGAGAATTACCGAGTCGCCAGCGCCGCGGCCCTCTCCGCGAAGAAAATGCCGCCCGCCGGCGAGATTCTCAAGAAAAAATGTCTGCAATTCGCTCCGTTTTGGCAGCCAGTTGATAGAGCCGGCACGTGGCGGATTTGTCAGCCTGCGAATCGCCGCGGCCGCCGGCGCCCCATATGGACCCGATCGAATGGATTTAACCATGCAACGCAACATCCTGGGAATCGTAGCGATTGTCGCCGGAGTTTCGGCCACCTGGGGCTCCACGGCCGCCCGCGCCGAACTTCGCGACCTGGAAGTAATCGCCGTGGCGGGCCAGCCCTTTGGCGTGGGCCGAATCACGCTCGACCGCGTTGCCGAAGGGCGCGATCCCGCCGCTCCGGGTGAACCTGCCCCAGGCCAACCCCGCCGAGGAATCCTGGGCGGAATCATCCTGGGTGGCCCCGGCCGGCCCGGCATCGCGCCAGGACCGCCGATCATGGGCGATGGCGGCATCCTCGGCAAAGGCGGCCTCGTGGAAGGCATTCTCGGGGGAGGGGGCGCCCTGCCCGACCCGCAAATGCTGGCCGAGGGGCTGTTGGGAACGCCCGAACTCGGCCCCGTCTTCTGTGCCGACGAAGCTGGCGGTCGCGTGCTGTACGCCACCTTGGGCGATTCCGGCAGGCGCGTGCAACCGGTGCGCGGCCTCATTCGCGGCATTTTAGGGGGCGTTCAAGAAGGCCGGCCCGGCGTCGCCACGGCCTATTTCCTCTTCCAAGGCAATGAGCCCTTCAAGCTCCGCGTCCACTCGCCCGAACGGTTCGAAACCGAAGTTCACCCCCTCAGCGACGACCGCCAACACCGCGAATTGCTGGCCGCCTGGTGGGATAGCTACCGCGGACGCGGCGGGCTGTTCGCCAAAGGCAACGACTACCCCCGCGGCGTGGAAAACTTTCTCCGTCTCACCCTGGCCCGGCGGCTCAACCTGCCGGCCCCGTCCGAAGAGCGCGCCTCGCTGCTCAATTTCTCTGGTTTGATGAGCGAACCCCAAATGGGTTCGGCACTGGCGCCGCTGCTCGGCGCCGAATCGCTCCGCCAAGGTTTGCAACGCGATATCCTGCTGGCCACCTCGGCCGAACAGCCCGCCGACCGCCCGCTGCCGCAATTACCGCCGGCCCCCATGCCCGCGGCCGTCGAGGCATTGCCAGCGCCGGGCGCATTGCCAGCGCCGGGCACATTGCCAGCGCCGGGCACATTGCCAGCGCCGGGGGCATTGCCAGCCAACAACGGCGGCGTGGTAAGAGAAAACGCGGTCAACGCAGACGTGGCCATTGAAGAAATGGCCCAGCATGTGCCCCAAGAATGCTTCTATCTGCGGTTCGGCAACTTTGCCAACTTCTGGTGGCTGAAAACCATCATCGACCGTGCCGAAGGCGACCTCGGCACGCTGTTTCTCACTTCCGCCGTTAAGTACGAGATCAGCGAACGCATGCAGGACCGCTTGGAAATCCGCGATATTCTGCTGGCCGATGTCGTCGGCCCGTTCGTCATCAAAGACGCCGCCATCATTGGCAGCGATGTCTTCCTCCGCGAAGGCGCCGCCATTGGCTTCCTCCTGAGGGCAGAAAACACCGACGTGCTCGGCAATTTCATTCGCAGCCAACGCAAGGCGGCCTTGAAGAAATACGACGATGTGGTGCTGGAAGACGTCGACCTCGCGGGCCGCACCGTTTCGTTCCTGCACACGCCCGACAATCGCGTCCGCTCGTTCTACGCCGAGGTGGGCAACTACCACTTCGCCACGACTTCCAAAGCCCTGATGATCCGGTTCTTTGAAGCCAGCGAGGGTCGCGGATCGCTGGCCAACTCGGCCGATTTCCGCCAGGCCCGCCGCAAAATGCCGCTCACGCGCCGCGACACCATGTTCGCCTATCTCTCGCCAGCGGTGTTTGAGAACCTCGCCAGCCCTCATTACCGCGTCGAAATGATGCGGCGGCTCAAATCCCAGGTCCGTTTGGAAGCCACCACGTTGGCCCGCTTTGTCGCCCAGCGTGAAGGCCAACCCAGCGACAGCGTCGAGGCCCTGATCGAAGGCGGCTATCTCCCCCCAGGCTTCAATCAACCGGCCGATGGCAGCCGCATCGCCATCGTAAACGGCCGTCCGCTCGACAGCCTTCGCGGCGGCTACGGCAGCCTGATCCCCGTCCCCGATGTGGCCCTGACCCAGATCACGGCCACCGAGGCAGCCCAGTACCGCGAGTTCGCCCAGTCGTACCGCAACGATTGGGGCAAAATGCCAGCCGTGGTGGTTGGCTTGCAACGGGAAGTGGAAGCCGGCGGAAAACAGGACCGCGTGAAGATCGATCTCGAAGCCAGCCCCATGGAGAAAACGCCGCTCGTGATGCAATGGATGCAGATGATGAGCGGCGGTAGTGGACTCAAGCTGAAATTCGGTGGCGACACCTTATTACCCGAGTTCGGGTTCAATGCCGCCGAACCGGCCGATGGTCCGCAAGAAAACCACATCAGCATCAGGGACCTCCGCGATAGCTCGGTGGCCCTGTTCCTGAACCCCATGGCCGAGCGGCAAGCCAAACGCACCCTTTACGGCACGATCCAATACCTCAATGCCTTGCACGATCAACTCGGCGTGCCGATCGAAGACTGCTTGACGGTCGCGGAGCAAATCGTCGATGGCAAGCTCGTCAGTTCGACTGGCGGTGAATTCGTACTCAAGGCCGACGCCGAATGCCCCCGCTGGACGCACCGCCCCGACGACAGCCGCGCCGGCCAGCACGCGTTCCGCCCCCTCAATTGGTGCCGCGGCCTCGACGCCCGCTGGAAACTGGCCGACCGCGAACTCACGGCCCACGCCGACGTGCTACTGGAACTACCGCTGCCCGTGGTGGTTCAACCGTAGCTTGCTTCCCGTAGCTTGGCCGTCTCGGCCAAGAGTGGGCGTAGCCTTGCCGTGGAACGACCGATGTACCCAATCGCAGGGCTTTTTACCGCTGCCTAGCGCATTCATGGACGGGGACGTCCATGCCACGTATCCATGCTACGTGTCTAGGCCATCATCCAGGCGCCAATCTGGTAGGTCGCAAACGCGGCCACGTAGGCCAGGCCGGTCATGTAGGCGAAGGTAAAGATCGGCCAGCGCCAACTGTTGGTTTCACGCTTGATCACGGCCAGCGTCGCCGCGCACTGGGCACAAAGCGCGAAGAACACCATGATCGATAGGGCCACCGGCAGCGTGAACAGCGGCCGATCCGTCCCTTCCCAGGTGGCTTGCTCGATGGCCGTGGTGAGCCGGCCCCGTTGTTCATCATCTTCCACGTCGATATCGCTCCCCTCGTTGAAAATCACGCTGAGGGTCGCCACCACCACCTCGCGCGCCGGGAACGAAGCCACGGCCGCCGAGCCGATTCGCCAATCCCACCCCAAGGGGCGAACCACCGGTTCAATCGCCCGACCGGCCGTGCCCAGGTAACTGTGCCGCTGGTACTCGCCCGCGATCCGGTTGTCGAGATCGCCCACCGCCGCTTGCTGCCCCGTCATGAGGGTCAAACCGAGCAGGGCCTCGCTTGGTTCCAACTCGGCCAGGGCGGCCTGCTGGTCTTCCCAATGCGATACATCGGCATTCCGCGGATAATACAAGGCCGCCCAAACCACAACCGACACGGCAAAGATCAACGTGCCAGCCCGATAGATGAAGGCCCAGCCCCGATCGAACATCCGGTGCCATACCAGCCCCAACGAAGGAGCCAAACTGGCCCCCGCCGTGCCCCGCGATGTTTGCGCCCAGTACACCAGGTAGTTGAACGGCCACAGCGACAGCGACGGCAACTTGTACGAAGGCAACTCCATCACGAAGGGCGGCGTTTGCCCCTTGAGCAAGGTTTTCTTCAGCACCAAGGCCACCAGCACCGCCGTGATAATGCCGATCATGTACATCGAAAACATGACCAGCCCTTGCAGGCCAATCAAGCCTTGCAGGTAACGAGTCGTGGGCACAAAGGCCGCGATCAACAGCGCGTAGACAGGCAGCCGCGCGCTGCAACTCATCAGCGGCGCCACCAGAATGGTGGTCAACCGGTCCCGGCGATTCTCAATCACCCTCGCCGCCATCACGCCAGGAATGGCACAGGCAAACGACGACAGCAGCGGAATGAACGACTTCCCCGATAGCCCCACCCACGACATCAACCGGTCCATCAAGAACGCGGCCCGCGCCATGTAACCGCAGTCCTCGAGCAGGGCAATAAAAAAGAACAGGATGAATATCTGCGGCAAGAAAACCAGCACGCCCCCCACGCCGGCAATGACGCCATCGACCACCAGGCTTTGCAGCGGCCCTGCGGTCATTTGCCCGCCGATCCACTCGCCCAGTGCCCCCAAGCTGCCGTCGATCAAGTCCATCAGCGGCACGGCCCAACTGAACACGGCTTGAAAGACCACGACCATCAATAAAGCAAAAATGACCGTTCCTGAAAGCCGGTTGGTGAGCACGGCATCAATGCGATCCGATGTGGTCACGCGCCGCTCGCTCGGCCGCTCCACCAGGCCCGAGAGGGTTTCAGCCACCCAGCCATAGCGGGCAATCGCCTCCACGGCCGGCACATTCTGTCCGATTTCTGCCAGCCGGCCGCGCGCTGCTTGCAACTGCTCGGCAATGGGCGCCGCGGCGCTGCCGTGCGGAACCAATTCATCTTGCAGGTAACCGCTGGTATCGAGCAACAATCGCTCCACCAAATATCGCGGCGGAACTTTCCCCGGCGAGGCATTGCGGAATGCCTCGCCCAGCTTGGCCACCTCGTCTTGAAACGGCTGCGAAAAGGGGCTCAATCGCGGCGGCGGCTCGCTCGCCACGGCCATCACGATCGCCTTCTTCAACGCTTCCAAGCCAATCCGCCGATTGCCTTGCACTTCAACCAAGCTCACATTCAGCCGCGAGGCCAACGTGGCCGTGTCGATCACAATCCCCCGCTCGCGGGCCACATCCACCATGTTGAGCGCCAACACCACCGGTCGGCCCAACTCCAACACCTGGCTCACCAGGTACAGGTTTCGCTCCAGGTTCGAGGCATCCACAATGCACACCACCGCGTCGGGCGGGGGCACGTCGCTCCGGCGGCCCAACAGCACGTCCACCGCCACCATTTCATCGAGTGACCGCGGCGCCAGGCTATAGGTGCCGGGCAGATCGACCAGTTGCAGCTTGGCCCCTTCCACCGTGATGTTGGCAACCTTTTTTTCAACCGTCACGCCCGGATAATTGCCCGTGCGCTGCCGAGTGCCAGCCAAGGCGTTGAACAGCGTGCTCTTGCCCGTATTGGGATTCCCAATCAGGGCCACGGTGCTGGTTTTGGTGGGAATGGCGGCCGTGGTCATGAAATTGGCGGGGGGCGGCGAGAGGAAACGGATGAAGGAAGGGAGCGTGCCTGGGTGCGTCTCAGCGGCAGGCTGCCCGTGCGGGGTGAAGGCAGGTAGGTTCTCGTAACCCGACGCGTTAGCGAGGGAAGTTCGCGGATATCCCTCGCGAACGCGTCGGGTTGCAATTAACTGGGGCGAATGTCTTACAATCCGGCTCCTAAGCGTCCAATCACAGCGGCTCAATCTCCACACGCGCGGCTTCGCGTTTGCGCAGCGACAGGCGATACCCGCGGACTTCGAACTCCACCGGGTCGCCCATCAGGGCCGCGCCCACCCACGCCACTTCGGCGCCAGGCGTGATCCCCATCTCCAGCAACCGCTGGCTGATTTCGTCGTCGCCGGTGACCTGAAGCACCCGCGCCCGGGTCTTCTGCTTCGAAAGTTCTGACAGGTTGGCCACCGTGGGTTACGCTCCCGCCCGCACCAAAACACTGGTAATTTCATCGGCTCGAAAGCACAACTTCTGCTCGCCGAGCCGCACAATGCACGGCGTGCCCGGTTGGAGCATTTCCACCTGCGCGCCGTCGCGCAGCCCCAACTCACGCAAACGCTGCACGTGAGCCGGCGCGCCCAACACCTGGTCGACCAGCGCCTTCTGCCCGGCAAACATGCAATGCAGCGGAATCGGAGGAGGTTCCACGCGAAATTTCCTGGAAAATATAGCCACCCGACATCCCACAGGGATGCAGCTATTGCAACAGCGTCTCAATAACTCGACCTCATTCTACCGACCGTTGGCTCACATTCAACCGTTCAGCCCGCAAATGCGCTATCCGCTCCTGTTTTCGGCTCCCGTTCACGATTTCGCCGCGTCGCCGCCAGGACACCCGCGCAATTCGTTTTGGTTGACCGGCCTCGATTCCGATAACTTCTTTGGTAGCTCCACGGGAGGGGCTTGCATGGCGCCTTTCACGGCGCGGGATCACCAGGTGGTTGGAGGAGGTAAACCAGATGCCCACCCTGAACCGCATTGTCGCGCCGGGTCCTCGGCTAGGCACGGTGCAAACACCGCAAGGCGAAGTTCTCACGCCTCCCGCCGATTGGATGCTGCTGGCCCCTGGCGATGCTGGCTTAACCCGCCGCGTGAAAGCCGCCGGCCCCACCTGGACCATGCGGCAGAAGCAGGGCCGCAAGACCTTTTCGTTGGGCGTTTGGGCTCCGGCCGAGCGCGTGGAACAGCTTCGCGCCGAGTTGGAAGCCGAGCGGGCCACGCCCGCTTACGCTCGCCGCCAACAGTCGGCCGCCAATCGCCGCGAGCGGGTGCAAGCCGCTTATACCGAAGACTTCTGCCAGGCAGTGGTCGATTTCCTGGCGTTTCATCCGCGTTACGCACTCCTGGCCGCCCGTTTGGCCGCGGCCGTTTCTGCCCATGCCACGCCAGTGGGCAGCGGCACCGTGGCCCGCACCCAGCGCATCCCCATCGAAGCCAGGGCCGAAGCCGCCGTCATTGCCTGGCTCCGCCATCAAACCACGTCGTATGACCACATGCGAATTGCCCGCGTCCAAGGCCAGCGGCGCGAAGTTCGCCGTCAACTGGCCGCCCGCTCGCGAACCCTGTTGGAAGACTACCGCCAGGGCAAAGAAATAGACCCCAGCAAGTGCCCCCTGGAACGAGCCCTGTAGGGCCAGCCGTGGCTCTTGGCCGTCCATGCCACGAGCCGTGGCTTTGGCCGTCTCGGCCAAGAGTGAGCGTGGCCTCGCTGTGGAACGGCCCAAGTGCCAAATCGCATGCCCTTTTACCGCTGCCTAACGCATTCATGGACGGGACGCCCATGCCACGAGCAACCGCCGGCCTACGACCTACTTCTTGCTAAACCGCGCCAGCGCGTCGCGGTTCAATTCAATCCCCAGCCCCGGCGTCGTGGGAATGATCAAATACCCCTCATCATCCATCCGGAACGGCTCGGTAATGATCTGCTCGATATACGGGGCAGGCGTCAGGTATTCCACGAACCGCGCCACGGGTAACGCGGCCGCCAAATGCAGATCGGCCGCCACCCCCACCGCCGTGTTCCAGCCGTGACTCACGAACTGCACGTTGTGATCGTAAGCCATCCAGGCAATCCGCCGGGCTTCGCTCAATCCGCCGCACTTGGTCGAGTCGGGCTGAATCACGTCGACGGCCTGCCGCTCGATCCAAGGCGTGAACGACTGCCGTCGCGTTAGCACCTCGCAACCGGCAATTGGCACGGGGCTTTCGCGGCGCAGCTGGATAAACCCTTCAATATCGTCGGGCGGCAGCGGCTCTTCGAACCAGCCGATGCCGTACTCGTGCAACATCCTGGCGGTATTCAACGCCCACTTGTAGCCGTGCGGCCAAAACTGCTCGCTGCCGCCGGCATCGACCAGCAGTTCCACATCGTCGCCCACCGTTTCTCGAGCCGTTCGCACCAGCAACTCATCGTAACGCGAATCACCCGTGCGGCCGAAAGGTCGCCAACCCAGCTTGATCGCTCGAAAACCTCGGGCCACCGTCGCCTGCAAGTTCTCGCGCAGCAGCCCTGGCTCGTCGAACAACATGGAACCGTACGGCTTGATTCGCTCGCGATAACAGCCGCCGAGCAACCGCGACACCGGCTGCCCGCACGCTTTGCCAAACAGATCCCACAGGGCGATATCGATGCCCGAGATCACGTGTTCCACGGTTCCGCCGCGCCCCTGCCAAAAACTCCCCTGCCGCAGCTTTTCGCTCACGCGCTCAGGCTCCACGGCCGACTCCCCTCGCCACAGCGGGCGAAGGAACTCCAGGCCGGCCGCGGCCAGCGCATGCCCGGTAAAAATGCTGCCAACCCCCGTCAGCCCATCATCGGAAACAACCTCCACCAACGTGTGCAGGTCATCTTCCGGCTCGTGCCCTTGCGGCCAACCACCATCGACCGTACCGCCCACGAGCCGATGGAGGTGGATTTCGGCAATCTTCATGATGTGGGGACTCTCAGCGCGGACAGCCCCGTTGGGGGTCGAGTGGAAACGTGCACTAGCCGGAACTCGACCGTCGAATGCCGCACGATCCGAGAGCCTTCCGATACTTCGGGGCGGCTCTCCGGCAAACCGGGGTCGTGTGGAATCTCAGAGTTTAGACCAGGCCTTTGCGAACGGCCCACACGGCCGCTTGCGTGCGGTCAGAAACCTGTATTTTCCGCAACACATTCTGCACGTGTTCCTTGACCGTTTCCACGCTAATTTCGAGCGAACGCCCGATATCTTTGTTGCTCAAACCCAAAGCCAGGTGCCGCAACACCTGCGACTCGCGCTGGGTCAGCGTCACCTCGTCATCCACGATGTCTTGCGAGCGGCTCATCGTGCCGGCAATGCGGCGGGATTGATCGATGTGGGGCAACGATCTTCCTTCCGCGGCCGCGCGGATGCTGTCGAGCAATTCCGTCTGCGTGGCCCCCTTGAGCAAATACCCCTTGGCGCCCAGGGCCACGGCCCGAGCCACGTAGGTGGAGTTGTCAAACGTAGATAGGATCAGCACGGCGATATCGGGAAATTCAGCCCGAATGGCTTCCAATGTTTCCAAACCGTCGCCGTTGGGCATGCGGATGTCGAGCAGTACCACTTGAGGGCGATGTTCCCGCGTTAATTCCACCGCCTCTTTGCCCGATTTTGCCTGGGCAATCACTTCCACATCGGTGTTGCCAAACAGATTGGCCAAACCAAAACGCACGACCTCATGGTCATCGGCAATTAACACGCGAATCGGCATTAGTTAACGTCCCTTTCGAGGGCTGAAGGATTATGTCCGACAACGAACCGGTATTAGTGAAGAGCCCACTATGCCCTCCTCTTCACTAAATTATTACCCCTATCTAGGGGTATCGGACAGTGAGACGCCTGGGTTTTATCCGGCGCGCGGCTTAAAACACCCGATAAGCTCGGTCGCCCAGTCTAGCTGTCAAATCATTACCACGGCGACCTTTATCGTACTAGGGGCCTGTTTTAATTCACCCGCTTTTTCAAGTTGAGGGTTAAGCGGGAAATCCCTCTGGCAAGGCACATCCAATGGGGGGGTGCAGTGATTTCCCCAAAAGTTCCCTCGCTTCTTGCACGAAACCCTGCGCCGCTCGCCACTATTTAGGTATCGGCCCCCCGTATCGCCGCGTCTAGCCCCCTCCGCCGGGTTTTGCTCCTGTTGGCTAACCACCCGGCGCGGCCTGGCTCTGCTGGGGGCATGGCCATTCCGATTTCGATATTCCCTTGCCACGGTCATCCCATGCGGCTCACCCTTCGAACCATGCTGGCTTATCTTGACGATGTGCTCGACCCCAACGAGGCGCAGCAGATCGGCAAGAAAATTGAAGAATCGGAAAACGCCGCCAGCCTGGTGCATCGGGTGCGCGCCGCCGTTCGTCAACCCGAACTTCCCGCGCCCAAACTGGGTGGTCGCGCGGTCGATCCCAACACCGTGGCCGAATACCTCGACAACACCCTGGCCGCGGATCGGGTCATCGACTTCGAAAAAATCTGCCTGGCGCCCGATTCCAATGTTTACCTGGCTGAGGTCGCCTCGTGCCACCAGGTACTGGCGGCCATCTTGGGCGACCCGCCCGAAGTGGATCCCCGCAGCAAGGTTCGCATGTATGGAATTCTAGCCGAGCACGAAGCCCGCCTGACCCAGGCCGCCGAGCAAGCGGCCCCAGGCGACCCCCAGAAAAATGATCCTGCCGAGGCCGCGACAGCCGCCGCCGTGAGCGCGGCCCCGCCCGCGGCCGTTGGAGCAGGCACATCTCCGGCCAGCCCCCCAACAGCCCCCCCTCTTCCCGCGGAAAACGCCGCCACGCCGCGCAAAAAACGCGAGGTGCCCAATTACTTGCGCGAGCCACGAACCAGCCGCATGCTGTGGCGGGTGGCGGCCATCTTGGTCCTGGGAGTGCTGTTGGCAGGCGTGGCCATCATGGCCGTGGGACCCGATTGGTTGGACGACTTCCTGGGCCGGCCCACGCCCGTGGCCCAGAACTCCAACGGAGACCCCAACGAAAATACCCATGGCGATTCAAACGCCGCGACGAGCCCCACCGACAACACCAATCCTCCCTCGCCAACCCCCCCTTCCGGTGTCACCCCGCCTCGGGTTACCGGCGACCCAACCACAATGCCTTCAGAAAACACAGTACCTCCAGAAAACTCCGGCACCGTCAACCCTTCACCCGTAAACCCCGCCACCGATCCCACCACCGTGGCCACGCCTCCCGTGCCGATGGTGCCTGCCCCCATGATTCCGGCTTTGCCCGACGGGCCAACCGCGACCACGCCCCCCGTGGGAACCTCGCCCGCCGTGGATCCCGCAGCGACGGGAACAGCGTCTGGAACACTGCCCACGCCCGGCAATCCCATTCCTCCCACGGTCATTGCCAGTACGGCTCCGGTCGATCCCAAACTGCCGACCAATCCGCCTGCGGGCGAGCAGTTAGGCATGCTGAATTCGCAACAAACGGCCCTGTTTCGCCGGCCGGTGGGTGGCCAGGAGTGGCTGCTCACGCCCGTCCGAGGCAGCGTGCTGCAAGGCGACTTTCTGATCTCTCCCCCCGCCTTTCGCAACGTGTTGCTACTGCGTGATTTCGCCTTGCACTTGCGCGGCGATACCATGGTGCAATTGAGCGTGGACGGCGATCTCCCCAAAATTTCGCTGTATTACGGCCGAATGGAAATCCTCGCTTCCGACGCCAACACCAAGGTCATCATCAAGGCCGGCGATCAGCTCCCAGCCCTGGTTACGTTAACCCGACCGGCCTCGGGCCTCGCCGTGGAATGCACGCCCATCCGCCAGCCCGGCGAAGATCCGGAACTCAAGCCACCGGCATATCGCGTGGAAGTCTTCGCCTCCTCCGGCCAGTTCACCTGGGATACCGGTCGCGCCGATCAGGTGTACGAACTGACTGCCAAAAGCCGCCATGTGCTCGGCGCCGAGTTCAAGCCGCCTCTCAATTCCGATTTGCCCGCTTGGATTAGTGGCGACGAAGAAAAACGCTTGATCATGCGGCAGAGCGCCGAACAGTTGGCCAACGCCTTGCAAGAGATGCCCACGATCCGGGTCGAACAGCGGTTGGAAGAACTATCGTACGATGACTCGGCCAAGGTGGAACTGCGCTCCCTCGCCCGCCGCAGCCTGGTCGCGGTCGATCGCTTCCAACCGGCGCTCGAGGCCCTCCGCAAATACGATCGCAGCCTGGAACGCAGCCCCCAGTTCTGGCCAGACTACATTGATTCACTGCACAAGGCAGCCCTGCGAAATCGCACGTCGGCCCGCGGCTTGCGCGACGCGCTGGTCACGTTGCGCGGCGAGGAAAAGGGAGCCGAACTGTACCGCATGCTGTGGGGATACACGCCGCGACAGTTGGCGGCCGGCGAAGGCCAAAAGCTGGTGAACTACCTCACCCACCCCGATACCGACTTCCGCGTGCTGGCAGAATGGAATCTCACCGGCCTGATCAACGGCCAGGCCCGGACCACGAACACCTTGCACGACGGCGATTCAACTCGCATCAAGCCCTACGTGGAAGGTCTCCGCCGCAAGCTCGACTCCTTCCCCGTGCCAGCCGCCGGCGAAGCGCCCCCGGCCGGCGCGGCGCCCCCGGCCACCACCGAGCCTGCCACCACCGACCCGGCCACCACCGAGCCTGCCCCGGCCACGCCGCCTGCCACACCGCCAACGAACCTTCCCCCGGCCACACCGGCCACACCGCCCGCTTTGCCCTCAGGCGCCGCCAATCCCGGCGAAGGTGTTCCGTTCTAGCCATGATCATCTTCGCGAACGACGATCGTAAACCTCGGGATGTTGTTTTGCCCCCACTTGCCTATGGCGAAATTTTCTCCAACCCATAGCCCAGCGCCAAAACCGCCTTCAAAACCTCGCGGGCTGTCTGGCGATCGTACTCCTTCTCCGATTCCGGCAGTTCGTCGTACGGAATCAAGCACGGATGCAGTTTAAGCTCGTCGTTGCGCTGCTTGCCCAACTTCCAGCCATCGGCCAGGCGCTGCCTCGCCCAAACGTCGTGGTTATGTTCGGCCAGGCGCTCCATCAATTCCTGAATCTCCGTCGCGAGCTGCACGCCGGATGTATCAATCGGATTGGGCTGGTAACTCAACGGGGAGCCTTTCTGGAGAGACAATGTTCGGTGACGGGATGCAATTTGGTATCGCTACTCTGACTGCGTCGGCGCTATCTCAGCCGCGGCCGCAGGCAGCTTCTCCAGCGACAGACCATCGCGCTGGAAAAACTGCAACACGGTATGAACCTGTTCATAGTCCTTGCGTTGATCGTGTTCCAAACTGGCCCAGGGCACCAGATTGTGATTCCGCTTTTGCAGTTTATTCTTTTTGATTTCCTCAGGACTACCCCCCTTGGGAACATATCGCCAGCCGGCCAGCAAGCGTTCGGCAACCCAGCGATAGTGTTCCATTTCTGACAGAAGTTGCAACTTGGAGGGATCGTCAATTTCAAAACCGCCAGACGGAGCGCCATCGGAACTTTCCTCCCGTAGTCGATATCCGAGCGCGGTCAGCTTGATCACCAGATGGTCGGCGGCAACCCGGCTCGACTCGCGAAATGGGTCCCACAGACTTTCCCAAGGCGTGGCCGTGGTCTGTTCGCCTTGCGCTACGGCATAGGCTTCGTAGGCATCGTGAATGGCCTTGCCTACCAGCTCGCGCATCGGCCGCGTGATTTCATCGTAGCTGGCTGCCTCGCCACTCCCCCCAAACGGATAGAAACTTCCATCGCGAGCAAGTGTTTCCGCCAGGGCAGGCTGACGCGGCAACCACACAAAGAAAGGCGCCTCCCCCAGCCCCAGGTTCGAAAGCTGGTCCCGCAGTTGCACGGCCGTGTCAAAGTTCTCACGGTCTTGCTGTCCACACACAAAGATCACAGGCTTAACGCCCTCGGCGGATAGCGCGCGATACAGATTCTGAGCCAGCAAAATATCGTTGCAGCCCTCCGAGAGATCCAGAAACTCGGCATTGCATACATAAGAAATGCCCTGATCGTTGTCCGCCGCCCCAGCAGTGTCGGTTGGCGCTGCTGCATCCCAGTGGTCGGCCGCCTCATCAAACTTCTTCACGCCCACGCCCGTTTCCGACCACACCGTAAAATTGCTAAACCGCTTCAGAAATGTTCCGGCCGCGCGGCGAACATCATAATCGGCAATCGTAAATCTACTACGTTTGCAATTCGGAAAGTGCGCCAACTGCGCCAACTGCACCGCCAATGCCCGCCCCATGGGCCCAAATCCCAGAATCACAAAATGCGAAACTTCGTCGCGTTGCTGGGGCGCGTGCGGCCATAATTGCTCAGTCACAATTTGCACGGCAGCCGTGCGAGGCACATTGAATACATGCACCTGCATATCAGGCGTATCGTGCAAAATGGAGTCGTAGGGGCGCAAGGTGGTGGCCAGATTCGCATCCAATATATGCACATACAACTGGACCGGTTGCCGCGGGTTGCCAAACTCCGAAAGCAGGGTTCCCAGTTCGGCGGTGATTTCAAGGTTGGCGCCGTCGTCGCCCGTAACCGCAAACACCTCGGCCGCATACGGCACGCCGGCTTCGAGCAGCGTGTCCGACTTGGTCGAATCGCCCAGCACCACCGACGCTCCGAGCGATCGTGCATAGCTCAGCCAGGCGTTGCCGGCATTCTTTTCCACGATCACCACCTTGTCCCCGCGGCCGCGGCGATTCAGATCGTCAAGCAGTTGCAGGCCGATTTGCCCCAGCCCGCAAATCACCACATGATCGCGCCGCGCCAGCAAGCGTGGAAGCTTCCGTGCCTCTTCCAGCACGGTGCGAATCACGGCCCAAGACACCACCAGAAACAACAACGCGGCCGACATTCTGGCAACAATCAGCAGCCAATTGCTGGGGTGGTCGGAGTCGTCTTCGGCGCCCGAATTCAGCAGAAACAATTGCACCGTTTTATAGATGGGAATGGACGGATCGCCCCCACCCAGATCCTCCGTGCCATTCCCCGCCTGGCCCTGAGGGCGATCAACATATTGCCAATAAAACCCGATCAATCCACAGACGCCGGTGACCAAAGCCAATACGCAAACAACATTCCCCAGCCAACTTCTGGCGATCAGCCGCCAGTAAGGCGTGACAAACCGACGACGATCTTTGGCCATAGCAACACCTGTCAAAGCCAGAAGACTTGAGGCGAATTATCCAGGAAGATAGACACCCTCTAGCGGCGTGGCTCCCCTCCCCAATCGCGTCGGCCAGACAGGCGATGCCACCGGCCATAACTCGGCAACCAAATCGGGAAACGCGCCCTAGCTCCGCGGGGATAAACCCTGGGGGGATTGGCGAGCCTCGACGCGACCGCGAGAGAAGGCCAGGATGGCGTTCATGCCATCCCCACCAGCAGCCGCATGGTACCGTGCGGAGAAACGAAGTGAAACCCAATCGTCATCCCAGCCAACAGCCTGCCCCACCCCCAGGCTTACTCCACCCCCCAGGCTTACTCCGTGAAGAAGGGGCACGCCTGGCATGCAATGGTCCCGCGCGGCGCCAAGCGCTACGCGCTGAACAGTTCGCGAATTAAATTGCCGTTTCGCAGCACATACACCGGCCGGCCCGTCGGCGTGTGATACTCCTTGTGCCCATCAATGCCCAGCGCGTGGAAGTACGAAAATGCCGCATCATCCGGCGTGTAGGGTGCGTCGATCGGCTCTTGGCCCTTGTCGTCGGTCTTGCCAATCACCTGGCCACCCTGGATCCCGCCGCCCGCCATCACCATGCTCATCGCGCGGGCCCAATGGTCGCGGCCGGCCTTGTCGTTGATCTTGGGGGTGCGCCCGAACTCGCCCGTCGACCAGACCACGGTGCTATCGATCAAACCGCGCTCGTGCAGGTCTTCCAGGAGAGCCGCCAGGCCGGCATCGAAGGCGGGCAACAGGTTGTCCTTCAGGCTGACAAAGTTCTTGGCATGGGTATCCCAACTGCCAAAATCCACGCTTACGCAGCGCACGCCGGCCTCGACCAGGCGCCTGGCCAGCAAGCATGCCTGACCAAACGAAGTTCTGCCGTAACGCTCGCGAACCGCCGGCTTTTCGGCGCTAAGATCGAACGCTTTGCGGGCGGCTTTCGATGTCAGAATCTCATAGGCTTGCACATAGAATTTATCCATGCCTTCCAAAGCCTGACTGTTTAGTTCGGTTTCGCGGAAGGTTTGATCCAGCCGCTGCATGAATCCCACCCGCCGCTCAATCCGGCCCAGCGTCAAACCGCCGGGAGCAGCCAAGGCCCGCACGCTAAAATCCTCACTATTGGGATCATCGCCCACCGAAAAACTGCTGTAGGCCACCCCCAGGTAACCGGCCGTTTCCACGCCGCCGTTGCTGCGATTGACAGGCAGCGAAACATAGGGCGGCACCCCCCGCGGGGCCGGGTGCTCCTTGGCGATCACCGAGCCGTAGTTGGGGTATTCCAGCGAGGGGAGCGGCTTGTTGCCGCTGCGCATGTATTGCTGACCGGGAGCGTGGGCCGCCAGCGTGTGATGCACGCTCCGCAGAATGCAGTACTTATCGGCATTCTTGGCCAGGTTGGGCAAATGCTCCGAAAGCTGAATGCCCGGCACGTTGGTGTCGATCGGCTTGAACTCGCCCGCCACGTCGCTGGCATCGGGCTTCATGTCAAACGTATCCAAATGCGACTGGCCGCCCGGCAGATACAGGAAAATCGCGTTCTTATTCCCAGCGCTAGCCGCCGTGCCCCGCTCGGCCTCGGCCCGCAGCATGCCGGCCAGTCCAAAGCTTAAAGAACCAAGCGCGCCGGCCTTGAGAAAATCACGCCGCTTGACACCGTCGCAATAGTAGCTGCTCGCCATGGCAGTTGTTCCTTATGACTGTTTTTGGGTAAAACCAGTTCCCGGTTGGCCCATTCCTTGCGAGTTGCGAATGAACCGCCGGCTGGGCTTGACGATCGGTGCGTAATTAGTGATTGAAAATAAACTCGCGGACGTTGATCAGGCTCCACATCAAATCCTGCAAGCCAGCTTCGCGAGATTCAGACTCCTCAATAAATGCCAGCGATTGTGTCAGCTCATCATCGCTGGGAAAGCGCGACAGGCTTCCCAGGTAGAGCGTTTCGATCACTTCGCGGTCGCCCGGCAGTTTCTTCATCAGCTTTTGCAGCGTGCCTTTGGGGCTGGCAATTTTCTCATTCACGTCAATATCGTTCAGCAAATACATCGCCTGCGCGAGGCCGGTTTCGCCGCTCCGTTCGCAGTCGCAAAGCTGGGTTCGCAGCGGCCGGCCAAAGATGCCGAGCGCGTATTCAGGACCGTCTCCCCGCAACCGGCTCAAGGCCAGGTTGATGGTCTTGGTGCCCGGCGGTGCGTTGCGACGGTTGTATTCATCCTGGCCGCCGGTCACTTGATTGATCGCGTCGAGCACCACCTCGGCCGGCAACCGCCGCAGTTGGGCGTGCGAAAAGTTCCGCCGATCGAGCCGGTTGCTGTCGTTGGGTTCCCAGCTCAATTGATAGGTGCGACTATTCAGAATCCGCCGATGCAAATGCTTCAGATCAAACTTGTGCTCAATAAAATCCTTCGCCAGGTAGTCCAGCAATTGAGGGTTCGAAGGAGGGTTGGCCGCGTTCATGTCGTCCACCGGCTCCACAATGCCCACGCCAAAATAATGCCCCCACAGCCGGTTGGCGATCGCCTTCGCAAACAGGGGATTCTCAGGCGCGCGGAGCCAATCCATCAAAGCAGTTCGCGGATCGGTATCCTCCGTCACTTCAACTTCTTTGCCGCCCAACAGCCGAGGCGGCTTCTGTTGCAAACTCTTCAGCGTCGCCGGCGTGTAACTGATATACAGCTCTTGATAGGCCAGATCATTGTTGCTTTTCTTCTTGGTCAATTCTTTGAGCGTATCCTTGGGAATATCGCCCGGCGTGCCGCGCTGCAGCGGCGTGAAAAACGAGCTGAACCGCTGGAAATCGTCCTGGGTCCAGCGATCGAACGGGTGTTTATGACACTGGGCGCACTCGAGCCGCACACCCAGGAACGCATACGCCACTTTCAGCGCCGCGCCTTGAGGGCTGCGACCGGTGGCGGATCGCCAAAACAGGTCGTTGGTTTGGCGGCTGGCGTAGGTGCCGTCGTCGAAACCGTCTGACACATTTTTCTTGATCGTCTCATACTCTTCCACCGTTTCGTCCAGGCTGCGTCCCTCGCGGGTGGTGGCCGTCAGCAGGCCCTCCACCAACTCGTCGTAAGGCAAGTTGCGATCGAGCTTGTTTCGCAGCCAATCGTGCCACAGCCAGCCGGTTTTCTCACGTGGTTGTGGCGTAAAGCGATTGTCGTTGCCGGTCCAATCAGAAAACCGCGTGGCCCAATACATGCCGTACTCGGGCCGCTGGAGCAATCGATCGATCAGCTTGGCCCGTTTGTCGGGCGAAGCATCCGCCAAAAATTCCCGCGCCTCGTCAGCCGTGGGGAGCGTGCCGATCAAATCGACATGCACCCGCCGCATAAACTGGCTGTCGCTCGCCAACTCCGAAGGATGAATGCCGACCTTCTTGAGTTTGGCGGCCACGAATTCATCCACGGGACTATTCGCCGGGAACTTGGGAAATGGCGCGGTTTGCACGGTGGGCACAATCACATGGCTGGTCACCACCACGCCGCCATACGTGGCCACAATCGCCGTATCACCAGGCCCCACGGCCGATACCTGGCCGTCTTCGGTAACCGCGGCCACCACGTCGTCGTTGGTGGAGAAGATGGTCATCGCCGTCACGTCTTCAAAGGTGCCATCGCTAAAGTAGGCCGTCAGCTTCAGCGGTTGGGCCGGCGATGAACTGCTCGACGAATCCGTCGTCTTGGCGGGCACGGCCAGCCGCATTTCGGCCGGTTCGATAATCACCTGTTCAATGCTGGGCGACTTGTTGGCATCGTACTTGGCGCCCCCCGCAATCCAATCGCGCAGTACGCGATATTGCCAGGAGTCAACATCCATGCGTTGCCCGCCGCCATGTTCATCGGCGTTGGTGGGCTTGGTCAGGGCAAGGCTTTGCTGGGGCTTCTTCAGGTTAACCCGCGTTTCACCTTCATCATTGGTCAATTCGGCAAAGTCGAATGCCGGATCGTGGCCGAACAGGCTGAGCCGAAAGCCATTTTGGCCTTGGAACGAACCGTGGCAGGCCCGATTGTTGCAGCCGAGCTTGCCCATCAGGGGAATCACGTGCCGCGTAAAATCCGGCTCGCTCGTCGGCGCGTCTTTGGCCCAGCGCTCGGGAGCGCTAGCCACCTGGCGAGCCTTGACTGACGACTCTGCCGGGGCGTCTTTGCCCAGAACCGATTGGCCGCCGAGCACGCAGGCCGCGGCTAACCCTAGGCAACAGAGCACGTTACGGCTCATGGCGATCCCTCGTTAAGGTCGGTAGGTTTTTCGGTAGGAAATTGGAGAGGCAGGAGGGCCAGCGGCGGCTGCACGCCTAATCGCAGGCATCAAAAATCGGTTATATGTACTGCCAGCGCGCCATGCAACACTTTTTGATGCGCGCCAGCCGGCATTA
Source organism: uncultured Pirellulales bacterium (assembly GCA_964445985.1). GTDB lineage: Bacteria > Planctomycetota > Planctomycetia > Pirellulales > S012-138 > CAYUMU01. The sequence goes on along the minus strand of CAYUMU010000020.1, from coordinate 4,689 downwards.
TTTGCGCAAATTTTGGAATAATCGAAAATTTGACAGAATCGTTCAGGTTGCCTTAGGGACTGGGCAGGATGGAAGGACGCCGGCTGGCGAAAATGCGCTGGCGAAAATTTCGTGACATGGCCGCGCGAGGCCGTTAGAAAGGAACGCTGGGCATGGTGGGAAAACTCGGCGCGATGGCCGGCGGCGAGAAAGACGAGTATTTCGTCATCGCCAAGTGCGACGTGAAGGGAACGCCCCTCGACCCGGAAGTCAAATTTCCCGTGCGGGTTGTCGATTGAACGATGACTTAACGCGGGTAAACCGCAAACGGACGCTGAGGCATTAAAGTTCTCTGCAGCTTGCAGAGATGTTAACGAGCAAGAAACCAACCGAAAAGGGTGGAACGCCCCTTGAGCGCCAGCGACGGGGCGTGGCAGCCGCTGAGATTGGCGAAAACCCGCGGAGAACGTCCGGCCAGGCGCCACCTATCCCTATGCCAATCCCGCCTTTGCCTGGCGTTTCAACCTCGCCGCACATCGCAAAGCACCCCGGCCGAAGAATAACTTCCCGATTTCGTCGATCGGCAATCTCTTCCTATGGAATAGCGCCCATCTGAATGAGAGCAGACGCGCCTCATATGTATTTAACCCCGAAGGGGTTTGCAGCCAGTAGCCGGCGGTTGAGCGTAGCGACACCGCCGGAAAACCCTAACACAATGCGGCAAGAATGTCACCGAGCGAGTCTATTTGTATTTCAGCCAACGGTAGCCCTAAATTCTACACTACGGCTACTGGATTCCCGCATGCGCGGGAACGACGGAGTGTAAAATGCCCGCTCCCTACGTCCAAAAACTCCGGTCCAGCAACCGGTAGTTAATCGCCTCGCTCAAATGCATGGCCTGAATGCTTTCAGCGCCATCCAAATCAGCAATTGTTCGCGCCACGCGCAAAATCTTATCATGCGCCCGGGCGGAAAAGCCCATTTCGGCCATGGTGGCCTTCAACAAACTCTGACACTCTTCATTGAGTTTGCAATGCGCGCGGATTTCGCGGTGGGCCATCTCGGCGTTGTAGTGCGTGCCGGTTGCATGAGCCCTGCTGTAGCTGAATCGCTCTGCTTGCTTGGCCCTGGCAGCCGTCACTTGTTCGCGCATGGAGCCCGACGACGTGCCGGGCGCCCCTGACGATAATTCTTTGAAGGCCACCGCCGGCACTTCAATCTGAATATCGATGCGATCGAGCAAGGGACCAGAAATCTTGCCCACATACCGCTCAATCTGCGGCACCGAACAATGGCAATCGCGGCGGGGATCATTGCGAAAACCGCAAGGGCAAGGATTCAGAGCCGCGATCAGCATAAAGTTGGTCGGAAACGTCACGCTGCTCAGCGCGCGGCTGATCGTGACGTTGCGATCTTCCAGCGGCTGACGCAGCACCTCCAGCGTGCGGCGGCTAAATTCGGGCAGTTCGTCGAGAAAAAGAATTCCGTGATGTGCCAATGAAATTTCGCCAGGAGCAGGCGGGGAGCCGCCGCCGACCAGGCCGGCTTCGCTGATCGTATGGTGAGGGCTGCGAAAGGGACGCGTGGCCAGCAGCGGTTGGCCCGGCTTCAAGCGGCCCAGCACGCTATAGATTTGCGAAGTGGCGATCGATTCGGCCGAAGTGAGGTCGGGCAAAATCGTTGGCACGCGTTTCGCCAGCATGGTCTTGCCCGAGCCCGGGGGTCCAACCATCAGCAAGTTATGAAAACCGGCCGCGGCGATCGTGATGGCCCGCTTGGCCATTTCCTGCCCGCGAACGTCGGCGAAATCAACGTCGTACTTGCCGAGCGCCCGAAAAAGCTCTTCGATTTGCGGGGCGGTCGGTTCGATCTCGACCAGTCCGGACAAAAAGCCCACGGCCTCGGCCAGGCTGCCAATCGGGATCACTTCCACGCCTTCCACCACGGCCGCCTCGGGGGCACTTTCGGCCGGCACCAACAGGCCGCGCAGGCCCTCGCGTTTAGAAGCGGCAATCGCCATGGAGAGGGCGCCCTTGGCGGGCCGCGTGGCGCCGTCGAGCGAAAGCTCGCCCACCACGGCATATTCGGTGAGCCGCGTCGATTCAAACTGGCCCGAGGCCGCCAGAATGCCCAGGCAAATCGGCAGATCGAACGAAGCCGCCTGCTTCGGCAAGTCGCCAGGAGCCAAATTGACCACCACCCGAGCTTGCGGCCGCTGGAAGCCCGAGTTCACCAGGGCTCGCTCCACGCGATGCGTGCTCTCCTTCACGGCCGCCTCGGCCAGGCCCACCATAATGCTCTTGGGCAATCCGGCAGGCGAAACATCCACCTCCACCTCAACGGGCAAGGCTTCAATTCCTAAGAGCGAAAACGTGGTGAGCTTGGCCAACATGTTGGCCTATTGTGGATGGCGACCGGGCGCGGGGCAAGACTCGCCCCGAAAGACACGAATTCCGCTAACTATTTAGGTTTCTTGCGGCGCAATTTTTCGTTGGGATCGAGTTGCTTCGATTGCTCGGCGGGGCACTCAAGCTGCATACCGTGCTGCACGAGGAATGCATCCAAGGCCGCGGCCATTTTCTCAGGCGTGTCGTAGGTGTCGCTGGCGATTTGGTCCTTGATGACCGCCAGGCGTGCACGGCGTGGGTCGCGCGGTGCAATCATGCGGATTCTTCCTCTCGTACGACGTATCGATTGGCTTGATATTCTTCCAGGCGAACGCGGCGATCGCGATCAATAAATTCGCCATCCGCGGCAACAGCGTCAACATTGCGACCGGCCACGTGGATTTTTCCCGTGGGCCGCAGGGCCGTGGCTGTTTTGCCGATTTTGCCGACCAAGTCGCCAGGGCGGCCCAGCAGCGGGTTCGCTGCCGGACGAGTTTCGGCGAGACCAGGATCGGTCGGGGAGTTTTCGGGGTCGGCGCCCGGAGGCGCCAAAATCAGGTTGCTAAACAGGCTCCGCCCGCCGCTAAAGCGTTTGCGCATCAGCATCGCAAACCCTCCCACGGAGAACCCGGCTACGACCAAACTTAGCACGGTGTTTCGCAACGAGACCAAATCGTACTCGGTTTCGGGAATTACCACGCGCTGTCCGGCCATGATGAGCGAAGCCACAATCAGCAAAGCGCCGCCCAGCCCGGTGACGCCAAAACCAGGGATCACAAAGATTTCTAACAGCACGCAGCCCACCCCCAACCCAAACAGCAACAGCTCCAGCCAACCGGAGGTGCCCCCCATCCAGTGGCTCCAAAAATACAGGGCAAAGCACAGCGCCGACAGGGCGGCGCCGGCCCCAATCCCCGGCATTTGTAGTTCGGCATAAAGCGCGATCAGCCCCACGATGAACAAAATGGCCGTCACCCACGGTAAATTAAGATAAAAGATGACGGAGTCGATCCACGAATCTCTCAGCACTTCGGGCTGGCCCTGCACGTTGTAACGGTTGAAAACACCTTGCAGGTCGCGCTCCGTGGCCTGGGCCATGCCCAGTTCCACGGCGCGTTTTCCCGTCATGTCCAGAAAGCGGCCCACTTGGGTCTCCACCACCAGGTTCAGCTTTTTATAAAGTTGGCCCTTGGGATCGGCCGCTTTCAGATCCATTTCCGTCATGTAGTGAATCTGGCCGGTGCGGGTGTTCTCAACTCGAAACACCTCCGAGTCTTTGTAGATCATCGCCTCGGCAAGAGCCGGCGGGCGTCCCTTGGCTTCCGCCAACGCCCGCATCTGGGCCACAAAGTCGCTAACGTACTTTTCCGGCACGTACCGAAACGCAAACGAATCGGGATCGAAAAACATCACTCCCACGTCGCCCAATCGCGCGAACGGACCCATCACAATGTCATCGCAACCCAGCGCAATTATGGCGGCGCCGCTCAACGCCTTGCCTGGAATATACGCCACGGTTCGCGCCCACTCGATATCGCGCAAGTGATGGGCGATCTCCTTGCTCTCCTCGAGCAAGCCACCAGGACTGTCGATATCGATGATCAAGACGTCGGGCTTGCGGTCTTTGGCAATTTCCAACCGCCGCAAGAAGGAAAACGCGAGCTGCTTATCGATCGGACCCCGCAGCTCAACCACCACGGCCGTTTGCGGGCGACCGCCGGCATCGAATGCGAAGTCGGCGCGCCGTGGCGGCACTTCGGCCGGCTCGCCTTGGCGGGGATCACGCTCAGGCGCGGCGTCGCCAGCCGCTTGGGCTCGCAGAGGACCCCCGCCAACCGCAACGGCAAGCGCCAGACTTGCAAACACCATCAAAGACCAGCGCAATAGAATGCGTGACAGCACCGGGCGGCTCACCATGGGCTAGGGAAATCGAAGCAGAACCGAGCAGCGGCCAGCCGCAACTCATCACTACGATCCTAGACCTGCAACAGAACCACTGTCAAATCGAAGCAAGCCAGTAAGAAGCAACCAAGACTCAACACCAGCCAAAAAGCCCCCAGCAACCAACCACCAGTCCCCAGTCCCCAACCCCCAACCCCCACCCTGGGCTGCGCAAAAGTCCGGGTTTTCGGCGATTGCCATTTACCGGTCTTTTGTTCCGCTAGTCGGGTCGCGCAAGGCGCGCTGCCGTTGTGCTTGCAGACTGATGCCGAGTTTCTGTTTGATCCAACTTGTCACGTCGCGAACCTTCGTGCAAGCCAGGGCGGCGGTGGCCTGATAAAAAACGGTTGCTGGCGTGCTCGGGTTCTGTTGCGCGGCGGCG
>CAYUMU010000019.1:74068-79521 GCA_964445985.1 uncultured Pirellulales bacterium | reverse complement strand
ACCAATAAGGTTAACGGCGTAGGGTGCCATGCTTACGCCCGTGGCGTAAGCATGCTCAACGTCAAGCATCGCCCACGAGCCGAACAGAAAAAAGGCGTTAGGGTCAGACGTCTGCCCTCCGCATCCGGCCCGCTCGAAAATTCGTCCCGCATTGCGGCAGGCAAAATATCTGACCTATGGGGACTAGCGCCGATGAATTGGATCTGTGAAAACGCCCCTCCCAGAGGATAACTTAGTGGCGTTCTTATGGTGGTTCGAACTAAAAGGTCCAAGCAATGCAATTTGCCGCACTTGATTGGAAGCAGTTGGTTGCCGTGTTCTTATTGGCGCAAGTAGCCGATCCCTCGGGACCATTAACGCCTCCTACGGAGGCCGAACTTCTAGAACTATACCGACGGCCAAAGACGGTGCATTGTCGTGATCTTTACGAGCGGGTGCTGATCATCGGAGAACTTGGGCACGCATTGGGTCAGACGGTCACCGTGCGCGGCAAATGGGTTTGGCCAAGCCCTGCCAAACCTGCTTCGCCCGATTTCATGATCACTCAAGTGGATGGACGCGTTCTCGATAAGCCTGTTAAATTCTCAGCCGACTTTGGCGGCATTGGGCCGGCGTCGGACCACGTTTCGAAGCTCACCATTAAGGTCGGCGAGGAATGGGAACTGTTCGGCGTGGAGACCGGCGGATTCGTGGGCTTCAGCCAGGAAGTCTGGGTAGACATTCAAAAAGCAACAGGAGAACCAGTCGCGTATATGGGGCCGCAAGGATTTGTGACTCGCTTCCGTTACATAACAGCAACGCGAATTGCCGGTGCTAAGCCTCCAGGCAACGAGAAGAAGTAAACGGCTCGACGGCGTAGGCGTCGCCGCGCATGAGCTTGGTGGCCGCAACGAGGCCGAACGCTGGCCTCGCGGCTGCGCGGGGGGGGACGTATATCCCCGCGCCAAGTCGTACCCGTGAATCCCGCGTTGCGTGGTACGCACGGGGTGCGTTACCCTACGCATTTAGGGGTGGGCCGTTTACAATTGGCGGCGTTGCTTGGCGCTCGGGTTGGTTTCGGGCGTGCCGTAATTTCTTCGCTAGCCTTTGTTAGAAAGAGTGGGTCCGTTCATGCCCAAGTTTATTATCGAGCGCGAGATGCCTGGGGCCGGGAGTCTTTCGGATGCCGACCTGACGGCCGCTTCGAAAACGTCGTGCGGCGTGTTGAAGGAGCTAGGGCCGGAAATTCAGTGGGTGGAAAGCTACGTGACCGAGAACAAGCTGTACTGCGTTTACGTGGCGCCCAATGCGGAGATCGTGGCCGAACATGCCCAGCGGGGTGGCTTCCCGGCCAACAAGATTTCGGAAGTCAAGGCGGTGATCGATCCGACCACGGCCGAGCGGGGTTGATCCAGGCGGCCGCGGGCATGCCGGGCGTCGCGGCGCCCCCCACAAGGCGCCGGCGGATTCGAGTCCGCGCGTTGTTTGGCGGCAGGTTTCTGCCTAGGATGATGGATCTTCCCGCCAAGCCTGCCATGCGACGGGAACCCTGTTTTTTTTTGCGCTGCACGCAAAATACCCGCAGCGGCTGGCGTCGGTTTTGGCACGGTAAAGCCGCGGCCCGCTGTTACGATTTTTCCGCTCTCGGTGGCGTTTCATGGTGATCAAATTCACATGCCCTTGCGAGTTGAATCGCAAGATGCAGGTTCCCGACAACCGGGCTGGCAAGAACGCCAAGTGCCCCGAGTGCGGGTTGCCGTTCGTGATTCCCAAGCCCGACCCGGCCGACTCGGCCAACGGCGCGTTGCGCGCGGAAGAGTTGCTGGAGTTCCTCTGCCCCAACGAGGAGTGCCCCAAGCAGTTGCTGCAAGCGCCGGCCAGCATGGCCGGCAAGCGAGGGCAATGTCCGCACTGCGGCTCCAAGTTCCGCGTGCCCTATCCCGAAGAGTTGCACACCGACACCGATGAAGGCGAACGGGTCGCCGAAGCCGCCGGCGACTCGGGTCCTCAAGACGGCGCCGACTCGCTGGGGCGCGCCGTCGCCGAGGCTCGCAGCACCGACGTGGTGGAAGACGTTGAGGAGATTGAAGAACCCGAAGCCCCGGCGCCGCCAGCGGAAGAAGAACCAGCTCCGGAGCCGCCCCCCGAAGAAGTCGAACCGCCCCTGAATTTTGAGTTCATTGAATCAGTGGTGGATTCATCGCGGAGCGAGGAAGATTTGGACTCCGCAGCCGACGACATGCCGCCGCACAACGCCAGCGAGCACCCCATGGCGGCGCTGTTCGAGAAGATTTGGGATGAATCGGAACGCGAGGCGGTGGTCGAGTTGCGATTGACGACTGGCGAAATGATCACGCCGGTGCACTACTCGCACGACTTTTCGCGCGGCCAGCACGGCATCTTCGGCTCGCTGGATCGCGAAGGCCGGCACGTGCTGGAGGTGATTCCCTGGGATAATATTGCCCGCGTAACCGTGCGAGGGCTGAGCGAGCTTCCGGCCACGCTGTTCGACGTGCCAGGCGGCTGAGCGGACTCGCGAGCCTGGCCGATTGCTACTTGGGTGGATGTGGCCATGTGTGGACGATTCACATTGCGAACGCCGGCCAGCGAGGTGGCCAGGCAGTTTGTCTTGCCAGAGATTCCCGAGTTGGAAGCGCGGTTCAACATCGCGCCCTCGCAGCCAGTCGCGGTCATTCGCAAGCCTGAGGGGGAACCGCGGCAGTTGGCGTTTTGCCAGTGGGGCCTGGCGCCTTCGAGGGCCAAGGTAGGCCATGGCGGGCGGCGGCCGATCAACGCCCGCAGCGAAACGGCGGCCAGCAGCCCCATGTTTCGGGCTGCCATTCGCCGGCGGCGCTGCTTGATCCCCACCGATGGTTTTTATGAATGGAAGCAAACCGGCGGCAAGACCAAGCAGCCGTTCTGCATTCATTTGCAAAGCGACGGCCTGTTGGCCCTGGCCGGCATTTGGGAACGCTGAGGTGACGATGGCGAACTCGAAACCCGCGCGGTGCTGACCACGGCGGCCAACGCCCTGATGGGGCCGCTGCACGATCGGATGCCGGTGATGATTCGCCCCGCGGATTACAACGCGTGGCTCGATCCGGCCGTGGAAGATGTCGGCCCCTTGCGGCGGCTGTTTGAACCGTATGCCGACGACGCTCTGGAAGCCTACGCGGTGAGTGTGAACGTGAACCGGCCCAGCTTCGATCGGGCCGAATGCATTGAACGCACCCAGCGACAGCAAGAGCTTTTCTAGACTCTGGACCGCCACGAAGGCAGGTTTCGGGAAACTAGCCCACCGCGATAGTTATCCCACGTAAGTAGTGGGAGCGGCCTCCGTGCCATCCGTTCCTTAACCCAATGTCGGTCAGGAGGGTACAGTCACTATAGCTGTAAGGGTAGCTAGACTGCGAGACAAAAAACATTCAATTGTATTGCAGCAATAGCAGGTCAAGCGCGGGGGAAGCAGGCCAGCGGTCGCCGGACGGCTCGCCGGCTCGTCTTCACCCCCAACCGACTCGTCGGTAGGATGGAAGCATGGATTGTGAATGGCAGGCGAGTTGTTTGGATTTGAGCCCCATGTTTTCTGGTGCGATTTGCACGCGTCAACCTATCCGCTGGAGCCGCTCGCTCCCTCGCTAGAGGGGTACCTCTTAGGCCGAGTCGATTACGACGTGGCCTTGGCATTGCAAAACCGGTTGGTGTACGAAGCCTCGGGCCGAGCCGACGGCCAAATCGCCGTGATTCTCTGCGAACACCCCGCCACCTTGGCGATCGGACGTCGCGGTTCGCGGGCTCACGTTCAGCTTTCGGCCCGCGATCTGGCGAGTCATGGCGTGGTTGAGCGGTGGGTGAACCACGGCGGCGGCTGTTTGCTGCACCTGCCGGGCCAGCTGGCCGTTTACCCGATTGTGCCGCTGGCCTGGCATAAGTGGCCCCTGGGCGAGTACTTATCGCGACTGGAAATAGCGCTCCGGGGCGTGCTGGAAGAGCTGAACTTCAAGTTGGAGCCCCCCCGAAACCCGCCTTCCCAGCAACCGCCGATAGCGACTGCCGCGGCGGAAACGCCCGAGCCGGACGCCGAGTTGTTACCGGTTGCGGGTCATTGGCGGCCAGGAGTTTGGGGACGCACCGGGCAATTGGCGGCACTGGCCGTGGCGGCGAAGCACGAGATCGCCTACCATGGGGCATTCATCAACGTATGCCCTGACGTGGATTTGTTCCGGTTCATCCACAGCGACCCGGAAGGTCAAACCACGCTGAGTTCTTTGGTCGCCGAGCGGCAGCAACCTGTTAGAATGACTACGGTTCGCGAAGCCACCGTCCGGCATCTCTGCCAGGCGTTGGCGTGCAGCCGGTTCCACCTGCACACGGGACATCCGTTGCTTCATCAGATTGCTCACTCCGTTCGAGATTCGGCCCGTGTCGGATAATTTTCTGCCCATTGTTGCTTTGGACCCGCCCTCCGAACTGGGGTCGGACACGGCTCACCAGCGCTTGCCGCGGTGGCTCAAGCGCAACGTGCCCAAGGGCAACGCCAACCACTTCACGGCCAATTTGCTGGAAGAATTGCGGCTGGAAACGGTGTGCGACAACGCCCGCTGCCCGAACCGCATGGAGTGCTATTCGCAGCAGACCGCGACCTTTATGATCCTGGGCAATGTGTGTACCCGGCCATGCGGTTTTTGCGCCGTGGCCAAGGGCAAAACGCTCGCCCTGGAGGCCGACGAGCCGGAGCGCGTGGCCGAAGCGGCCCGGCGGTTGGGCCTCAAGCACGTGGTGATTACCAGCGTGACCCGCGACGACCTGCCCGATGGCGGCGCCGATCATTTTTATCGCACGGTAATCGCCGTCCGCGAGCTGACCGGGGCTGCCGTCGAGGTGCTCACGCCCGACTTCATTCATTGCCCCGCGGCGCTGGACCGCGTGATCGAAGCGGCGCCCGAGGTGTTCAATCACAATACGGAAACGGTGCCGCGGTTGTATCGCGAGGTTCGCGGCCGCAAGTCCGACTATCGCTGGACATTGGAACTCCTCCGCCGCGTGCGGGCCGCCAACCCGAACATTCGCGTCAAGAGCGGGCTGATGCTGGGGCTCGGCGAAACCCGGCAAGAACTGTTCGACACCTGGGCCGATCTGCTGGAGGCCGGCTGTCAGATGCTCACCCTAGGGCAGTACCTGCAGCCATCGCCCGAGCACATGCCGGTGGTGCGTTATGTTCCGCCGGAAGAGTTCGACGAGTTGGGTCGGGCTGCCGAAGCGATGGGCTTTGCCCAGGTGGCCAGCGGGCCGTTTGTGCGTTCGAGCTATCACGCCCGCGATATGGCCGAAGCCACCATCGATACCGCCGCAGGCCCCGCGATTGTACTTAGCGCCCCGGGTGCCGCGGAAAGCGAAGCGGGGTAAGCGCTGATGAAACCTCGCCCCGGTTCGCGCCCCCCCCATCGCGATGATCGCGGCGGAGGAGGGCAATA
>CAYUMU010000019.1:0-74058 GCA_964445985.1 uncultured Pirellulales bacterium | reverse complement strand
GGACATAATGCCGGCCATCAAGGCGGCGTGCCGCGACCCGCGCCACTGTGCCCCGATCCTACGCAGCCCTTGCCGGCCGTGACGCTGAGCGCCCCGGTGCGGCATCCGCTGATCTATCGCAAGCGGATTGCCAAGGCCGATCACCATGCCCGGCCGGGCGACCTGGTGGCCGTGTATCATGAGCCGGGCGGTGGAGAGCCGCCCACGCTGCTGGGTTATGGGCTCTACAATCCGCGGTCCGAAATCGCGATTCGCTTTGTTCACTTTGGCGAAGAGCTACCGGACGAGGCCTTTTGGCAAGCCCGGCTGAGCGAGGCTGTTTCGCTGCGCCGTGAGTTGCTCAAGCTTGACGAGGTGACCGACTGCTATCGCGTGATTCACGCCGAGGCCGACGGTTTCCCCGGCCTGGTGGTCGACCGGTTTGGCGATACGCTGAGCGCCGAGGTCTTCAGCCTGGGCATGTTCCAGCGGTGCGAACAGATTTTGGAGCGGCTGGCTCCGCTGCTCGGCACGCGGCACACGATCATTCAGCCCAGCCCTCACGCATTGTCGCAAGAAGGCTTTTCGAGCCCTCCGATTCCTTCGGCCGAGAGCCCCGGCAGCGTGACCATTCAGGAGTTCGATACCCGGTTTCGCGTGCGGTTTGAAGGGGGCCACAAGACCGGCTTCTTTTGCGATCAGCGTGATAATCGCCGCAAGCTGGCCACGTTTTGCCGCGGCGCCAGCGTGCTTGACTTGTGCTGTTATAGCGGCGGCTTTTCGGTGCAGGCCAAGCGGTTGGGGCAGGCCGAAGACGTGGTGGGCGTGGACCTTGACGAGGCCCCGCTCAAGTTGGCCCGCGAGAATGCCAACCTGAATCAGGCCCGCGTGCGGTTTGTGCAGGCAGACATCTTCCCCTTCATGCGCGACACGGTGCAGAACGGCCGGCAGTTCGACGTGGTGGTGCTCGACCCGCCCAAGCTGATCAACAGCCGGATCGAAAAAGAAGAGGGCGCCCGCAAGCACTTCGATATGAATCGCCTGGCGATGCGGTTGGTGAAGCCGGGCGGATTGCTGCTGAGTTGCTCGTGCGCTGGTTTGCTGCCCGAGGAAGAGTTCTTGCGATTGCTGTATGGGGCGGCGCGTCAGGCTGGCCCTCAAGTGAGCGAGACTCCGGAAGGGTTTGCCCGATATGCCTCGCGGACGATGCAAGTGCTGGGCAAAACGGGCGCGGCGGCCGACCACCCGGTGGCCTCGCACTGCTTGGAGACGGAGTACTTGAAGGCCGTGTGGATGCGGCTGTTATAGCCGCGCCCGGCTGGGTGAACGGCTCGGGGGTTCACCCGCGAAGGGCAGAGCCCGGGTTACCAGCGGAGGTTTTCTCTGGGGTTGAGCGGGTGTTGCTGGTCGAACTGCTGGCACCACTGCTGTTCTTCTTCGCTCAGGCCTTTGGGAAGCATGATCTGCACTTCGGCCAGCAGGTCGCCTTTGGCACCATCGCTCTTGGCCACGCCGTGCTCGCGGATGCGGAGTTTGGCGCCGCTGGAGGCGCCTGCCGGTATTTTGAGCGTGACTGGTCCGTAAGGGGTGGGCACATCGACCTTGGCCCCGCTGGCCGCTTCGCCCAGCGTGAGCGGGACTTTGACCAGCAGGTTCTGCCCTTGCCGCACAAAGTTGGGGTGGTTGCTCACCTTGACTTTGATGAGCAGATCGCCGCTTTCGCCCCCCATGGGGCTCGGCTCGCCTTGGCCGCGGAGGCGAATTTTCTTGCCGTCTTCAATGCCAGCGGGAATCTTCACCGACAGGCTCTCGACCTCGCTCCCCCGTTGCAAACGCAGTTCGGTGGTCCCGCCCGTCACCGCCGTTTGGAAGGGGATCTCGATGTTGGTTTCCACGTCGGCGCCCTTGGCGGGGCCGCGCTGACGTCCGCCGCCGGAGCTATCGCCGCCGCGGCGCCGCCGACCACCACCAGCGCCGCCACCCCGGCCCAGTTGTTCAAACAGGTCGGAAAAGCCGCCGAAGCCGCCGCCGCCCGCGCCGCCAAACAGTTGGGAGATGTCGATGTCTTCGCCGCCACCCCCTTGGGGCCAGCCTCCGGGACCAGCGCCGCCGAAACCGGGTCCGCCGCGTCCGCCCATGTGCTCGAACGACTCGCCGTAGCGGTCGTAGTTCTCCTTCTTTTGCGAATCGTTGAGAACCTCAAAGGCCTTCTGCACTTCTTGAAACTTTTTGGCCGCGGTTTTGTCGTCGGGATTGAGGTCGGGATGGTACTTGCGCGCGAGCTTGCGGTACGCCTGTTGGATTTCGGATTGCGAGGCGCCGCGGCCGATTCCGAGCGTCTTGTAGTAGTCCTCAGCCATAAGTAGCGGTGGAAAAACCAGAGGGCAGTTGAAGAGGGTGAACCAATACGGGGCTCGCGCGGGGCGACTCATTGCTGGGAATTATAACGCGACTTGCCCGTGCTGCGGAGGGTGAACACGATGGTGACCGCGGTTTCGCGGGGAGCATCAGGCAAGTAACTGACGATGCTCTATGCTAAAATGGGGGGCGGCCTGCCTGACACGGGGTGCACGGCGGGGCGATGCCACGGGTGTTGTTCCGAGAGAAATCCCCGCCTCTGCCCCGCGATGCCGCCCGCCTGTTCGCTCCGCCGGTTCTCACACCCTAAGCTGTCGTGACCATGTCTTCCCTCACGGACGATTTTGACCTGCCCGCCCGGCTGGCCCGCCGGCTGAAGATGACCTTGCCGGGCGAGGCGGCCCAAGCGAAGTTCCAGCCCGAGCTGGGGCATGGGCGGCATTTTCATGAGCCACCCCCTTGGGCGCGCATGGCCGCGGTGCTGCTGCTGCTTTACCCGGGCCCCGATGGCTGGCGATTGCCGCTGGCCTTGCGGCCGGCCCACCTGAGCAAACACGCCGGCCAGATTGCCCTGCCGGGCGGATCGGTGGAGGCGGGGGAATCAGCGCCATCGGCGGCCCTGCGCGAAACCGAAGAGGAGTTGGGCGTGCCGGCCGGCTCGATCAGCCTACTGGGGCCGCTGAGTCACTTGTATTTGTATGTGACCGATTTCGACATTCGCCCTTGGGTGGGGTTTGTTTCGGAGCGGCCGGAGTTCGTGCCCGAGCCGGGCGAGGTGCAAGAACTGATCGAAGCCCCGCTGGCTTGGCTGCTCGACGACAGCTACCAGACGACGCTTAGCATCGAGCGCGGAAAACTACGGTTTACCGCGCCGGGAATCCAGTTAGGGTCGCACGTGGTCTGGGGCGCCACGGCGATGATCCTGGCGGAGTTCTTGCAAATTGTTGACGAAGTGGCAGGCCACGAATCCCCGTGGCTGCCCGGTGCGTCAAGGACAAAGCAGCGCCAGCGTTAGGCGCCAGCCGGACGAGGGCTGGCGGTTGAACCGGGCGTGGTAGGACCCGACATGGTCTTTGCCGAAATCCCCAGCATCACCAGCGACCAGCCATTGAAGATCATTTCGATGCCAATGAACATGCCGATGATCCACAGCGAAGCCTCGGGCCATTGCTGCTTGATAAACAGGCCCAGTGCCAGGTTCACCACGCCATGCAGAAAGATCCACCAACGGTTCTGGTAGCGAACGCTGAACGCCACCACCATGTAAAAAATGCCGGTGAAGATCAGGAACAGGGCAATGAGCAGCGTGAGAGCAACGACGGCCGGCACAGGGTGGGTGACGATCAAAAAGCCCACCACCATGTAGAGCAAACCGGTCAGCAAGTCGAGGAAGAAGCCGCTCCAGCCCTTGCAGGCAAAGGCGTGAATGGCTTCCATGATGCCGCCGCCAATCATCAGCCAGCCGAAGAACATCATGGAAACAATGGTGGTGAGCAGCGAGGCTCCCAGGGCCACCATCCCCAGCACCACCAGGATGATGCCGAGTGCGACAAACCACCCCCATTTGCGCCGCAATTCCGCCGCGCCCGCCAGATGCAAGCCGCCCAATTCAATTTCAGCCGCGTTCGACATCGTCCTGACTCCTAGTAGATTTGCCTGTGAGAGCGGGCGCCAACTCGCGCCGTTCTCCCCCCTTCGCCTTGAATCATAGCACAGTCCTTCGGTTTTCGAATTGCCTGGCACGAGGGTTCGGCTCAGTTTCATTTTTATGGGAGCGGTTTTCAAAAAAGCGGGGGCCACCGACTCGTCGAATCCCAGGCGATGGGGTAGTCTGAACGGCAATCCGGGGTTGGCCGTTCCCCCCTCCGTTCCGGCAGGCCTGGTTCCGTGAAACCCGCCCGTGCCGGCACGAACGCGCAACCGATGTGGAGGGCGGCGGAAACACGCGATCCTCCTGTTCGGCGCAACCGGCAACATCTGCAATTCCGCTCCGAGTCGGCTTTACCCCCCGCAGTTCGGGCCATTCATTCCTTCAGGCCGTCCCCCCTTTTTTCAGGCGCGAGGCATCCCATGCAAAAACGATCGCGGCAAACCATGCTGCCCGGCATGGGCGACGACCCGCCTTCGGCCGCTTCGGCTGCTCACTCGCCCCCGGCGGAGTCGTCCAAAGGCCGGCCGGCGTCGGCCAAATCGTCTCCGCCGTCGCGCAAGCGAGAAGCTACGCCGGCCACGGCCGCCAACGATGATTTGGATCCGCCGTTCGAGCCCTCGGCTGAAGATGCCTCGCCCGTGGCTGGCACGCTCGATCCCGGCGTGTCTTACAAAAGCAAACTGCTGGAGATGCCGCTGGCCCTGTTGCCCTTGGGTTTTCAGGGCGAGCAACCGAACCTGGCTGGCAAGTCCATCTACCTGATCGACGCGGCGTCGTTGATCTTTCAGGTGTTTCATGCCATTCCGCAGATGACCAGCCCCAAAGGCCTGCCGGTCAACGCCGTATTTGGCTTCACGCGCGACATCTTTTACCTGATCGAGCAGAAACGGCCCGACTACTTGTTTTGCGCGTTCGATCTTCCCGGCGCAACCATTCGGCACGAGCAATACGAAGAGTACAAGGCGAACCGCGACGCCATGCCCGACGAGCTGGCGCCGCAGATTGGCCTGATTGTGCGGATGCTCGAGGCGATGGACGTGCCGATTTTGGCGGCCGAAGGCTACGAGGCCGACGACGTGCTCGCCACGCTCGCCCGGCAGATTTCCGAGCAAGGGGGCAACTGCGTGCTGGTGACTGGCGACAAGGATTGCCGGCAACTGATCAATGACCGGGTGCGATTGTACAACGTGCGCAAGAACCTGTTCTTTAACGAAGCGGACCTGCTGGCCGATTGGGGAATCCGGCCCGACCAGGTGGTCGATTTCCAGGCCTTGGTGGGCGATTCCGTGGACAATGTGCCCGGCGTACCGCTGATTGGGCCGAAGATTGCCAAGGAATTGCTGCTGCAATACGAAACGCTGGACGAGGTGCTGGCCCACGCGGGCGAAGTGAAAGGCAAAAAGCGTAGCGAGAACTTGCAGACCTTCCGCGATCAGGCCCTGCTGAGTCGCGTTCTGGTGCGGCTGTACAACGACTTGCCGATGCGCGTGGATTGGGCGCGGGGGGATGTGAGCCGGATGGATCGCGAGGCCGCGCTGCCGTTGTTCATGGAGCTGGGCTTTCACGGCTTTACCGAAAAGCTGCGCGCGGAGCTGGAATCGCGCGAGGCCCCCGACGCCTGGCAAACGCACGCCAACGTGATCGCCTCGGCTGAGGAATTAACGGCCCTGGCGGCATCGCTGCAAGCGGTTCCGGCGGTGGCGGTGCGGGTGGTGGGCACGCATGCCTGGCCCACCTGGGCAGACGTTGCGGCCGTGATTCTCGCCACCGAGCCGGGCGAGGCCTTTTATATTCCCGTGGATTTGCCGGACGACTCGCTGGAGAAAATCGCCGGCGGCAACCCGTACGCTCCATCGCTGCCGCTGAGCACCGTTTTGGAAAAGTTGCGGCCGGTCCTCGAAAATCGGGCCATCGCCAAGGTGGGGCATAATCTCAAGCACGACGCCATTCTGCTTCGCCGCTTCGGCCTGACCATGCAGGGCGACAAGCAAGATTTGTTCGTCATTAGCTACCTGCTCGATGCCGGCGAACGCAATCACTCGCTGGAAGAGCTGGCCAAGCGATATCTCCGGCATACGTTGCCGCCGGAAGTCGCCAAGGTGGCCAAGGGTTCGGTCGGCATGCCGGCCCACGAGTCGTGGTGCGAGCGGGTGGATGCCATGCTGCGATTGCAGCCGCTGCTGGAGCCCTGCCTGGAACAAGCAGGGCTCGTCGCGCTCTATCAGGATTTGGAACGTCCGCTGATCGACGTGCTGGTCGATCTGGAAATTGCCGGCATTCGGGTCGATCCGCGGCGGCTGGCCGAGCTCAGCGAGGCTTTCACCGGCCGGCTATTGGAGCTTGAGCGATCGATCTACCGCCACGCTGGCCGGCAATTCAATATCGCTTCGCCCAAGCAACTGCAAGAAGTGCTGTTCACCGATCTGGGTTTCACCCCCAAAAAGAAAACCCGCACCGGGGCCAGCACCGAGGCTTCGGTATTGGAGGAACTAGCGCTGGAGCACGAGTTGCCGCGCGAGATTATCGAGTACCGCCAATACGCCAAGCTGAAGGGCACTTATGTGGATGCCTTGCCGGCGATGATTCATCCTGGCACGGGCCGCGTGCATTGCTCGTTCAACCAGGGCGTGGCGGCGACGGGCCGGCTCAGCTCCAGCGATCCCAACCTGCAAAACATTCCCATCCGGGGCGAAGAAGGCCGGCAGATTCGCTCGGCGTTTCTGCCGGGCCACGAGGGCTGGAAATTGCTGGCGGCGGACTATTCGCAGATTGAATTGCGGGTTCTGGCGCACTACTGCGGCGATGAAGCCCTGTGCGAGGCGTTCGCCGCCGATCAAGACATTCACCGCCGGGTGGCGGCCGAGGTGTATGGGGTGCCAGCGGAAGAGGTGACGACGGAACAGCGTAGAAACGCTAAAGCCGTTAATTTCGGCATTATTTACGGGCAATCGCCGTGGGGGCTGTCGCAGCAGCTGGGAATCGAAAAAACCGAAGCGGCCGAATTCATCGACGCCTACTTTGCCCGCTACCCTCGGGTGGAGGAATTTCTCGCCAAAGTACTGGCAGAATGCCGCCAGGAAGGCTATGTTAGAACAATCCTTGGGCGTCGCAGAGCGATCCATGGAGTCAGATCCGACGTCCAGCGTCAACGGAACCTGCCGGAACGAACTGCTATCAACACCGTGGTTCAAGGTTCCGCCGCCGACATCATCAAGTTGGCGATGATTCACCTGCATCCAGCCTTGCAAGCGGAATCCATCGCTGCCGTTATGCTGTTGCAAATTCACGACGAGTTGGTGTTTGAAGTCGCCGACCACGATTTGCAGCGCCTGGCGGACCTGGTGACCAAGGAAATGCCAAGTGTGATTCGCTTAAATGTCCCCCTCAAGGTGGATATTTCGGCGGGAAGCAGTTGGGCAACCCTTCAATCCTTAAGCTAATTCACAATCCTTCCGGAAGCGTCATCCCGACCTTCCCAACCCATTCGAATATCGCCATTCGCCACAAAGCGCACGGAGGTTTTGCTTGGTGGATTACCGCTAATGCCTGTCGTTTGTGTTGTTGATCGCGTTCAAGCTGCCCGCTTGGGCCTTGCGGCGTTTGCCCGGACCTATCCCATGAGCGGCTCGCCTGAGAAGCTGTCGCCCCGCCCGCGGGTGTTGGGTTTGCTCGGTGGCATTGCCAGTGGCAAGAGCTACGTGGCCAACCTGCTAGCAGCGCAAGGGGCAGTGGTGCTCGACGCCGATCGGGCCGGGCACGAAGTGCTGAATGACCGCAACGTCCAGTGGGCCCTGCAAAATCGCTGGGGAAAACAAGTGTTTACCGCGCAAGGAGATGTGGATCGAAAAGCCGTGGGAGCAATTGTTTTTGCCGATCCTGCCGAGTTAAAATTCCTGGAGCAGTTGACCCATCCCCAAATTGGCGAGCGTCTCCGGCAACAGCTAACAGCCATCCAAGACACACATCGTGGGAGTGAAGATACCTTAGCCGCCGTCCTCGACGCTCCCGTAATGCTCAAGGCAGGCTGGGACGCGCTGTGCGACGAGATCTGGTTCATTGACGCGCCCCGCGAGGTTCGTTTGCAGCGTGCCCTGGATCGCGGTTGGAGCCCGGAACAGTTCCAAGCCCGCGAAGCCGCCCAAGAACCCCTGGAAGAAAAACGCCTGCGTGCCGACCGCATTATCGAGAACGGCTGGATGGAGCACGGCCCGATCAAGAATTCCACAGCGTCTAATTCCACAGCGTCTAATTCCCCTGCGTTTAAGAATTCCCCTGCGTCCGATTCCGTCGCCCGCACGGTATTCGCGTGTTGGCAAGCATTCCTGCAATCTTCGTCCGCCGCAAGTTGAAGGTGCTTTATCGCGGCCAGCGCCGCCCATTTTGAGAATGTCAATTTCATGCTGGCTTTGGATGGGCCGGAACAGAACCGCCGGAGTCGCCGGCTGCCCCACGAACCGTTGACACCCCGTCCGTTCGCCCCCCGCAAACCGTAACACCGCCCGCCGCCCAAGCCAGCCCGATCTCCATCATCATTTGTCTTTGTTTTCCTCGCAGTGTTAGTAGCTTTTCCTCTCGAACACTCGCTTCAAATCAACCTACCGCCGGGGCCGTTCGCGCCTTCGGCACGCGTGCTCATCGGAGTTGTCTGTCATGACCGAAATCAAGCGTAAGACCTCAGACGAAAAGGTCGTTCGCAAGAGTGGCACTCGGGCCATTACCCGCAAGAAGGTCGATCCCACCCCTCCGGCGACGGCCATTTTGGCCGACGAGCCGAGCAGCGCTGGCGCCGGCCCCGAGCTCGACGGAAACAAGCTCGACAGCGCCACGCTGGACGGCGCCAAACTGGACGGCGCGCAGCCGGATGGCAACCAACGGGACGATGCTGCCCTGGATGGGGCTCCTCGGGAGGACGCTCGCCGCAACGACCTGCACATGGGCGAGCCCATTTCTCTGGCCGAAGAGTTGGCCGAGGAAGGGAGCCTGGTCCGCGACGAAACCCACGAGCGCTACGAGCGCATCAAGCGCGGTAATATTCACATTGCCGAGTTGCAAAAGCTGTCGATGCCCGAGCTGATCGACGTGGCCAAGCGCGAAGCCGTGAAAGAGATCACGGGCGTGAAGAAGCAGGACTTGATCTTCAACATTCTCAAAGAACGCGTGAAGCTCAACGGCCTGATGTTCGGTGAAGGCACGCTGGAAGTTTTGCCCGATGGTTTCGGCTTCCTCCGCAGCCCCGACTATCATTACCTCTCCTGCCCCGACGACATCTACGTTTCGCCCAGCCAGATTCGCCGCTTCGGCCTCCGCACCGGCGCCACCGTGAGTGGGCAGATTCGCCCCCCCAAAGAAAACGAGCGCTACTTCGCGCTGTTGCGCGTGGAAGCCATCAACCAGCAAGATCCCAATCAACTGTCGGAGAAGGTGTTCTTCGACGATCTCACGCCCATGCACCCCGACCAGCGGCTGGTGCTGGAGACCGACCCCTCGGAAGTGGCCATGCGGGTGGTCGATATGACCAGCCCCTTGGGCTTTGGCCAGCGCGGTTTGATCGTGAGCCCCCCCAGGGCCGGCAAAACGATTTTGCTGCAGAAGATGGCCAAGGCCGTGCTCACCAACTACCCCGAAGCCTATGTGGTCATGCTGCTCATCGACGAGCGGCCGGAAGAGGTGACCGACATGGAGCGGCAGGTGAAGGGGCCGAACTGCGAGGTGATTTCGTCCACGTTCGATGAAGCGGCCGCCCGGCATATTCAGGTCTCCGAAATGGTGATCGAGAAGGCCAAGCGGATGGTCGAGTACGGGATCGACGTGGTGATCTTCCTCGACAGCATTACCCGCCTGGCCCGCGCCTGGAACTCCGAGTGCCCCAACTCGGGCAAGCTGCTTTCCGGCGGCGTGGACGCCAACGCCCTGCAACGGCCCAAGCGCTTCTTCGGCGCGGCCCGCAAGGTGGAAGAAGGCGGCTCGCTGACCATCATCGGCACGGCCCTGGTCGATACCGGCAGCAAGATGGACGAAGTGATCTTCGAAGAATTCAAAGGCACCGGCAACTTGGAAATCGTGCTCGATCGCCGCCTGGTGGACAAGCGGATCTGGCCCGCCATCGACATCAATCGCAGCGGCACCCGTCGCGAAGAAATGCTGATGGACCCGGAAGAATACCGCCGCGTCTGCATCCTCCGCCGCGTGCTCAACGAGATGAACTCGCCCGAAGCCATGGACCTGCTGGTCACGCGGTTGCAAAAGACCAAGAGCAACGCCGAGTTCTTGATGAGCATGAACGCCAACAAGTAGGGCGACGGTCGCCGACCGCGGTCTGATAACCGGCACATAGCAGCGAACCCGCGCCATCATGGGCCGTTGGACGTGGCAGTGAAACGCTCCGCGGCTGGGCAGGCGCGGCACTCCGCGAAGATACCCGCCGCGATATCCTCGCGCCAATTCATCCGGCGATTCGCTTCCACTTCCGGTTTGAGGGCAGCCTTGGGTAGAGTCGAGAGGTGGCGCGGTGGCCGGGGCTCCGTTTCCACCTCCCGCTCATCGAACCGGACGTGCGGATTTCCCGCGACCAACCTGCGGTCGGTGCCCGCTCTCGGACAAGGATTTAGGTCATGGGGTCTTCCTGCTTTCGCCCACGGGAGGTCGCGTGTTCGTTGCGGCAGCCGAACCAGCCCTAGCGTGTCATGGAGATAGCTGTCCGGGAAGCGTTGCTCGCCCGGACTTGGCTGCTTGTGTTTCCGACACAGCCACCGGCGGAGCCGTGGAGTCCGATCGCTCGTGCTCCCGTCCTCCTCGGATCGGGCGCTGGGGACTTCCACGATGGCAGCCTTCCCCGTGCCTCGGTCGGGTCGGCCTCCGCATTGGGCTTTTCGGGGCCGGGGCACCGACCGCAGGTTGGTCCGGCGTTCACTTTCGTTACGGCCTGCACGTTCGCTGAACCGCGGAACGGTCCTTTGACATCGGAATGCTTCCACGACAAACTCGCGTTCGCCGCTCCGATTGCTACCGGCTGGAGCGACCCAGTTGCCGGGTGAGACTGACTCCCACTGAAAATCGCCGCAGTTTCACGGCGCACCGAGAGTCGGCTCTACGCAGGCCGATCGAGCGCGGCGAGCAGGCCAACCACCTGCAAGGCGGCTTCGGCGCACTCCACGCCCTTGTTGCCTTTGTTGCCGCCAGAGCGATGGATGGCCTGTTCCAAGGTTTGGCAGGTGAGCACGCCGAACAGCACGGGCACGCCGGTTTCCAGACCGATGTGGGTGAAGGCCTGGCTCACGGCTCGATTGATGTGTTGATCGTGCGTGGTTTCGCCGCGAATCACCGCGCCCAGGCAAATCACGGCCACGTAGTCGCCGCGGCGCGCCAGTTGATTCGCCAGAATTGGCAGCTCGAAGGCGCCGGGCGCCCAGGCCACGCAAATGGCTTCGTCGGCCACGCCGGCCGCCGTGAGCGTGCTCACCGCGCCGTCGAGCAATTTGCCCGTGATATGGCGATTGTATTGCGAAACCACGATCGCAAAGCGCGCGTCGGCAGGCAGCGGGGCGGGCTGAATTTCGGTAGGCATGGGGGGGAAGAAGTGCGGAATTCGGAGTGCGGAGTTGGGAGTTTGGGTGGTCGGGCCGGCGCGCTTTAGCTGCCGCCGCGGCGTTTGCGGCGGGCTTCTTTTTCGCGTTGTTTTTTGAGCTTTTGCTTCTCGGCGGTGGAGAGGCGTTTGCCGGTGCCTTTCTTGGAGACGGCGAGTCCGCCGGGGCCGCCGGTGGCCATGGCCTGTTGCATTTCGCGCATCATTTTCATGCGGTCGCGCATGCCCATGCCGGCCATTTTCGTCATCATGTCTTTGACCGGCTCGAACTGTTTGACCAGTTCGTTCACTTCGTGCGGCTGCACGCCGGCGCCCGCGGCGATGCGTCGCCGGCGGCTTTGGTCGATAACCTGTTTGGGGTTGCGGCGTTCGGCCGGGGTCATGCTGTTGATGATGCCGGTCAGGCGGCCGAGATCTTTTTCGGCGTCGATCTGCTTCATCATTTCTTTGGCGGCGCCCATGCCGGGGAGCAGGCCGATCACTTTTTGCAGGGGACCCAGCTTGGTGGTTTGAGCGAGCATGTCTTTGAAGTTGTCGAGGGTGAACTCGCCCTTGGCCAGTGCCTCTTCTTGCTTGCGCATCTCGTCCTGGTCGATTTCCGTCTGCGCGCGGCGGACCACTTCCAAGAGATCGCCTTCGCCCAGAATGCGGCTGGCCATGCCTTCGGGGCGGAACGGTTCCAGGTCTTGCAGGTGTTCGCCGGTGCCGAGGAATTTGATCGGCACGCCCGTCACGGCTTTCACGCTCAGCACGGCGCCGCCGCGGGCGTCGCCATCGAGCTTGGTGAGAATCACGCCGTCGAGTTCGAGTGATTCGTTGAATGCCTTGGCGCTGTTCACGGCGTCTTGGCCGGTCATGCCGTCGACGACCAGGTAGCATTGGTGCGGTTCGACCTTGGAGTCGATGCGGCGGAGCTGGCCCATCAAATCGTCGTCGATATGCAGCCGGCCGGCCGTATCGAAGATGATGACGTCGCAGCCTTGGCCTTGGGCTTGTTTCACCGCGCGGTGGCAGACATCGACCGGGTCTTTGCTGGCCAGGTCGGCGAAGACCGGCACGCCGATCTGTTCGCCCAGCACTTGCAGCTGGTGAATAGCGGCGGGGCGCTGCAGGTCGGCCGCCACCAGCATGGGCTTGCGGCCGGTTTGCTTGAGCATGCGGGCCAGCTTGCCGCAGGTGGTGGTTTTGCCCGACCCCTGGAGGCCGCACATCATGATTTTGGTGAAGTCGCGAAGGTGCAGCGACGGGTCGGCGGGACTCATCAGGTCGACGAGTTCCTGGTAGACGATGTGCAGCACCATATCGCCGGCCTTGAGCGATTGGAGCACGTCTTGCCCGAGGGCCTTGGTGGTCACGCGTTCCATGAAATCGCGAACGATGCCGAAGCTGACGTCGGCCTCGAGCAGGGCCTGGCGAACTAGCTGCAATCCGTCCCGCATGTTGGCTTCGGTGAGCCGCGCTTGCCCCGTAATCGAGCGGAATGCCTGCTTCAGGTTCGTTTGCAGCGATTCGAACATATGCGTATCCACAACCCCGGAAAGAACTTTCAGCCACCCGCCCGTCGCCGATGCCGGCAAGCGAGCCAACCAACCGCGCGGCGGCGATCATCCCCTGAGTGTACTAGAGGGGCAGGGCAGCTGACAATTGGGAGAGAGGAGCCGTGCCCCCTGGCCTGCAAAGAACGGTTGCTGGCGTGCTTGGGTTTTGTGGCGCGGCGGCAGTTACTTGCGCCGATCGGCATTGGATCGGGTTCGAGCAAATCGATCCTGAATTGTTTACGACCTCAACTGCATATTGAAAATTGAAAAATGCAAATTGAAAATTGCCTGACTCTTCCGAATTCTCGACCCTTCTCCCCGGAAATACCGGGGAGAGGGGAGAAAAGAGTTTCGCGCCCGCTGCTTTCACGCGGGGATGACGAGCTTGGGAAACGTCATCTGATTCTTGAAGCTAATCATTCAGCGGCTGCGAGCTCTTCAAGTAGGCGAACAGGTCGCGTACTTGTTGTTCTGATAGTTCCTTCAGCAGGTTCTCAGGCATGATCGACTTGGGTTGTCGCTCCAATTCTTCGATGTCTTCCACGTTGAGCACGATGTTTTGGCCATCGGCGCCGCGGAGGACGGCGACGCGGTTGTCTTTGTCGACCAGGAAGCCAATCACGGCCCGACCGTCGGCGGTGATGGCGAGCATGGTTTCGAAGCCTTCGCGGATTTCGGCGCTGGGGTTCACCACGTTGACGAGCATGCGATCAACGTCGTCGCGTTTGTAGGCGGTGAGGTCGGGTCCGATGCGGCCGCCCGTGCCGTGCAGCACGTGGCACTTGCCGCAGCTGGCGTTGAACAGCTTTTTGCCGGCGTAGGGATCGCCTGAACCGTGGCCGACCACCTTGAGCAGGGCCGCGATTTGGGCCTGCATTTCGGCAGTGGTGGCCCCGGCCACGCTCCCCCAGTGCTTCTGAATCAGCTCGGCAATCTGGGCGTCGCGATGGATGGTGAACTGGCGGACCACGTCGGTGGGCAGGCTGTCTTTGGCCACCTGGCCGGCATCCACGGCTTCCAACAGTTGGCGGGTCCAAGCGGCGCGGCTGGCCAGCAGCGTTTGAGCCGCTTCGCGAACGTCGGGCGAGAGCGCGGCGTAGGCCGCGATGACTTCTTGCGCCACCTCGGGCTGGTCGTAAATTTGCAGCGACGTGAGCGCCGCTTGCTGCAACGCCGTGGCGGCCGCGGCCGTTTTGCTGTCACCGGCTTTGCCTTGCACGGCCGGTTCGCGGACAATGGCCAGCAGCGTTTTTACGGCCTGGGGTTGGCGGACTTCGCCGAAGACCTGCACCAGTTGCAACCGCCGCGCGGCGTCGGCCTTGGCATCGGCGACGGTGGCGAGGGCTTCGGTCACGGCGTCGGGGTTGTCTTGCCGCACCTTGAGCACCAGCGAGCCGCCGCCCCGGGCCGCCAGGGCTTCCAGCAATTCGCGGGGAGCGCCGGCGAGCGAACGCCCTTGGAAGGCTTCTTCAAAGCCGGCCAGCAGTTTGGCGGCGGCCATTTCGCTGGGGGCCGTGTTGAGCAGGGTGGCGCAGTGCAGCAAGTCGGCCCTGGTTCCGGCCTGGGCAAACCGCCGCATTAGCCGCTGCAAGATGTGCTCGGCCACGATGGGGCGGACCCAAGTTTCGGGCGACTTGAGCAACGCCACCACCTGATCGGCATGCTCGCCGCAGCGGGCTTCCATGGCCCAATATAGCAGCAGCGGCAAGTGCGGGTCGGCCACGTCTTCATCGCGATCGAGCAACGAGGCGACCATCGGCAGGCCGGCCTCGGGCGATAACCGCCGGGCCGAGCAGGCCAACTGGCTGCGAACTTGCACGTTGGGCTCGGTCTGGGCCAAGGCCGCCAAAGCGGCGGCGATTTGGGGCGAAACCTGGTGGTTGTCGGCCAACAGACGCACGGTCCAGGCCCTGACCTGGGGGTTGGCGTGCTTCAAGCATTGTGCGGAGATGTCCGCATCGAGACCGGCCGTTTGATGGAGCGCCCAGAGGGCATCCAGCGCCGCGTCGCCTTCTTCCGTAAGAATGATGTTGCGGAGTTGCGGCACGATGGAGGCGTCGCGGCGATCGCCCAGCAGGCGCAGGGCCGTTTGCCGCCACCACTTGCTGGGGTGTCGCAGCAGCACCACCAGGTCGCGGCTGGGTTTGCTGGAAAGATCGAAGGGCTGCTGGGGCTGCATGTTTTTGCCGCGGAGGCGATAGATGCGGCCGGTGGTCTTATCGATCTGCCCTGAGAAGTGCTTGCCGTGGGCGATCTCGGGCTCGTACATATCGGCCACGTAAATCGCGCCGTCGGGGCCTGTTTTGATATCGACCGGGCGGAAGCGTTTGTCGTCGCTCTGGAGGGGATGCCCTACGTCCGTGGTTTGATAGGTGGAACCATCGGGGCTGATTTCGGCCATCACCACGTGGCTTTGCAGCGGGCCGACTCCGAAGAGCTTGCCACGGTAAGGCTCGGGAAGCTGGTTTTCTTCATAGATAATGAAGGTATGCGTGAAACGGGGCACGTTGTGATGGCCCATGGCTTCGAAGAAGCCAAAGCTGTAGGGGTTGGAGAGCGGGCCGTGCTTGGCGAAGCCTTTGCGATAGTAGCCGCCTTGCACGTAATGGAAGCCGCGGGTGTTGCCGCCGTTGTGGCCGGAATACACGCGGCCAGCTTCGTCGAACTCCACGCCAAACGCGTTGCCGCCCCCCTCGGCAAAAATTTCGTACTGCCTGGTTTCCGGGTGATAGCGCCAAATGAGCTGCCCTTGCGAGTGAACCACGGCTTTGTCTTCGGGCCGTTTGACGTGGCCACTGACGGTGCTCCCCTGGGCGGCGTACAGCCAGCCATCGGGTCCGAACCGCAGGCTATTGACCACCGAGTGGGTGTCTTCCATGCCGAAGCCGGTGAGGTGCACCTCGGGCGGGCCGTCGGGCACGTCGTCGTGGTTTTTATCGGGGTAGAATAGCAGGTAGGGCGGATTGAGCACCCAGGTCCCGCCGCGTCCCAAGGCAATGGCCGTGGTGATGCTGGTCCCTTCGAGGAAGGTTTTTTCCTTGTCGAACTGGCCGTCGCCGTCGGTGTCTTCATGAATGGTGATCTTATCGAGGCCCGGCGTGTGATGGGGAGGGGGCAAGGGAATCTTGTCGTATTGAGCCCTCCAGAACTTGTCGCGGCTGAGCATCGTCAGCCCTGCCGGGTAAGGATATTGCAAATACTGCACCACCCACATCCGGCCTCGTTCGTCGAAACTCATGGCCAGGGGCTGGCGGACTGCTGGCTCGGCCAGCACGGCTTCCACCACCAAATCATCGGGCACGTGCAACTGCTTCAGCGCTTCGGCAACCGGCAGCGGCGGCTCGGCGGGAGCGGCGGGCGTGGTGTCTTCGTCTTGGGCAGCGGCGGTCGCCACGAGCGCGCAGCCCAGGGCCAGGGCGAACGAGATTGAAACCAGGCGCGGATGGCCCGCCAGGCGGGGGCCGGAACAGCCGTGTCGGTAAGCGAGACGGTGCTCCGAGTCGGTGGATCGCATGCGGAAGCTCATCAGGTAGGAAGTTGCGACGCCCTGACGCTGGGTGGGCAGGTCAGGAACTTTCGGCAGGCAGGATATGGGTCGATTCTAAGTGCTGGCCTGCAGGCTTGCCAGTTTTTCCACCACCTCGGCCACCGGCAGCACGTCGCCCAGGTCGATCTGAATATCGAGCAGGTTCACTTCGTGCATCAGTTCGCACCGCTCGCCCACCGCTTCCTGGGGCACGATCACGCGGAAGCTATCGGTGGCGTCGCGGCAGGTGGCATAGATGCAATGGCTGGTGCTGCAACCGGTAACAATCAGCGTATCGATGCCGAGCGCCGTGAGCATTTCGTTCAGGTTGGTGCCTTTGAAAGCCGAGGCGTAGCGCTTGCGAATCAGCTTTTCGGTGGGCTGGCGGTCCATTCGCGGATCGAGCTCAAACCGGTGGGCGTCGGCGGGCGTGAGCCGCAATTGCAGCTTGATGTCGTGAGGGCTCGGCGGCTCGGCCGGGTCGAAAGCAAACGTGGTAAAGAACACCGGAATGCCTGCCGCGCGGGCCGCGGCCAGCACGGTCTGGGTGTTCTCGATCACGCCCCCCAAGTGACTGCCAATCTGCTGGGCCGCATCGGTCCAGAAGCAAGCCAGGTCGATCACAATCAAGGCGGGGCGTTTCCCAAAGCCCACCGGCGCCCCCCACCCCCGCTCCAAATACCGCTGCTTGAGATCGGCCAAATGGCGGCGCAGCGGCTCACGCAGTTCGTCGGGCAGTTGCAGATCGGCGGAACCAGCGGCGTGGGCTTCGGCGGTGCTCATGAGCAATCCTTCCGGCATGTTATGTGGTTGCGCAAATAACAAAATTCGGGGTGTCCGTAGAAGTATGCCAAGGCCAGCCGGCAAATGCACGATTAGTTTGCGGGAGGCGGCTGGCTCAAGCGATATGCCCCCTTTGCGGCACATTCAGCTTGCCTGGCAACGGCATCGATCCCGTGGTGGCAGGCATCAGTTTCACGTCATCGGGCGGAGGCGTAAAGATGGCGGCCGACATCAGTGGTGAGGAGACCGGAGATATGATCGCAGCGCTGCCCGACCGGCTGCTTTCGTACGCCAAGTCCGAAGTGATCGGCGCGGCGAGGGCGGCGGCGCAAGACTTGTGCCGGCACGGCGCCGCCGTAATCGAAGCGGCGAGGAATCCATCTCGCCGTGTCCAGCAAGCGTAGCACGGTGCAATCGCAGGGTTGGCGCGCTTTGCACCCACCGAGTGCGGGCCGAGTTTACTTGCCGCCCGATCGATAATCCTACACGCCAGCTGTTGCGGCGGTCGCGTGCAACTGCTGGATATTCGGCTATTCACGATGTAAACGACGAAGCAATTCTGAGTGGTGTTGAGTCCAATCTCTTCCAGCGATGCAGAACCAACGCTCGCCGCATCCGGGGCATCGCCACCATTGTGCTGGGTCGGGACAGGGTTGCCCATCGACGCATGACCACTTGCCAATGAGGCGTTCGTCTTGCCGTTTCATCCTGGCTCGGCGGCAAGATGGACATTGATAACCAAAAATGAGTCGGAATAGACGTGGCCCGTGCCACTCTACGCCGTTAACCCTTTTTTAACCGAAAATTACGCAATAGTTTACATCGACCTGTAATTTAGGGGGTCTTGGCTGCCGAGAAATCTCGGAAAACTGGACAATCTCCGAACCAATAAGGTTAACGGCGAAGCGTGCCACCCGGCCGCCCTTAAACCGGGTTGACAGCTCAATCTCTTTCGGAAGTGGCACAATTGGAGAATAATAAGAATTCGGTACAATCCGTAGCAAAAGAACGCAGTCCACCGGGCAATTCAATGCCGACTACAAGCGACAAGTCGATGGAGGCGGAGTCAACACTCCCGGATGATTTGCGGCCGATTTACCGTCGACTGGTTGAGGAGTACGAGTACTTGACTCAAATCAGCTTTGGCCGAGGGTACGTTGCCTACAAGGTTCTCGCCGAGCTCGTAAAGGCTGGCTGGCGCCCTTCGGCTGAACGTCTTCCGGATAGCAAGGTCTAAATTGTTGTCTCTGGAATTCTGAGAACGATTGCCCCGTCTGGATTGATGGGGCGACTTCTGTTCTAATGTCCACTGCTTGCACTCCCCCTCTTCTAGAAGCCAGCGCCCTCTTGCTTTCGGCTTCTCCCGGGAGAAGCAGCCATTCTTTCGACAACAACGCAACACGCTACGGGAAACGGATTTATGGCACGGACTTCTGCCAGAAACGATTCAACAGCCTCGCCGGCTTTTCTGGGACCAGCGGTCAGTGGCATGCAGAATGGACCAAAGGCAGGGCGATTTCAAGATGCGGACGCAGACAAGTTACGGGGAGGTTATTACACGTCGCGAAGAGTGGCCGAATGGCTGTGCAGTTGGGCGATTCGGTCTGCCGACGATCGCATCGTAGAACCAAGCTGCGGTGACGGGGCATTTTTGCGTGCAGCGGCTGCGGTACTTTGTGAGAAAGGCGCGAAGCCATCAAAGGTCGCGAAGAGTCTTGTAGGAATTGAAATCAACAGCACTGAGGCAGAGGCTGCGCGTGGCATCCTTCGGCGGCTCCTTCGCGACGCTGGGAATCACACGGTAGTTACCGGTGATTTTTTCGAATGGACTCTCAATTCTGCCTCATCGTCGTTCGACGTCGTCATTGGGAACCCGCCGTTCATTCGATACCAAACCTTCCCAGAACCCCACCGGTCGCTTGCCATGTCGATCATGGCCGATGTTGGACTGACCCCCAATCGCCTAACAAATATTTGGGTGCCATTTGTCGTTGCAGGTGCGAGGCTATTGCGCCCGGGGGGTCGCATGGCGTTCGTCCTCCCCGCGGAACTCTTGCAAGTAACCTATGCGGCGCAACTTCGATCGTACCTCGTTGACCGTTTCAAACGGATCGACATCATCGCTTGCAATGAATTGTTTTTTGAGAACGCCGAGCAGGAGGTCGTCTTGCTGCTGGCGGAAAATGCGCTGCCTTCACCGACGCCTTCCAATGTTTGCCGTGTTGGTCTAATTGAAACTGCTACCGTTGAAGAGATTACCTCACGGTCACCACAGAATCTCTTGTCCAAGATCGATCCGAAGGTTGTCCGCCACGACAACGAAAAATGGCTCAAATACTTTTTGAGCCAACGTGAGATCGATTTCCTGCGTGATCTTCGATCATCTGCCGTTGCGACGTCGCTTTCCACCCATGCAACGGTTGACGTCGGGGTTGTCACTGGCAAGAACGAATTCTTCGTCCTTGACGGTGGACAAATCGAAGAGCGAAGGCTCGCTGCGTTTACGATTCCACTGGTATCTCGTTCGGCACACCTTTCCGGTGCCGTCATCGACAAGGCGGAATGGAAAGGGCTTGCGAAGAACGGCGACCGTGTGCATCTTCTCCACCTCGGTTCGCTCAACGGGGGTAAACTTCCCAAGTCGTTAGGCGAATACGTCCGTGAAGGCGAACAAAATGCATACAACCGTGGGTACAAGTGCTCGATCCGTTCCCCGTGGTACGCAGTGCCGTCTGTTTGGATACCCGATGGCTTCCTCTTCCGGCAAATCTATGACTTTCCTCGTGCCGTCTTAAACACTGCCGATGCGACATCAACCGATACTATACATCGCCTAACATGCAAAGGTGATCGAGAGCGAATCATTGCGAATATGTATACGCATCTCACTGCAGCTTCCGCGGAAGTTGAAGGGCGAAGCTACGGCGGGGGTGTTTTGGAACTCGAGCCGACAGAAGCGGAACGGCTATTGATGCCCGCGCAGCTCGCAGACGCGCTGCCACTGAAGGAATGTGATCGCCTGATTCGAGCAGGCGGATTGGAGCAGGTTCTTCAAGAAAATGCCAAGCAAGTGCTTATCAAAGGCATGGGCATGTCGAAGTCCGACTGTGAGGCACTGAAAACCATTTGGACGAAAATGCGTGATCGCCGAATGTCGCGACGTCGCAAACGCAAACTCAAGGCCGGTCTATGATGAATACCGATGCCAAGGAACAGTCGCGATTGCGGGTTGCAGAACTCGTGCGGCGATTCGCTCGGAACCAGTCTGACTATCTTCGTCCCTCGTACAACGAAACCCAGGCTCGCACCGACTTCATCACACCACTTCTGGAAGCCTACGGCTGGGACGTCCACAATGATTCTGGTCAGCCACTTTCCCTGCGCGAAGTCATTGAAGAAGCGACCGTCGGAGTTGGAGAGGAGCGACTGTCGAAGAAGCCGGACTATGAGCTGCGGTTGGCGCGTCAACGAAAGCTCTTCGTCGAGGCGAAGAAGCCGAGCGTCCACATTGACCGCGATCGAGCGCCAGCGTTCCAGACGCGGCGGTACGGGTATTCTGCCAGCCTCCCCATATCAGTCCTGACGAATTTTCATCAGCTTGCGATTTACGATTGTCGGCCAATTCCAAGTGATAGCGATGACCCGCGCGTAGCACGCTTGCTGCTTGTCGATTATGAGGAATTCGAGACGCGTTTTGATGAACTCTGGGGCTATTTTTCGAGAGATGTTGTCTATTCCGGCGACTTTGACAATCGTTTCGCCGTCGGGTTCACGGGGCACGGTTCGGAGCAGTTTGACGATTACTTTCTCCGTCAGGTTCGCTCATGGCGGCACCGCCTTGCAGTTGATATACACTCGAACACGCCGAGTCTGACTCCACAAGAACTGACCTACGCGGTTCAGCTGTTTCTTACCCGAATAGTCTTCCTTCGAATCTGCGAAGACCGCGAACTTGAGAATTATGAAACGCTTAAAGGTCTGTCGTCTCCTGGAACATTCGACGCGTTGATGACGCTCCTACATCGAGCTGACGAGTTCTACGACTCCGGCTTGTTTCGACTTCTAGACGATAAACCGCTCGGCATTCGCATTAGCGATGTGACGCTGCACGCTATTATTTCGGAATTGTACTATCCGCAGAGTCCGTACACGTTCGCTGTTGTGGAAACAGAAGTGCTCGGCGAGATCTACGAGCAGTTCCTCGGCGAGATCATCAGGGTCAGCGCTAACGGCGTCGAGATCGTCCACAAGCCCGAAGTTCGGGAAAGTGGCGGGGTTGTGCCGACCCCGCGATTCGTTGTCGACTCCATCGTCCAGCGGACGCTTGGACCTGCCGTCGAGGGGAAAAGTCCAAACGACCTCTGTCATTTTACGGTCGCTGATATCTGCTGCGGTTCCGGCGTGTTTTTGCTGTCTGCGTACGAATTCCTGCTAGATCACTACTTGAGTTGGTATCAAGCGAACGATCTTCCGTCCCATCTCGGCCGAACCGTGTATGAAGTCGCCGCCGGTCAATACCGGTTGACGCTTGAAGAACGGCGACGGATTCTGCTCGTCCATCTTCGAGGCGTGGACATTGACGCGAACGCGGTGGAAGTCGCACGCTTCAGCTTGTTGCTCAAGCTTATCGAGAACGAAAGTGGCAATGCGCTTCGTGACTACGTGCAAACAAATCGTACTCCAGCGCTTCCGTCACTGGATGAAATCTGCCGTTCGGGCAACTCGCTTGTTAGCGAACCTGAGTGGGTTGCGGCAATGGCAGGTTTTCCTGACGACGCCCGTGACGAGATTAATCCATTTGATTGGGCTACCGAGTTCGCATTGGATATGCGTCGCGACGGTTTCGATTTGATCGTCGGTAATCCGCCGTACATTCGCATTCAGAACATGACGGAATACTCGCCAGAGGAAGTGTCGTACTATCAAACTGCTGGGTCGCCCTATTTGACGGCTCGCGAGAATAACTTCGACAAGTACGCGCTATTCGTTGAGCGATCCCTTACTCTGGCCCGCCCCGACGGGCGTGTCGGCCTGATAGTGCCGCACAAATTCATGTCTATCCAGTCGGGTAAGGCATTGCGACGACTCATAGGCCATCACGTGGAACAGATTGTTCACTTCGGAACACAGCAAGTATTCGGTCCAAACACGTCCAACTACACGTGTATTCTGATTTTGTCTCATCAAGATCATCAAGATGTCCGATTCGAGCGAATTGAGTCCCTTGAACGTTGGCGATATGACGGGCAAGCGATTTTTGCAACAGTGCCATCAGCTGAGCTAACCGACGCTCCATGGCAATTCGCCAATCCGGAAACGGCTTCACTGTTCAGTCGTATCCGGTCTTCGTTTCCTTCGACACTCGAGTCGGTTGCCGAGATCTTCGTCGGGGTTCAAACGAGCGCAGACGAGGTTTACATCGTGCAGGCTACGCGTGAGTCGCAACACTCGATCACTACTCAATGGAACGGGCGCGATTGGGAAATCGAGCGGGGCGTGTTGCGCCCCTGCCTCCATGACGTTGCACTGAACGCCTATGAGCGGCCGATGCCAAATAAGTGGATGATTTTCCCCTACCATCTCATCCCCAGCTCCAGGGGTACGAAGGCAAGACTTATCCAGCCGGCCGAATTTCAACGCTCTTACCCTGGTTGCTTTGAGTATCTCACTGCTCGGCGGAGCGAACTTGACAAGCGTAATGTGACCGGCGGCACGGCGGCCGAACGGCAGTGGTATCAGTTCGGCCGGTCACAGAGCCTGGTGAAGTTCGATACGGAAAAAATTATCCTTCCGATTCTGTCGCTTGAACCTCGTTACGCATTTGATGACACGAACATTATTGTTACCGGCGGCGGGAACGGCCCATATTATATGATTCGGCCGAAGCCCAATGCCGATGTCACGAATCACTACTTGCTTGCAGTCCTCAATCATCCCCTCAGCGAAGCGTTCATTCGAAAGAATACTAGCGTGTTTCGTGGCGGATATTACTCCCATGGGAAGCAGTTTATTCAATCTCTACCCATTCCCATCGCTTCGCAAACCCAGCGAGAAGAAATCGAGCAACTTGTGCGTTCGCTAATTCAAACCCTTGAAGAGGTGAAAGTTATGCGCGTGCGTCATCAGCGCACCGTTAGGGAGCGACAAGCACATGCCCAGCGAGTAGCTATCGAAGCGCGAGTGTCCGCACTTTTCGCATTAACGAGTGCGGAAGTCGAAATCGCTCGCTCTGTACCCATTCCGCAGTGAAGGAAAAGTCTCTTGGCGCTATCGACGGTCGGAACATGGCTGGATCAATGATGCCGCACAAGGCCATCTGGGGAGCCAATGCAGGGCAGGCATTCTGCCTGCCACAATGCGGGTTGAATCGCCAAACCCCGCCAGCAAGCATAACACGGGGGGCATTTGAAGGGTGGCCGTGCTTGCGCCCACCACATTCGGGCGGAGCTTGGACCGAACGTCGGCGATTCTATCACGACGAGCTACGGTTTATAGCAAGCATCGCGGGTGCGCTGGGAGACGAAATAGTGGCCCCGGCGACCACTGAACGCGCTCGTTCGCGAGGCGCAAAAAAGGCCGGTGCGATGAGCACTGCTCGTCGCACCGGCCGGTTTGGATTTGGGTTATTCGTAGGGTTGGCTAATCCGCCAGGCTTATTTGTCGTCTTCCTTGGCCGGGCTGTCGCTCGGCTCGGGCTTGTCCGCATTCGCCGGCGGGTCGGTGGCCGGGGGCTTGGCGTCGGTGGCCGGCTTGTCGCCCGCGGGTTTATCGCCGGTGGGAGCGTCGATGGCGGGCTTGTCGTCGGTGGGCTTGTCGCCGGTCGCCGGCTGCTTGTCGTCCGCGGGCTTGTCGTTGGCGGCCGGAGGAGTGGTGGCGGCCGGTTTATCACCGGCAGGCTTGTCGTCCGCGGGTTTATCACCAGCGGGTGTGTCGCCGGCGGGCTTGGGTTCGGGGTCGCCTACTTTGCGGGGCTTGTATTCGTGGTCGCGTTTGTTGAGGACGGTGGCGCTGATGATCTTGTCGGGCTCGCCGGCGCCGGGGCTGTCGGGCGTGCGACGCGTGAATTGATCGACCACGTCCATGCCTTCGACCACCCGGCCGAACGCCGTGTGCAGGTTGTCGAGGTGCCGCGTGGGCTTGAAGGTGAGAAAGAACTGCGAGCCGCCGGTATCACGGCCTGAGTGGGCCATGCTGAGCGTGCCCCGGAAGTGCATGCGGGGATTGGGGCCGTAGCACTCGCAGGGAATCTTGTAGCCAGGTCCGCCGGTTCCGGTCCCGGTGGGATCGCCACCCTGGGCCATGAAGTTGGCGATCACGCGATGGAAGGGGGTGCCATCGTAATAGCCGTCTTCCACCAGACTAATGAAGTTGGCCACGGTGTTGGGGGCGTCGTTTTCATACAGTTCGACAATCACGTCGCCCTTGGTGGTTTTGAGCTTTACGCGGGGCAAGGCCAGGGGGTCGCCGGCCGGTTTCGCGTCACGCTCGCGGGCTGCCTTTTCCACCTCCCACAGTTCGCGTTCGCGGGCCAGGTCGGCCAGCATGGCTTCGCCGTGGAACTCTTTCTTTTGCCGGGTGAGCTCTTCTTTGGCCTTGGTCAGATACTTTTCCGTCAGGTCGAGCCGCGTGAGCTCGAAGGCGGCCTGGCCTGCCAGGTGGTAGATTTCGGGGTTGCGAGGATCGTGCTGAATGACCAGCTCGGCCAGGCGAATCGCTTCCTCGTAGCGACCTTCTTCGTAGGCCTGCATGGCCATGCCCATCACAAAGTCGGTCAGGCGTTTATCGTCTGGCTTGGCTTTGTAGGCGGCCTCGGCGCCCGAAACCATTTGGGGGTAGAGGTCTTGGGCTTCTTTGAGCTTGGTGTTGAATTCCTGCTCCAAGCCCGTTCGCAGCTCGGGCTTGGCCACTTTGTACTCGGCCTGGATGGAGCGCAGGCGTTCCAGGAGGCCGACCCATTGATCGAACTTTTGATTGAAGGCATCGGCCGCATTGCCGGCGGCGTCTTGTGCCGAAAGCGGGGT
Source organism: uncultured Pirellulales bacterium (assembly GCA_964445985.1). GTDB lineage: Bacteria > Planctomycetota > Planctomycetia > Pirellulales > S012-138 > CAYUMU01. The sequence continues at coordinate 48,620 of CAYUMU010000019.1, read as the reverse complement.
CAAGAGAGCGGCGACGATGGCCAGGCCTAAAATACCACGAAGCATGGATTCATATCCTCCTGAGAAACACCCGCGGGTCTCAACCCGCGGAGGAAATTTGTACGAGCGAGTTTTCATTCTACCCAAGTTTGTCGTCCCCAATCGCCATGCGGCGATTGAGGACCGGGGACGCCCATGAGCCACCCCCGTGGAGGGAAGGCGTTTTCACCAAGCTCTTTGCTGGGCTCTTTGCTGGGCGCTTTGCCAGGCCGGCTAGCCTTTCCCCCATTTCGTCTGGCCTTAAAGCTACCATTGAAGGCGGGTATGCGCGAAGAGAAATTCGCGGGAACCGCCGTTGGCAAACTGCTCCTTGGGCAATGAATTCCACCCGTGCCGTGCCCCCCCGCTGGCGGAAGAAGCACTCACCGCCCACAAGCGGCCTGGGCGGGGACGACGCGGCTTTCCTGGGTAGACGGCAACTCACCAGGGCAAAACCGCGTCCTTTTTTGCTACGAAGCTGCCAAGGCAATGGTTCTTAAGCCGTGGCCGTTGTGGGATCTGGAGATGCCCATGATTGCCCCTGGGAGTTGCTGGCCCGGTCGGCGAGAGCAGGTTCGGCCTCGGGTTGCGCTGCAACCACGCCCTTCGCTTAGGCTCATGGCGTGGCCACCCGTTCCGTTTGGAATCGTCTATTGCGTGCGGCGATAGTGCGAGGTCATGAACTGTTGCCAAGAACCATCCGCGTTTTGCACCCGCGCAGTGAGCGTCCGGTGATTCGGCGAGAGGAATTCGATGATGTCCTGATACTTGGCCATTGTGCCATCGCCGGCGAAGCTCGGCCCCTCGGAGTCGAGCGTCAGAATCTTTTCAGACGCGTCGAGTGAACCATTGTACGGCCACAGATGCGTCATCGCGGATGCGATAAATGAACCGACAAACCGCTTTGTTTGGGGATCATATCCAAGTGTCATTATCGAATCACATGATTCGTCGTCTGGAGTATAACCCGCACCCTCGCCGATTGTCCAGAATTTGCCCAACGCACGAACGGTCTCACGGCCTGTGGTTTTCATTGGCGGCTGGTCGGGGGCCATGATGCATTCGGATTCGATACTCCACTCGCCGATGAGTTGATGGAGCCAAAGATGTTCCGCTTGTGGTTCTGGAATCTGCATGGATTTTCACCTCTTGGAAATTCACGAACAATGTATTTGCCATGGGCTTTAAGGACGAACGTCCAGGATCACCGGGCGGGCGCGATTGATTCACCATTGCCAACCCGGTCCTTCGCCCGCTCCGGTGCATCCATTTGTTATCCGCGCGCAATTGTTGGTTTCGAGTGTAACGCAATCGGCCCAGACCGCGATTTTACAACAGGTATATTTGTACGTCGAGATATCTGTCGAGCAAGAGAGTCGCCACCGCGATAGCCAATCAAAACTGCTGTCCCCGCATTTGCATCCAGATATCGTTTAGATACCCAGCGATCAAATGAAAGTTCTAGTTGCTCCGTTTTGTTGCGGATGTGAGAATTTCGATCAGTATCGGTTGGGATAGGCTCTGGTGAAATATCGAGAACATTATCGGGTGTCCACCAGCATTGAGTAATGTTCCAACCAACGATAGGTGAATCCACAATCAAAGTTCCGGTAGATAAAGAATGTGGTTGGATAGCAGGATTCTTGTAGCGACCATCTCGTCGAAGCTTTTGGCGCCATCGATGACTAGACCATAGTGATCGCGGTAGAGTCACAATGATGGCGACGACGATAAACAACACGACTGGTATGGCAACAATAATTGCAAAAGGAAGCAAAAGTACGTTGCGAGCGGCTTTGAGTAATCGCATCATTTTTGATCCCAAACCTGGACACACCCCAACCAGTAGCGGATAACTACTGTTTGTTCATAAAATTTCTGAATAACCTGCGCGCGTTATTCGGAATCAAAACTGTCAGAATCAGCCGGGCCGCGGACGCCGCGGCCTCTCCGGTTCAAAACGTGCGTATAAATCATTGTTGTCCTAACGTCGCTGTGGTCAAGGGGTTCCTGCGCCGTACGGTTGTCGCAAGTCCGCATCGGTCAAGTGCGTTGCAAACGAATGCCGAAACGTATGAGCCGTCACCCGCTTTGTGATATTCGCACGGCGCGCGGCTGCGGAAATTGCCTTTGAAACGGCCTGCCTCGTGTCGTTGAGCTGTTTCCACTGCCGCCGCGCCCCGCGGCGGGAGGCACCGCGGTGCCATTCTACGCCGGCAACCCTTTTTCTAACCGCAAATTACGCAATAGTTTACATCGACCTGTAATTTAGGGGGTCTTGGCTGCCGAGAAATCTCGGAAAACGGGGCAATCTCCGAACCAATAAGGTTAACGGCGTAGCGTGCCACCCGTTCCGAAAACGCGAACTGCTAATCGTAGTAAAGATACTCGTCGTTCCACTCATCGAGCCCCGCGTTGTAGTGTTCGTTGATCAATTCTTCTGCGAAGGACTCGTAGTCTGCCTCATCAAGTTCCTCGCCGTAGCGACACCGAAACGCTTTGGCGACCATATCATATGTGAGCGTTTCGCGGAGATGTTCAACGACTTGCTCGAAGTCACGCTTTGATCTACGTGAAGCCATACAAGGTGCCCGCCTAACGACCAAAATCACCCGCCGCGACGAGTGCTTACCATTTTGTGAAGCCCGATCGCGGTCGGGTGCATTGCCTGGTGCATTGCCTTGTTAGGTGCTGACGCTGGAATCGCGTGTGACAATCGGGGTCGTCTTCCGCCCCGAGAGCACGACGGAAAAGAAAACGAAAACTGAAGTTGCAATCCACCCAAATCCAACCATGCGAAAGTCCTCGGCAGTGGATGCCACATCTGGATCAGAGTAGTCTTTTGGATCGAATGGAAAGAAGCAATACCAAGGTTGGCATACTAAACTAAAAACTGACAGCGCTACCACGGCGGTAATGGCAAGTTTCCTAGATGGCCACATCATTGCGACGAGGCCCATAACGCCAATCACGAGCAAACCTCCACCCATGAACAGCATTGCAAACAACCAAGCGGCTTCGGCGAGGCCCGCAGCAGCAATCGGCGCATAAAACATATTGGGCTCCTAACTACTGTTTATTCGGAAAATTCTGAATAACCTGCGCGCGTTATTCGGAATCAAAACCGTCAGAATCAGCCGGGCTGTGGACGCCGCGGCCGCTCCGGTTCAAAACGTGCGTATAAATCATTCTCGGGGGCGACCCAGCCCCTGGCTCGTTATTTGCCGATGCAGTACAGGTTGTTCTCGGTGCGAATGAAAATCTGCCCTTGGCTGATGGCGGGCGAGGCCGAGCAGGCTTCTTCCAGGCTGTTTTCGGCCAGTTCTTCATACTCAGGGCCGGGCCGTACCACGCGGGTGTTGCCGTCGTCGTCGAGAAAGTACACCAGGCCGGCGGCGGTGATGAGCGAGGCGCTGTAGCGGCGGCCCATCCGCTTCATCCAGGCTTTTTCACCCGTTTTGGCGTGAAAGCAACTGCCGATGCCGTTATCGGCCACCACCAGAAAGTAATCGCCGCAAGCCACCGGCGAGGGCACGTAGCTGGCGCCCTCCTTGGTTCGCCAGGCCACGTGGGTTTCGGTCACGTTGCCTTGGCCATCGGGGCGAATGGCCAGCATGTGCTTATCGGGGAAACCGCAGGTCATGAACAGGTATTCGCCGTTGTAGATCATCGAGGCCACGAACTGCTCGGTGGGGCCGTCCATGTGCCAATGCTGCTTGCCGGTTAGGGGGTCGTAGCTATCGACCGCGTGGCTGCCCGAGAGGATCATCTGCGTGCGGCCATCGATCTCGCGAATGATCGGCGTGACATAGCTGCGAGTTTTGTGTGCCCGCTCGACTTTCCACTCGGTGCGGCCGGTGGCTTTATCGAGGGCCACGATGTACGAGTCGCCGTCGTGGTCGCCGTTAATGATGAGCTTGTCTTTATAAATGACGGGGCAGCTCGAATAGCCGTGCACGCTTTTGAAGGTGCCTGGCTTGGCCATCCAGAGCTGCTGGCCATCGAGGTCGTATGCGGCGATCACCATTTGGCCGGGCGTGAACGGCCGGACCTTGCCCACGTTGCGGGTGGCCAGTTCGGTGCTGCCGTCGATCTCCAAAAACGAAACATAGACCCGCTCGCCATCGGTGGTGGGCGTGGCCGAGGCGTGGCTATTCAGATTGTGCTTCACTTCCAAAGGGCATGTGAACACGGTTCGCTGCCAGAGCGTTTTGCCGGTTTTGCGGTCGAGGCAGAGCAGCACGCGCTCTTCGGTATCGGCGAGGCAGGTCGTGAGAAAGACCTTGTCTTCCCAAATGACGGGGGAGGAGTGGCCGAGGCCCGGCACGGCCACCTTCCAGGCGATATTCTCGGTGGCCGACCACCTGGTGGGCGCCTTCTCTTCCCAACTGGTGCCGTCGCCGCGCGGCCCTCGCCAGCCGCTCCAGTTTTCAGCCTGGGCCGAAGAGAACAGGACGAGAATCAGCATCAGGCTCGAATTCAATCGCGGCAGCATGGCGAGTACTCGGCAAGGTACGGGGGGAGCGGGCAGAGGGAATTGGAACTCTGGCCGCGGTAATTGATTGGGGGGGGAGTGGAGGTTTGGGTGGTGGAACGTGTGGGGAGAGATGTATGGATTATGCCTTATAGATAAACGGATTGCCCCCTGGGGTCAAACAATTGGCATTTGGATTCATCTCTGGTGGCACGGTTTCCTCGACTGTGAATCCGCGTCGCCGGTTCAATGGGCCGCTGAGCCTTGGATCGGCCCCACAGGCACTCTTGGCCGAGACGGCCCAACCACAAAGATAACCTAGTCTATAGTCGGAAGGCTTGCTGCGCGCGAGCTGCCGCGTTCCCCCCGTAACCGATGTCCCTATTGGGAGTTGTGATGAGCCCCAGCCTGATATTGATTGCCGCGTTGACTATGAGCGAGGGTCGTGCCGATGTGGAAGCGGCGCTTAAGCAGGAACTGAAGGCGTTGCCTGGCAAGCAGGCGGTGCTGTTCGCCCAACTGAGCGCCGATGGCCCCCAGCCCTTGTTCGCCGTGAATGCAAGCGAGCGGTTCGCGATTGGTTCGAGCTTCAAACTGTTCATCCTGGGCGAGTTGATCGACGAAGTGAACGACCATCGGCGGTGGATCGACAACACCATGCGGCTGCAGGCCGATTTTGTTGGTCCGCCGAGCAGCGAATTGGCCGATTGGCCGCTGGGCTCGCCGGTGACGTTGAACACGCTGGCCATCAAGATGATTTCGATCAGCGACAACACGGCCACCGACCACCTGTTGCATTTGCTCGGCCGCGAGAACGTGGAGCAACAGCAGGCGGCGATGGGCCACACGCAGCCGCAGTGGAACCGCCCATTCTTGTTCACCCGCGAAATGACCATGATCCGCGATAAGGCGGCCGCCGGGCGTGAAGCGGAATATGCCAAGCTCGACGAGGCCGGCCGGCGAAAGTTTCTGGCGACGGAAATCGCGGGCCTGCATGACTACGAAAAGCTGGATTTCGATACCGGCGCCTATGAAGTGGCCGAATGGTTTGCGACCACGGAAGACATGGCCCGCGCCCTGAATTGGATTCGGCTCAATACCGAGCCGGGCAAGCCGGCGGCTCCGCTCCGCGAGGTGCTGACGCTCGATGCCAAGCTGAAGATAAACCGCGAGACCTGGCCGTTCGTGGGCTTTAAAGGCGGGTCGGAAGATCAGCTATTGGCGGGCAACTGGCTGCTGCGTCACAAGAACGGCAACTGGTACTCGTTCCAGGTTTTTTGGAATAGCCCTGACGAGAAGCTGGAAGTGGAAACGATGATTGCCACGGTGCAAAAGCTGTTCGATCTGCTGGAGCAACAAGTGAAGTCGTCGCCGTGATGGACTACCTCTGGCGTTGGCCTTGGATGGCGGGCGTCTCTTGCAATTCGCCAGGTTGGCTGCTGGCCAGTCCGTCGTTCTGCTTCTCGATGTGAAAGGCGCCCCATGGGTTAACGGCTCCGTAATTTGGGGAAGGGGTTTCTGACCGGCGAAAAATGCGTTTTTTTCAATGTTTTTGATGTGTCGACTCGGCCGGCCGGCGCCTTTTTTTATTTTTCACTTACTCTTGGGTTCTGGCGGGCTCTTCCAATTCCCCCCCCTAAAATTGCGGGGCTGGTAGCCGGCGGTCGTTGACGCCCCCCGCCGGGGGCTTAAAATGACGCGTTTCTATGCCGGGTTCGCCGCGGCCTGGCGTCTTTCGCTCGGCGCGAGCCACCGGCTGTAAGCAACGGGGGGTCTGGTTTCGTGCCCGACCCTGTTTGCAGCGTCATTCTGCCGACCACCGATCTTTAGTCCTGGGAGTGGCCACTACTTTGGAAGAAGCGATCCGCAAGGCCGATACGCTGATCGAAGCGTTGCACTGGATCCGCAAGTTTCGCGACAAAATTACGGTCGTGAAGATTGGCGGCAGTGTGATGAACGACGAACATGCGCTGCGGCATCTGCTCCTGGACATTGTGTTCATGGAAACGGTCGGCATGCGGCCGGTGGTGGTCCACGGCGGCGGCGCCGCGATTAGCAAACGCATGGAAGAGGCCGGCCTGGCGCCGCGGTTCATTCAGGGTCGCCGCTACACCGACAAAGCCACGCGCGACATCGTGGAAGAAGTGCTGGCTTACGAAACCAACAATCACCTGGCCGACTCGATCGAGCGGCTGGGGGGCCGGGCGGCGCCGCTGAACTTCAAGACCACCAACGTGCTCACCGGCGAGAAACTCACCCTGCTGGATGCCGACGGCCAGCCCATCGACCTGGGCTACGTGGGGAACGTGACCCGCGTGGACCGCACCACGATCGACAACCTGTGCTACGCGGGCATTGTGCCGGTGATTCCTTCGATGAGCATTGACGCCGCCGGCGAAAAGCTGAACGTGAACGCCGACACGGCGGCCACGGCGGTGGCCCAGGCCGTGGGGGCCGAGAAACTGATTTACCTGAGCGACGTGAACGGCGTTCGCCGCGACAAGAACGATCCGGCCTCGCTGATCAACTCGCTCACGGCCAGCGAAGCGAAAGAGCTGATTGCCAGCGGGGCGATTGAGTCGGGCATGATCCCCAAGGTTCAGGCCTGCCTGGAAACGCTCGACCGGGGCGTGCATAAGGTGCATATTGTGGACGGACGATTGCGGCACTCGCTGCTGCTCGAAATCTACACGAGCAGCGGGGTAGGGACGGAGATTGCCCGAGGTGGTGAATAAAAAAGGGTGAACCTTAGCAGGGCTCAGGCTTGTCTAGTCCTTTTTCACCTAATAGCGGAAGATCGCGCTAGCTGGCCTGGTGTTGGTTAAGCTCTAGCACGAAACTGAATGGTTGATTATCAGGTCACCGCGGCCACGGCTCCTTCGGTAGCGGTTGGTTGGCGGCGGCCGTCCCCAGGAACCAAGCTCATGAGTGCGACATCGATCCACCGGTCTGATCTTTCCTCAGCGGAAACGCGGGATCTGTTCCAGCGCTATGTCGTGCCTAATTACACGCGCTATCCGGTTTGCCTGGTTCGCGGCGAAGGCTCCTATGTGTGGGACGCGGAAGGGCGCCGGTATTTGGATCTGTTTCCCGGTTGGGGTTGCAACATGCTGGGGCATTGTCCGCCCCGCGTTGTCGCGGCCATGCAGGAGCAGGTGGCGCGGCTGATTCACGTGCCCAACACGTGGTACATCGAGTCGCAAGGGCTCTGGGCGCAGATGCTTTCGGAACGCAGCTTTGGCGGCCAGGCATTCTTTTGCAACTCGGGGGCGGAGGCCAACGAGGCGGCCATCAAGTTGGCCCGACTGCACACGCCGCCGCAAAAGTACAAGATCATCACCTTCGAAGGCGGCTTTCACGGTCGCACCATGGCCACGGTCACGGCCACGGCGCAGCCCAAGTACCACGCCGGCCTGGGGCCGATGGTCGCGGGATTTGTGTATGCCCCGTTTGGCAACCTGGAAGCCGTGGCCGATCTGATCGACGACGAAACCTGCGCGATCATGGTCGAGCCGATCCAGGGCGAAGGGGGCGTGCGGATTCCGCCGCCGGGCTTCCTGCAAGGGTTGCGCGAGCTGGCCAACAAGCACAACCTGCTGCTGATTTTCGACGAAGTGCAAACCGGCTGCGGCCGCACCGGCCAGTGGTTTGGTTATCAGCATTTTGGGGTCACGCCCGACATTATGACCCTGGCCAAGGCCGTATGCGGCGGCGTGGCGGGCGGAGCGATGCTGACCACGGCGGAAATTGCTCCCAGCCTGCGGCCTGGCATGCATGCCTCGACATTTGGCGGCAACCCGCTGGCGGCCCGGGCTGGGATTGCCACGATTGAAACCATTGAGCAGGAGGGGTTGCTCGAAAACGCCGCGGCGGTGGGCGAGTTGTTCCGGGCCCGATTTGAGTCGCTCCGCGAGGAATGCGAGTTGATTCAAGACATCCGCGCGCAAGGCGTGATGATCGGCGTGGAACTGTCGGTGGAAGGCGCCCCTGCCGTGCAAGCCTGCCTGGAGCGGGGCCTGCTCATCAACTGCACGCATGGCAACGTGATTCGCCTGCTGCCGGCCATGAACCTGAGCGAAGACCAGGTTCACGAAGGCTGCGATATTCTGGCGGAAGTTCTCACGCAGCAAATGACGCCCCGTTCGTCCGACGGTTGATAGCCGCCGCCCGCCGGAACGGCCGCTTGTGGCGGTTCTGGCGCGGAGCCTGTGAACGGACCCGGCGTCGTTTTCTTGCGGCGTGGGGCGAGTTCTTTCTATTTTGCAGCACTCTTGCCAGACCTGCCGCCATGCGACATTTATTGACATTGTCCGATTTGACCACTTCGGAAATTGATCGCATCTTCTCGATTACGGAAGACATCAAGACCAAGTATCTGGCCGGCCTGCGCGAACCGCTGCTGCCGGGTCGGACGGCGGCCCTGCTGTTTCAGCACCCTTCGCTCCGCACCCGCGTGAGTTTTGAAGCCGGCATGGCGCACCTGGGCGGCAGCAGTTTGTTCTTGGGCAAAGACGTGGGCTGGGGGTCGCGCGAAACCGTGGCCGATTTTGGCCGGGTGCTCAGCGAGTACGTGGACGCCATCGTGGTGCGGGCCAAACGTCACGCCGACGTGGTGGAACTGGCCCAGTATTGCCGCTGCTCGGTGATCAACGGTCTGACCGATTACGCCCATCCCTGCCAGGCCATGGCCGATCTGTACACCATTCGCGAACTGGTCGGCACGCCGCGGGGGCTCACGCTTACCTTTGTGGGCGACGGCAACAATGTGGCCCGGAGCCTGGCCTACGGCTGCGGTCGGTTGGGCATCAAGTTCGTACTGGCGGCCCCCGAGGGTTTTCAGTTCGAGCAAGAGTATTTGGACCTGCTCAAGACCGAGGTGCCCGACCTTGAGCTCACCATGACCAACGACCCGCGTGCGGCTGTGCGCGAAGCCAATTTTATCTACACCGACGTTTGGACGAGCATGGGCCAGGAAGAAGAGAACGAGCGGCGGATGAAGGCGTTCGCCGGCTTCCAAGTGAACGAGGCCCTGATGGCGCTGGCTCCCAAAGACGCGTTCTTTATGCACGACTTGCCAGCCCGGCGGGGGTTGGAAGTGACCGACGGCGTGATGGACGGCGGCCAAAGCGTGGTCATTCAACAGGCGGCCAATCGCATGCATGCCCAAAAGGGAATTCTGGTGTGGTTGCTGGCGTCGCAGGGGTAACGGCCAAACGCCGTTCGGATAGGCCCCCCCGGCTGGGCCAGGAAACTTCGCCGTGCAACCATCGACAACATCCAACACCCAAGTCGAACGGATTAACCATGGCCAGCAACTCGGATGCGAACGCGGGCGGATCGGCCCCTTTGGAATTGGGGCCTCCTCCGGCAGCTCTGCTGATGGGCATGATCACCGGCCACTGGGTCACGGCCGCCATTTATGCGGCCGCGCGGCTCAAGTTGGCCGACGCGCTCGAAGCGGGGCCCAAGTTCAGCGACGACCTGGCCGCGGAAGTGGGAGCGCACCCAACAGCCACTTATCGATTGATGCGCGCCTTGGCGAGCTTGGGCATCTTTGAAGAACGCTGGGATCGCGGGTTCGCGCTGACCGACCTGGGGCAACTGCTGCGGAGCAACCATCCGCAATCGCTACGCGACGTGGCGTTGTTTCAAGGCGCTCCGCCGCACTGGCAGGGATGGGGGAATTTTCTGCACAGCGTGCAGACGGGCCAGTCCGCGTTCGAGCATGTTCACAACCAGGGGTTCTTCGACTACTGCGAAACCGATGAAGAATTCGCCGCCGCCTTCAACGGCGCCATGACCGGCATGACCGCCGCCAACGCCGAACTGGTGAGCAAGGCGTACGACTTCAGCGGTATTCAGCACCTGGCCGATGTGGGCGGAGGGCACGGCCTGTTGCTGCTGCGTTTGCTGCAAGATCACCCGCACTTGCGGGGCACCGTGGTCGATTTGCCGCACGTGGTGGCCGGCGCGATACCCCGGATCGCGGCCGCCAACATGCAAAGCCGGTGCGGCACGCAAGGGGTCGATTTCTTCCGCGGCCCGCTGCCGCCGGCAAATGCGTACCTGGCCAAGCATATCATTCACGACTGGGACGACGAGCACTCGATTCGCATCTTACAGAACATGCGCGACCACCTGGCCCCCGGTGGACGCGTGCTGCTGGTGGAGTGCGTGATCACGCCGGGCAACGAGCGTTCGATGGCCAAGCTGATGGACCTGGAAATGCTGCACGCCACGCACGGCGGGCGCGAACGCACGCGAGAGGAATTCGCGGAACTGTTCACGGCGGCCGGCCTGCGACTGACGCGGATTGTGCCGACGCCGTCGATCTCGAGCGTGATCGAGGCGGAAGCGGCATGACGGTAGCAAAGCTCTCGTGGCTGGGGGCGTCCTCGCCCAAGAATCGACTTGGCAGCGCCAATCTCGCCGCGGGTTTCGCTTCCGCGTCAAACAGCGAATGACGGCGCGGGTTCGCCGCGGCTGCCCGCTGATGAGTCCGCTCTCGCCGAAAGCTGTCCTACAGCCGCAGCTGCTTCCGCACAAACTGCAAGCCTTCCACCAGGGCATCCACATCGCCGCGTGAATTGTAGATGCCAAAGCTGGCCCTCACGCTGGCGGGGATGTGGAGCAAGTCGTGCAGCGGCATGGTGCAGTGGTGACCGTGCCGCACGCACAGCCCTTTCAGGTCGAGCAATTGGGCAATGTCTTGAGCGGCCGCCCCGGCCAGCGTGAAACTCACAATGGCCCCCTTGTGTTCCGGCGTGGGACCGAGAATCTTCAGGCCGGGCACGCTCGCCAATTGCTGGTGGGCGTAACGGAGCAGGCCTTGTTCGTATTCGTGGATGGCGCACAGGCCCAAGCCGGTGACGTAGTCCACCGCGGTCCCCAGCGCAATCGCCTGGGCGATGGGGAGCGTGCCCGCTTCAAACTTGGCAGGCAGCGGCGCCCATTCGGCCCGCTCGGCGTAAACCTGCGAGACCATGTGGCCGCCGAACATGAAGGGATCCATCGCGCTCAGCAACTCGCGGCGACCGTAAAGCACGCCCACGCCGCTGGGGCCGTACAGCTTATGGCCCGAGAAGGCGAGAAAGTCGATGCCTTGCCGGATCACATGGGTGGGCAAATGCGGCACGCTTTGGGCCGCATCGACCAGCAGCAGGCCGCCGACCGACTTCACCTTCTGCTGGATCTCGCTCAAGTGGGGCACCGTGCCCAGCACGTTGCTCATGGCGGTGATCGCGGCAATCCGCGTGCGTTCGTTCACCAACTGGTCGAGTTGCGAAAGATCCAACTGGCCGTCTTCTGCCAGCGGGATGAACCGCAGCTTGGCGCCCGTTTGCTGGGCCACCACTTGCCAAGGCACCAGGTTGGCGTGGTGCTCGATCTGCGTAACCAGGATTTCGTCGCCCGGCTTAAGGAACTTTCGTCCCCAGCCGGCGGCCACCATGTTGATGCTCATGGTGGTTCCGGCCGTGAAGATGATTTCGTCGGAGTGTTCGGCCCCGATGAAATGTTGCACGGCTTCGCGGGCTTCTTCCAGCCCTCGGCTCACGCGATCGCCAAACTGATACACGCCGCGATAGGCGTTGGCGTAGTAGTGCTCGTAAACTTCTTTTTCGCGATCGATGACTACCTGGGGTTTTTGAGCCGAGGCCGCCGTGTCCAAAAAAATGATCGGAGCGCCCGACGGGAGCGTTTCGCGCAAGATGGGAAAATCGGCAGCCACGGCCGCCGCGTCGAGCGGCGTATGGCGGCGTTTTTCGGCCTCGGTTTCGGTGAGCGGCAAAGGAGACGACGACTTGCCTTTCGCCAGCCTGCTGCCGTGAATGGCGTCGTCGGCCAGCATGTCGGGCGACTTGCTGTTGGCCGCGCCGGCATGACGGTGCTCCTCGGCCTGCTTGGCGATAGTGAGGATTCGCCCCAGCATGGAGTGCAAGCCGTTGCGGCGCTGCGGCACCAGGTGCGTTTCAAGCCCCAGCTTTTGGAAGGCGCCTTGGTAGTCGGCCGCCAGAATTTCCTGGGGAGTGCGACCGTTGCACAGCGAAAGCAGCACGCAGATCAGGCCATCGACAATTTTGGCGTCGCTCTTGGCGCGAATGAAAATCCGAGTCTGCCCATTCTCTTGCTGAAGCGAGGGCAGAAACCACACCCGCGACATGCAGCCGTGGACCCGATTTTCTTCGATCTTTTCGGCCGGATCGAGGTCGGGCAGCGACTCGCCCAACTCAATCAGGTAGCGGCACTGCTCTTCCCAGTCCTCAAGGAACTCGAACTCTTCCAAGATCTCATCAATGGCGATGGTGCTGGACACGGAAATCCTTCATGGCGTAGCAATCGAATGACAATCAGGCGTGGGGAGGCAATTTCTTCGTCCCCCCTATACAGATTGTATCGCTCTGCCCCGCGCGTACAGCCCTTGCGGGCCTCGCCAGGGCAGATTTCTTGCCGAGAAAGCAGGGGGCGCGAAACCGTCCTATCCCTCTTCCCGGTATTTTCCCGTAGAGGGGGCGGGGGATGAGCGGCCTGGAAAGCGTAGTTGGATAAGCAATCTCAAGCGCGCCCGCAGGAGCGCCCTCACCCTAAGCCGAATAAATCGCCCTACTCAACGACTGGCTTCGCGAGCATCGTTTCCAGTTGAATTCTGATAGAACTGAACAGAAAGTCACCTACGAAGAGCGTATCCGAGGAGGGGGCGGAGACTCGACCGGACTAGAAGATATGCCGATGTTAACGCTTGGAACGGATACACGGCTTCCGATGGCCCCAGAGAGCGGGGTACGATTTACTTTGCAAAGCAAGCACCAGAGGTCCACACTGCTCCAGGATGCCTTTTTGAGGGCCCGAGCGATCCGATGAGGTTCTCGTACCCGTCGGATCACCCGCTAGCAGATGAATTCGAGGAGCAATTCTGCGGGTTGGTGAAGGAATACAAGGGAGACGGAAAATACCTGTCGGTCCATCATCCGGATGACGATCCGAACGCAAAGGACGACGCTCCCGATGCTACCGCTGTGATGTGCCTCGCTGCCAACGAGGGGAGATCGAGGAGCTCCTGATCATGCGACGGAGGGGCTTGCACACGCAAACCCTTGGCCTAGAATACCTTTAGAAACGCCCGCCCGGCATAGACGTGGCGGGGGAAGGGCATTAGAATTGCAAACTTTCGAGCGGGGCCGGTGCTCTGAGGGAAGACTTCGGGATGGGAACGCGATGAGTTTCACGCTTGCCAATGCGAACGCAGTAGTGGTCGCACGGCAGTTCAATCCCTCGATCGTGAACCAGATATGGCTCGTCGACAACGGTCTGGTGGATCGAAATGAGTTCAAGGACGGATGCATTTTCACGGACATGTTGGCGAACGTCAACACTTCGCGTTTTGTCCTGTTTGCGTCTCCAGAGCAGCTCCAGTTCACTCCAGTCGGTGATGCGGATTATCATCAGGACGTTGTGTCGGATGTCCTCCGTCGCATTGTCGAGACACTTCCGCACACGCCGTACTCGGCGGTCGGGCTGAATTTCGTTTGGCATTACCATTCGGAAGATGTGGAAGCCAGCGAGGTATCGCGATGTCTTTTCTATGACGGATCGAGATCGCTTTTCCGAGCGTTCGACACGCCAGATGCCCGTTTCGGTGCTTACCTGAGTAAGGAAGCATTAGGAGCGAGAATGAAACTCGACGTAAAACCGATTCGAGTGACCTTGCCAAATAAGAAAGAGGTTGAGTTGATGCAATTTGCTTTCAACTACCACATGGATATTCCGCAGAAGCAACGCGATGTACAACGACTTGTGGACTTCTTGAATCGCTGGGATGAAGCACGACATCTGGCGGCGGGAATTCTGCATACGGTTGAGGGAGGGGACCATGACTGAACTAATGACGAAGCCTATTCCGATGGGGGCGTATCGCAATTTCAATGTGAAGCCGCCATACGTGGAACCGCTGGTCGAAGAGGTAAGTACCGATTTCGATTCATTCAAGACGGAAGCCTGTACTTCTGTCATGCGCCGCGGAATCCAGGGTGTTGTCATGACCAGTCTTGCCCTCGTTCTTTTTCAGTCTCAGGCTGAGGCGGAGAACGAACAATCGCGCCCTGTAGCCATGAGTGCAATCGAGGGTTTGAAACTGTTGTCGTCTCAGAAGAAGGAATGCCCAAAGGTCGATTTCCATGAGCCTTTGAGGTTTTCTTGGAGCAAGGACGACGATCGGATCAGTCAAGCTGCCAAGCAGTACCTTGAGAACACGAATGCCGATTATTGAACCGGTTCCTGAGGATGTTCCCCTATCGCAAGGGGACATTCTTCGGGGCCTCAAGCTTTTCTCGACCAATAACTCCGATGAAGACGGTGGTGAGCCAGCTCTTGCCAACGACAAGCTCTGTATGTGCATTTCTCGACCGTGTGTCGCGATCAATAAGAGCCATGTCACCGCACTTCCGATCGAAAAAATGACGGGAGGCACGTCGGAGGTAAAGAGCCTCGATGACGTGCGTAAGTTTCTCAAGAAAATCCGCGATGGCGAGGGAGCACCGGATGTCTTCTATCTGGGAGAGATGCCGGGATATGACGGACGTTTTGCGGCAAGGCTGGATTCATTTCACGACATCGAGATCCCAACGAAATCAGTAGAGCGTGCCGCGTTCTTAAGCGATAGGCGGATCGCCCGGTTGAGCGATGAGTTCACTCGCGATCTTCAAGTCCGCATTTTCAGTGCTTTCGCGAGCTTCGGGTTTGATGACCTCCGCTGGTACAGTGACAAAGATTTGGGGTGGGTGATCGACAAGGGGAAGGCTGAAATTGCTGCGGCTGAGTCTGCGCTACACGAGGTCAAAGCACAGAAGCAGCAAAAGGAATTTACAGATAAGCCGCTGCCAGACCATGTTGTCGCCAATGCTGAGAAGAAAGTCACCGATCTTCGGGACATTCTTGCTCCTTTTGAAGCTGAACTTCAGCGACGTTCTCATCCTGCTTGAAGCGCCACCCTTAGCATAGTCCGTCAAGTTCTCCTGCTTGCTTCACAACCGGACTGCTGGCACATTCCCCCCCGTGCCAAAGCCCCACGAAATCAGCATCACTGCCAACCGCGAACTCGCGGATCGCTGGCAGCAGTTCGCTGAATCGCTCGGATACCGGGCGGCGTGGCCGCTTCAAGCTCCTTCGCATCCTCCTAGACTTTGCCGAGGAGAACTGCTCGCTCTTTCGGAAGCGGTAGCTTTGCCTCCGCGGGGCGTGTCTCTCCACGTCGGTTCCGATGGCCTGACCAACTCGGCATACGTCTGACGGTTGCACGCCCATCCCCAGCCCTTCCAGGAAGAGGCGGAAAGACCGTTCCCTATTCGGCGGTCAGCATCAAATTATCGCGGTGAATGACTTCATCGTAAGGGCATTGCCCCAGGGCCGGAGCGATTTGCTCGGTGCGCATGCCGCGGATCAGGCGAATTTCGTCGGCCGTGTAATTGGCCAGGCCGCGGGCAATTTCTTTGCCTTCGGGGTTGCGCAGCACCACCACGTCCCCCTTGCGAAAGTCACCGCCCACGCTCACCACGCCAATCGCCAGCAGGCTGCGGCCCTTGCCAACCACGGCCTGGCTGGCGCCCGCATCGAGGTCGAGAATTCCGCGCGGTTGCACGGTAAAGCCAATCCACCGTTTGCGGCTGGACACATTTTGACCTCGGGCCAGAAACAGGGTGCCGGTGCATTTTCCGGAGACAATTTCAGCCAGCACGCCGGGCCGGCGGCCCGAGGCAATGATGACGTTTTCGCCCGCCGCCGTGGCAATGCGGGCTGCCCTCAGCTTGCTGGCCATGCCCCCCTTGCTGAGGCCCGTTTTGACATCGCGAACCAGCGCCCAAACGTCGGCGTTCAGCTCGGCCACCGTGGGCACGACCTGGGCCGCGGGATCGGTGGGGGGGCGGTCATAGAGCCCCTCCACATCGGAGAGCAGCACCATCAGCGGCGCCCGCAGCAGGTTGGTCACCAGCGCGGCCAGGCGATCGTTGTCGCCGAAGGTGGTTTGCAATTCTTCCACGGCCACGGTGTCGTTCTCGTTGATGATCGGCACCGCCCCGAACTCCATCAGGGCCAGCAGCGTGTTCCGCACGTTCAGATACCGGGTGCGATGATTGAGATCTTCGGCCGTGAGCAACAATTGGGCGGCATGGCGGCCATGCTTGCGCAGCGAGCGGTCGTAAACCTCGATCAGGTGGCTCTGCCCCACGGCGGCCACGGCCTGAAGTTGAGCCAGGTTGGTGGGCCGGCCGGGCAATCCGAGTCGCCCAATGCCTGCCCCCACGGCGCCCGAGCTCACCAGCACCACCCGCCGCCCGCTGAGGATGAGCTGGTGCAGTTCCTCCGCCAATCGCTCCACGCGATCTTCGTTGAGCCGGCCGTCGTCGTGCGTAAGGACGCGGGTACCGACCTTCACCACCATGGTGTCGACCAAGGTGGCCAGTTCTTGACGGAGCAAATCGGTCATAAACAATCACAACGCAAGGATTTACAGAACCTGCTAATTACGGCGGCTTTGCAACGGGGGGGAACGGGAGGCCCTTAGGCCGCAAAGACCCCTACCACAGGTTCAAATGGCCCTTTTGAACGGCGGGCTGGGCAGGGGAGTGAAACCTACCGCTCTGGGGGGTCTTGGCAGCGAAGTCCCGCATCGAAGTTGCTTTGCGCATGCACTGCATCTGGGTATAATGTCTGAGCGGCTGGTAGCCAAGATGTTGCGCTAATACCCCCCAGCAATACCCGCCGCGCCTCCCCGCCTTGCAGCCCACGCCTCTCCAGATTTGCTTACCATGAACACAACGACTCGTTGCGTGTTGTTCGATTGTGGAAGGGATCCCCGTGGTCGAGTTATCCCTCGCCCCCTTCCCTGGCTAGGCTCGCTGTGCCTGGCCACTTTGGCGTTTGCCGCCGGTTGCAATCAGCAGCCAAGTTCCACGGTTAAGGGGACCAAGGTCGCTGAACAGCCGGTCCCGAATGTTCAAGTTGCCACGGTCGCTTACCACTCCTGGCCCCAGGTCGTGCGGGCTCAAGGAAGCCTGATTGCCGATGATGAGGTCATCTTGGGGTCGAAGGTCGCCGGCCGTGTGGGCCGGGTTACGGTCGACCTGGGGTCGCCTGTCAAAAAAGACGACGAACTGGTCGTCCTCGATGCCGAAGAGTTCAGCCTGGCGGTGCGACAAGCCGAAGCCCAGCTGCTACAAGCCCTGCAGGCCGTGGGCCTCGATGCCGGCCTCACCGACGCGCCCCCCTATCCCGAAGATCAAAAGAAACCCGAAAACTCTCCGCTGGTTGAAATCGAGCAGGCGTTGGTCGAAGAGGCTGCCTCCAACCGCGAACGGGGGGAGCAACTGGCCGGAATGGGCACCGAAGCTCGGCAGTTTGGGGCCATTACCCGTCACGAAATGCAGCGTTTAGAATCCGCCGAGAAAGTCGCCCGCAGCCGCTACCAAGCGGCCATCAACCAGGTGCGGGAAAAAATGGCCCTCATCAAAGTTCGCCGGGCCGAACTGGCCGTGGCCAAGCAACGGTTGAGCGATACGGTCATCAAAGCCCCGTTCGATGGGCTGGTGCTCCGCCGCCACACCGCTCCGGGCGCTTATCTGCAAGTGGGCCAAGAGGCGGTAACCCTGGTTCGAACCGATCCCTTGCGATATCGAGGCGCCGTGCCCGAACGCAAGGCCATGAATTTACGGCTGGGCCAAGAGGTCTTTGTGCGTTTGGCCGGCATGAAAGACACCTTGCCGGCCCAAATCACGCGCATTAGTCCCTCGCTGGATATCACCAGCCGCTCGCTGATGATCGAAGCCGATATTTCCAACCCCGATGCCTTGCTGCGAACCGGCCTGTTTGCCGAAGCCGATATCGTGGTGGATCCCCAGGCCGAAACCCTCGCCATCCCCGAATCGGCCATGACGGAGTTCGCTGGCATCCGCAAAGTGTGGGTCGTGGAAAGCGGCGCCTCCGTGGCTCGACCTGTCAAAACCGGCCGGCATGAACGTGGCCTGGTGGAAATCCTCTCGGGACTGCAGGCGGGTGACTCCATCATTTACGACGGATCTCGCGGTGTGATGGGTGAGGTGCGTGCCATTCCACATCAACTTGCCAGCAGCCTGGAAGCCGGGTAAGCCTGCTCTCCCCCCAGGCTTCCACCCGGAAAACCACTGGAGAGCCTACCGCTAGCATGCCACGTCTCATTCGTCGCCAGAAACGGATCTAATCCTTGGGGGGCTGCCGGCCCCACGCTGTTTTCTCTTCTTTCCGACTCGCCGGAGGCCTCACCCCGTGCAATGGCTGGCCGAAATTTGCGTTCGTCGCCCCGTGTTCGCCGTGATGTTGATCGCCGCCTTGGTGGTCGCGGGCGTGGCCAGTTATTCGCAATTGGGCGTGGACCGTTTCCCGGAAATGGACATGCCCACCATCTACGTGCGCACGTCTTACATAGGCGCCGCGCCGGAAGAGGTTGAGTCCGAAGTGACGCAGCCGCTGGAAGACGCCGTGGCCACGGTGGCCGGCATTGACGAACTGCGTTCGATTTCCAGTGAAGGCAGTTCGTTTTTGCTGATTACGTTCGACCTCGATCGCGATGTCGATGCCGCTTCGCAAGACGTGCGCGACGCCGTGAGCAGCGTGCTCAATCTGTTGCCGCCAGGGATTGATCCACCGGTCATCAAGAAACAAGATGTCGATTCGTCGCCCATTCTCTCGCTGGCGGTTTCCGGCCCCCGCGATTCGCGCGAGCTGTATGTGCTGGCCGAGCGCTACGTGAAGAATGTGATTGAGTCGGCCCGCGGCGTGGGAACCGTGGAAATCAGCGGCGCCATGGATCGGGCCATCAACGTGCAGATCGACGCCGGCCGGCTCACGGCCTATGGGCTAACGATCGGCGATGTGCGTGATGCCTTGGTTCGACAAAACGCCGAAATCCCCGGCGGCCGCGTCGATGCCGGCAACCGCGAGCTCACGCTGCGCACCCTGGGAAGGTTCAACTCGGCCGAGGCGTTTCTGGAGTTGGTCGTGGCCACGGTTGATGGCACGGCCATTCGTTTGGCCGACTTGGGAACCGTGATCGACGGTCAAAAGGAAATCCGCAGCGTGGCCATGCTCGACGGCAAGCCCGCCGTGGTGATCGAGGTTCAACGGCAGTCGGGCACCAATACCGTGGCCGTGATCGACGCCGTGAAAGAGCGGCTGAAACGCGCCGAGGAACTCCTGCCGCCGGATGTGAAACTGCAGATCATGCAAGACCAGTCGCGGTACATTCGCGCGGCCATGCACGAGATTCAAAACCACCTGATTTCGGGCAGCATTCTGGCCAGCATTGTCGTGCTGCTGTTCATGCGCAGTTGGCGGTCCACCATCATTGCCGCCGTGGCCATTCCCACTTCGATCGTGGCTACCTTCGCCATGATGCGAGCCCTCGACTTCACCCTCAATAACGTCACCATGCTGGCCCTGGTGCTCATGGTGGGCGTGGTGATCGACGACGCGATCGTGGTGCTGGAGAACATCTTCCACCACATTGAAGAAAAGGGCTCCACGCCCTGGCAGGCGGCCATGGAAGGCACGCGCGAGATCGGTTTCGCGGTGTTGGCCACCACCCTTTCGCTGGTGATTGTGTTCTTGCCCGTCTCGTTTCTTTCCAGCGTGACCGGGCGGATGCTGTTCCAGTTTGGGATCACGGCCACGGTGGCGGTGCTGATCTCCATGTTGGTGAGTTTTTCGCTCACGCCGATGATGTGCAGCCGCATGCTCAAGGCCAAACCGGCCCCCGCTGCCGACCCCGCCACGGCTGGCAAGCCCGCCGCGTCTCGCCAGGGCTTTTATGCTTGGATCGAAGGCTTCTACATGCTCTGCCTGCGGTTCTCCATGCGCCATCGCTGGCTGGTGCTCGCGGTCAGCCTGGTGGTGATCGCCGCCAACATTCCGCTCTACGAATTGGTCCAGCAGGACTACATTCCCACCAACGTGGATGAATCGGAGTTCGAAGTCCGCGTGAGCGCGCCCGAAGGCGCCACGATGACCGCCATGGATGGCAGCATGAAGGCGGTCGAGGCCGAGATTCGCCAGATCTCCGGCATTGAGTACGTGCTCACCTCGGTGGGCTCCAACGGCACGCGGGGCGTCAATTCGGCTCGCATGTACATTCGTCTCACGGATAGCGCCGAGCGAACCTTCTCTTTGCCGCGGCTCGTTAGCGAAACCCTGCGCGGCAACCCCGCGGCGGCTTTCGAAGGCAATTTTTCGCAGCAGGAAAAAATGGCCGAGGTGCGGAAGCGGTTCAAGCAATTCCCCGATCTGCGGCCCAGCGTTCGCAACCTGACCTCGCTGCGGCAAGGCGCCCCCGTCGATATCGATTACTCGATCACGGGCCCCGACATTGAAGAACTGGCGGCGTTTAGTGAGAAGCTTCGCGAGAAGGCCGCCCAGCTTCCCGGCCTGGTCGACCTCGACACCACCTACCGCATGGACAAACCCCAACTGCTGGTTGATATCGACCGCGAGAGGGCGGCCTCGCTCGGCGTGGATGTGCAAGAAATCGCCAATACGCTCCGCGTGGCCGTGGGCGGCGATGAACGCGTGTCGCGTTATCGCGACGAACGCTTGGACGACGCTTACGACGTGGAGCTGCGGCTCACCGGCATCGATCGCCGCGACCGCGCCACCATTTCGCAAATCTTCGTGCGCGGCAAGCCGGTGGCAAACGGCGGGGCCATCGCCCCTAACCAGGGCGACCAGCAAGTGCTGGCGCACGCCGCCGGCGGCGGGGTATTGGTGCGGCTCGACAACGTCGTGCGGTTCCGCGAAACCCAAACCTCTCCCCGCATCGATCGGCTCGATCGGCAACGCATGGTCGCCGTGCGAGGCAATATCGCCGCCGGCTATGCCCTCGGCGATCGCGTCGCCGCCGTTCAGGCCGCCGCCGATGAACTCGGGCTCCCCCCCGGTTTTCAAGCGCGCGTGATGGGCGGCGGCAAAGAGTTGGAACGCACGCTGCAAGACTTGGGCTGGACGTTCATCCTCTCGTTCATCTTTATGTACATTGTGCTCGCCGCGCAGTTTGAGCACCTGGTGCATCCACTGACAATCTTGATCTCGCTGCCGCTGGCCGTGCCCTTCGGACTGATCTCCCTCTGGCTTGGCGGCGAAAGCCTGAACCTGTACTCGGCACTGGGCGTGCTGGTGTTGTTTGGCGTGGTCAAAAAGGCCTCCATCATGCAGGTGGACCACATGAACTCGCTCCGCGCCAAAGGCATGCCGCGAGCCGATGCCATCCTCTTGGCCAACCGCGATCGGTTGCGGCCCATTCTCATGACCACCATCTCGTTCATCGCCGGCATGTTTCCGCTGCTGATCGCCACCGGCCCCGGCGCCGAAGAGCGGCGCAGCATCGCCGTGGTCACCGTGGGAGGGCAAACGCTGTCGCTGCTCCTGACCTTGCTGGCCGTGCCGGTCATCTACTCGCTGCTCGATGATCTGGCGACCGTCTTCGTGCCTCAGCGCGCCAAGGCAAAACCCGAACCCGTTGTGTCAGGAAAGCCGACAATCCAATCCCCTGTCACTTCCGCCTGATCCTGCCAACAAACACCCAGGATCGTAGGGATACCCCTCTCATTCCCATGGCGATTACTGAGAATAATTGACGGCAATCTTGCACAACTTAATTGCAGATACGATAACATATCGCAGTCGTGCCAGGTAACCTGCCCCGTCCTGGCACGATAGCCCGCCTGGTAGTCTGCCCCTACCGGCGGGCGCTCTTTTGCGCGTTTCGCTTGGCGCGGCTGGGCGGCTCTTCAGCCGAGCATGATTTCCCGCATTGCGCCTGATCGCCCGCAACACCGTCATTCCCGCAACACCGTCACATTCCCGCGAAGAGCCTGCCCTCGTGAAGACGGGGGCGGGAATCCAGTTGCAGCGGGTACGACTCTGCAAACACCCACCGCTAGAAAACGAACAGCATGGCAAGAACATATTTTTCGGCTCGCACTGAAGCACGGATTATACTGCTCTGTTGATCGCTATCGCCCATCCACCTTTCGTTCGCGGGGAATAGCCATGCTGCGATTGCTCGTTCTGAAGCGCCTGGTTCGTCAACGGGTCGCCCTCACGCTTCTCTGCGCCTTCGCGGCATTGCCTGCGCGCGCCGACGACGGCAAGCTTGTTAGCGACTCGGCCGAGTTTGTTCCGCTCAAGTATCACCAGGCCCAACTGGTGACCGATTTGGCCGTGGGCCTCTGGGCGATTCCTATTCCGCTCGATTACGACGGCGACGGCGATCTCGACCTGGTGGTTTCCACCTCCAACAAGGCGTCTGCCGGACTCTATCTGTTCGAGAATCCTGGCGCGCCAGGCAACAGCCAGCCCAAGCTGCCGGTCTTCAAAGCGGCCCGCCGCATCGGCGATCCGCACGGCAACCTGATGGCCACCACGCACCAAGGCCAGCCGGTGATTTGCACGCCCGGCCGCTGGCATCCGGACTTCCTTCAGCAGCGTCTCGCCGGCGGCACGCCGCTCCCCTTCAAACCAAATTTTCACGTCGGCCGCGCCAATCAATGGCAGCGGTTCGACTACGACGCCGATGGCGTGGCCGACCTGGTGATTGGCGTGAGCGACTGGCGCGACTACGGCTGGGACGACGCCTACAACGCCGATGGCAAATGGAAGAATGGTCCCATCCACGGCTATGTGTACTTCATCAAGAACCTGGGGACCGACAACGAACCCAAGTACGCGCAGCCGCGCCAACTAGAGTGCGAAGGCGGCCTGGTCGACGTCTTCGGTTGCCCTTCGCCCAACTTCGCCGATTGGGATGGCGACGGCGACCTCGATCTGCTCTGCGGCAGCTTTCTCGACGACTTCACGTTCTTCCAAAATGTTGGCACGCGTGCCGAACCCCGATACGCCGCGGGAAAGAAGCTCAAGCATCAAGGTCAAACCATTCGCATGGACCTGCAAATGCTGCGGGCAACCGCCTGCGACTGGGACGCCGACGGCGATGCCGACCTGATCGTGGGCCAGGAAGACGGCCGCGTGGCATTCCTGGAATGCACCGGCTTCGATCAACAGGCCGCCGTGCCGCGGTTCGAGCTGCCGGTATTCTTCCAACAACAGGCCGACCAGGTGAAGGTGGGCATTCTCAACACGCCCAGCGCCGTCGATTGGGATGGCGACGGCGATGCCGATCTCATCTCCGGCGACTCCGCTGGCTACCTGCACTTTATTGAAAACCTTGGCGGAAATCCAACCCGCTGGGGCTTGCCCTCCATGCTCGCGGCCGGCGGCCAGCGCATCCGCATTCAGGCTGGCGAGAATGGATCGATTCAAGGTCCGGCCGAAGCCAAGTGGGGTTACACCGTGCCCGCGGCCGGCGACTTCAACGGCGACGGCCTGCCCGACATTGTGATCAACTCCATCTGGGGTGAAGTTCTCTGGTATCGCAATATCGGCACGCGCGGAGAGCCCAAACTGGCGGCGGCCGCGCCGGTTACCGTGGCCTGGCCTGCCGGTCAGCCGCCGTCCAAGCCAGCGTGGAACTGGTGGAACCCGCGGGGCAATGCCCTCGTCACGCAGTGGCGCACGAGCCCCCTGCTGCACGACTTCGATGGCGACGGCCGCCCGGACTTGATCATGCTCGACCACGAAGGCTACCTGGCCTTGTACCAACGCAACGATCCGCAAACGGCCGGACCCATGCTCCAGCCGCCGCGGCGAATCTTCAAAGACGCCGCCGGCCAACCGCTCCGGCTCAACGAACTAACCGCCGGCAAGAGCGGCCGCCGCAAGTTGGCTCTGGTGGACTGGGACAACGACGGCCGACTCGATCTATTGATCAACGGCAAGAATGCCGATTTCTGGCGCAACATTGGCCAGGGCGACGACTGGAAGTTCGAGAACCAAGGCCCGGTGGCGTCGCAAAATCTGGCCGGACATACCACCTGCCCCACCTTGATCGACCTCAACGGCGACGGCCAACTGGAGCTGCTGCTGGGCACGGAAGACGGCTTTTTTTACCACCTGCCGCAAAAACGACCGGCAAGCTCGTCGAAGTAAGAGCTTAACGCGGGTAAACCGCAAACGGACGCTGAGGCATTAAAGTTCTCTGCAGCTTGCAAAGATGTTAACGAGCAAGAAACTATCCAATGACTCCCTCGCCCCTCGCGGGAGAGGGTTGGGGCGAGGGGGAACAGCATTCTCGGATAGGCTCTCAGCCGCGGTGGATCGTTTCAATCCGGCACCGGCCAAATACGAATGGTGCCATCGCTGAATCCACAAGAAACGATCATCTTTTCGTCGGGCGAAAACTGTGCGCTCTTTGCGACCTCGGTATGCCCTACATAGCGGGCAATTTCTTTTTGGGTGGTCAAGTCCCACAACTTGATCAGGCCGTTGAACTGACTGCTAACGATGAGTTTATTTCCATCATGCGATATTGCGAACGATCGCACGTAAGGGGTTTTCACGGAGAAAGCACCTTCGCTTTCTCCGGTCTCTGCATTCCATTGTCGCACCATGCTGTCGCCGCCGCAGGTGAGCATGCTTTTGCCGTTGGGAAGCCAGGTGGCCATCGGGTTGTAGCCCGGCCCTTGGGTTAGTTGCGTCTTATCCAGTTTCCAAAGCTCTTTGCCGCTCGCCAAATCCCACATGCGCATTACGCTTTTATCGCTGACGGTGATCAGGCGCTGGGCATCGGGGGAGAATTCCAAGTAGACCAATGGCTCGGTCATTCCCTGGAGCGTGTGCTGCACTTGGGAGGTTGCGATCTCCGCGACGACGACGTTATGGTCGTTCCCCTCGCCGGCCAGCAACCGGCCGTCGTTTGAGATGGCGATGGCGCCCCCCAACTCGGCAACCTCGCGAAGAAACTTACCGGTGGTGCTGTCGTATTCCTTGGCCACATGGGCCACGCCGGGGCGAGGATTCCCGGCGGAGCCATAGATCTTTGTGCCGTCGGGGCTAATGGTGCCTTGCTGCGCGCAGGTGATTCCCGACAGGCTACCCAAAACTTTACCGCTGCGGAAATCGTGGATGTAGTGAAAATGTTGGGAGAGCGAGCCCACCAACAGACGCTTTCCATCGGGAAATACGGCGAGCGAGTGAGGCGAGGGCTTCTCGGACTTGATTTGCCAAAGCTCATGGTAATGCGGCACGCCGCCTTCGGTCTTGAAGGGCGCTGGCTTGGTTGGCACGGACAATGTGTTTTCAGCAGCGGACGCCAGCGGTCGATACAACGCCCGCTCAATCGTCATCGAAGCCTTCGATACATCGCACAAGCCCGCGCCAGTAATGCGGGTTTTGTCAGGCTGAATCCAATGCGGCAGCGAGATGCGGCTTCGCAAGCCATCGAAGCTTCCCACCGGCTGGCCGTCCAGGGTGGCATCGACTTTCACGTTGTCTCCGCTATGCCGCACCTGCGCTCGCAGTTGTTGAATCACGCCCGACTTGAGCCGGGTGTCGCGCTGCCGAAACGGAGCATCAAGTTGGTTGTCATCTTTGCCGTCGATCTTCATCAGACTGCTGCCACCCGGTGAAAGCGACAGGCGAATGGCGCGATCGCCCAGCGGCAAGTCGATTTGCAGCGGGTAGAACCCCCGCTGCTGGAAATCGATTTCGACGTCGTAATCCCCCGCGAGGTTGGTCGGAAAGCGAAAGCCTCTCCAATCGCTAACCGACTTGGGAGAAGTCCCCTCCCCCACGATCTTCGCGCCCTCCCGCCGCCACACAAAATTGCTGTAGCGAAGCGCGGCGGTATCCACGGCGAGTAGCAGGTCGATTTCCTGAGGAGGATCGGCGGGCCGCGGCAAGGGTGCATTGACCTTCACCCAGTTGGCGTTGAGGATCTTACCGTCGTGGCCGCGGCCTGAAGTGTCCTTCAGCACCTCGCCCGAACCTTCCTCAAACCGGTACATCGCCAACGTTTCGCTGTCGCCCGCAAGCGACTTGCTCGGCGTAAAGTCGTGGTCATATCTCGCGTTCGATGAGATTCGGACCCGCGAAATTCGACCCACGAACAGCGGATGCCCTCCCAAGAACACGGGGCTGGGACCATCGGATTCGGCCTTCGCCACGGTGCGCCGCCGCGAGAGCTTGCCGTTCACGAACAGCAGCATTTCGTTCTTCTCGGGATTCCACACGCCGGCCAGGTGTTGCCACTTGTCCACCTCGACCGCCGGCGGATCGGGCACGGCTTCCCATTTGCCCTTCGCTTGGGAAACCCGCGGCGAAGTCATCACGGCCAGCGACCAGCCTTGGGGCGTTTGCCGCAGGGGAAAGGCGTCGCACCCGAACACTGCCCCCTCGCCCTGCTCCGCCTGGGGGAACACCCAGGCTTCCCACGTGATCGGCCTCGCCAGATCAACCTCCACGCCAGACAACTGCACCAGCGATGAGTGCCCGTCAAACGCAAGCGCCATGTCGTCCTCTTGCCAATCGCGGACGATGGGAGGTGGGTTCGCGCCCACGACCGGCGTTGATCCCTCGAGGCTTTTCTGGCCAATGATCCGACCCTGGTGAACGACTTGCACCTGGCCCGGCAGCCAATCGACCTTCACCGTTTCGGTTCCGCCCTCTTTAAGCGCCAGCTTGGTGGTTTCGAAACGGAAGTCGCCCCGTTGGACCACCAGCACGTGCTCGCCCGGCGTCAACTGAATGGTCTCCCGGCCCGCTTTCTTCAACACCACGTCGTTGCCGGCCACGCGCACTTCCACCTGGGGATCGTTGATTTCCACCCGGAGCGTGCCTTCGGGCGTTTGAATCAAGAGCGTCCACGCCACGGCCGCAATCACTGCCGCCGCTGCCACGCCCAGTCCCACGGCAATGGCTGTTGGAAACCGCCGCTGGCGGCGAACCGACTTTCCGCCCACGCCCTGTGCCCAAGCCGGAGGCGGCCCAACGAATGAGGGAACGGCATCGGCTCCGCTAGCGCCCTGGGCCTGCAAACCCGAGAGCGGTCGGGGCGCCAGATCCGAGGCATGCACGCTCGCCGCGGATGCGTTGGGCACCGTGCCCGTCTTGGCGTCGTCCAAGCCGGCTGGCTGCAAACCCACGTCCACCAGCATTTGTCCTAAATTGGCGCCCTCGCCATACGGCGTGAGCGCCGCGATCACTTCTTCCGGCGTGGCAAAGCGGGCCGCCGGATTCTTCTCCAGCAACCGCCCGATGATATTCGCCAGGCCCTCGGGCACGTCAGCCCGCCGCGACTGAATGGCCGGCGCGTCTTCCGTGGCCAGGGCCATCATCTTTTGCACCGGCGTTTGGTATCGGTCGCCATGAAAGATGACTTCGCCGGTGAGCAGGCGATACAACGACGCGCCCAAGGCATACAGGTCGGCTCGAATGTCCACGTTCTTGCTGTCGCCGCCCTGCTCGGGCGCCATGTAATCGAGCGTGCCCATCAATTGGCCGGTGCTGGTCAAGCCCACGTCGGCGGTGTGGGCATCGCTCAACAGGGCCAGGCCCATGTCGAGAATTTTGACAACCGGCGGCTGCTTCCGCCCTCCGGCCTGGCAAAGCATGATGTTGGATGGTTTGATGTCGCGATGCACCATGCCGTGCGCATGGGCTTCATCGAGCCCCACGGCAGCCTGGCGAATCAATTCGCAAGCGTCGGCAATCGGCAGCGGGCCAAGCTTCTTGACCAGTTTGGAAAGATCGATGCCGCTCACATACTCCATCACCAGAAAATGCCTGCCGTCCACTTCGCCGGCATCCATGGCGCGCACGATGTTTTCATGATCGAGCTTGCCTACCGCCCGCATTTCGCGTTCGAAGCGGGCCACGGTGGCCTTGTCTTGCACGCGCTTGGGCGGCAGCACCTTGATGGCCACGATCTTGTCGAGCCGCACGTGCCGCGCCTTGTAAACGGCGCCCATGCCGCCCTGGCCCAGCTTGGAAATCAGTTCGTACGCGCCCAGCCGGACGACTTTTTTCGGTGGCGCGACTTGGCCCGACGAGTTGCCGCCTTTCCCTTGCCGCGACTTCTCCCCAGACTCGGCGATCTTTGCCGCGCCCGCGAGACCGCTTGGCAAGGTGGGTTCGCCGACGGCCGAGCAGGTATCGCGACCAATCTGCTTGACCAGGTCGGTTACCCGCCCGCAGTTCGACTCGCTCTCGAACGCATCGGCCACGAGTGGCTTCTTGAGCTCACTCAGCAAACGGTCGAGCTCGGCCTTGAGCCGCGCCAGTTCCGAAGCCGCTTCCACGCTCTGCCCCTGTTCCAATTGCTCTTCCAACTCGGCAATTCTGGCCGCCAGTTGCTCTGCCGAATCATGGGTAATCATTGGATTTTACCTGCCAGCCCCGGACAATGAACACCGCCGCGCCCCGTGAATGTTGCACCCCTCCCCATCTCTATAAAGAAGGATGCGCGGCCATAACACGATTTTTGGAAATGGCCCGCGGATGGGAGCCTGACTCGCTAAAATCCGTGCAGTTCTTCCCGCAACCGGCACAGCACCCGGTACTTGGCCTGCCGAACGGCCTGCACGGTTAGCTTCAAGTCGGCGGCCACTTCGGCGGCCGGACGCGATTCCATGGCCACTTGCCAAAAGGCTTGCCAGGTGAGGTCAGCAAATTCGGCTTGCACCAGCTTCAAGGCACGTTGCAACAGCGCTTGCCGCGCCGACTCGCCGCTGGGGTCGGAGTCGCTCTCCACGGCGGCGGCGATTCGCTCCAGCGCCTCGGCCGCCTGTTGTCCGCCCGCCGCGCCCGGTTTGGCGGCCGCTTGCCGGTAGTGCAATCGCACGCAATTGCGAGCAATCGCCCACAGCCAGCCGCGAAACCGCGAGGCCTGCCCATCTTTTTGAAAGTCGCCTATCTTGAGGAGGACGGTGCGAAACACGTCTTGCACCACATCGGCGGCATCGCTCGGTTGCAGCCCTAGCTTACGAGCCCAGCCATAAACGAGCGGCGAGTAGAGGGCGGCGAAACGCTGCCACGCATCGCCATCTTGTTGGCGAACGCGAGCCAACAGGCTGCGCGACGTGGACCCCGTTTCTTCGCCAAGAGCATGGCCCATGTTTCGCCTGAACGAAAATGTGTGTTGCTGGACGAGCGCGCGGATGGAGCTTTCGAGCTTGCGGTGCCCCCCGGTGCAAGCACTTCCCCGCATTGGCGTGATTATGCGCGGCACACCCGCCAGTTGCCAATGAAACATCCGGCCTTCTATCCGCACGCGGGCTCGGCGCCGTAATGCAGGCAACAAAAGCACTAACGAATTACCCGCCGCATTGCTCGCCTTGAAGCGGATATGATTCTGCCATCAACATCGGCTGGGACACGAACTCCGTTGCGGGCAGCTATTCTTCGACCGCCCCGAGCGGCCTGCTTGCTTACCAGGCGCGCGGTGTCACGCGGCCTTGTACCCGGCCAGGCAGCCCTTGAATCCGCAAGAAACCTTCGGCGTCGGTCTGGTCGTAGGAGCCGCCCCCTTCCATGGTGGCGATGCCTTCGTCGTACAGGCTGTACGGACTGGTGCGGCCTGCCACGGAGACATTGCCCTTGTACAGGTTCAAGGTCACTTCGCCGGTGACGTTGTGCTGCGCCTGGCGGATGAAGGCCAGCAGGGCGTCGAACTTGGCGTGGTACCAGAACCCGTAATACACCAGTTCGGCCACCTCCGGCGCGAGCCGGTCGCGGAGGTGCATCAGGTCGCGGTCCATGGTGAGCTGTTCGATCAGCCGGTGGCCTTCGTACAGGATGGTCATACCGGGGGCCTCGTACACGCCGCGGCTCTTCATGCCCACGAAGCGGTTTTCGACCACGTCCACGCGGCCTACGCCATTGCGGCCGCCGATCTTGTTCAGCTCCAGCACCATTTCCAGGGCCGTCTTTTTCTCGCCGTTCAGCGTGACCGGCACGCCGGCTTCGAAGCCAATCCGGATGGTTTCGATCGCGTCGGGCGCTTGCCGCGGGGAGACGGTCATGCCGAACTCCACGAGGCCCAGGCCGTCGACCATCAGGTCTTCGAGCTGGCCGGCTTCGTAGCTGATGTGCAGGCAGTTTTCGTCGGAGCTGTAGGGCTTGGAGACCGAAGCCTTGACGGGAATGTTCCGCTCGCGGCAATACTCGATCATGGCGGTGCGGCCGGGGAAGGCCGCGCGAAATTCGCGATTTCGCCAGGGGGCGATGATCGTGACCGAGGGATCCAACGCTTCGGCCGCCAGTTGGAACCGGCATTGGTCGTTCCCCTTGCCGGTGGCCCCGTGGGCGTAAGCTTCGGCCCCCACTTCGCGGGCGACCTGCAAGCAGGCCTTGGAAATCAGCGGTCGGGCGATCGAAGTGCCCAGCAGATAAACCTGCTCGTACTTGGCTTGCCATTGCAGCACGGGGAAGGCGAAATCGCGGCACAGTTCTTCCTGGGCGTCCACAATTCGCGAGCTTTTGGCCCCGCACTGCGTGGCTTTGTTAAGAATGGCCTGGCGATCTTCACATGGCTGGCCCAAGTCCACGTAGACGGCGTGGACGTCGTAGCCCTGCTCCTGCAACCAACCGAGGATCACCGAGGTATCTAAACCGCCCGAGTAGGCGAGCACGCAGCTAGGCATGGCGAAAATCCAGTTGGCAAGAAGGACGCGGGGCAGGCAAGGTAGAACGGCACGCCGCGAAAGCGGGGCGAGCCCAACACACCTAGCGTAACGAGCAGGTTCGCAGCCGACGAGGGGTGTCCCCTTTCGACACGAACCCTGACGGGGAAGTTGCTCGGTTGCTCGCAAATTCCGGCGGGTCGCAATTCTTTTTTGGAAATGGCGCTCGTGTCGCAAGTCCTTGTCAGTCAAATGCTTGCTGGTTTTTATCGGGCTGGCTTCCCAGAATTCGCGGCCCGCGTCGGTTCGGCCTGTCGGGTTGGACTAGGCATTTGCCCATAACCTTATTAGTGGGAGGCAATCAGGCCTCCCACTTCCCGCTCGATAACTTCCGACGAACGGTGGGGCCTGGTTCGCGAGCAGCTTCGGACTTTGGGGCATCCTGAATGCGACGATCGCGGGATTCATCGCATTGCAGGAAGGTTCGGGGCTGCAGGGCAAGCTTCGTGCATGCGATGCTTGCCTTCGCACGCCTGCCAAAATTCGACCGTGGTCACCAGTTCGCTGGGCTGGGGCAGTGACCACGGTCGTTTTTCTTGAGCTACGAAGCAAACTGCTGCCGGCCGGGTCAGTCCATACGGCGTAACCCGCCCGAGGGAGGCCGGCAGCAGCCTGCTTCGGTGGCCAGGCTCTCGCGAGTGCAAGCACCCTTCATGGGTGATCCCGAAGCAAATCGGGAATCCTCTCGTTGCGAATCGCCTCGATAACCGCTCGTGAAGATTTCCACGGCTCGCCTGGAATTCGAGTGATCCGTTCCTTCCAGACTCGACCAAAAGCCACAATCGCATCAGATTCGGTAAAGCTCGCGCCAGCGGGAAGCAGGGGCGCAATGTCTTCGATGAGGCTCTGGTTCAATTTCTTCAGCATGCGCTCTTCGGCATGAGCTCGGCTGAGTTGACGATCTTCAAGGCCCAAATAGTGGTGGAAGCAAGCCATAACCCGATCGCCCTCCAGGCCAAGCTGAATCAGCGGCCGTTGGAACAGCAGTTTGTGGATGGCCGTGCCGCCGCGAAATGCAATCTTGCCCTGTAATGGCTCGCAGGCAAATAGATCGCACAGTGCACGACTGATGATCAAATCCTGCTCCACCTGCCGCAGATCTGGCCAGGGAACATGGGCGGACCAATCCCGCAGGTAGGCAATCGGTATCAAAGATCGATCTCGATGGGCACGTTAATCAAGAGTTTCCAATCCTGACTCTTTTCCTCCCCTTCGTACAGTGCGGCAGCAAGGGGTTGCGCCGCTGGATCGAGCGCCTTGTAAGACTTGGCCTGTTGGACAAAGGGCCGGAGGGCGTGGGCCTGACGAATATGCCCAAACCGCTCCAGCAAAAAGCCCAGCCGTCGCACGGCCGTATTCTCATACGCTGCCGCGGCCTTCGCCAATATGCTGGGCTGGGCCTGGTTGCCCAGGTCCTGAATTACCTGCGCCGCTCCGCCAATACCTGCTGCTCGGTGGTAATACCGGCAGATGTCGAGCAATGTCAATTCGATGCCGGCGACCTTCGCGAACCCGGCATCGGTTCTCAATTGCGAAAGCCACTCCGGCCGGTTCGATTTTACGAACGCCCCCGAAGCCTGGTACACAAACGCCACCCGCTGGCGTCCAATTTCGATTCCGGGAAGTTGCCGCGGGGCAACCACCTGAAAAACCATCGCAGCCTGATGGGCCGAAGCCCCAACTCAACCAACGCACGTTCTTTGGTGAAGTACGCCCGGCCTCGGGCAACCTGAGAATCCATGAATTCCTGGAGTCGCTTCATGCCCCAATCATAGCTTGAAAACGACGAAAAACAACTGATTGCTGATATGATTGGGGTGGGGCGCGCACGGCTCGCAGACTGCCAACGGGGTCATCCCGGCCCTGGCTGAAAACTGGTAGACTACCGCTTTGCGCTGCCTTCATTCTCTGTCTTTCCCTTGCCACCTCGCCTTGCCCGCCTGTGACTCAGCCCTGCCATGTGCCTGTATTGATGAGCGAAGTGCTCGCCTGGCTTGAGCCGCGGCCCGGGCAGCGCATTGCCGATGGCACCTTGGGCGGTGGGGGGCATGCCAGGGCTTTAGCCAACCGCGTCGGCAGCGAAGGCACCATTCTGGCCGTCGATCGCGATCCGGCCGCCGTCGAAGCGGCCGCACGCAACCTGGCAGGGCTGCCCATCAAACTGGCTCACGCCAGCTACGCCGAACTGCCCGAGCTTGTGGCTCAGCTCCAGTGGCAACCGCTCGATGGCGTGCTGCTCGACTTGGGCCTCTCCAGCGATCAACTGGCCGATGGCGAACGAGGCTTTTCGTTCGACGCCGATGGCCCGCTCGACCTCCGCTTCGACCCCACCGAAGGCGAGCCCGCCTGGCGGCTGGTCAACAAATTGCGAGTCGAGAACCTGGCCGACCTCATCTATCAATACGGCGAAGAACGGCACAGCCGCCGCATTGCCAGGGCGATTGAAGAAGCCCGCAAACAGGCCCCGCTCCAAACGGCCGCCCAACTGGCCACGATCGTTCGCAGGGCCATGCCGCGGCCCAAGCCGGGCGATCGCATCGACCCCGCCACCCGCACCTTTCAAGCCTTGCGAATTGCCGTCAACGACGAACTGCGCACGCTCGACCGCGTGCTGGACCGTCTACCAGGCTGCGTGCGTGTGGGCGGCCGGGTGGCGGTGATTAGTTTCCACTCGCTGGAAGACCGGCCGGTGAAGCAGGCATTCCGCGACAATCCTCGCTACCACGCGCTCACCCGCCGCCCCGTCACGGCCGGACCAGAAGAGCTGGCCGAAAATCCTCGCGCTCGCAGCGCCAAGCTACGCGTGGCCGAAATCGTGGCCTTGTCCTGAAGCCGAGCGTGGCTGGGGTCACTTGCCATAATGACAGAAAGTTGCTTCATGAGTTGGGTTTACTTGCTATTGGCGGGCGCCTTTGAAATCGGCTTCACCACCTGCCTGAAAATGTCGGCCGGCCTCACGCGCTGGCAGCCCGCCACGGCCTTCTTGGTGTTTGCCGTGCTTAGCTTCTGGATGCTTACCAGGGCCACCGAGACCATCCCGCTGGGCACGGCCTACGCCGTGTGGACCGGCATCGGCGCTTTCGGCACCGCCCTGGTAGGCATGATCTGGTTCAACGAACCGACCGGCGGCCTGCGGATTTTCTTTCTGGCCGCCTTGATTGCCTCGGTGATGGGACTCAAATGGGTGTCGCCGCATTGACGCCACGGCTCGCCCGGCCCAAGCTTTGAGGAGCCGGCGAGCTCAATAATTCACGACTGTCCCAGCGTTTTGTCATCCCCGCGGAAGGCGGGGATCCAGGGCACGGAAGAGGCCCTCGGTTCGCCGCCCGCCAGGCTAGTTTTCATCGTTTCCATTCATGAGGAAGTTCGCCGCCATGTCTGAACGTGTTGCCCGCTACAACCAGGCACTGGATTTCGCCCAACAGCAGGTTGCCGCCACCATCGAGCGCACGCCCGACTACTTCCCCATCTATACCACCGGTGGAAGCTGGCATCACGGCGGCGAGCTGTGGACCGATTGGACGGGCGGCTTCTTCGCCGGCATGCTCTGGAAGTTCTACCTTCGCACGGGCGAAGAGCAGTGGCGACAACAGGCCGAGCACTATTCGCAACTGCTCGAACATCGCCAGCACGATCGCGACGTGCACGACCTGGGCTTCATCTTCCTCAACACCTATCGCCCTTGGTTCGAAATCAGCGGGGACGAAGCCAAGCGGCAAATCGTGATTCAAGCCGGCCGCACGCTGGCCATGCGGTTCATGCCGGCCGGCAACTATCTCCGCAGCTTCGTGGCCCCCGAGTCGCTGTTCATCGACATCATGATGAACGTGCCGGTGATCTATTACGCGGCCAACGCCACCGGCGACCCCAAGCTGCGCCGCGTGGCCGACGAGCACTGCCGCACCACCCGCAAACGGATTGTCCGCGGCGACGGCTCCACGGCCCACGAAGGCATTTTCGACCTGCAAACCGGCGAGTTCCTCAAGCAAACCACGCACCAAGGCGCCCGCGACGATAGCTCCTGGGCTCGCGGCCTGGCCTGGTCGCTGTACGGCTACAGCCAGGTTTATACGCTGGCGCAAAACGAAGATGCCCTGGCGACCGCGGAGCTCAACGCCGACTTCTGGATCAAGAACCTACCGGCCGATGCCGTGCCCTACTGGGATTTCGACGCCGACCTCAGCCAACCGCTCCCCTGGGGTCCGCAAAAAGACAGCTCGGCCGGCGCGATCGCCGCCAGCGGCCTGTTGGACCTGGCCCTGCAAACCGCCGACCCCGATCGGGCCAACCTCTACCAGCACACCGCCCTGGCCATGCTCGACGCGCTCACCACGCCCGACTACCTGGCGGTAAACGACCCAGCCTGGGAAGGCATTTTGAAGCATGGCGTGTACCACACGAAAAAGAACCTGGGCGTGGATGAATCGGTGATGTGGGGCGAGTTTTTCTTTGTGGAGGCGCTGCTGAAGGCGCTGGAACTCGAGAACCCGGAAATGGCGCCGGTGATGCCGTGATGGGCGTGTGCTCGCCCATGATTGAGGCCGTAGGTTAGTTTCTTACTCGTTATCATCTCTGCAAGCCGCGGAGAACTTTAATGGCTCAATGTTCGTTTGCGGGTGCGGCTGTCGTCCTCGCGGAAAGTCACGTCCAGCACCCAGTGCAAGCTACCCATCCATGCGCGCTGGCCTTGCCGGAAATATCGGAGAGAGGGGAGAGAAGGGGTTCGCGCCCGCTGCTTTCCACGCGAGAAAGCAGGCAACAAAACTTGACAGCTTTCGGCCAGCGACTTTATATTCACCTTCAGTAACGCTCACTCAAGTTGGAGAGCGTTAGCCAACTCCTTTTCGATCCATCCATCCGTCGCTCAACCATCGTCATTACGAGGCAGTCTTTCACCGCGGGCCAAGCGGTTTCCCGTCGGCGGCAAGTTGAGCAGGGAGAGTTCCGCCATGCGCCGACCAACCTTTCATCCGGCCGCCCTCCTCTTTATGGCCCTGCTGCTGTTGGGGGGCTGTTCCGGCGAACCCGCGCCGCCTGCCGCGCCCCAGGCAGCCAGCGCCGGGCCAGCACATCACGATCCTCTCAACCCCAATCAAAGCGGCGAAAACGCCGAGTGGTTGGCCCCCTATCTCACCGCCGACGTGCGCAGCGTCACGATCGTTGATGTAGGTAAGCTTGGCCCACTGTGGACGGTGGCAATTGGCTTCTTGGCCATGGCCGCCAACGATCGGCTCCCCGACCTTTCGCAGATCGAGGCCGGCGCCATTTTGATGGGCGAGCCCAATTCTGATGGACCTGGCTTTCCGATTGGCGGACTGCTGCGGCTCAAGTCGCCCCCTTCGCCCGAGTTCATCCAGGAATGCAAGGCCAAACTTCTCCCCATGCTGGGCATGCCAGAGTCCGACGAGGAATTCGCCCGTCTCGCCGCTCAACTGAGACCCGAGTTAGCGGCGCGAATGACCCCCAAAGTCGGGGCCGACGGGCGTACCCTGATCATTGGGCTTGGCCAATCGTTCGATCAGCTCAAAGCTCGGCCCGCGGCCAACCCAAACATGGCAGCCGCGCTGCGATCGCTGGGAGATCACGCCTATGTGATGGTTGGGAATGTGGGCGACGCCGAGAGGGCACAATTTGAGGCTCAACTAAAAATCGTCAAGGAACATGCCGGGAGTAGTCCCATTGCCGGCATAATCATTCCGTTCACTGAGTTGTCTGCCGCTTCCCGCTCCCTGTCAATCGCGGCCGACGTTACACCTCGCTTGTATGTCCACGCCGCCGCCGTTCCCGAAGACCCAGCCCAATTGCCGGCCTTGAGGGCCAAGGCCCAGACGATGATCGATCGGGCCAAGACACTGATGCAGGCCGATCTGGCCCGGGATCCATCTCAGCAACCCCCGACCGTCATTGGCGCCCAAACCGTCATCAACATTTTGGAACAGGGCGCCCTCTCCGCCGATGGCGGCGTTTTGCGCTTTAATTATGAATCAACGCCCGAAGTCTCGACCAAACTTCTGGCCTCGATTCCGGGCGCCCTGGCCGAAACCATGCAGGCTTCGCGGCATGCCAAGCAAACTGCGTTGCGTGCCAGCCAGCTCAAGCAAGTTGGCATTGGCTTATTGCTCTACGCCGACCGCTACGATGAACGATTGCCGTGCAATATTATGAGCGCTGATGGCAAGCAATTGATGAGTTGGCGGGTAGCGCTGCTGCCGGTGATCGGGTACGAGCATATTTACGAGCAGCTCAAACTCGATGAGCCGTGGGATAGCGCGCACAACGCGCCGCTGCTAAAGCAGGTCGCCCCGCGGCAGTTTGCCGGCAATCCGCAAACACCCGACGGCCACGCTGACTTGCTGGCGGTGATCGGCGAAAAGTTTGGCTTTTCCCCACAAGAATCCACTGCCCAGGGCCGCGGCACGGCAACCATCGGCAACGTCACCGACGGCATGTCCTACACGGCCTTCGTGGTGGCAGTGGACCCAGCCCGCAGCGTGCCGTGGGCCAAGCCCGAGGATTACACCTGGAACCCGGACAAGCCAACCGACGGCCTGGGCGCGCCCGAAGATCCATTCTTCCAAGCCGTGTACGGCGATACCCGCGTGATGCGGGTCAGCAAGAACGAATCGGCAGAAACCCTGCGCGCCATGTTCGGCCGCGGCGACGGTCAGAAGTGGGAATTGAAGCCAGTCGCCGCAGCCCCGTGAGGGCCGTCGAAGAATAACTTATTGATGTGAAGTTGCGTAGTAATTCAGTTCCGGCCGGGCTTGATCGAATACGATGGGAAAGTGCTTCAGGAAGCGGGCGGTCGCCGCTCCACCGTTTCACGACGAAACAAATAGCCTTGCTCGCAGAGTTCGTGGGCAATGTCTTGTTGTGATGCTCAACCGTTGAGGAACCTATTGAGGGGGAACATTCGTCGACGCCAGAAGAGGGCTTCGCTTACTCCGGCTCTTTCAACTCGTCGGGTTTGCCGTCGGCGCGGCCGAACAGCTTGCGGAGCGTTTCGGCCGATTCGTTCTTGGAGACTTTTCGAACGGTCGCATCGCCGAACACCGCGTCGAAATAGGTCTCGCCTTCGCGGCCCAGGCCGGCGGTGGGCTTTTGTGGATCCCATTCATAGTCGGCCGGCTTGGCCCAGGGCACGCTCCGCTCGGGCGATACTTCCACCAGCATTGGGGTATAGTGCAAGCCATCGGTGACGTCCTGGAACACGACCATCTTGTGAGGGTCGCCGTGGACAAAGCCAAAGCCCTTGCCCAGCACGCGGAGCGTATCGGCATGGCCATCGGGCGTTTTGGGATTCGAGGCGAACATGCGCGGATCAATTTGCTTGAGCAGCGGCGCGTTGTGGGGGCTGTCCCAGGGTTCATCGAGCCGCAGTTGCTCGTAGATTTTTCCGCCACCATCCATGACCGGCAGGATGAAGACGCGCCAGCTCATCAGTGGTTTGCCGTTGGTGTCGCAGATATCGCGAGGCATGGACTCCCCAAAGCGGTCGGCGAATAGCAGGATGCCCATGCCCACCTTCTTCATGGTTGCCATCCGCTCGGCGCGCTGATCCGACAAGGCAAACGCTGTATTCAACGTGCGATACGCCTTGGCTGACAATTCTGGCGAGAGCTTACTGTCAAACTTAATCCGTTGCTTGTCCTGAGATACGATTCCTGATTGAATCAGCTTGACCCTCGCATTATGAACGAGCGGCTGCCAAGCTTCGGGCGGAGCTTCATCCATGGGTTTGGCGATCTCTTGCAATTGAGTCAGGCGTTCGCCAATACCGGTCTTAACCGCCTCGGCCACCTTGTTGCTCTTGGCCTGCCATCGCAGCTTGACTTTGAACTGCGGCTGGAGCGTGAGCGACAACTGCATCCAGCGCAACTGTCGCTTAAGTTCGAGCCAAGGAACCTTTTTGGAATCCATTTGCTTTGCCAGTTCGATGTCGTCACGAAGTTTTTGTTTGGCGGTCTGATTGTTGTAGTAAGTCCGCGTCACGGCTGCGGGGCCTGCGGACTGCATAATTTTGACCAGTTGCCCTTCACCGCCCTCACGTCGCCGCAGTATGGCGATTCGATCGGGATGTCCAACGAAGACATCGAGCCCGTCCACCGTGGGAGCCCACGCGTAGGGAAGGTAGAAATGCCGGCGAAGCAATTCGATCTGCTCCGGAGTAGGCTTGGCTTTGAAACGCAATACGTAGACGTCGCTCAGATGATCTGGCTCGAGATCCTGGAAGTCGCTTAGAATCAAATACCGTTCAAGATGCTTGACTACCGAAGGTGGCAAT
This sequence comes from uncultured Pirellulales bacterium, assembly GCA_964445985.1. Classification (GTDB taxonomy): domain Bacteria; phylum Planctomycetota; class Planctomycetia; order Pirellulales; family S012-138; genus CAYUMU01. The sequence continues at coordinate 9,253 of CAYUMU010000019.1, read as the reverse complement.
GTCCTCGACTCGAACCATTCTTCGGAGAGGCGTTCCAAAACAATGCCTCCGTCGCCTGCCTGGTCGAAATCCACCAAGGTGGCTTCCGCGAAGTGGTCGCTGAGGAACGGCAAGGCCCACTCGATGGCGGACTCTGCCGTGGCGGGCGTGGAATCGTTGCGGCCCTCGTTGTCCTCCGCGAGCAGCGTGGAGCAGGGAAACGCCACCACGCTGAGATAGATAGCCAACGGCCAAATCTTCATTGTCATGCCCTCGCAAGTTCTGCCATGGAAGTGATTGGAAACCAAGTATAACCCAGAAAATTCGCGCCACCGCGGTCCAAGGTTGCTACCCCATCGCCCGGCCGCCGCAGACGTTGATGCATTGCCCATTCACCCCGCGGGCTGCGTCGCTGGCCAGGAAGGCGACCATGGCGGCGATTTCTTCGGGCTCCAGGCGGCGTCCAAGGGGGCTGGCCTGGCGCTCGAGTTCTGCGAACGAAAGGCCGGTGCGGGCCGAGTCGTATTCCAGCCGTTTGTCGTTCATCAGCGAGCGGGTGACGCCGGGGCAAACGGCGTTGACCGTGACGCCGGTCTCGGCGACTTCCAGCGCGGCAGCTTTGGCGAGGCCGGCCACGGCGTGTTTGCTGGCCGTGTAAGCCGCGCCGTGCAGGCTGGGCACCTTGGCGTTGATGGAAGCGATGTTGATAACCCGTCCCCAACCGCGCTCGATCATCGCCGGCAGGGCCAGCTTGGTGAGCAGGTAGGGCGCGGTGACATTGATGGCGAAGGTGAGGTCCCAGAAGTCGTCGTCGAATGCCACCAGGGGTTTGGGGTTGCTGCTGCTGCCGATGCCGGCGTTGTTCACCAGGATTTCCACCGGCCCCCAGGTCTGGCTGATGTGCTGCAAGATTTGGCCGGGCGCGGCGCGGTCCAGCAAGTCGGCGGCGATGGCCAGGGCCTTGCCGCCAGACGCTTCGATTTCTTGCACGAGGCTGGCCAGTTGGTCTTCACTGCGGGCGGTGACCGCCACGCGAGCGCCGGCCGCGGCGAGCGCCACGGCCGAAGCCCTGCCAATTCCACGACCGGCGCCGGTCACCAGGGCAATGCGATGCTGCATCGTCGGAATCTTCCTTCCCACAAAACGCGAAAATTATCGGGTTGTTGCCCAAGCCTGGGGGCGGGCGGGCGAATCACCAGAAAGCTGCTGGCCATGGTAGCAGCCCGGCGCGGCGTTTTCCGCTGGGAATTGCCAGCTTTGCCCGTGGGGGCGAGTCGTCAGTTCGGCTCGACAGTTACACGCTAACCCTGTATACAAAATGGAGATAGTGCGCACAGACATCGCTGGCGGAGGGAAGTTCGGTTCCCCCGGATCTGCTGCACGCCCACGAACGGTTGAATTTAGCCGGGTTGATTGCCGCCGCTAAGTGTTCAACCAGGCCGCATTTGCGAGGGGATAATGCAAACGGTTCCCAAGAGCCGATACCTGGTCTTTCTACTGCTGGCGGCTGCCGGTCTGACGATCGATCTGGCCACCAAATGGTGGACTTTTCACCCCACCAGCGGGCTCGGCATGCCGGGCCGGGATCGCTGGCCGGTGTGGGAAGGCATTTTATCGGTAGAGACCAGTTTGAACGAAGGCGCTCTGTTCGGCGTAGGACAGGGCTGGGGCATCCTCTTCATTCTGCTTTCGGCGGCCGCCATCGTGGGGATTGCGGTGTGGCTGTTTGTGGTGGGGGCGGCTCGCGAATGGCTGCTGACCGTGGCCCTGGGGCTCATCACGGGCGGAATCCTCGGCAATTTGTACGATCGGCTGGGCCTGCCGGGTCTCACGTGGCATGCCGCGTACAATGACCATCAGGTGGGCGAACCGGTTTACGCCGTGCGAGATTGGATCCACTTCCAAACCCCCTGGTTTGACTGGCCCATTTTCAACATTGCGGACAGTCTACTGGTATGCGGCGTCATTATGCTGTTGTGGCATGCCTATGTGATTGAGCCGCGGCGGCTGGCGGCGGAAAAGAAGAACCAAGGGGCCGAGCCCCCAGAAAAACCTGCAAAAACAGCTCCTGCGAGAGAAATCTCGTCGGCCAACCGCTCCTGAAGGTAACGGTTGACGCGGCTCCCTGGCGAAATCTTCCCCGCGAAGCAACGTCGTCGGGGGGCTGAAACGCTTTTCCCCGGTATCCGCTTGAGCTAGGATCATACAACCGAAGGCCCACGAGGTCACAATGTCGATTCAAGTCCCAAAACAGAAAGCAAAGTCGTCCATGAATCGCACGGACGCCTCCAACAAGGTCTTGCTGCGGGCGGAACACGTCAGCAAGGAATACGAAGACGGCAAGGTCAAAGCCCTGGTCGATGTCACGTTTGAGATCCGCCACGGCGACTACCTGGCCGTGGTGGGGCCAAGCGGCAGCGGCAAATCCACCATGCTCAACATTGTGGGCGCCCTCGATATGCCGACCTCGGGCGAGGTGTTCTTCGATGGCAAACGGCTATCGGAGATTCCTTCGCTCGACTGGCTGCGGTCTCACAAGATTGGCTTTGTGTTCCAGTCGTTCTATCTGCTCCCCACGCTCAGCGCGCTGGAGAACGTGCAGATCCCCATGTTCGAGCTCGAGATGACCTCGAAGGCGCGAACGGACAAAGCCCGCGAACTGCTGGAAGCCGTGAACATGGGGCACCGCATCAAGCATTTGCCCAGCGAGCTTTCGGTAGGCGAGCGGCAGCGGGTGGCGATTGCCCGCAGCCTGGCCAACGACCCCATCTTGCTGCTGGCCGACGAGCCGACGGGCAATTTGGATTCGAAGAACGGCGAGCTGATTTTGAAGCTGTTCGATCAGTTGCATCGCGACCGCGACCTGACGCTGGTGGTGATCACGCATAGTAAAGAGGTGGCCGAAGCGGCGCACCGCGTGATCAGCTTCCGCGACGGTCGGATTGAAGACGACCAGATCAATCCCGAGCCGCGGATCATTGCGGCGGGCATTTCGACGACTAAGGCGACTCAGTAGGCGATTGGGCGGGGCCACGCTCCCCGTTCTTACTGATTGACGCCTGGTGTGCCAAAATATTTGAGGTGTCTTCGCTGCTGCCACGCCCTTCGCTGGGGCTCAGGAGGTGCCACCCGCCCCGAACCAATAAGGTTACCGGCGTAGCGTGCCACCCTCGAAGGCAGATCGCTATTCTTTCCCTTTGCCTTCGCTCTTTCCGCCCGACGAGTTGGAACCCGAGCCGGAGCTGCTGGAACTCCCTGAGCTGTCGGAGGAGGAACTGCCGCTGCTTTCGGCAGGCTTATCGGCCGCGGCTTGTTTCTTGTAGCTGTCGCTGCGGTAGTCGGTTTGGTAGAAGCCTGAGCCTTTGAAGACCACGGCCGCGCCGGTGCCGAACAGGCGGCGGAGCTTCAGTTTTTTGCATTGAGGGCATTTGCGGATGGGGTCGTCTTTCATGCTCTGCACAAGCTCGAACTTGTGTTGGCACGCGTCGCAAACGTAGTCGTAGGTTGGCATGGCAAACCCTTGTCGCGGGGGGGGGTGGAAGGGCGCAGGAATGCGGGAGGATTGGTTCGATTTTTTGGCGGAAAGCGGCGACGAGCAAGGGGGGTGGACCAAAATCGCCGCGAGGGATTGAACACTAAAAAACATCCCAAGGCGATTCGAGCGTGCTTTTGTCACGTGAGAGAATCGAGGGGCTCACGGCGGGACGACCGCTTTCTCGAACTTTGGATGCATCGTTTCAACCCTGCTAGCGATTTCTTCCTTCACTTCCGTGCTCTGGATTCCCGCCTGCGCGGGAATGACGAGAAATTGGGAGCTTATTTAATCTTCAATCTTAATCCTCGATCCTAGCCGGGGCTGGGGGGGCCGGTGGAAACCATGACCAGGGCCGGGCGGATGACGCGGTCGTGGAGCATGAAGCCGGTTTGCGCCACGATGCAAATGGCGCCGGCCGGGTGTTCATCGCTGGGCTGCGAGCCGATGGCTTCGTGCCGCTGGGGGTCGAAGGGTTCGCCGGGAACGCCGACTTCTTGCACCCAGTGCTGCTGGAACACGCCGGCGAGCTGGGCGCTGACCATCCGCACGCCTTCGAGCAGGCTGCTGGAGTCTTGCGTTTTTTCGGCGGCGGCAATGGCCCTTTCGAGGTTGTCACGCACGTTCAGCAAGTCGCGAAGCAAGTTCAGCGAGGCGTATTGCTGCAGTTCCTGCATTTCTTTGGCGCTGCGGCGGCGGAAGTTGTCGAAATCGGCCTGGCAGCGCAGCACGCGGTCTTGCGAGGCGGCCAATTCCTGACGGAGTTGAGCCACGATACGTTCGCCATTGGCCGAACTTTCGGCGTTGGCTGCCGCGGTTGATTGGCTAGCCGAGCCATCGGCGGCGGGCGGCGCCGGCCTGGGGTTTGAGTCGCGAACCTGGTCGGACTCAGGTTGGTTGGGATCACCCTCTCTGCTTTGCATTGTTCCCTTGGCCCTCAGTTTTTCACCGGGGGGCACATCCATCGAGAAAAAAACGGAAACTGTGTTGGTAACCCTACGGGGGGTCGGTCGGCCAGCGGCTTGTTTTGCCACGAGGACCGGTCTCAACTAATGTTTGGCACTATTAATGTTCGGCACTATTAATGTTCGGCACTGTCTTCCGCGGCCGTCTCGGCGCCGTCTCCATCTTCGGGCACGAAGAACTCGCGGAGTTTTTCCAGGAAGCCCTTGCGCCGCGGCGAAGCGTGCTGCTCCTCCAGTTCATCGAGTTGGCGCAGCAGTTCTTCTTGCGGACGCGAAAGTTGCTTGGGGACTTCGATCACCACCTGCACCAGCAAGTCGCCGCCCCGGCCGCCTCGGACGTTGGGCAGCCCTCGGCCTCGGAGGCGAAACACCTCGCCGGGCTGTGTGCCGGCGGGGACGGTGAGCGGCTCTTTGCCGTCGAGCGTGGGCACCTCGATCTTGGCCCCCAGGCAGGCCTGGGCGTAGGTGATGGGAACCTGGCAAACGAGGTGTTGGCCGTCGCGCTCGAACAGCGGGTGCGGTTTGATTTCGAAGAACAGGTAGCAGTCGCCGGCGGGACCGCCATCGGGGCTGGCCTCGCCCTCGCCTTCAAGGCGGAGGCGGGTTTGCTCGTCGATGCCGGCGGGAATTTGCACTTCGCGCTGGATTTCGCGGGCCACCAGCCCTTGGCCGCGGCAGCCACGGCACGATTGCCGCACGACTTCGCCAGCGCCGTGGCAGGCAGGGCACTCGGTGGTCATGTCGAAGATGCCGAGCCGCTGCCGCACCCGCCCTTGGCCGCCGCAGTAGGAGCAGGTTTCGGGTTTGCTGCCGGGCGCCGCTCCGCTGCCGTGGCATTCTTCGCAGCGTTCGCGGCGGCGGAAGCGGATCTTTTTCTTGACGCCTCGGGCCGCCTCGAACAGGTCGAGCTGCACGCAGCAGGTAGCGTCGGCGCCGCGGTGGACGCGGGTTCCGCCGCCTCCGCCGAAGAGGTCTTCCATGTCGCCGCCGAAGAAGCTGCCAAACACGCTCTTGAACAGGTCGCGGGGATCGTGGCCGCGGCCGGCCGAGCTGTTCACGCCGGCGTGGCCAAAGCGGTCGTAGCGGGCACGCTTATCGGAGTCGCTGAGAACCTCGAAGGCCTCGGACACTTCTTTGAACTTGATGGAGACGGTTTCGTCGCCCTTGTTCTTATCTGGGTGATATTTGATCGCCAGCTTGCGGTAGCTGGATTTGATTTGATCGATGGAGGCTTTCTTTTCAACCTCCAAGACTTCGTAATAACAGCGTTTAGCAGACATGGTCGTCATGGTTCTGTGACGAAATTCGCGGGGGTAAGAAAGCGGGCTGCGGTTCCGGGAAGAGGACCGCGACTGCTTATGGCTGTTATTATTTATACTCGGCGGGGGTGGGTTCGTATCACCCCACTTTTTTTCGGCACGCTGTTTGGCATTTGACCGGTTGGATGCGGATCGATTGCTGATTGGCGTACGACCTCAACGGCAGATTGAAAATTGAAAAATGCAAATTGCAAATTGCAAATTTAATGCGGATAGCCGCTTGCGTCTTTCAATTTGCAATTTGCAATGGTTAATTTTCAATTTGCAATCCAATGCGGCTGGCAGGCCACGCGTATTGGATTTACCGGGCTACCTCCGCGCTGCGAGCGGGCCACCTCGACAAAAGACATCGAAGTGGCCCGCGCTGCGCAATATCACTACGAATGGAGGGGCGACGATCCTTAGCGGATGCTGCCTTCCACGCGCTGGCCCTTGTCGTCTTTATCGAGGTTGGTGACCATGCACTCGGTGGTCAGCATCAGGGCGGCAATGCTGGCCGCGTTGGAGAGGGCACTGCGGACGACTTTCAGCGGGTCGATGATGCCGGCCTTGAGCATGTCCACGAATTCACCGCTGTTGGCGTCGTAGCCCACGTTGGTGGCTTTTTCGCGAACTTCGTCGGCGACGACCGAGCCATCGATGCCGCTGTTGTCGGCGATTTGACGCATGGGGGCTTCGAGGGCACGGTAGATGATGTCGACACCGGTGGCGGCGCCTTCGTCGTTCTTGAGGCCCTTCTTGGCTTCGAGCACCACTTCTTGGCAACGGAGCAGGGCGACGCCGCCGCCCGGCAAAATGCCTTCTTCGACGGCCGCGCGGGTGGCGTGCAGGGCGTCTTCCACGCGGGCTTTGCGTTGCTTCATGTCGGCTTCGGTGCTGCCACCGACCGAAATGATGGCCACGCCGCCGGTGAGCTTGGCGAGACGTTCGTCGAACTTCTCGCGATCGTACTCGCTTTCGGTGGCTTCGCGTTGGTTGCGAATTTGCTTGATGCGGGCTTGCAGCTCGTCGGCCTTGCCAGCGCCTTGCACGATGGTGGTGGCGCTCTTGTCCACGCTGATCTGCTTGGCCTGACCGAGCTGGGCCAGCTTGAGGTTTTCGAGCTTGAGGCCGAGGTCTTCGCTGATCAGGGTGCCGCCGGTGAGCACGGCGATGTCGCCGAGCATGGCCTTGCGGCGATCGCCGAAGCCGGGGGCCTTAACGGCACACACGTTGAGCACGCCGCGGAGCTTGTTCACCACCAGAGCGGTGAGGGCATCGCCCTCCACGTCTTCGGCAATGATGAGCAGCGGGCGGCCGACCTGGCTGACCTGCTCTAGCACCGGGATTAGTTCGCGGAGGCTGCTGATCTTTTTCTCGTGGATGAGAATGTAGGCATTCTCGAGCACGCACTCCATTTCGGCCGGCTTGTTGATGAAGTACGGGGAAATGAAGCCCTTGTCGAACTGCATGCCTTCGACCAGTTCGAGGGTGGTGTCGGTGCCTTTGCCTTCTTCGACGGTGATCACGCCATCGCGGCCCACGCGTTCGAAGGCGTCGGCCAGCAGGTCGCCGATCACGCGATCGCTGTTGGCGCTAATGGTGCCGACCTGGGCGATTTGCTCCTTGCTATCGACGGCCTTGGCCATCTCGCGGAGCTTGCCCACGGCGGCGTCGACGGCTTTATCGATCCCGCGGCGCACGGCCATGGGGTTGGTTCCGGCCGAGATGGTGCGGAGGCCGTCTTTGAAGATGGCGCGGGCCAAGACCGTGGCGGTGGTGGTGCCATCGCCGGCGATGTCGGAGGTTTTGGAGGCGACTTCGTTCACGAGCTTGGCGCCCATGTTTTCGAAGTGGTCTTCCAGCTCGATTTCTTTACTGACGGTGACGCCGTCTTTGGTAACGGTCGGTCCGCCGAACGACTTGTTGATGATGACGTTGCGGCCGGTGGGGCCCATCGTCACGGCCACGGCGTTGGCCAGCTTGTTCACGCCCAAGAGCATTTTGGCCCGGGCCTGATCGTCGAAAAGCAGTTGTTTAGCCACCTGAGCGGCTCCTTATGTTCTGGGGAAATTCGATGTGCCTGGCGGTAAACGCGGTGTGGGGGCGTTTGCTTACTTGGCGAGCTTACTTAACGACTTTGGCCAGAATGTCGCTTTCCCGCATGATTTTGTAGTCCTTGCCGTTTACTTCGACTTCGCTGCCGGCGTAGCGGCCGTAGATGACCTCGTCGCCCTTGCCTACGGACAGTTGGCCACGCTCGCCGCTATCGAGCAGGCGGCCCGGCCCGACGGCGATGACCATGCCGCGCTGGGGCTTCTCTTGGGCAGCGTCGGGCAGCACGATGCCACCGGCGGTTTTCTCTTCAGCAGCCTTGGGCTCGATAACGACGCGATCTTCCAAAGGACGCAGATTCATGACGTATTTCCTCAGGGAAAGTTATTTGGAAAAAATATGGTTGTTGGTTCGTTGCGGGCCGGCCGCCGTAGCGGCGGGCGAATTCAAGGAAGCGGGACGAGCGGAGCTGCTTAGAATCCGCCCATGCCACCCATGCCTCCCATCCCCATGCCGCCCATGCCGCCGCCCATTCCTCCCATGCCACCCATGTCTCCCATGCCGTGGTCGTGGTGATGGTCGTCGCCGCCATCGTCTTCTTTGGGGATGTCGGTGATCATGCAGTCGGTGGTAAGCAGCAGGGCAGCCACGCTGGCGGCGTTCTGCAGGGCGGTACGAACCACCTTGGCGGGGTCGATCACGCCGAACTTGAGCATGTCGCCGTAACGGTCTTTGTCGGCGTCGTAGCCTTCGTTCTTATCTTTGAGCTGACGCACGCGGTTGACGACCACCGCGCCGTCCTTGCCGGCGTTTTCGGCGATGTAGCGGAGCGGGTAATCGAGCACGTTCTCAATGATCTTGGCGCCCAGGGCCTCGTCGCCTTCGAGCTTGAGGTTTTTGAGGGCTTTGCTGGCCCGAATGAGGGCCACGCCGCCGCCGGGCACAATGCCTTCTTCCAGGGCAGCCTGGGTGGCGGCCTTGGCGTCTTCGAGCAGGGCTTTGCGCTCTTTCATTTCGGTTTCGGTGGCGGCCCCGCACACAATTTGAGCCACGCCGCCGGCCAGCTTGGCCAGGCGTTCTTGGAGCTTCTCGCGATCGTACTCGCTTTCGGTGCGATCGACTTCGCGGCGGATCATTTCGGCCCGACCGTCGATCGATTTCTTATCGCCGGCGCCGCCGACGATGATCGTTTCTTCGGACTTGATGATAACCTTTTTGGCTTTGCCGAGGTCTTCGGGCTTGACCGATTCGAGCTCGATGCCGAGGTCTTTGAAGATGGCCTTGCCGCCGGTGAGGATGGCCAGGTCTTCCATCATGGCCTTGCGGCGATCGCCGTAGCCGGGAGCCTTGACGGCACAGGCCTTGATGATGCCGCGCATCTTGTTAACCACCAGCGTGGTCAGGGCTTCGCCTTCGACGTCTTC
>CAYUMU010000018.1:79815-83178 GCA_964445985.1 uncultured Pirellulales bacterium | reverse complement strand
ATTTTTTCTGGGTTGGCTATTTTTTTTGCGGGCGATGTTTGGGGGAGTTTGTCGCCGGCGCTGGGGTTGTGTGAATCGTGCTTGGGTGTAAGCATGGCACACGGGTGGGACGCCCCCAGCTGTGGGTGGGTTGCCGCTAAATTCGGTACTTCTTCAGCTTGGCTGCGTCCACTTCGATGCCCAGCCCTGGCTTTTGGGGCACGCGGATGAAGCCGCGTTCGATGGGTAGCGGTTCCACGCAGATGTCTTCCACCAGTCCATAGTAGGTGGTGTCGTTGCCGAGGGAGTAGGCGGGGCCGCTGGCGGCGACGGCGACCATGGCGGCTGTTTTGGGGCCCATGTCGTGTCCGCAGTGCATGATGCAGGGGACGCCGGCCGCTTCGCAGACGTGGCCGATTTTCACGCAGGGCCAAATGCCGCCGGCGATGTGGGTATCGGGCAGGATGAATTCCGCGGCCCCCGCGTGGAGAATTTCCCAAACGCTGGCCGGATCGGTCACGCTTTCGTTGAGGGCGATGGGCGTTGTGGTTTGCTGCCGCAGCCAGGCGGCGCTGGCCAGCGGCTCGGCGGGGATGGGCTGTTCGAGGTATTGTAGCTGGTATTCTTCCAGGCGTTTGCCCAGTTCGGCTGCTTGCTGGGGCGTGTAGGCCCTATTGGGGTCGATGCGGAGCTTGAGCCGGTCGCCGACGGCGTCGCGGATGCCGCGGACCATTTCCAGGTCTTCGCGCATGTCGCTGCCGGCCTTGGTTTTGAGGGTGGTGAACCCCTGTTCGACATACATCGCCGCGATTTCGCCCGCTCGCTCGTAGGTTTGGATGCCCATGCAGGCGGCCAGTTCGACCCGCTCGCGGATGATGCCGCCGAGCAGCACGGCGAGCGGTTGGCCCGCGGCTTTGCCGGCGATATCCCAGAGGGCCATTTCGAGGCCGGACTTGAGCCGGTTTTCCAAGGGGCAGTCGGCGTGGAAGCCTTCGATGTTGAGGGCGCCGCGGCCGATGACCCAGTTGGCCTGCTGCTGGAGTTTGTCGCCGCTGTTGCTTGGGAGGAAGTTCACATTGAACTCACCCCAGCCGACGAGTCCGCCGCTGGTTTGCAGCCGCACGATGGCGCTGGTGGAGGCGCCGCTGGTGCGGATGTGCGAGCGGTAGGGGGCGATGGGCGGTATCTGCGGCACTTCGACGAGGGTGACTTCGACGGCGGTGATTTTCATGGCAATGCTCGTTGAGGAGTCGTCGAACAGGTTAGATGGAACGAAACCACTGCTCGTCGACGGTTACTCGCTCGACGATTTCCGTTGAAACGCCGAGTTGAAGCGATTTAAGCATATCCGCCAGTTGCTCTCCATCGATCAGATCCAAGGGCGGGGCTCCGTCGCGCGTTGCCTCGCGAACGGCGTCGCGCGTGAATGTTCCCGTGGTAATGAACAGACCCTTGTCGGCGCGACCGACCATAGCGCCCCGAAAGTCGCGAACATGCGAAGATGTCACCGAGCCAGCATAACGCTTGCATTGAAAGATGACGTGGAAGCTGAGGATGCCGTTGATGCGGGCAATGCCTTTGCCATCGATTCCGCCATCTCCCGAGCGCCCAGTGACTTCCACATGGATGAACCCCGATTCGCGCAGCAATCGCTGCACCAGACGTTCAAACGCGGAGGGGTCTATCTCCTTGGTGAGCACTTGATGCAGTTGTTCGCGCCACGATTCAATTTCTTCTGGAATCTCAGCATCAGCAGTGGGCGTCGTTGCGTGATCTTGCGGTTCCATTCTCTCGCGGCGGGTTTGGGCGCGAACAGCCCGCGCAATCGCTTGAGAGTCGATCGATTCAATATGTTGCCTGTCTGAAGCAATTGCCCAGATGCCTCGACTGGAGTTTTCAATGAACCCTTGTTTCTTCAGGTAGGTGCGCGCCCACCCCAGGCGATACTGGAACTCGGTTTGATTGCTTTTTTCCGGGTTGTGAAGCTGTTCAAGAATATGATCGGGAAGCGAAAGCAATTCGGCAACTTTATCTTCCGTTTCTGCAATCGAAGCCGAACCGCCCAATTCTTTCAACGCCTGAAACAGTGGCGCCATCAACTCATCGAATGTTGGGACAGGCATAAATACTGAATAACGAAGAGGGCGACAACTAATGACACTACGGTTGAAGAATTTTAGACAAGCCGATATTCAATAGCGGCATCCTACCCGCCGCTTCTGGATTCCCGCATCCGCGGGAATGACGGTTGTGGAATTGTATGTCATCTCAAAAAGGGGGGCCATATACCAGCAGGTTTCGAACCAACGCTCTACCGCTTGGGCGGCACGCCTAGCGATTTGCCGCCGTCGATGCCGATGGAGGTGCCCGTCACCATGGCGGCCGCTTCGCTCACCAGGTAGAGGATGGATTGGGCGACTTCCTCGGGGCTGATCATTCTTCCCCAGGCGGCGGCCAAGGGGCTGGCGTCGATCATGCCGGCGATGAGCGCCGCCGGGTCGGCCGCGGCGGCGATGTCGGCGTTCATCATGCCGGTTTCGCCCACCGGGCCGGGGCAAACGGCGTTCACGCGGATGCGGTCGGGAGCGTGACTGAGCGCCAGGCTGTGCGTGAAGGCGATCAGCGCGCCCTTGCTGGTGGAATAGACCGGATCGTGAGCCCTGGGCAAAAGTCCGGCGTTGCTGGAGACATTCACGATGCTGCCGCCGCCGGTTTTGCGCATCCAGCGAATGGCGTGTTTGGAGGCCAGGAAGGCCCCTTTGAGGTTGATCTCGAGCACGCGGTCCCACTCTTCCTCGGAGACCTCGGGGATTTGCTTGACCAGCCCTATGCCGGCGTTGTTCACCAGGATATCGATGCGTCCGTGACGGGCGCCGGCGCCGTCGATCAGGGCTTGAACGGGCGCTTCGTGGCGAACATCGCAGGCGACTTCTTCGATGCCCAATTTTTGGAAAGCGGGGGCGTTTTCCGCGAGTTGCTGAATGTCGCCGACGACGACTTTCGCGCCGTGCTGGGCCAGCAGTTTGGCCGTGGCGCGGCCGATGCCGTTGCTGCCGCCGGTGACAATCGCCACCGAGCCTGCCAGCATGGCCGAGGAAGACGTTGCATCGCGGTCGCCGCTCACTTTTTGCCGGCTTTCTCGAATGCCCGGACCACGGCCTGGCCCATATCGGCGGGGCTTTCGGCCACTTCGACCTTGGCGTCTTTCAGGGCGGCGATTTTCTCGTCGGCGGTGCCGCTGCCGCCGGAGATGATGGCGCCGGCGTGGCCCATCCGTTTGCCGGGAGGGGCCGTTTTGCCGGCGATGAACGCGGCGACGGGTTTCTTGACGTGGTCGCGAATGAACTCCGCCGCCTGAATTTCGGCGTTGCCGCCGATTTCGCC
>CAYUMU010000018.1:0-79805 GCA_964445985.1 uncultured Pirellulales bacterium | reverse complement strand
TGAACGTGGTGCCGATGACGGGGTCGCCGCCGATGCCCACGGCCGTGGATTGGCCCAGGCCGACGTTGCCCAACTGCCAGGCGGCTTCGTAGGTAAGGGTGCCGCTCTTGCTGATCAGGCCGACCTTGCCGGGCGAGTGAATGTAGCCGGGCATGATGCCGATTTTGGCCACGCCGGGCGTGATGACGCCGGGGCAGTTGGGGCCAATCAGCCGCGTCGGCTTGCCCTGCATGTATTCGTGTACCCGCACCATATCGAGGACGGGGATGCCTTCGGTGATGGCGACGATCAGTTCGATGCCTGCGTCCACGGCTTCCATGATGGCGTCGGCACAGAAGGGCGGGGGCACGAAGACCATGGAGGTATTGGCCCCGGTGGCCTTGACGGCTTCTTTCACGCTGTTGTAAACGGGGAAGCCGTCGACCTCGGTTCCGCCCTTGCCCGGCGTGACACCGCCCACCAGGACCGGCTTGCCCGGCTGGCACTGCTCGGCGTAGGCCCGGCATTGCTGGCTGTGAAACAGGCCGGCGCGTCCGGTGATGCCCTGGGTGATGAACTTGGTTTTGGGGGAGACGAGAATGGTCATGGTGAGATCAATTATTGCAGAAGGTATTGAGTCGAGGGTTCAACTGCCGGCTCTACGCCTTGAGCGTGGCAACCACCTTCTTGGCCGCGTCGGTCAGGTCGGTGGCCGCGATGATGGCCTTGCCGCTTTCGCTCAGCATTTTGCGGGCAATTTCCACATTGGTGCCTTCCAGTCGCACCACCAGCGGCACGTGGAAGCCCACCTTGTCGTACGACTCGAGCAGGGCCGTCACGATGGTGTCGCACTTCATAATGCCGCCGAAAATGTTGACCAGCACGGCCTTCACGTTCTTATCGGCTAGAATGATGCGGAAGGCTTCGGTGACCTGGTCCACGTTGGCGCCGCCGCCGACATCCAAGAAGTTGGCCGGTTCGCCGCCGTGCAGCTTGATCAGGTCCATGGTGCTCATGGCCAACCCGGCCCCGTTCACCAGGCAGCCAATGTTGCCGTCGAGCTTGACATAGCTCAGGCCGGCCGCTTGGGCACGAACCTCGGTGGGCTCTTCCTCGCTGAGGTCGCGCAGCTCGGCAAAGTTCTTGTGACGGAACAGGGCGTTGTCGTCGAAGGTGACCTTGGCGTCGAGGGCCAGCATTTTGCCGTCGCCCGTCACCACCAGCGGGTTGACCTCCGCCATGCTGCAATCGTTATCCACGAAGAACTTGGCCATCTTGGGCAGGAACTCCACAGCCGATTCCACGGCCGGGCCTGAGAGGCCGACGGCGGCAGCGAGCTTCTTGGCCTGATCGGCCGAAAGGCCCTTGGAAGGTTTGTAGGCTTCGCGGTGAATCTTCTCGGGGTTGTGGGCGGCGACCTCTTCAATCTCCATGCCGCCTTCGGAGGACATGATGATCACCGGCAGGCCGACCTCGCGATCGATGACGATGCCCAGGTAGAGCTCTTTGGCAATGTCCAAACCTTCCTCGACGAACAGGGTTTGCACCTTCTTGCCTTCTTCGCCGGTTTGGATGGTGACCAGCGTATTGCCGAGCATGCGGGCCGCGTTTTCCTGGGCTTCTTCGGCGGAGCGGACCAGCACCACGCCGGCTTGCTGGGGTTGTTCCTTGAAGCGGCCTTTGCCGCGGCCGCCGGCGTGGATTTGCGACTTGACCACGGCGACTTTGCCGCCGAGCTCGGTGTAAGCGGCGGCGGCTGCCTCGGGCGTTTTGGCCACGATGCCGCGCGGCACGGGTACGCCTGCTTCGCGGAAGAGCTGCTTGCCTTGGTACTCGTGAATCTTCATGGGCCAGTCGCCTCGAAAAGGCCCTGGGGTAATGGGGAGGGCCAGATGTTCAGGTGAATTCGCGAAACGGAGATTATAGAAACCGCGTTGTCGGGTGGTCAAACGGCGGGGTGCCGGGCTCAATTCTTCCCGCGCTCACACAAAGCGATTGCGCAGCACGCCCAGCTTTTCAATTTCCACTTCACACTTGTCGCCCGGCTTGAGTAGCACGGGCGGTTTGCGGGCAAAGCCGACGCCGGGCGGCGTGCCGGTAAACAGCACATCGCCCGGCAGCAGCGTGCAAACCTGGGACAGGTAGGCAATCAATTGCGGAATGTTGAAGATCAACTGGTTGGTGCTGGAGTCTTGCAGGGTTTGTCCGTTGAGTCGCAGTTGGATGCGCAACTGGCCGGGGTCGGCCACTTCGTCGCGGGTAACCAGGTGCGGGCCAAAGGGGGCGAAGCCGTCGAAGGTTTTGCCTAAGAGCCACTGCTTGCCCGGCTTGTTCAATTGCCAATCGCGGGCCGAAACGTCGTTGCCGCAGGTGTAACCGGCCACGTGGCTGAGGGCTTCGCTCTCGGCGATGTCGCGGCCCCCTTTGCCGATGACCACGACCAGCTCGGCTTCGTAATCCACGGCCTCGGCATTGCGAGGCACCGTGATCTCGTCCCCCTCGGCAGCCACGGCCGTGGCGAACTTGTTGAAGACCACCGGCTCGGGCGGCGGGTCCATGCTGCTTTCCTTGGCGTGGTCGGCGTAGTTGAGGCCAATGCAGATGACCTTTTGCGGGTCGGGCACGGGGGCCAGGAGTTTGATGTCGCCCAGCGGTTTGCCTTTCGTGATGGCCGCGGCGGCCATGGTCAGGCATTCGTCGCCGAGGGCCAGCAGGTCGCGCATGCTGGTGGGCAGCGATGAATCACTTTGGTTCAGGTCCACATACGCTTCACCCCGAAGCGCGGCCGTGCGGGGGCCGGTGCTGCTGAGATACGACACGAGTTTCATGGGGAAGCAGGTTCCTGTGGCCAAGGTGGGAAGAATGGCAAGAGGGCAAGCTCGTACCATAGCCCAAGCGCAGGGCAGAGACAACCGGCCCGGCGTTATGGGGTTAGCGCTTTGGCAGGGAGAACCAGGGCCGTCTTTCGCGAGGGTGTTTCTTGCTCGTGTTGCCCATGTACGCAGGCAACAAAAGTGTGCCAGTTTGAGTGCGAATCCGGCTTGCCACCACCCACACGCTTTCCACGCACTCAAGCAGTGCCGAACCGCCCACGGCTTGGCCAACGAAGTAGAACGCCCGTCTCCGCCGCGCACTGCTTGCGGTCGTGGCAGGCGTGCTCTGCAAGGCAAAACGCATTCGACCGCAAGCAGTGGCACACTTGCGGAAAATCGAGGGACGATTGCTGTCCGCGGCGGCGCGGAGATGTTGCGCCGAAGCATGACAACATTGACATCAAACCAAGCGGTAGAATCCATGGCGTCAACCGATAATTGGATATAGGTTGATGGTTGTAGGGAGTGATGGTCGCGCTTGCGCCCCCGCGGGGCAATTGTTTTAGCAACGAAGAACCCGCGTCATGTTTGTGTCAGGCATACTAGATTCTTCATTGGCGCGGCTGCGAGCGGCTTCGCAGGCACTCCCTGATTGTGGATGGCGCCCCGCCGAGCTTGCTGGTTGGTTGCGGGGGTGCGCGAACCATTGCAGCCGGCGATTTCGCGGCGCGCGGCGCGCGCCAGTTGCCTGTCTTGGAATGCTGGGGATTGGGAGCCGTCGCGCCCGGCCGGAAACCCTTATTCACTGGCATGTCTGTTTGCAAATCTAAATCCGTGATCTGAGTGATCACGCCCCCCGATTGTTGTTTGTTCGCACGTCCCTTTAGTCATCGCAGGCTGCATAGCGCCGCCGCCCTCAAGGGTTGCGGCGACGGTTCGCGATTGGAGAAAATGACATGAAAGCTTGTTTCACCGCGATTGTATTGAGTGGTCTTGTGGCGCTCTTCACGTTGAGCACCGTTCGGGTCTCGCCCGCTTCTCGAGACGAGGCATCGCTGAATCGTGCTTCGGCCACGTTGTTGGCCGCCGCCCGTCCGCACCCCATCAAGCCGGGCAATCCCAAGCCTATTTGATGGGCCTGGCCAGCACGATTTTGCGGCAAGACAATCCACTTGCCCAGAACGATTCGACGTTGTGACGAGCAAGTAGCCCTGGGGCGGCCAAGATGGCCGCCTTGGGTTTTGCGGCGCGCACGTTGGGGGTTCATAGCCGACCCAGGATCGTTCCAAGGTCAGCGGCTTATGAAGCCCACGAGGAGAACCGAGCAGACAGTCTTGGATTGGGGAGAAAACAACATCCCGAGGTTGACGACCCTTGTTTGCCAATTTGATCGTTTCTCGGCCGCGACTGGATTCCCGCCCCCGTCTTCACGAGGGCAGGCTCCGCGCGGGAATGGCGGGGCATAGGGATAATATTTAGAGCCAATCCAAGAACCCTGTTTCCCCTCTCCCGCCAGCGGCGAGGGAGTATTTGGATAGGCTCTTAATCCTCGATTCTTATTCGATGAGTTCGACGGTGAACGCTCGAATATGTCTTGGCTGCTCGTTTACGTATTCAACCACGCCCATAACCTTCACGCGTTCGCCAACGGCAGTCGAAATTTTGTCTTGAACGAGGCTTTCGTAACTACCCCTTACGATGATTTTCGGCGCAATTTGAATGGAGAATGTGAATTGTATTATATCCACCGCCGTAATCACGCCCTCCAATAAGTCTGGCAAATAGCTTTTGCTGCGGCGTTTGAGCTTTGTTGCAGTGACGCGGCTGATGTACTTGCTATCAATGACCAGCTTCTTGCATTCCGTTGGCATCGATGGCAGTCCGAATGCGGAATATTCGACTGTGGCCTCTCGTTTGATGATGCGGCCCAAGTCTTCGACTGTTTGAACGAAGCCCATTGAAATCGCGGTATTTCCATTCGAAATCGCTTCTAACGAGTCCACGAACCGCTGTAAGACGTGGGCGCCGGTGACGGATCTGTCGCCGAATGCATCTTCCGTGAGCCGTGCAGGAACAACAAAACTTCCCTCTTCAAATGGATCAATGGTTAACTGAGCCGCAGCGAGAACTTCAGGCTCTGCGGACCTTAGATCAGCAAAGTCTGGACAATCACCGTGGAACAACTCGTAACTCGCGTAGGTCATGATCCTCGGCTGCAAATGTGTATCCACCGTTGTCAGTGACCATTAGCCCCCAACTCCAAGTCCCACTCCTACTTAGTAGCTCTATCATCAGGTTAGCGCCGCATCGGTACGTTGCAAGCAGCTGGAGAAGAGTCGCAGCCGAACCCTGCGGTGAAAACCAATCGGATTGGGAGAGTTCTTTCTCGATTCTCCGCTTTTAAAGCGTGAGCTCGTCGTTCCCGCGCGGCGCCAGTCGCGGAATATGGGCCAGGGGTTCGGCGGATTTGTAATTCGTCGCCTACCAGGAAGGCCACGTCGCCGCCGTTGAAGCTGAACTGGGCGTCGAGGTTGTTGACCAGGTCTCCAAAGTTCGGCGCCGCGGGCCACGGCGATCAGGGCCGGGGAGGGGGCAGAAAGTCGCGCTCGGAAATGTTCGCGTTGGGTCGTCGCCGGGAGCGGTTCTTTCCCTTCCCCAGGCTTGGCCCTACAATTCCGCTCAGTTGTGGAGCACCGCCGCGCGGAGTGATCGCCTGGAATTGCTGGCTTGCGTTTGCTCGTCGCTCGCCCCCCCGCCTGGGGGAAAACCACTCGCTTTCCCTCACCATAGGCAGGTAGGCAGCTTTGATTCGTACTCACGTGTTTGAAAATGGCTTTACGCTGTTGGCCGAAGAAATGCAGCATTTGGAGAGTGCGGCATTTACGTTCTTGCTGCCGGCTGGGGCGATTTACGATCCGGCAGGCAAGGCCGGCCTGGCTTCGTTTACCTGCGAGATGGCTCTCCGCGGTTGCGGCGACCGCGATAGCCGCCAGTATTGCGACGACCTGGACAACCTGGGCATTGACCGCGGCGAGAATGTCTCGAACACGCACACTTCGTACAGCGGCTCCAGTCTGACGGAGAATCTCCACGCGGGGTTGGAAATTTACGCCGACCTGATCCGCCGTCCGCATTTGCCGCCCGAATTGATGGAACAGGGCCGGCAGGTGATGATTCAAGAAGTGCTGTCGGTGGAAGACGAGCCGGGGCAAAAGCTCATGCAAGAGCTCAAGCTGCGGCACGTTCGGCCTCCCTATGGCATGCCCAGCCAGGGCACGCTGGAAGCCATTGAAACCATCGACCACGAAGACATCGCGCGGTTTTGGGAAACGCAGTACGTGCCCGGCGGCGCGGTGCTGGGCGTGGCTGGCCGGCTGGATTGGGACGCGCTGCTGGAGCGCGTGGAAAGCCTGTTCGGCGATTGGACCGGGCCAAAGGTCGTGGAGGTTCCGCAAGGCGAGCGCGGCCAGAGAATATTGCATTTGCCGTACGAATCGAACCAAACGCATATCGGCCTGGCTTACGAGAGCGTGCCCTACCACGATCCTGATTATTTTCAAGCTTCGGCGGGCGTGGGGGCTCTGAGTAGCGGATCGAGCGCGCGGCTGTTTACCGAAGTTCGCGAGAAGCGAGGGCTGTGCTACACGGTGTACGCCTCGTATTACTCCACGCGGCTGGAAGGGGCCGTGCTGTGCTATGCCGGCACCAGTGCCGACCGGGCCCAGGCCACGCTCGATGTTACCCTGGAAGAACTATTGCGGTTGCCGCAAGGCATTGAAGACTTTGAGTTGCAGCGACTGAAAGCCCGCGTGAAGAGCGCCCTGATAATGCAGCAGGAATCGAGCATGTCGCGCACGGTGGCGATCGTGCGCGACTGGTATCACCTGGGCCGCGTGCGCACCCGCGACCAGTTGGGGGCCGAGATCGACGCCCTGAGCCGCGAAAGCATCAACCACTATCTTCAGGCGCACCCGCCGCGCGACTTCACGGTGGTCACGCTCGGCCCGCAACCGCTGCAGTTTGCCGGCGCGTGAAGTGAGCAGGTCGAGTTATCTCGAGTTATATCGATTTGGCCGGCATCGCAACGCCGCAATTACGGCCCCGTGCAAAAATGAGCCGGTGCCCGAGGTTGCGGTAAACTGCTCCGTTTCTTATGCTGCCAAGTTGGGTTTATTCAGGTTTTATGAATGAATAGGCAAATTATCTAGGGCTGTCTTCGGCGGATAGGCCGCAAAAGAAGCCGTTTGCGGCGCCGAACCAGCCGGCGAGAACGCCATGCAGGATGTTCTTTACCAATACGAACTTAACCCCACCACGTGGGTCTACTTTTCGTCGCTGTTAACGATCGCCATTTTCTTCAAGTTCAGCCGGTTGTGGAGCATCCGCAATGTCGACCTGCTGGGCCTGATTGCCCTGGCTCCCGGCCTGCTGCTGGTTTCGCTAGGGCAAAACGCCACGGAGCAAGCCAACCTGGCAGCCCAAGCGGCGGCTCAGGTGGGCGAAAACGGCTTGGCCGCTGAAAATGTTTCGCAACTGGCCCCAGGCGCGGCCGGGCTGGCCCAGGCCACTGCGGCGGTTCCGCCCGTCGTGTCGGAACTGGAAGCCATGGGCTACGGCTGGTTGTTCATCGTGGGGCTGTTCTTCTTGATCCGGCTGATTGCCGATCCCCTGATGGCCCGCCGCCCCCTGCTCGAACCCAACCTCACCGCGGGCGGATTGTCCTTTCTAGGGCTCTGTTTGTTCGTGTTCTTGATGGCGAACGTGGTTACGGCTCGCCTGCCCGACGTGGCAACCGACCCGGCCGTGGCGGCAGCGGAAGCCGTGGGCGATACCGATGTGGCGCCCACGTTCGACCCCCGCTTGGGCGAGCCCCAGGAGCCCACCGCGACTCCGATTGCCGAACTTGGCCCGGCGGGTGGTGATATTTCCACGTTGCCTGCCGCCTCGCTGGCCGAAACAGTGCCTACGGAAAGAATGCCTGCCGAAACATCGGTAGCCGCGACCTCAGGGCGTGAAGCGGCTACGGCCCGCGGCGCCGCGGAACCGGACTCGCATGCGCCGGGCTTCACGGTGCTCGACCTGTTCCCGAGATTTCCCAGCAAGGCATTTAATCCCAATCCCATGCTCGACCGCAACCTGTACCAGGGCCGAGCGGTCTTTGCGGTGACCGGCCGCGTGCTGACGATCGTCGCGCATTTCATGATCTTGGCCGGTTTGATCTACCTGGGCGCCCGGTACTTCAACAACTATTGGACCGGCATTGGGATGGCCACGCTGTACCTGATGCTGCCCTATACGGCTTACCTGGCGGGCGATATTCGCCACGTGGCCCCCGGCGCCCTGCTGGTGTGGATGATGGCCGCCTACCGCCGACCGCTGATCGTGGGCTCGCTGCTGGCCATGGCCGTGGGGGCCGTGTATTACCCCATGTTCTTGATTCCGCTGTTTGTGGGCTTTTACTGGCAGCGGGGCGTGCTGCGGTTCGCGATTGGCTTGATCGGCACCTTCTCGGTATTGCTGCTGCTGGCCGCCCTGCTGGCCCCGCCGGGCTTTGGCTCCATCTTGCAGCACTTTCCGCAGATGTTCAGCCTTTCGACCGAAAACCTGCAAGGCTTTTGGGCGTCGCATTCGCCCTATTTGCGAATTCCGCTGGTGGCCCTGTTCTTGGCGCTCTGTTTTGGCATGGCGATTTGGCCTGCCCAAAAGAACCTGGGCACGCTCATGAGCTGTTCGGCCGCGGTGATGCTGGGTACGCAGTTCTGGTATCCGCAAGGCGGGCTCCTGTTTATGAACTGGTATTTGCCGCTGCTGTTGCTCACGGTGTTCCGCCCCAATCTCGAAAACCGCATGGCCGTGGCGACTTTTGGCGAGCGCTGGGCTCGCGGACGGCGGTTGCCGTCGCAGGCCGCGTAAAGCTTTGTCGAGCGGCCACGGCGTGAAGGCTTTGCCCTTCGCGATGCGCCACCCCCTGGCGCTGCCGGTGTGTCGCTTTGCCACGTAGTGGCCCTGCCGTTCGACGGCGATTCCCTCTGGGAGTAGAATGCTCCGCTTGGTGGTTGGGGCGACGCGCACTGGATTGGCCGCGGCTTATGGACGATGTTCTCATTCTTGGCGGGGGTGTCATTGGGCTGTCGCTCGCTTACGAGTTGGCAGGTCGAGGGCTGACCGTCCGCGTGCTCGACCGCGCCGCGCCCGGGCAAGAGGCAAGTTGGGCCGGGGCTGGCATTCTTCCGCCCGCGGGCGAGCACGACGATAACCCGCTGGAGCAACTCGCGGCCCTCAGTGGCAAGCTCCATCGGCAATGGTCGGAGCAACTGCGGGCCGAGGTAGGCATCGACAACGGTTACCGGGTTTGCGGAGGGCTGTACGTGGCTCGCTCCCCAGCCCAAGCGGCCTCGCTCGCCGAAACGGCCGCAGTTTGGAAGCGCGTGGGCATCGACGCGCAGCTGCTGGGCGAATCGGACCTGGCCCACTACGAACCTGCCTTGATGTCGGCTCCTTCGGCGCCATCCGCAGCGCCGCCCCATGCACCATCTCAGCGTGCCTTGGCGGCGATTCGCCTGTCCGCGGAGGCTCAAATTCGCAACCCTTGGCATCTTCGCGCCCTGATCGCGGCTTGCTCGGCTCGCGGCGTGAATATCGAAGCGGGCGCGGCGGTGGAGCGATTGGTGGTGCGGCAGGGGTTGGTCGCCCACGTCGAAACCGCCTTGGGTCGCCGCCATGCCCAGCGGTATGTGCTCACGGCCGGCTCGTGGACGGCCAGCCTGGCTCATTCGTTGGGGTTGCGGCTGGCGCTGCGGCCGGTGCGAGGGCAAATGGTGCTGTTGGCCACGCCCTGTCCGGTGCTCCGGCATATTGTGAACGACGGCAGCCGCTACCTGGTGCCGCGCGGCGACGGTCGGCTGCTGGTGGGTTCGACCGAAGAAGACGTGGGGTTCGACAAACGCAATACGGCCGCAGGCGTGGAGTCGTTGCTCCAGCTGGCCCGCGAGCTGGCGCCCATTCTCAATGACGCCACGCTCGAACGCTGTTGGGCTGGGCTGCGTCCGTGCCCCGCCGATGGCAAACCCTACATCGGGGGAGTGCCCGAGGTCGAAAACGCTTTTGTGGCGGCCGGCCACTTTCGCGGCGGTCTCACGCTTTCGACCGGCACGGCCCACGTGCTGGCACGGCATTTATGCGGAGAACTGCCAGCGGTTGGTTTGGAGCCGTTCGCTCTCGATCGGGCCGTGGCAGGCGCCGCGCCGTAAAGGGTGGGGGGGCCGTAGACTCGGCTCATCATCGCCCTATAATGCCGGGCATGGTTTTGTTGGCCATTTCGTCGCACTTTTCCCGCCGACCCGCGGTGGAATAAGGGACGAGGGCGACCTGCGGAGTGCGGGCAGAACCGGCCGTGCGTCTCCCCCCTTTCGCCCTGGGCCTATCTTGCGTGCAGCGCAACCCGCCCCGAAGGAAATTGCATCGTGACCGAGAAAGTGGTGATTATAGGAAGCGGTCCGGCCGGCTGGTCGGCCGCCATCTATGCGGCCCGAGCCAATCTGCGGCCGTTGCTGTTCGAAGGTACGCTGCACCCGGAAATGATTCCCCTGGGCCAGTTGGCTTTCACCACCGAAGTGGAAAACTACGCCGGGTTTCCGGCCGGCAATATCCGCGCCTTTGTCGAAAGCGCCGTGGATAAAGCCCGGCACTACAACCTGCCGCCGGCGCCCAAGGGCCACGAGAAAGATGGCCAGCCGCACTACGCCGTGCAGGGCGTGGAATTGATGGAGCTGATGAAACAGCAGGCGCTCAACTTTGGCGCCCGCGTGATCGGCGAAGACGTGGTCGATGTGCAGCTCGAAACGCGACCCTTCACCGTGGTGACCAACGAAAACCGCGAGGTGAAAACGCATGCGATCATTGTCGCCACGGGCGCTCGGGCCAACTACCTGGGCCTGCCGTCGGAAGATGCCTACAAGAATCGCGGCGTGAGTGCCTGCGCCGTGTGCGATGGCGCGCTGCCACGGTTTCGCGACAAGCCCCTGGTGGTGATCGGCGGCGGCGACTCGGCCGTGGAAGAAGCCACGTACCTGGCCAAGTACGCCAGCCGGGTGTATATGGTCCAGCGCCGCGATGAAATGAGGGCTTCCAAAATCATGCAAGACCGGGCCTTCAATACGCCCAAGATAGAAATGGTGTGGAACCACGTGCTCGATGAAGTGCTCGGCAACGAAAAAGATGGCGTGACCGCCGTCCGCATCAAGAACACCCTCCACGATACCAGTCGCGAGTTGGAAACCGCCGGCCTGTTCCTCGCCATTGGGCATACGCCCAACACCGACTTCCTCAAGGGCAAGCTCCAGATGAACGAGAAGGGCTACATCCAGTGGACCAGGCCCTTCCGCACGTTCACCAGCGTGGAAGGCGTGTTCTCGGCGGGCGACGTTTCCGACGATTACTACCGCCAGGCCATCACCTCCTCGGGCACCGGCTGCATGGCCGCCCTCGATGTCGAACGCTGGCTGGCCGAAGAAGGCGTGGAGTGAAAGCGGCGATCGAACGCGGGGAGCCGGCAATCGCCGGGGGCACGGCAAGCGGGCGCGCCGATTCCCCTGGAGGATTCGGGCCGTTTGTTTTGCGAAACGCTCCCAAACTGATAATCTAAAGCGGCAGCTGATACATCGGAGGCGCGAACGGTCGTGCCTCGGATCGCAGCGCGAGCTCCCTTTCACTCACGGATGGACGCCGGTGGCCACCAAGAAAAAAGGTCGCAATCAGAATTCGCCCAACCAGCTTTTCGAGCGAGCTCAGCGCGAGCTGGCAAAAGGCGACGTGAAGAATGCCCTGAAAGACGCCAAGGTGTGCTTTCGCGCGGCAGGAACCGCGCAACATCGCCAGTTGCTCGAACAAGCGTATGCGGCGCGGGTGGAGCAACTGCATCGCCAGCGGCTGACCGCCGAAGCGAAAACGCTGCTGAACGAATTGATTGCCTTCAAGCCGGCCGACTCCGCGGTGCAACAGCAGGCGGTGCGGTTGCGCGCGCTGCTGGGCGATGCGAGCGAAGATACGGCCCGACTGCTCGAATCCGATCCCGCCTTGCTGATCCGCATGGTGGACGAGGCGATCCTCGATCCGCGCTGCGCGATCCCCAATCGCGACGAGTTGCGAACGCACGTTGGCCAGCTTCGCCAGGCGCTCGCGGCCATCGAACAGGGAAACGACGACGCGGCCGCGGCTTTGCTCCAATCCATTTCGCGAAACTCGCCGCTGGCCGATTGGAAGTTGTTTTGTCGCGGGCTGATGGCCTTCTATCAAGCGGATCGCGAACGGACGGACGACAACTGGCGGCGGCTCGATCGCAACCGACCTGCCAGCCGCATTGCCAGAACCCTGCTGCTGGCCGCCAACGAATCGACCGAACCTCAGCCTTCGGTGGAAATGCAAGCCGCGGCGCGTTGGCTGCTAAGCAAGGCACAACAACAGCCAGTGGGCGAGGTGTTGTTTCGGCTGGCCAGGCATTGGAGCGAGCGCGACTGGAACGCGCAGCTTCGCGACATTCAAACGCTCCAGCAACGCTTCGGCAAATCGCACCCCGAGCTGCTGGATCAGGTGCTGGATCTTGTTTGGAAGGAAGTCGTCCATCGCCGAGACGATCGACGTTTGTCGCAATTGATGCACTGCGGCGCGGCGCCCATTCTCGATCCGCGCTGGAATCGAGCGCAGGCACTGATGCATGAAGCCTGGGATCGCCCAGACGTTTCCCCCGTTCAAGATTTCTGGGAGGCCTACATTCGCGACCTGGGCAAGCTCGCCGCGCTATCCGAGGTTGAGCGTCCGCGGGCCATCGGTATTGTTTACCGGCATCTGGCCCGCGAGTTCGTGATGTTTGCGCGCAGTTGCCCGCCGCCGCTGCCCGAAAGCGTGGGCAAGTCGGACATGGAAGAGTTTTACGATCAGGCTGATCGCTATTATCGCAAGGCCATCGAGAATTGCCCTCAGCTGATCTCCGCGTATCACGAGTTCGCCCAGCTGCATGATGAGCATGGACACGTGAAACAGGCGGAGTCCCTCTATAAGAAGCTGCTCAAGGTTCAACCGCTGGACTACGACGCCAATTTGTGGCTGGCCAATTACTACTTGGACCAAGACGCTCCCGAAGAATCGGCTCCTTTCGTCGCGGCCGTCAATCGCGTCAAACCGCGCGATGGTCGCACGGGTCTGCTCCGCTGGAGCCAAAAAACCACGGCCATTCGCATTCTGGTCAAAAAACGCAAGTACGATGAAGCCCGGCAGCAACTGAACGAGCTGGTGGGGTACAACCTCAGCATCGCGCCGCGGCACGTGATTGGCACCATTCGCGCCGCGTTGGAATTCAAGGCCAAAAATGAAAAGGCGGCCCGCGCCGCGCTGGCCGAGGCCGTCGCGGCGCTGGAAGAACCGACGGCCGTATGGCAGCAAATGACGGTGTTGGCGGCGCGGTACTCGCTACCAGCTGCCTTGAAAAAAGAGTTTAGCGACAAATACAAGGCCGACATCCGCCGTGATCCACAATCGCAAACCGCCGGTTTGCTGGCCAGTTATTTTGCCGTCTATCGCCAGGCGAGCAAGAACTATACGGGTCGGGCCACGCAAGAACGGCTGTTCTTTGAATACCTGCATCGGGCCATCAATACCGACATCCACTGGCAAGCGAACGATCTGCTGAGCGTTTGCCTGGGCTTGAGGGACCTGCCCCAGCAGTCTCACCGCTACCGATTGCTTGTAAACCAGGCCGTCGACGAATTCCCCGATCACGCCCATTTTCAATTGCTGGCAGGCCAAATCCTCATGGACGTGCCGCCCTGGCGCTGCGATGTTCACCAGGCCATGAAGCACATGAAACAGGCCGTGAAGCTGGCGCGAGGTTCCGGCATGGCACACGAAAACGAAATTGTGAGCAGCGCCGAAAAAGCCCTCACGCTGTTGCAAAATCTGGGCCAACGCTGGGGAGGCGCGTCAATAATGGATGACGTCGACTTCGACGATGATCTGTACGAAGATGACGATGACAAATACGAAGATGGCGAGTACGACGACGCGAGCGAGTTTTTCGGCATGCCCCTCCCCCCTCCTTTTACTGGCAACATGCAGCCGCTGGAGGGGTTGGACATCAAGACCATGCTGGAAGAAGATCCCGATATTGCGAAAGCGATGCTGGATACCATGCCCAGGGAACTGAAACGCCAGGTGGAACAGATCGCGAAGATGACGGGCAAGAGTCCCCTGGAGATTGTCAAGGCAATCGTCGCCGGCGACCTTTCAGGGTTAAAGCCGGAAGGCGAAGACGAACGCCCCCAAGGTCGCCGTAAACGCTAAACAGCGGAGCGGCTCCGTGGCCGCGCGCAATTTGAACCATCGCAGCATGTCGAGATCGTGCCCCATGACCAGCAACCCCTACGAAGTTCTTGGGCTGACTCCCCAGGCCGACAGCGAAACCATCCGGGCTCGCTATCTGAGCCTGGTGCGCGAGTTCTCGCCCGAGCGCGCCCCAGAACGCTTCAGCCAAATACGCGAGGCATACGAACAACTTCGCGATCCCTTGGTAAACCTCCAATCGCGCTTGCTCGACCCGGCTCCCGTGGCCACGTTCGAGGGCTTGATGGAATCGTTCCAGCCCAACATTCGCGGTCAGCGACTCGCCACCGACGTGTTGATGTCGCTAGCACGGAAGTCATGAGCCTAGGCTATGGATCACGAGCAACTGTTAGAACGATTTCGCGCTTGGCTGGCCCAAACCGCCGAGGAATGCCAGGCCCTGGGCGAGAGCGAAGCGGATCCTCGGCTTCCGCGCGACACGTCCGACGCACCGGCCGGCTTCGACGCACCGGCCGGCTTCGATTCACCGGTCGGCTCCGATGCACCGGTCGGCTCCGACCCCGCGCCCTGGCTAACTTCCCAACCGCAACCCGCCGTGGGTTTGCTGCAAGTGGTCGAAGCTTTGACCGCCATGCGCCACGAGTTCAAGCTGCAAACCAAAAGCAGCCGAGGGCTCGAGGAATCGATCCAAGTGGCCCGGCAAGGCCTCGACTCGGCCATGCGGCAGTTTCAAACGGTGCAAGCCCGCGAGGAGGAGAGCGCCTTGCGAGCGGCGTTGCCCTGGGTGGAAGCGATGGCCGGTCTCGATGAGGCACTGTGCCGCGGGGCCAAGGCGTTCGATGCCCTGGCCCGCCAGCCGTCTCACGATAACCAAGAACCGCTTCGCCAGGCTATCGAAGAACGGGTTCGCCAATGGCCCGCCTGGCGGCGGTGGTTGATAGGGTCCAGCGCGGCCGCGCAATTGTCGCAGTCTGCCGCCGACGCGGCAGCCGAAATCCAGCGGGAACGGTTCGCCAGCCTGGCTCAAGGCTATCGCGTTATTCAAGATCGCTTAAACCAGCAACTGCGGCAGCACGGGCTCCGCCGGATGGAAACCCTGGGCAAACGCGTCGATCCCGCCTGCATGACCGTGGTCGAGTTGGCCGATCCCGCGGAAGGCGAACCCGAAACGGTCGCTGCCGAACTTCGACCCGGCTACACCTGGCGCGCTCGCGTGATCCGCTTCGCCGAAGTTCGCGCGGTGGCCAGCCGCCAGACAACGGCCTCGTTCTTTGCCAGCGGCAGCGACGAGCCGTCCACGCGCTCCCCCAATGTCAACTACCTGGGGAACGTGGAAACGCCCAACGATCCCTTGAGCCCGGAAAGCCTGGCCGAAGAATAACGGGGATTGCTCCCGGCACTCCCCTCGCTTGTCACCGTACTTAACGCGGGTAAACCGCAAACAGACGCTGAGGCATTGAAGTTCTTTGCAGCTTGCAGAGATGTTAACGAACAAGAAACCAAACCAACGATCCTTTCAGGGCGGCAAACCCGCTTTTCCACCCATTCACATCCTTGAGGAGTAGGACCATGAACCCTGTGCTCGGCATCGACCTTGGTACCACCAATAGCGTGGTGGCGATCGTGCAAGACGGCCAGGCCACCGTGCTGAAAGACGAGCAAGGGCAAGCCATTCTGCCGTCGGTGGTGGGCATGGATAGCTCGGGCCAACTGCTGGTAGGGCAAGCGGCGCGCAACCAGGCCCTCATGGCGCCCGAACGCACCGTTCGCTCGATCAAACGCCAGATGGGCCAAGAAACCAAGGTTCGCCTGGGCGACCAGGAACTGTCGCCTCAAGAAGTCTCGGCGATCATCCTCCGCACCCTGGCCCAGCGAGCCGAAAAAGCCTACGGCCAGCCGCTCAAGCAGGCCGTGATCACCGTGCCGGCGTTCTTCAACGACAACCAGCGCGAAGCCACCCGCGAGGCCGGCAGCCTGGCAGGCTTGGAAGTCGTTCGCATTATCAACGAGCCCACGGCGGCTTCGCTGGTTTATGAGCCTCATTCGGTTCGCAACGAAAAGCTGCTGGTGTACGACCTGGGCGGCGGCACGTTCGATGTTTCCATCGTGCAAATCGAGGCCGGCGTGATCGAGGTGCTTTCCAGCCACGGCGATACCCAACTGGGTGGCGACGACTTCGACCAGCTGCTGCTGAACCACGTGGCCGACAAATTCCTGGCCGAACATGAGATCGATCTGCGAAAGATCCCCGTCGCCGCCAGCCGGCTGTTGCAGGCCGTGGAACAAGCCAAGATTCGGCTATCGACCGATGCCGTTACCACCATCGCCGAAGAGTTCATCGCCGAAAAGGCAGGGCAGCCGCTTAGCCTGCAACTCGAACTGGCGCGCTACGAGTACGAGGAACTGATTCGGCCGCTCTTGCAAAAAACCCTCAAAAGCGTCGATGCGGCGCTCGAAGACGCCAACCTGAACGCCAGTCAGATCGATCGCGTGGTGCTCGTGGGCGGTAGTACCCGCACGCCGCTGGTGCAAGGCATGCTGCATCAACAATTGCACCAGGAACTGCATCGCGAGATCGATCCCGATCTGTGCGTGGCCCTGGGGGCGGCCGTGCAGGGAGGGTTGATTGCCGGCCTCGATGTGGGGCCCGTGCTGGTGGATATCACGCCCCATACGCTGGGCATTCAATGCCGGGGCCGTTTGTTCGGCGTGGAAACCGACCATTGCTTCTCGCCCATCATCGATCGCAACTCTCCCCTGCCAGCCACCCGCTCCGACGTCTTTGGAACCGTGTACGACGGCCAAGAGCGGGTCGAAATTCACGTGTTGCAGGGCGAAAACCAAAACGCCTCGTTCAACAAGTCGATCGGCCGCTTCCTGCTGGAAGGGCTCGACCAGAATGCCGAAGTCGGCAACGAAATCCTGGTCCGCTTCGACCTCAATCTCGACGGCATTCTCAAGGTCACGGCCAAAGAACGCACTACCGGTCGCAGCAAAGAGGTGACCATCGATAATGTCATCACCCGCTTTCGCGCCGCCGATGGCGATGAAGCCCGCCAGCGCCTGGCAAACATGTTCGGCGACGCCGCCCCCGCGGGCCAGGCCAGCGAAATCGCCGCCACCAGCGCGTCCGAGGGCCAGCCCGAGGATTCGCCGTTTGCCGAGGTGCTTCAAAGCATCAGCCGAGCAAAGCGCCTGCTCCCCAATGCCCCGGCTGAAGACGCCGAAGAAATGAGATCGCTAATCGTGAAACTCGAGCAAGCCGTCGCCAACAACGACCTGGACGAAGTGGCCGACCTGGCCGACGCCCTGGACGAAGTGGTGTTCTACCTGCAAGACGCCTGAGCCGGTTACCCCCTCAACAACCGCGGAACATCAGCCGCCTATGGAACAGCCACCGCCGGCTGAATCGCCACTTGCCATTCAGTGCCCTACCTGCGGCGCGCGGCAAACCGCGCGCGCCGAGTGCCGCCGCTGCAAGTGCGACCTGAGCCTGTATACTGCCCTGCTGCAGCATCGCGCTTGCCTGCGCGAACAAGCCCTGCGCGAGCTGCGCCAACAACACTATCAGACTGCCGCCGAAACGGCTCGCCGTGTGTGGTCAATCTCGCCCGATGAATCCGCCACGCGCTTGCTGGCGGTCGCTCACCTGCTGGCGGGCGATTTCCCCGCGGCTGCGCGAGCAGCGGTAGGGTATGCACCCCGTGCATACCCTCCGGATGGATGATCGCCAAACCGCCGCGGCTGCGCGAGTCGCCCTGATTCTCCGTCCCCCGCGGAACCCCGCCACCCTGCCATTGCCGCCCCGCCGGGGATAGCACACCGCCGCCAAATGGGGTAGATTTAGCCTATTAAGGCACTACCCCCACCGGCCGCTTGGTGAAATTGGCAGACACGCAAGACTTAGGATCTTGTGCCGAAAGGCGTCGGGGTTCGAGTCCCCGAGCGGCCACTCCCTTCTTAATTCTGGCAGAATCAGAGCGTGGCTGGCGCTGGGTGGGCCTCTGGCCTGTCCCCCCTCGCTTCTTGGCCGCTTGTTTGTGTCGGCCCGGCTCGCTGCTTATGATTGCCAACACATCGTGCGAAACCCGCCATTCCGCCCGGGGCAAATCTCATGGCCAGCGACGATCCCGAACTGTTCGACCGTCTGCGGCTGGCGCTGCTTCCCGGCGTTGGCCCCCGGCTTCGCAAAGCCTTGCTCGATGCTTTCGGAACGCCCACCGCCATGTTCGACGCCACCGGGGCGCGGCTTCGCGGCGTGCCCGGCATTGGCCGCAAGCTCAGTGAAACCATTCTGCAAGCCCGCGAGCAAGTGCCCGTGGCCGAAACGCTCGAGCTTTGCCAGCAGCATGGGCTCACCCTCCTTACCGACGCCGACGACTCCTACCCGCGCCTGCTCCGCGAAACGTATGACCCGCCCGGCGTGCTGTTCCTCCGCGGCGAATTGAGTCCGCGCGACGCGGTGTCCGTGGCCATCGTCGGCACCCGTCACGCCACCCAGTACGGTTTGCGGATGGCCGAACGGCTTGGCGCCGGCCTGGCCCGCGCTGGCTTCACCGTGGTCAGCGGCCTGGCCCGCGGCATCGACGCCGCCGCCCACCAAGGCGCGCTCGAAGCCGGCGGACGCACGCTGGCCATCCTCGGCAGCGGCGTGCTCAACATCTACCCGCCGGAGCACAAACAACTGGCCGGCCGCGTGGCCCAATCGGGCGCGGTGATCAGCGAATACCACCCCCGCGCCACGCCCATCCCCGGCGTGTTCCCCCAGCGCAATCGCATCATCTCCGCACTTTCGCTCGGCACGGTGGTTGTGGAAGGCGCTCTCGGCAGCGGCGCCCTGATCACGGCCCGCCATGCCATGGAGCAGGGCCGCGAAGTCTTTGCCGTGCCCGGTCAGGCAGACAACCCCGTTGCCCAAGGCTGCCACCGCCTGATCCGCGACGGCGCTCGCCTGGTGGAAACCGTGCAAGACATCCTCGACGAGCTCGGCCCCCTGGTCGAACCCAGCGTGCAACCGACCGGCGAAGTCGTCCGCCACCCGGCCGAACTGCTGCTCAACGCCCAAGAGCAACAGGTGTTGCAAGCCATCGACGGCACGGCCACTTCGGTAGATACGGTCATCACCAAAAGCGGCCTCCCCGTCCACCAGGTCCTGGCCACCCTCAGCGTACTAGAAATGCGCCGCCTGATCCGCCGCGGCAGCGGCACGAGCGTGCAACGAATTTGAATAATTCCAAGCCCTGCTCGGATCATCACAACTTGCAAACCCGTCATTCCCGCGAAGCCTGCCCTCGTGAAGACGGGGGGCGGGAATCCAGCTGCAGCGGAAACGACTCTGAAATTAACATCCGCTGCGACAGAATCTGCGACCACTTGATTCACTTTCTCACAGCCCGATACCGGCCCTCGTAGGGTTCAATCGCCTTGTGACTGAGCAAAGTCGAGGCCAATGTTCCTTGCGGAATATCATCGCATGAAGTCGCAAGTGATTCAGGCGCCAAACCACAAAAGAAGGCGACAAGAACGATAATGGAGAGCGATTGGCAGCCCTCGTATTCCCAAAGCCCCGTATGCTTTTCTGCATCGAAGAATCTCGCTACGAGCTCGTCAAGTTCCGGCAGCCAGTAGACGTATCGGTCCAGCCAGGGATAAAGAATCTCGGCCTTATCCAGCAAAAAAAACCCAAAGTTCCTGAAGACCGGGGAAAGCATCCCAATCGTAAACCAGAGCCGCTGCATCCCCTCCAGCGCCAGCTCAAGCTGCCGCTCCCAATTCAGCGGTGGTTTGGAATGCTCATTCGGCCAAAGTTCGGCAATCCAATTCAATTGCCAAACGCTGTCATTCGTCAGCCACAATCGCAAATCATTGCGAACAACGATCGGCCCTGGGTGATCGGCAAAGGGTATCAACTCCACGCCGTCGAGAACCTCTTTCCACTTGGAGATATCCGTGCCCCCTTTGCGCACCATCGCCTTCCACGCCGCGCGCGTATCCTTGCCAGTGCCATAAAAGCACTTGGGCAACAGCAGTTCTTGTTCGATCATCAATGTTTTCTCCCAGCAGTTTATCTTGTCGTTGCCGGAGTGCTGAGAACTCCTCCACCGTCACGGCCCCAATCGCCGTAACGAGCGGCAAAGTGTCGTCGCTGCTGAAACGAGATTACCACCACTCTTAGGTTGCGAGCTATACTCTTTATTCCCAATTGATGGATCGCATCGCCGGAGCTAGGGGACGATGCGAGCAAGGATCAATGTAGCGGGCATAGTTTCGGTTCTCTTGCAAAGGGTTAACTAACATGCTGCCCAACGCCGCTGGCTCTCGGAATCCAACCCTTATCCATTCAGCCTGGTTGGCAATGCTGCTGATCTTGCCCTGCGGCGCCCAGGCAGACGACATCCAATTCCAAACCCTCTCCGCGGACCAAACCGGCATCCGCGCCATCTTCGATCACTGGTATCAGGTGGAAATGGATCGCCAGGGAGGGCCTGGCAAAAGTCACGGTTGGTGGCCCTGGGGATTGCGCGCCTTCGATTACGACGGCGATGGCGACCTCGACCTGCTC
Source organism: uncultured Pirellulales bacterium (assembly GCA_964445985.1). GTDB lineage: Bacteria > Planctomycetota > Planctomycetia > Pirellulales > S012-138 > CAYUMU01. Next base: position 59,117 of record CAYUMU010000018.1, on the reverse strand, counting down.
GCCAGCCATCACGGCACGCCGCACTCCATCATCCTCAAATCGCTGTTCAAAGAGTCCGGCGAACACCGCTTTATCAACGCCACGCCCGAGCTAGGGCTCGACAACCGCGACCTGCCCGGCGCCGACGATCGCCCGTGGATCTGGGATTTCGACGGCGACGGCTTCTTTGACATCGCGGGCTTCTCCGACGAATCCCGGCCCCCTTCGGCCTGGAATCAGGCAGGCAAGCAGTTCACTCCCACCAGCAAACCTTTCTTCAACATCGCCCACCCCCGCGAAGTGATCGACCTCAACGGCGATGGCTACCTCGACCTCGACGCAGGGTACAAAGGGCAATGGTTCTACCTGCCGCAAGAGCGCTCGTTCCAGCACGACAAGTCGCTCCGTTTTCCGGTCCCCAGCAACATTCCTGCCGATTTAACCAGCGAACTGGCAGCCGTGGCCAAACGCCCCAATAATCGCTTCCTTCGCTGGGAATATCTGGCCCACGACATCGTCGGCTACGACTCGCTCGGCTACGATCCGCGGCCCATCGATCTCAACGCCGACGGTCGCCCCGACCTGGTCATTCGCGGCGAAGGCAGCTACGGCGGCGATTACCTGGGCCGCTACCTGCTGCGAAGTGAAGACGACAACCTGGCCGACAGAACCGAAGCTTTAGGCCTCCCCGGCAATGCGGCCCCCATTCTCATCCAAGACCTCACCGGCGACGGCCGCACCGACCTGTTGCTTGTCGAAAAAGAAACCGGCGGGCTCTATCTGCAAGACGCGTCGGGAAAATTCCAGCGGCAACCGGGCGAGCTCTCCAACTTCCTCACCCGCCGCGGCCCTTACCTCATTAGGGCTTGGAAAGTGGACCTGGATAACGACGGCGACCCCGACCTGGTGCTCTCCAACCCCCGCCTCGGCCAAGAAGCCGTGTTCGAAAATCGCGGCGAAGGCCGCTTCGCCCAAGTGCTTAGCACCTCCGGCTGGGATGCCAACCCCATCGTCATCGCCGACTTCGACCACGACGGTCGCCTCGATCTGGCCATCGGCGGGGCCGGCAAAGAACGCGGTAAGGAGATCACCATCTTCCTTAATCGCACCGAGCAGTCCGGCAACTATCTCCAGCTATCTCCCCGCCTGGCCGCGCCCAACCCCTACGCCGTCGGCACGGTGATCGAGGTTTTCGCCCCGGGCCAAATCGAAACCAAAAACGCCCGCCCCCTCCACTCTGAAAAAGCCCATCCCGACGGCACCCCCGTCCACGTCGGCCTGGGAAAACACTCGGCCGTCGATCTCCGCCTGACCAGCCCCGCCGGCGCGGTCACCGTCGTGCGCAACGTGCAAGGCGGGCAGCAACTCGAACTCAACATTCCAAATGAATTAGCGAAGCAATAAGTCGTCATCCCCGCGCCGGCGGGGAACCAGAACACGAAGGAGGGCCGCTTGAACCGCGGACACAATCGAAACGATGGTTTCGCTTCAGTACCGACGTTTGCCCAAGCGCGAGCGGCCACCCCCCTCAGTTTTTAGGGATCAGTCCCAAAAATATCCATTGGCAAATCGATGCTAGCATGATAGTATACACATGTTCATTAAACACCTCTCCAACGGAACAGCTCGCATGTGGCCCGAGATTCCATCCGAGGAATGGACGGCAGTCCTCGATGAAACGGCCAAGGAGGTCCTCGCCGCGTCGGCAGTAACTCAACCGCCCATCGATCCGGTGTTGATCGCCTCGCGGCTCGGCATGGTGGTGGCGCTCGACAATCGTCAAGCAGGCAGGGCACGCTGCATCACCATGCCCGGCCATGCGTCGCGCGCCAGCCCCCGCCCGCTGCGCGCCACCCGCGCTAGCTCCCAATCGGTCATCCTGCTCCGCGATGATCCTCGCCCCGAACGGCGTCATTGGGCGGTAGCGCATGAGATTGGTGAACAAATCTGTCACCGCGTCTTCGCAAAGCTGAGTCTCGATGCGGGCGAAACCACCGAGCTGCGCGAGCATGTGGCGAACCTGCTCGCTTCGAGAATCCTGCTGCCCAGCGCGGCATTCCGCGATGCTTATCAATCCTGCGACGGCGATCTGGGGGAGCTCAAAACCCGCTTTAGCACGGCCAGCCACGAGTTGATCGCCCGGCGGATGCTCGACCTGATCCCGCACCTGGTCATCGCGGTGTTCGACCAGGGAAAGCTGCTTTGGCGACGGAGCAACCTCCGCGGCCGCATGCCGCCCTGGCTCCCAGAAGAACGCGCGCTCGGCAAACAATGCCACGTCTCGGGCCAGACCCAGCTCCAAACTGCCGGCCGCTGGTCCATCACCGCCTGGCCCATCCACGAGCCGCATTGGAAACGCGAAATCATAAGGAGCGAACTATGCGAAACCTGGGATTAGGGTCGAGAATTTAGCAACATCCCAACCTTTCGTCATTCCCGCGCAGAGCCTGCCCTCGTGAAGACGGGGGCGGGAATCCAGTGGCAACGGATACGACTCTGCAATCAACATCGGCTTGGAAGCGAACTGCATGGCGGGAGAGATGTCAGCCCCTAAAAAATTAAAGACGATCCCCAACCTACAAAAGCCCCCTTCACTGTGCGGGAAAAATCTCCTCTCGCCGCAGCGTCTGTAGCCGCCGCGTGCCGCCACACCGCTCCAAATACTCATGAAAGTCTTGCACGCCAAAAATATAGCGCTCCAAAAACTCCGCATAACTGTCAGCGTCGCGCTCGGCCGTCATCCAGCCTTTCAAATGCTGTTCGTCCGAAAAATACTCATAGGGCATATTCGCCGGAAAGCTGCCATAGGGAACCTCGCACACCGCGTCCACGCAGAAAAAGGGAATCACCGTTTGCGTGGGGTCGCGGCGGGTCTCCTCCTCGGGGATCAACCGTTCGCAAGTGATAATGACTTTCTTGGCCGCGCGGGCCACGTCCGGATCGGCCACGCTCGTTCCCCTCAGCCGGCAGTTGCCGAAAGGGTCGCATTCATGAACGTGAATCACCGCCACGTCGGGCGACAACGCCGGCAGGGCGATCAGCGTTTGCCCCGTGAAAGGGCAAACCACCGTGCGGGCAGCGCTCCGCTGGAACGTGTCGGTCCCCAGCATCACCCGAGCTGGCAAAAACGGCACGCCCATCGCCGCCGCGCGAAATCGCACCGCCAACGCATAGTTCGACCATTCGGTCGCGGCCACCTCGCCCGACTCCATCACCCGCCGCGCATGCGGCGACAGCCCTCGGGCTTCCAGCCCCACCACATACGCCACGTCCACCTTGCTCAGCAATTGCCCCTGGCCCGTTTGATTGCCGGCACACAAAATTTGAAAGTCGTGCGTGGCCGTATGGCCGGCGAACGACAGATTCTGCTTTTTCTGCCGCACAATCTCATGCAGCGCGGCCGTCGATATGCGATCGCCGCCAAAACCGCCGCTGGCCAAATAGTCGCCATCGGCCACCAGCCGCGAAACCGCCTCGGCCACGCTGGTTACCTTATTGACCATCCCCCGCGGCTTGCCGCGAAACGCGTCGCGCAAGCGGTCGCTGCTGGGGTCGGCGAACAATTCGCCCTGTCCTTGAGAAGCTGCGATAGAAGTCATGACAGTGTTTTATTGCGCTGGGGGCCCAATGGTAATCAAATACATCTGCCGGGTCTTCTGCTCGTCGATCGCCACCACCAGCAGCTGGGTGCCATCGCGATTCCAATTGGGCGAAGGGTCAATCCGCAACTCCCCCGAATACCCCCCTTGGTCAAAACCGATCGTGCGAGCAACCGCCCGATCCGCCCGCCGCAAGATGGTGTAATAGTTCTTACCCTGGCTGCCGTGCCCGTTCACAAACCATTCGCCCGTCGGCGAAAGCGCGATATCGCCGCCGGGGCTGGGGAACGTGCCCGGCTTGCCCAGCGTGCCCACGATCTTCTGCTCCTCCACGTCGAACAACACTTGCTGCCTGTCATGGTCGCCAATCAAGCGGCGATCCGATTCCCACTCGGGGTGCCCTCCAATGTGCAGCGCCAGCGGCCGCAAATCGCTGCCATCGGCCGCCATGGTAAAGGGAACATTGATCTGCCTAGGGCGATCGTTGAAGTCGGCTCGCACAAAGAAAAAGATCCGCCGGTCGCTCCGGCTCCACAGTGTGTGATTGATGAACAGCTCTCGTTCGTCCACGTCGGCATACCGCGCGCGCAACACTTCGGCCAATTGCTGGAACGAAACCAGCAACTGCTTTTCCTTCGTTTTCACATTCACTTTGAAAATGCCATCGTTGGCCGGATTGCGCGGTTGGTCCACCGTCCAGTCGTGGGCACCGGGGTAGCCCGTCACCGGCCGCAGTCGCGCCAAGCGTCCATAATTGATGCCCAGGAACCAGCCGCCCCGCTGGGCCACGCCGCCATTGCCAATCGCCGTATCTTCGTAGCGATACTCGGCAATCCGTTGGCCGCCCTCACCCTTCGAGATATCGAACAGCACACAAAACACTTCGTTCGTGCGCGGGTCGCGATCGTTGAAAAAGAACTGGGTTTCCGGCGCTTGCGGGTTCCAATAAAGCATCGTCCCTTGCTGAAAGTTCCACGCGCGGGTGCGGTCGACCACGGTGGCGGCATAGTTTTTTTGCGTATCAAGCAGCACAATCTCCGCCGCTTCGCCCGGCCGGGGCATGCGGTCTTGAAACCCGCTCCGCAGAGCCAGCAGGTAGCGCCCACTCGCGTTCCAAGGAATCGTGCGCACGTGGCCAAAGTAACCAAAGAAGTGATGCCGAGGGCCAAAGGTAATCTGCCGCACGGTGGTGGTGAAATCGCCCTCCGGGGGCTCCGCCGCCTGGCACATCGTCAGGCAAATGCAGCCGAGAAAGACGAAACACGCCGCGATCAAGGAAAACAGTTTCATGAGCAATTCTCGCAAGAACACTACCTCGGAGGCGACTCGTTCGGGCAGAAGGCAGTGGCTGTTTCCGACCGGGCGCGGGGCCAAGGCGCCAGGCAGCCACAGCCGGTTCATGATAACCAGCGCGCCAAGGCCTGCGATACAACGCCATGTCGCAAAGTCGGAGTGCCCCTCGCTAAGCCACGCGTTTCCGCCGCCGCTTGGGCAACCGGTACACCCAGGCGTTGCCCTGCTTGCCAACCGCTTCGACCGCCCCCGCTTCCCGCAGGCAGTAGGCCACCTTCTGCGCCAGCCAGCGGGGAATGTTCAGCAGTTCGGCCAGTTCGCCGGTATGAAACGTGGCGGGCAGCGGCGCGCCCAGCAACGTGAGCAAGTCGGCCGCCTGCCGCACAACGTGCGTTTGATGGATTTGCACCAGGCGTTGGTCTTCCACCTGGAAGTCGTTCACCCGCCGGCGCCGCCGCCGACCATGGCCCGGGTAACGCCATTCCTCGACTTCCACCAGCGCCACTTCCAGCGTCAACCGCGGATGCGGGAACACCTGCGTGAAGTGAACCAGGTCCTGAAAGACGTCGCAGAGTTGCCCCCGCTTAGGGCTGAGCCGCCGCGACCGCACGTCGCCACCGCGCCGCGTTTGCTGCACCAATGTTTTTCGCATCACCACCGGCTTCACCACCAGCACGTTGTGCGATTCCACCAGCCGAGCAATTTTCTGGCGAATGGCCCCCAGCGAGCCGTGCTGGATTTCGATCAACAGGTTGGGGCGCACCGCGTCCACGCGATACCCGGCCAGCGGCACCTCGGTCAGGGCGTCGGGACCGGCGTAATGCTCCTTCAGAGCGCGGTGTAGCGAAAACTCCATGACCTAATCCCACGCTCCTGCGGGCCGAACTTGCATCAGGGGGGTGGTAGTTTACCGTGCCTGAACGCAACCCGGCTACACCAATCGCGTTGGCTCTGCCGAGTTGCCCGGCCGTTCACGCGGTGTTACCGTAGCAGAATCTGGAGCCGAATGTAGTCGAGCGATTGAACGAACACCGTTGCCCCCGAGGATTTCCTGCGATGCCTAGCCTTGCGCCCGAGGTCTTGAAAGACTTTGCCACTCAATTGCTCGCGGCCGGCGGCGTGGGTTCCGAGGAGGCGGCGCTGGTCGGCGAGAGCCTCGTCAACGCCAACCTCCGCGGCCACGATTCCCATGGCGTCATGCGGATTCCCTACTATCTCGAAACCCTCGCCAAGGGCGAAGTCGTCGCCGGGGCTCCTTTCACGGTGATCAACGAAACGCCCTCCATTATTAGCGTCGATGGCGGCTGGGGCTTCGGCCAAACCCAGGCCCAGCGGCTCATGCGGCGCATGATCGAAAAGGCCAAGGAAACCGGCGTCTGCGTTGGCACCCTCATCCATTGCAGCCATTCCGGCCGGTTGGGCGAATACTGCGAAATGGCGGCCGACGCCGGCATGGTTTCGATGGTCATGGTCAACACCCACGGTCACTCCCGCCGCGTGGCCCCGCCCGGCGGAAAAGCGCCCCGGCTCGGCACCAATCCGCTCGCCATCGGCGTCCCTTCGGGCGACCACACCCTGCTGCTCGACTTTGGCACCAGCGCCACCGCCGAAGGCAAGGTCCGCGTCAAAAAAATCGCCGGCCAGCCATGCCCCGAAGGCTGGCTGCTCGACAGCGAAGGCCAGCCCACCACCGACCCCAACTCCCTCTACGGAACTCCGCCCGGCACCATCCGACCCATGGGCGGCGACCAAGCCTACAAGGGCTTTGGCCTGGGGCTCATGGTCGAGATCTTCGCCGGCGCGCTCTCCGGCGGCGTGTGCATTCGCGAGGTGCCCATCAATCAGAATGGTAATTGCATATTCATGCAGGTCTTCGACACGGCCCAATTGGGCGGCGGCCAGGACCATTTCACCCAGGAAGTGGCCGGCCTGGAAAGCTTTGTCCGAGGTTGCCCTCGCATCGACGGCGTGAACGAGATCCTGTTGCCGGGCGATCCCGAACAACGAGCCCTGGCCCAGCGCACCGCCCAAGGTATCCCCATGGACGATGGCAACTGGAAAGCCCTGACCGACTTCGCGGCTTCGCTGGGCGTTTCGCCGCCGCAATAGCGGCGCGTTCATGGTGATAAGTGGCAGCGTGATTGCCGGTTGCTTCCCAGACACGGGCGAAAGGTCCTCCGCCCCAGCGAAGCACCCGTCGCCGGCCGTCACCCTTCGGGTATTTCTTCCGTCCACACCTGGAACGACTGCAGCTGGTTCACGCCAAACGTGGTGGTGATGGCCACATCGGCCGCGTCGCGTCCCCGCGCCATCAGCACCCGGCCAATCCGCGGCGTGTTATTCCTGGCATCGAAGGCATACCATTGCCCTCCCAAAAACACCTCGAACCAGGCGCTAAAATCCATCGGCGCGGCCGCGCGCGGCACGCCGATATCGCCCAGGTAGCCCGTGCAGTAGCGAGCAGGCACATTCAAACACCGGCAAAAGGTAATCGCCAGGTGCATGTAGTCGCGGCACACGCCAGTCCGGTCGCGATAGGCCCCGAGAGCCGTGCGGTTGGACCGCGCCTGCTGGTAGTCAAACCGAATATGCCGATGCACAAAATCACACACGGCTTGCACCCGCGGCCAGCCTGCCTGGGTGCCAGCAAATGTAGCCCAGGCGATGTCCTTCAGCTCGCTATCCACCTCGCAGTAGCGACTGGCCAACAGGTAGTGCAGCACGTCTTGCGGCAAATCTTGCACGTTCACCTGCTGGGCGTCCCACGCCTGCAGGTCGGGCAACCCGCTATCGGTAACCACGGCACTATTCAGGAATCTCACATGCCCCGCGGGCACCACCGCGCGGCCGCAATAGTTGCCATACATGTCGTAGTACTGCGAAATAGGCACCAGCGGCTCCGTTCGCAGGTTCTCCCACTGGCGAACCGTGGGAGCCCGCGAAGGATGCAAACTGAGCATCAAAATCAGCGCGGTGGGCTCGGGAAAAGTGAACGCAATATCGCAACCAACGCGAATCAACATGGCTTATCGCTCATCAAATGGACAGTAAAAGGCCGGACGCAAATCAAGCGGCCAGAGCGGCGCTGGGCGGAGCGATTACCTTAGAGCCTATCCAATGACTCCCTCTCCCGCGAGGGGCGAGGGAATAATTGGATAGGCTCGCTTAGGCCCGCTTGCACTCGGCCGCGAAGCCTGACCCGCTGTGCATGGGCCGGGGCACAACGTGGGTCCGACCATGAACTTCGCGGCGGTTGCGCTGGTTCTAAGCAAAAAATGCGGCAAGCTCTTCGATATTCTTTGCCAAGGCTGAGCCGTGACCCGCGAGGGCGGGCTGGTTGCGGGTGGGCTTAGTCGGCGTAGCCAGCGATCAGCCGCGTTGCGGCCCGTTTCGACTTGGCGAGCAGTTCCCGGTAATTGTCGTTTTCCAGTTCTTCGCCGATCAGTTCAATATCGAAGTAGCCCTGGTAGCCGGCGGCCAAGAACCGCTTCACGATTTCGGCCAGGGGGATTTCGCCTTCGCCCAGCGGGCAGCGGTTTTGTTCGCTTTGGGGGGGCGCTTTGCCGTCGCCCAGGTGAACCACCGCCACGCGATCCACGATCTTTTCAATCTGGTCGATGGCGCACGGATGGAAGCCCAAGTGGTAGGTATCGAACACCAGTTTGATATGAGGGCTGGGAATGCCGTCGAGAATGGCGAGGGTGTCTTCGAGGGTGGTCAGAAAGGTCCAGTCGCTTGCGCAGCCGGGGTGCATGGGTTCGAGCGCCAGGTCCACGCCAAATTCTTCGGCAATGGGGAGCAGCTCGCTGAGGGCGGTGTGGATGAGGCGGCGGGCGTGGTTGGAGGTGTGCCCCGCGCGGGCGCCGGTGTAAACCACCAGGCATTTGGCTCGGAGGCGTCCGGCGGTTTGGATGGCCTCGATGGCGTCGCCCATGCTTTCGCGAAAGGTGCGGCCATCGCTGCCGGTGAATCCGCCAGCCCAACAAAAGTTGGAAACGGTCAGGCGGTGTTGGCGGAGCAGTTCCACGGCTCGATCGACGCCGTAGTCGGAGAGTTTTTGCCGCCACACGCCGATAGCGGTAAAGCCGGCGGCCGCGTATTGGGCGACGTCTTCTTCAAACGACCACCGAAACGTGGTGATCTCATTGACCGACAATCGCTGCATCGCGTGCCTGCTCCTTCCGCTTCCGCACCCCCGCCGATTCGAAATCGGCTGAGTAGTATGAAGAAAGCTGGTAGAACTGTAAAGCGTCGTCGCGTTGCCGCGTGATCAACGTCGAATTCGTTTGTTCGCAAAGGCGCGCCGCGGAACCGGGGTTCCCCTGGGCGCCCGGGGGCAACAGCCACATCTTGGTGGAAGGATTCTGTTCATGATCAACGCCGAATCGTCTTGTGCCGGCGGGGCGAGACGGCTGCGCCGATTGAGCGTGCTGATTCCCGTGTTCAATGAAGAACATACACTCGATACCATCCTGGCGCGACTTTTGGACGTGAAACTCCCCCTGGAGTTAGAAATTCTGGCGGTTGACGACGGATCGAGCGATGGCAGTTGGCGCGTATTGCAAAGACTGGAGGAACTGGAGCCACGTTTGCGGGCATTGCAGCATCGGCGCAATCTAGGAAAAGGGGCGGCCGTGCGCACGGCGATCAAGCGCATGACGGGCGACGTGGCGGTGGTTCAAGACGCCGACCTGGAATACAACCCGGCCGATTTGCCGGCCTTGCTTGAGCCCTTGCTGGCGGGCGAGGCCGACGCCGCGTTTGGCACGCGATTTCCCCGCGGGGGCGACTGGACGAGCCCTTGGTGGCACTGGGTGGTCAATCACACGCTCACCTCGGCCACCAACACCGTGGCCGGTTTGGAGCTGACCGACATGGAAACGTGCTACAAGATGGTCCGCGCCGACGTGCTCCAGCGGTTGTCGCTACGGAGCCGCACGTTCACCATCGAGCCCGAACTAACTTGCCGGCTGGCTCAGGCGGGGGCACGGATTTGCGAAGTGCCGATCGGTTACGCCCATCGCAGTTGGAAGGAGGGGAAGAAGATCGGTCCTCGCGACGCTTGGAAGGCGATCTGGCAATTGTTCTGGTGCGGTTTGGTCGATCGCAATTGGGAACGGCCGGCGACGCGACTACCCAAAGACCGCGACATGCCAGGCGGATCGGCCGGGGCAGTGACTCGACAGGGCGCCCATGCCGCTGGCGTTGCTGGCAGTACCGACGGTTTGGCCGTGGGAGCGAATCCGAGTCATTGCGAACCCCTTTGCTCCCCTCTCCCTGGTATTTCCGGGGAGAGGGGTCGGGGGTGAGCGATTTTGGCGGCGGCGATGGGTGGGTCCGAGATATCGAATCCGCGAATCCCCAATCTTTGCCCATTGCATGCCCTTTTTCGATCGCTAGACTATAGGCTTCTGAATTTTGGTTATGTTGTGTCGTGGCAAGTTCCCGAAGGAACGTCCTGGTCATTCCAGGTGAGTGTCACATCCCTGCGGAAAGGCGCGGGATCGTCTAACGTGGAGAGGGTTGCGGCCGCGGATGATAACGAAAGAGCGAAAGAGCGAGTTAATTACGGATTACCGGCGCGATGACAGCGACACGGGTTCGCCCGAGGTCCAGGTCGCGATTCTGACGACCAGAATCAATCGTCTGACCGAGCACATGCAGTCGCACAAGAAGGACTATGCCAGCCGCCGCGGGTTGTTGGCCATGGTGAGCCGCCGTCGCCGGTTGCTCGACTACTTGAAGCGCGTCACTCCGAACCGCTACCTGGAAATCATTCGTCGGTTGGAGTTGCGTAAGTAACGCGGCTACTGGCCCGGTGTTTCTCAAGGGTTCCCCGGTCTGAAGCTCCCCAGGGTCATTTCTGCCGGCTGGTCTGGCAGTGGGGCCGGTGGGCCGCGGATCGCGGTGACTTGGCCGATACGCCGCTGGACTGTGGCGGGTTGCGCATATTCTTGTGGGCCTGCACCCTTTTCCGCTGTTAAGACGGCGTCATCCCGACTTTGAACATCGCCCGTCGAACTTCATGGTTCGTTGGAAACTGCCCTGGTATCTGCTGACAGGCGACCAGGTGGAGCAGTCAGGCGGCCCATGCGTGGTCGCCTGGCTACGTTGTTCAAAGTTGCTGCCTCTTCTCTCCGTGGCGATGTGCCCCTCGCCCAAAAATGCATGTTTTGAGGACTTTCGTCGGGAGCGGTAGCATCAGGATGTAAGACCTTGAAAGTACGTGTAGAAAAGCAGATCGGCGATCTCACTTTTTCGATGGAGACGGGTCAGTTGGCAAAACAGGCGGCGGGAAGCTGCCTGGTTCAATACGGTGAAACGGTGGTGTTTGCCGCCGCGGCCACCGGCCCCGCCCGACCTGGCATCGATTTCTTCCCCCTGACGTGCGATTATCGCGAGCGTTCGGCCGCGGCGGGCAAGTTCCCGGGTGGATTTCTCAAGCGCGAAGGCCGGCCCACCCTTAAAGAGGTGCTCAGTTCCCGGCTGATCGATCGCCCCCTGCGGCCGCTGTTTCCCGAGTGGTTCCGCGACGAAGTCCAGGTGCAGTGCATGGTGCTGGCCAGCGATCGCCAGCAAGATGGCGACGTGTTGGCGATCAACGCCGCGGCGGCCAGCCTGGGACTGTCGCCGACTCCGTTTGCCGGCCCGATGGCGGCCGTGCGGCTGGGACGCGTGGACGGCAAGTTGATCCCTTTCCCCTCGCAAGACGATCTGGAGGAAAGCGATCTTGATCTGGTGATTGCCGGCAATCACAAGTCGGTGATGATGATCGAAGGCTTTGCCCGCGAAATGCCCGAGGCCGAAATGGTCGAAGCCATTCGCGAAGCGCACCGCATTGTCCGCGAACTGTGCGACCTGCAGAACGAACTATATGCGAAGGCCCAGCCGCAGAAAACGCAGTACGAGGCGCCCCCGGCCGATCCCATTTTGGCCCTGCTCAGCGAGCGTTACTACGACGCTTTCCGGCAGACGAAGCAAACCCCCGGCAAGCAGGCGCGCGCGGAGGCGATCAGCCAGCTTCGCGATCGGGTTCAGCAAGAGCTGATTCCCGACCCGGCCGCCGAAGGCGCGCTGGACGTGGCGGCCTTCAAGAAGAGCTGGCACGACCTGGAAGCCAAGGTGATTCGCGACCTCATTCTGGCGGGCACCCGCCCCGACGGCCGCGACGGCAAAACCTTGCGAGCCATTGAGTGCGAGGTGGACGTGCTCCCCCGCGTGCATGGTTCGGCCATTTTCCAACGTGGCGAAACCCAGGCGCTCATCACCGTGACCTTGGGCACCGGCCGCGATGAGCAGCGGGTGGACGGTCTGCTGGAAGAGTACAGCAAGAAGTTCATGCTGGACTATTACTTCCCCTCGTTCTCGGTGGGCGAGTGCCGCCCGATCCGGGGTCCCGGCCGCCGCGAATTTGGCCACGGGGCCTTGGCCGAACGGAGCGTGAAGTCGGTGCTGCCCGACCCCGACACCTTCCCCTACACCATCCGGGTCATTTCCGACATCATGGAATCCAACGGTTCCAGCAGCATGGCTTCGGTTTGCGGCGCCACGCTGGGGTTGATGGCGGCCGGCGTGCCGATCAGCAACCCGGTCGCCGGAATTTCCGTGGGCCTGGTGAAAGAGTCGGACGACAAGTGGATGCTGCTCACCGACATCATTGGCGACGAAGACCACTTTGGCGACATGGATTTCAAGGTGGCCGGCACCCAGCGCGGCATCACCGGCATCCAGCTCGATCTCAAGATCGACGGCATCAGCGAAGAAATCATCGCGGCCACGCTCGATCAATCGCGCGAAGCCCGGATTGAAATTCTGCGGAAAATGCTGTCGGCCATTCCGCGGCCCAACGCGGAGATTTCCAGCTTTGCTCCGCGGTTGCTGCAAACCCATATCCATCCGGAAAAGATCGGCCTGCTGATCGGTCCCGGCGGCAAGATGATCCGCAGCATTCAAGAAACCTGCGGCGTGACCATCGACGTGGACGACGACGGCACCGTGACCATTGCCAGCGACAACGCCGAGGGCGCGCAGAGGGCTTTGGAACAGGTCGAAGCCATGACCGCTTCGGTGCAGGTGGGTCGCATCTATCATGGCCGCGTGACCAGCATCAAAGATTTCGGCGCGTTTGTCGAAATCCTGCCGGGCAAAGACGGCTTGTGCCATATCAGCGAGCTTTCCGACGGCTTTGTGAAGAGCGTGAACGACATCTGCAAGGTGGGTGACCCCCTGGCCGTGAAAGTGATCGCCATCGACGAGCAGAATCGCGTGAAGCTCAGCCACCGCGTGGCCAAGCGCGAGCTCGAAGAAGCGGCCGGCAACGGCCAGCCCGCGGGCGGAGCGACCGAAGATAACGCCACCGAAGCCGCGGAAGGCGCTGGCGACAGTGCTGCCGAATAACGGCAACCTCGCGACGCTCCCGCGGATTCGTTAGCAATCGGAAAAAAACCAGACGACCATGCCCAGACTCTGCTGGGCATGGTCGTTTTCGTCACCGGCAAATTCTTTCCGGCAAGAGTCTGTTCGTTTTATGTCCTCTCCCAGTGAAGACCAACTTCGGGCTCAATACACCGAGATCGCGGTGCTTGCGGGCGGCCTGGCTCACGAAATCAAGAACCCGCTTTCGACCATCAGTTTGAACATCGAGCTGTTGGCCGAAGATTTCAGCGAAGCGACCACGCCTCGGGAGCGGAGGGCTTTGGAGCGGATTGCGCGGGTGCAGAAGGAATGCACGCGGCTAACCGGTCTGCTCAACGACTTCTTGGGTTTTGCCCGGCCGCGGCCGCTACGGCGCGAGGCCGTGAATATCAACCGGTTGTTGGAAGAGGTGCTGGATTTCTTCGCCCCGCAGGCCAGCGAGGCGAACATCGAAATTGTCCGGCTGCTCGATCCCAATTTGCCGCTGGTGCTGATTGATCGGGAGCAAATTCGCAGCGCCGTGCTGAATTTGATTTTGAACGCGCAGCAGGCGATGCCCGAGGGCGGCACCATCGAAGTGCGCACGCGGCGCGTGCCGGAGGGCCTGGCGGTGGATTTGATCGACACTGGCCGCGGCATGAATGCCGAGACGTTGTCGCACATTTTCGAGGCGTTTTTTTCCACCAAGGGGGGCGGCACCGGGCTGGGGCTCCCCACCACGCGCAAGATCCTGGAAGCGCACGGCGGCCGGATTTTTGTGCAGAGCGAGCCAGGCAAAGGGACGCAGTTCACGCTGCAACTGCCGACCACGGAAATTGCGCCGCTGCCATAACGATCGCTACGGAGCCTGCGGCTTGCTGTTCAGATTCAATTCGACGGGGGCCATGTTGGGCTTAACGTCCACGGTGATGCCACTGGTGGCGAAATCGGTGTACTGCTTGGGGATGAGGGACTTGCCCAAGGGGAGTTCCTGATCGAACTTTTTGGCCTCGGCTTGGGTTTGAGGGTCTTGGGTGGTGTAGCTGCTCACGCGCACCCGGTTCAGGCCGACGGGCGTGCCTTCTTCACCCTCGGGGCTTTGCAAGGTGAAGGTGCCGTCGGGGCGAATATCGGCCCGAGCCGGCTGGCCGTGGGGCGGCTGAAACATCACGCTGCCGTAGGGAAGGGGCTGGCCGTCCAGCAACACCTTGCCTTCCACGGTGGCGCGGTCGTCTCCGCAGCCCAACGTGGCGGCGAGCGGCAGGCACAGCCACAACAGCAGCTTAGTCGAGCTGCGCATTGGGTTCACCTCCCATGCAAGTCGCCAGGGCCTGATAGGCCGAGAAATTGGTATGGTCTGGGGCCAACCGCACGCTGGTATCTCCGAAGAGGAACAGGGTGCCGTTGGGGTGGAAGCTGCCAAAGGGGAGGTGATTGAAGGGGATGCCATCGGCCGCCCGATTCACCTTGGCCTTGGGCGGGTACTGCGCCACTTTGAGCGCGTAGGCGCCCTTGGAGCCGTTGTCGCCCAGGATCCAGGGCCGCACATTGCCTGGCGGCTGATCGTAGGCGCCGGCGGCGAAGTCAAGATGGACAAACTCGCCGATCATGATGCTGTTGCTCGTGCCATCGGTCATTTGCCCCAGCGAGCGGGCCTTGGCAAAGCGGAAGGCGCCGTTGTTGGGGATATCGCCATAGCTGCTGGTGGTCGGCGAGAAACTGCCGCCGTTGTTCGCGCCCCCCATCCCCTGATAGGTGGTCATGGCGCCGTTCTCGTAGCTAGCCGCGCCGTTGGTGATCAGCACCGGGTGCGGATAGCTGGGACACAAGTATTCCGAGATGATCACATTGCGATGCGGCTGGTCGCCGGCAATGCCGTTCATATCCATGGTGTCGGTCAGGCTTTGCTTCTCCAGGTAGGGAAGCAGCAGCGAAAACAGACCGTGTTTGGCCCCATCGGCGCAGCCGACGGGCAAAAACTCGCTGTTCCGGTCGGCGTGCACCATCAGGGCGGTGCCCATCTGTTTGAGATTGTTGCTGCACTGGGTGCGGCGGGCCGATTCCCGCGCGGCGTTAATGGCCGGCAACAGCATGGCAATCAGAATGCCGATGATCGCGATCACCACCAGCAGTTCGACAAGGGTAAAACCACGACGTGTGCGAAGCATCACTCCCCCAAATGGAATGATTCCCGATACACTCGCGAGCACGCGCCCCTGGTTGCGGAACTGCGGGAGTCGTTCGGGATGAAAACAGGATTGTTGAATAACAGGCAGATGTGGATGCCGGATGTGCGTCCGTAATTCACATCAAAACCTATCTGCCAGCAAGCCCATTGAGAACGGTGAAAGTTGCAAAAAATCGTCAAAAGTCCAATCCAGCCCCCCACTTGGAGCAACAACCCCCCTCGGGTGGCGGGCCGTGAAATGGCCACTTCAGGGGGGGTGCGGCACCCACCCCGAGGCATGAGCGAGGGCCAGGGGCCAGGGCGCGGCGGGCGGTCACTTGGGCCGGTTATTCGTGCATGCGAAGTATGGCGTAGCGCCGGGGTTCGCGTCATAATTGATTTGGTAGCGTACAGACCTCTGCTTGTTAGGAGGGACACCGCTCAATAGCATTTACCCCATCACATCCTCACGAAGATCAAGCGGATCCATGACGGAGACCGACGGCACGTCCGACATGCCCCCTTACGAACCCACGGCCACGGCCACGGGTGTTTTCGCAACCCTGGGCCTTTCGGCCACCATGCTGGCAGCCTTGGAGAAAGCCGGCTATACCGAACCCACTCCGGTCCAGGCAGGCACCATTCCGGTCGCGATGGCGGGGGTGGATGTGATGGCGCAAGCCCGCACGGGAACGGGGAAAACGGCCGCATTCGTGATTCCCATTCTGGAACGGTTGGCCAAGCAAAAGAGGGGTGAGGAGCCGCAGGCCCTGGTGTTGGTGCCCACCCGCGAATTGGCCGTGCAGGTGCGCGATGAATTCACCAAGCTGGCGCACGGTCGCAAGACCCGCATTGTGGCGCTTTACGGCGGCAAACCGTTGCGCGGTCAGATCGATAAGCTGAAGAAAGGCGCCGATTGCGTGGTGGGCACGCCCGGTCGCGTGCTCGATCACATTGGCCGCGGCACGCTGATCTTGAACAGCCTGCGAATGGCGGTGCTCGATGAAGCCGATCGCATGCTCGATATTGGTTTTCGCCCCGACATCGAAAAGATTCTCCGCCGCTGCCCCAAGGAGCGGCAAACCCTGTTGCTCAGCGCCACGGTTCCGCCCCCGGTGGCCCGGCTGGCGCAGCGGTACATGACCGAGCCCGAGAACCTGAATTTTTCGCCCGCGGAAATCACGGTTGATACCATCGACCAGTATTACTTCACGGTGGAATCGAACCGCAAGTTCGACCTGTTGGTGAAGCTGCTGGAGCGGGAAAAGCCGCAGCAGGCCATTATCTTTTGCCGCACGCGGCGCGAGACCGACCGGGTGTCGCGGATGCTCACCAAGCGGGTGAACGAGGTCGACTGCATCCACGGCGACCTCAATCAGAACGGCCGGGACCGCGTGATGGAAGGCTTTCGCGCGGGTCGCGTGAAGATTCTCGTCGCCACCGACGTGGTGGGGCGCGGGATCGATGTCAGCAACATTTCACACATTATTAACTATCAGATCCCCCAATTCTCCGACGACTACGTGCATCGCGTGGGTCGGACGGGCCGCATGGGACGCAGCGGCGTGGCGTACACCTTCGTGTCGCCCGAAGAAGGGAACGAGTTGACCCGGATCGAGGTCCGCATCAACCAGTTGCTCAAGCGCGACGAAATCGAAGGCTTCCACACCGTGGCCGTGGCCAGTCCGCCACCGACCAAGGGGAGCGACAATCGCTCGGGCGAACCCGATGTGCCAGCGCCAGCAGAAGAAGCACCACCCGCGGGGAATCCGCCCGGCAGGCGGCCCAAAAAGAAGTATCGCCGCGCTTTGTGATTGGGGGGGCTGGTAGCTAGGGGCTGGGGGTTCGTGGCTGGTGGCTTAGGGGCTGGTGGTTAGCAGTCTTCCAATACTTAATTTGCAATCCAAACCGGCCCAGCCCCGCCAAAAAACAACCGATCTGAGTCTTCAACTCCGAATTCCGCACTTCTTCCTTGGTGGCTGGCTGAAGTCACTCCATTACCGGCCATTCGCTGGGGTGACGATCGTTGGGCGATCAATCGCGCGTGGTGTTGCGCTCGATTTCGCGGCCGGTCTTGCTGAGCGCGCCTTGGGATGGCCGCAGGAGTCCGCCGGCTTCGTACATGGCTTCGCTCATTTCCCTCTTGGTCTCTTTCATGGCCTTGCATCCAAGCAAACTGCTCAGAACCGCCAGCAGCAACAGCGCGCGGCGGACGGCGGGCCGTTTGCTCGACCGAAAAGAGTCGCGGACGCGTTGCGAGAGACTGAACATCTGCTGTTCCATCACGTGAGTTCACGAGACCTAAGGGGCAAGTTGGCGCGGAGTGTGCCAAAACTCTCCTTCCCGGTCCAGCCCAACTTCGCCCCTTGGAATCCTCAGGTCTATTTTTGGGGGTAGCGGAGAGGGGCTGGGGAGAAGGGGCTTTGCGAGCAATCCGTTCCCGCTTGTATGGGGCCGGCTACTTGTTACTTGGCGTGCCGCAGTCGCGGGGCAAAGTCGACCGTCGCGCCAATTTCGCTGGCGTCCACGCGCGAGACCACCACCGAGCCCGAGCGGCCGTCTTCCAGTTCCAGGCGGTAAAGCCGGTCCAGCTCCAGGGCTTCCACCTGTTGCCGGGTTAGTTTGAGCTGGCCTTCGAGCACCCAGTCGGGCGAGTCGGGCGACGGCTCAACGCGCTTCAACTGCCCATGCAGGCGCCGGAAAGTGGCGCCTCCGATTAACAGATCCCCTTGGAAGGTAACCATCCCTCCGCTCCTCTTCTAAATTTGCCAAGTCTCACTTTGCGTCTCCGTCCGCCAATCGTCGGAGCGACTCACAACACGGAACAGACGCCGCGGCCGGGGTTTAGGTTCGCGGTCGAATCGGCGGCCCACTCACTTTTTTGAGTTGGCCCACCGAGGCGCGGCATTCTGCTTCCACTTTTACCAGCCAGGGCAATCATTGTGCCGAACGGCTCGAGTCCGCGGTTTTAGGCGACGGACGCGGGGGGTGCCTGCGACGATGATCCTTCTGCCAGCACGATCTTTTATACTGGCCTTTTATACTGGCAAGGTTCACTTAATCCCAACAGGAGTTTGTTACGATCCCGGCCTCCATTTTGTTGTAATTGCCCCGGGAGGCGGCAATCTTAACGATTGGTGGAAATACGTTGGGCGCGGATGTTCGGCCACCGGATTGATCCGACCGGGCTCAGTTGGGCGGAGCGGGGGCGGTTGGCCGCGGCGCCTGCTTGCCTGCGGTGGGGAGCACCAGGTACAGCAGCGTCATGCCCAGCACGGCGCTGATCGTGGAGCCCGCCAGCACGCCGACTTTGGCCTGATCCAGCAGGTCGGCGCTCACGGCCAGGCCGGCGATGAACAGGGCCATGGTGAAGCCGATGCCAGCCAGAAAGCCTCCGCCCAGCATGATCAGCCAGGTGACTCGGTGGGGGAGCTGGGTGATTTTCAGCTTGATGCAAATCAGGCTGAACAGCATGACGCCCAAGGGTTTTCCCACGATCAGGCCGGCCATGACGGCCAGCGATAGCGGCGAGACCAGATCGTCCCAACTGACGATCACGCCGGCGTTCGCCAGGGCGAAAACCGGCATGATTAGAAAGCTCACCCAAGGGTGCAGCACTTCTTGCAGGTATTCCACCGGCGGAATGGTTTCGCGCACGGCGTGCTGAAGCTTCCGCACGCGACTCACCGGCGGGTCGGCGGGATCCCACTCCCCTTGCAGATGCACCTCCAGCCAACCGAGCAAATTGGAGAAACTGCTCTTGCCCATGTAGGGTTTGGCCGGGGTCATCAGGCCGAGGATCACGCCGGCGATGGTGGCATGCACGCCCGACTCGTGAAAGGCAAACCAGACCACGGCCCCCAGGGCGGTATACACGGCAAAACCGCGGACGCCCAATTGGGCCACGATTCGCACCGCCACGATCATCGCCAGGCCCACCCCCAGCCAGGCCCAGCTAATGCCGGAGCTATAGCCCAGGGCGATGACGAGAATGGCCCCGATGTCGTCCACAATGGCCAATGAAAGGAGCATGACCCGCAGGCCGTGCGGCACGCGCGAGCCCAGCAGGGCCATGCAGCCCACCACGAAGGCAATATCGGTGGCCATGGGAATTCCCCAGCCCTGCTGGCCCGGCTGGCCGTATTGAATCATGAGGAAGATCCCGGCAGGCAGCAGCATGCCGCCGATGGCCGCCGTAATGGGCAAGGCAGCCGTGCGGATATGCCGCAGTTCGCCCAGCACGATCTCGCGTTTCACTTCCAGCCCTACCACAAAGAAGAAAATGGCCATCAGGCCGTCGTTGATCCAGTGGTAGAGCGGGTGTTTGAGCGAGTGGTCGCCCCAGTCCAAACCGATGGGCGTTTTCCAAAAGTCCAGGTACTCTTTCGCGTAGGGCGAGTTGGCGAAGATCAAAGCCACGATCGCCGCCAGCAGCAACACCACGCCACTGGCCGCCTGAATGTGCAGGAACCGCTGGACCGGCCGCACGACTCGATGAATGGGCTCCTTGGGCAAGAGAGCAACCAAAGAGTCGGACTGTTCTTTCGAGTGCTTGGCCATGAGTTCCTAACGCGGGTAAACCGCAAACGGACGCGGGAGGCATTAAAGTTCTTTGCGGCTTGCAGAGATGTTAACGAGCAAGAAACTAACCTGTGGCGCGCGAGTTTTTGAGCAGATCGCCTCGCGCGACAGGCGGCTCCCCCGTGGAAGGCCACGCCTAGCGATCGGAACGCCGCGGCGCGGGAAGCGGTGTTAAATAGTGCGGCGCCGCGCCCTGGCCGGCTGGAACCTGGGTCGCGGCGTGTCCAGGCTGCTCGCCCCCGGCATCGCAACCACCCGCCACAAGATACAACAAATGCCCCACCGTGGCACTCGTCGCGCCCTGTTGCCGCGAGACAAACCGCTGGGCTCGGCGGCCCAATTGCCGCGCGTCATCGACCTCGGTCAGGCATGTCTGCAAGAACTGTTCCAGTTCGGCTTCGTCGGCCACCACCACCGCTCCCTGGCAGTCGAGCAGGGCCGAGACCACGTCGCGAAAGTTGCGCGTGTTGGGACCAAAGCAAACCGCCGCGCCATAGGCGGCCGGTTCGATCATGTTCTGCCCTCCGCGGTTGCCCAAGCTTCCGCCCACAAAGGCCAGCTGCGCCGTTCCCCACCAGCCGCCCAGCTCGCCCACGGTGTCGACGAGCAAAATCGGGGCGGGTTCCGTCGAAGTTTTGGTTGGCGCCGCCGTGGGCTCTGGCAACTCGCTGCGCCGCTGCCAGGCCAGGCCGCTGTGAGCCAACATTTTGGCCACGCCGGCAAACCGCTCCGGATGCCGCGGAACCAGCACCAGCCGCAAGCGAGGAAACCGGGTCACCAGCCGGCGATAGACGTTCACGGCGATCTCTTCTTCGGGCTCTTGCGTGCTGCCGGCCAGCCACACCACTTCGCCTTCGGCCATGCCGGCCAAGGCTTTGAGCCGCGTGGTCAGGGGGTTGCCACGATCGGCCGTGACGCCGTCGAACTTGATCGATCCGGTAACCACCACGCGCTCGGCCGGGGCGCCCAAAGCCCGAAACCGCTCGGCATACGTTTCGTTCTGCGCGGCCACCAGGTCCACTTTCTCAAGCACGCTGGCGAGGAACCACCGCAGCCGGCGGTAGCCGCGGAAGCTGTTCTCGCTCAGCCGGCCATTGACCACGGCCACCACGGCCCCGTGGCGTTTGGCGGCCCAAATCAGGTTGGGCCACAGTTCCAATTCGGCCAGCAGCAACACCCGCGGACGCAGCCGCCGCATGGCCGCGTTCACCGCCCAGGTGAAATCCACAGGGCAGAAAAACACCGTGTGCTCGGCGTATTTGCGGCAGGCCAGGTCGTAGCCGGTTTGCGTGGTGGTGGAGATGACGAACTGCCAATCCGGCTGCCGCCGGGTCCACTCGGCGATCAGCGGCGCCAGCAAGTTCACCTCGCCGACGCTCACGGCGTGCAACCACGCGCAGGGCCGATCACCGGCCCGAACCGGCGTTCGCCCTAGCAGCTTTTGCCCCCAGCCCTGGCGGTACTTGTTCTTGGTGCACGCCTGAAAGGCCAGCCAGGGGGCAACGGCAACCGCCAGCAGCAGATAGACCAGGTTCAACAGATAGGGCACGGGGGAATCCTTTCCCAGGAATGGCGGCGGCGGCGATTTTGTGAAAGCGCGGAGCTGTGGAGCTTTGGGGTAGTTCGGAGTTCGGAATTCGGAGTGGGGAGTTAAGAGTGGGGGGTTGAGGGTACTTAGGGCGATTTTGTTGGGGCCGGCGTTTTACGGCCGGGTTTGCTTAAACCCTTCCGGCTGCGTGCGGGTAATTTCGCCATTGGGCAGTTCGTAATACAGTTGGCCATTGATCGAGTACACATTGGCCACCCCCATGGCCCGACTCTCGGCTTGCGCCTTGCGGACGGCGATCCGACAGATCTGCAAGAGTCTGTCCATATAACTGGTCTGGTCAATGCTTTGCTTAGCCTTATTCACGCTCTGCCTCGGCCTGTACTAGGAAGGACGAAAATCGTTGCGAATCACGGATGGCATGCCGGTCGGATGTGCCTTCGGCGACCTCAAGTGTTTCGAGCCCCGAGTTATCCAACAATGTCCAACGGTCGGCGAGCGCTCGGTAACAATTCCAAAAATTTGCGGCGCTCCGTCGGAATCGACGCCGAATCTCGATCTCCGGCACAAAGTGCCCCCCTTTCTGCACACGTTGCGACACGCGCTCAACGCAACTGATCGCAGAATCGAGGAAGAGGTAGACGATCACTATGCCGAATCCCGCCTCTCGGGCCGCCGCAATCCGATGTCGAAACGTAACACCTGACAGCGTCGACTCGATTATGAAACTCTGGCCAAATGCGATCGCTTCATCCACGCGATGCAGGAACACTCGGCCAGCCAGAACCTTTCGCGAACTTGGATTTTCTGGCGACAACTCGGCGGCAATAGCGTCGGCACTCAAATAGGGCAGTTGATCCTGCGCCGCCAGCACTTCGGCAAACGTCGATTTCCCCGCTCCGTTAGGCCCGCCGACAATGATCATTTCTTTATTGGCCACTTGGCACACGTTCTCGTTCGGCCTGCCGTCACAAAGCCATTCTACACCTTCCAACTCCCCCAATTTTCAATTTGCATTTTGCAATTTTCAATTTGCAATCCAAAGCGGGCAAAACCACCAAGCTCGCCAACACTCCCCACTCCGAACTCCGCACTTCTCCCCTACGCCATTGCCATTTCCCGTGGAAAATACGTCTCCACCACGCCATAAAACTCGGCCGCGGTCGAAACCTTGGCCACGTGCGTGCGAAACTCGCGGGAGCCCGATTTGCCTTGGGCGTAGCAGCAGGCGAATTTTCGCATCAGCACGGCTCCTTTGTCTTCGCCGAACCGTTCGACCACCAGCCCAAAGTGGTGCAGCATCAAGGCTTTTTGCTCCTCGAGCGTGAGGTCGGGGGGGATTTCTTCGCCGGCCAGCGCGGCGGCCGCCTGGCGAAACAGCCAAGGCTTGGCCAGCGACGCCCTGGCAATCATCACGCCATCGACCGGCCAGTTGCGGAACGCGGCCAGCACTTTCTCGGCCGAGTCCAAATCGCCGTTGCCGATCAGGGGGATCTTTTTGAGCCGTTCTTTGAGCAGGCCGATGCTGTCCCAGTTGGCCTCGCCGCTGAAAAAGTCTTGCGCCGTGCGGCCGTGAACCGTGAGCGCCGCCGCCCCGGCTTGTTCCACCACCTCGGCAATGGTGGCCGCGGTAATGTTGTCGCGCGTGCAGCCCAGGCGAATCTTGGCCGTGACCGGCACCGGCGCGCACGCTTTGCTCACCCGCTCCACGATTTCGCCCACCCGCTCGGGGCATTTGAGCAGGTACGATCCGCTTTGAGCCCGCTCGGTGACTTGCTTCACGGGGCAGCCAAAGTTGATATCGACCACGCTCACCTTGAATTCGTGCGCCAGGCGGGCGCCGACGTCGGCCAGGGCGGCCGGGTCGTTGTCCCAGATTTGCACCGCCAGAGGGCGGGGTTCGTCTTCCACCCCCCACAGCCGTTCGGGGAATTCGTGCTTGCGGCGGTCAATTTCCAGGAACCCGCGGGCGTGAACCATCTCCGTGGCCTGCAAACCGGCTCCGCCAAACCCTCGCACCACCTGGCGAAAGGCGTAATTGGTGAAGCCCGCCATCGGGGCCTGAAGCACCGGCGGGTCGACCACCACCGGCCCAATTTGCAGGGCGGGGGGACCCACGCGGGCCGGCTTGGCTCCCGCGGAGGGGGGTTCGGCAAAAAACACAGGTTGGTCGCGCAAAGGTTGCATGATAAAATTGAACCGTATTTGGCCACCCGCGCCAAGACGAGCCCGCCTGCCCCCGTCCCGCGGCGCGGCCACCCTGCCGATCAACCCTGCCCGGCAAATTTAATGCACATGGCTTAATGCACATGGCCTACACGCCGCATTGGATTGCAAAGATACCAAATAAAAAACCTTCTCTCCCCGGTATTTCCGGGGAGAGGGGTCGGGGGGGGCTTTGGAAGCGGAGTTGAGTAGGCAATCTCAAACCGCCCGCGAGAACCCGCTCATCCCCAGCCCTTTTCCCCCGGAGTACCGGGGGAGAAGGGAGAACGAAAGGAAAGGTCGTGAGAAACTTTTGATCAGGCCACCGCTGGGGTGAGAGGGAAACAGGGTTCTCGGATGGGCTCGAAAGCAACCCCGCTCGGTTTTGGTCGTGTCCTTTGGCCTTTTCTATTTGACTGCCGAAACCCGCCGGCTGGGTGCGGGGTTCAATAAGTAGTGACATTCGGCGCTCCCTCTTGCGCGCTGGGCAATCACGGCAAGTGCAGGCCACCCATCGGGCGGGTTTGCCGGATCCGTTGACAACCGCCCGGGGGGGATCACGATGGAAGCAACCCCGGCTTCCACCCGCCTCCGCCCCCACCGCATCATTCCGCTAGCAGAAAACACGTCAAAGCTCATGGAAGCAGGCGAAATCTTATTGCGACGAGGGTTGCTCAATCGGGAGCAACTGGATTCGAGTCGCGCCCATCAATCCGACGGCATGCGTTTGGACCAGGCCGCCGTGGAACTGGGGTTTGCGTCCGAAGAGGCCGTGCTCCGCGCCCTGGGCGACGAAGTCGGTCTCGACTTCGTCGATCTGGCCGTGACCGATGTCGATCTGTCGCTGCTCAAAACCTTCCCGCAGCGGATGATCCATCGCCAGTTCCTGTTTCCCGTCCGCCGCCACAACGGCTCGCTCGTGGTGGCCACCAGCGACCCCTTCGACCTCTACCCGCTGGATGAGGTTGCCTGCTCCACCGGTTTGACCATCGAACCCGTGCTGGCCAGCCGCCGCGAAATCGGCAAGCTGATCAAAAACCACCTGGGGGTGGGCAGCGAAACCATCGACGGCATGCTCGCCGCCAAGGCCGAGGCCGCGGGCGGCATCGAACTGCTCGAAGAGCTCGAGACCGACGGCTCCGAGCTCTCCGAACAAGCCCAAGAGCCTTCGGTCATCCGTCTCGTCAACGAAATTCTCATCGAAGCCATCGAGTCGCGGGCCAGCGATGTTCACATCGAGTCGCAAGAGGCCGGCATCCGCATTCGCTACCGCATCGACGGCATGCTCCAATCGCAGCCCGTGCGGGGTGAAATCAACCGCTTTCAAGCCGCGATCATTAGCCGCCTGAAGATCATGGCCCGGCTCAATATTGCCGAAAAACGCCTGCCGCAAGATGGCCGCATCAAGCTCAAGGTGGCCGGCCGCGAGGTCGATGTCCGCGTGTCGGTGATCCCCATGCTGCATGGCGAAGGCATCGTCATGCGTATTTTGGATAAAGGCGGCATGGAGTTCTCCCTCCGTAAAATTGGCATGGAGGCCGATACCTACGCCACCTTCCGCGACATTATCGAAATCCCCCACGGCATTGTGCTGGTCACCGGCCCCACCGGCTCGGGCAAAACCACCACGCTCTACAGTGCCCTCAACGAAATCAAGAACGACGAAAACAAAATCATCACCACCGAAGACCCGGTGGAATACCAGCTCGCCGGCATCAACCAGATTCAAGTCCACGCCAAAATCGGCCTCACGTTCGCCGCTTCGCTCCGCAGCATCCTCCGCCACGACCCCGATATTGTGCTGGTGGGTGAAATTCGCGACCTGGAAACCGCCGAAAACGCCATCCAGGCGTCGCTCACCGGCCACCTGGTGTTCAGCACCCTGCACACCAACGACGCCGCCAGCGCCTACACCCGGCTCACCGATATGGGCGTGGAACCGTTCCTGGTGGCCAGCACCGTGGAAGCCGTGATGGCCCAGCGGCTGGTGCGCTGCCTGTGCAAGCATTGCAAAACAGCCTACGTCGCCAACGCCGATGAGTTGCCCAGCGACTTCCCATTCGACCGCCTGCAAGGCCCGCTCTACAAGCCCGTCGGCTGCCGCGAGTGCCGCAACATGGGCTACTCGGGCCGCCTGGGGCTGTTCGAGCTGCTGGTGAATACCGAGCGCGTGCGCGAGCTGGCCCACGACCGCGCGACCAGTTGGGAAGTCAAAAAAGCCGCGGAGGCCGAAGGCATGCGTTCCCTTCGCGACGACGGCTGGCTGAAAGTGCTCGACGGCCGCACCTCGGTGGAAGAAGTTTGCCGGGTGACCAAAGGCATGCACGTTCAGCAGAAGAAGTAAGGATCGAGGATTAACCATGCCCGACTTCACCTACACCGCCCGCGACATGACCGGCAAACGCGTCAGCGGCATGGTGACGGCCGGCACGCAGCACGAGGCGTTGGCGCTGCTCGACGCCAAGGCCCTGTTCCCCTTGCAGGTTGCGGCCGCGAAAGAAAAAGCCCGCGGCCGGCGGCGCGTGAAGGGCCAGGTGGTGGCCGGCTTTTATGGGCAGTTGGCCGATCTCCTTCGCAGCGGCGTGCCGCTGATGCGTTCGCTGGAGCTGTTGCAGCGTCAGGCATCGCACCCCGGCCTGGCCGCCGTGCTATCCGATGTCTGCCTGCAAGTGCAAGACGGCCAACCGCTCGCCCAGGCCATGGCCCGGCACCCCAAGGTGTTTGGCGAAATGTCCATCAGCATGGTCCGTGCCGGGGCCGAAGGCGGCTTTCTGGAAGATGCCCTGGAACGCGTGGCCGAGTTCACCGAGCAGCAAGAAGACCTCAAAGGCCGCACGATGGGCGCGCTGGCTTACCCCATGGTGCTGGCCGTGGGCGGCTCGGGCATTGTGATCATTCTGCTCGTGTTCTTCGTGCCCAAGTTCGCCCCCATGTTCGACCGCATGCGGTCCAAGGGCAAACTTCCCGCGCTCACCGATTGGCTCCTCAACTTCAGCGACTTTGCCCAGCGGTTCTGGTGGGTGGCGGCGCTGGTGCTGTTTGGCATCATATTGGCCTATTATTTCAAGGTTCAATCCGAAAGCGGCCGCCGCTGGCGCGACAACATCAAACTCAAGCTGCCGCTGGTAGGGCCGATTTTTCGCAATTTTGCCGTGGCGCGATTCTGCCGCGTGCTCGGGACCCTGCTGAGCAATGGCGTGCCCATCCTCCGCTCCCTGGAAATCAGCCGCGGAGCCGTGGGCAACCGCGTGCTTTCCGACGCCGTGGGCACGGCCGCCGAAAACATCACCGCCGGCGAATCGCTGGCCAAACCGCTTTCCGCCAGTGGTCATTTCCCCGTGGCGGTGGTGGAAATGATCAGCGTGGCCGAAGAGTCGAACACCCTCGATAAAGTGCTGGTCGACATGGCCGCCGGCATCGAACGCCGCACCTGGCGGCAGCTCGACCTGTTCGTGCGTTTGCTGGAGCCGGCCATGCTGTTCCTGGTCGCTGGCATCGTGCTGGTGTTGGCGGTGGCGCTGCTGCTGCCCGTGCTCACCATGGGAAGCGCGTTATGATGAACTTTTTCGTATCGATGATACCTAAGGGGGGCGGTGACCATTTACCTGCCGGATCAGCATTGACGCTTAATAATGAGTCCGTCATTCCCGCGAAGTGCGGGAATCCAGCTGCGGCGGATACGACGCTGCAACCAGCGGAAGGTAATTCCTCGGCCGCCCCTAAAGGTACTAATTCAGCCTAAGACTCTTTTTAATCGAGCATCCCGCAGCCCCATCATAAGCAGGGATGACGAATCTATTCACGAAGGAGAACTGCAGTGCGCCCCAATGTCTCTCATCGTTCCTCAAAACGCTCCCGTCGCGGCGGCTTCACGCTGATCGAAGTCTTGCTGGTGCTGGCCATTCTGGTCGGCCTGGCCAGCGTGGTCGCGGTTTCCATCTTCAGCACCCAAGACAGCGCTGGCCGCGACAATGCCAAGCTGCAACTAAAGAGCATCGAACAGCTGATCACCATGTATCGGCTCGAGATGCGCACGCTGCCCCCGGATTTGAATTCGCTGACGAATCAACCGGCCAACATTCCGCCGGGAGCGAAATGGCGCCCGTACTCCGATTCGCCCATCCCCCCCGATCCCTGGGGACAGCCCTATATCTATCAGCCCGGCAACGACAACCGCACTTTCGAACTGCTTTCGATGGGTCCCGATGGCGCCCAGGGCACCGAAGACGACATTCACTACAACGGCAGCTAAGCTGATATGAAGCCACCGTGCCCAACATCGCGCTCGTCTTCCGGTAGGCCCGCTCTCGCCGAGAGTGGCCTACGCCGCGCGTTCACCCTGCTCGAGATCCTCCTCGTGCTGTCGGTGCTCGTGGCGTTGGCCGCCGTGGTGGTTCCAGCCCTCGGCGTGTTCGATAGCGAAATCCTTCGCCGCGGCGCCGAACAGGTGCGGGGCGAGTGGACCAAGGCGCGGGTAGAGGCCATGACCACCGGCCTGATCCAGGTGTTTCGCTATGAGCCCACCACCGGCGAATACGTGGTGCAAACCTGGGAAGGCGACGACGCCGCGCTCGAATCTTCCAACACCTCCAGCGTGACGGGCGGCGGGTCGGCGACTCCAAACACCCCTGGCTTTGGCGCGGCCGCGTCTCCCTACGCGGCGCCCACCGGCGCTGGCCTGGGAGCGTCGTCTGGCATCTCGCTCGGCGGCGAACCCCAGCAACTGCCGCCAGGCGTGACGTTTTCGGCAGCCCAGGTGGCCCTGGACAACCGCGGGGCCGCGGTGTCCTCGGCCATCGGGGCCAGCGAACAGGCCCTGCCGATTTTGTTCTACCCCGACGGCACCACCAGCGACGCGCTGCTGCAACTGCAAAACGAAGAGGGCGAGCGGGTCACGCTCAGCCTCCGCGGCCTGACCGGCATTGTGCAAGTCGGCCCGCTGGAGTACACGCCCGAAAACCTGCCCGCTGCCGCGCCGGGGGTGGGGCCATGAAAGCGCGCGGCGGGTTCTCACTGCTCGAAGTCATTCTGGCGCTCGCGATCACCACCGTGGCCCTCAGCGCGATCGGCAGCATCATCACCGGCGCCCTGGAGCGCACGCACGAAGGGGCCGATCTGGTGATGGCCCAACTGCTGTGCGAAAGCATCAGCGCCCAGATCGCCGCCGGCGTGCTGCCGGCCGATCCGGTGATGGGTGTGCCGGTGATGCAAGCTTGGGCGGAAGCGATGGCCGACCCCATTGCCACGGTGGACCAGGAAGACGACTGGCTGTACTCGGTGCAAATCGTGCCGCTGGCGGCCGACGCTCCCCTGCCTGGCACGATGGTGGCGCTCGAAGTCTCGGTCTACCAGAACCGGCCCCAAGATCCCTACCCGGTCACCTATCGCATGACCCGCTGGATCCGCGACCCCGGCGCCTCGCTGCCTGAAACCACGGAGGCAGCCCCATGAATCGAAACCTACGGCGCGCCTTCACGCTGTTAGAAGTCATTTTGGCCCTCGGTATTTCGTTCATTGTGATGGCCGCGATCGGCTACATGATCGACTTCCAGCTTCGCAGCGTTGACGAAAGCCGCGGCCGCGTGGAAGAAGTGCAACTCGCCAGGGCCGTGCTCCAGCGCATGGCCGACGACATTCGCGGCGCGGTTCGCTACGATCCGCTCGACTTCAAATCGTTCCTGCCCTCTTCGGCCGCCTCGTTCGATGCCGACGCGCTGGCATCCGCCGCTAGCGGTTCCGGCGCCTCGGGCGGCGGCAGTTCGCCCTCATCGTCGGGCAGTGGGGCAGCGGGCAGTGGGGCAGCCGACACCGATACTTCGTCTGCCGATAGTTCGCTCTCCACCGAAACCGCGCCCCCCATCCCTGGGCTGTACGGGGCGATCGACGAGCGAGGGCTGTACATGCTGCAGGTGGATGTCAGCCGCTTGCCGCGGCTCGACGAATACCAGCAACTCATGGCCGTTTCGGAAGACGGCAGTTCCGCCGACCATGTGAGCGACGTGAAAACCGTGACCTATTACATCCATCCCACGCTGGGTGGATTGGTCCGCCGCGTGCGCAGCCGCGCCTCCGACCAATACGCCGCCGAGATGGGCGTGGTAAACGACTCCGGCGACGCCACGGCCGTGATCGCTCCCGAAGTGGTCAAACTGCAGTTCCGTTACTTCGACGGCACGGCTTGGGTTTACGACTGGGATAGCGATGCCCGCCAAGGTCTGCCGCTGGCGGTGGAGATCATGCTCGCCTTCCAACCGTTCAACTCCGCCGCCCAGCCGGCCGCCACCCCAGGCGCCGATTCGCCCTACGGAAGCGGCGCGACGCTGCCAACGGCGGCGACGGGCGAGCTTCGCGTGTACCGCCTGGTGGTGCATCTGCCCGCGGCCGAGCCCACCACACTGGAAGGAACCGAAACCACGACAGCAGCAGACACAACCAGCACCGATTCGGCCAGTTCGGGAGGCAGCCGATGAGCCATCGCCCAAACACGCGTGGCATGGCCGTTCCGGCCATGATTGCGCCTGGCTATACTCCAAAGCTCCAGGGCCGCGGCTTGGCGTGTTTTGGTTCCAAGATGCCTCGCACGCTTCGCAGCAGCAGCCAAACGTCACCACCCATTTCCACCAACCCTTGCCGCCCCTGCGCCCATTCATGGCCGAGACGGCCATGCCACGGCCTGCGGCCTGGCGCCATCCTGCTGGTCGTTCTGATCGTCACCTCGGTCCTCAGCCTGGCCGCCTATACCTTTTCGCAACTGATGCTGGCCGAGTACGAAGCCTCGCTCCTGTACGGCCGCAAAATCCAAGCCAGGGCGTTGGCCGAAAGCGGCCTGGCCATGACCACCGAGTTCCTCCGCGAAACCCACGACGTCCAGCTGCAATACGGAGGGCATTACGACAACCCCCGCTTCTCCGGCCAACTGGTCTTCGACGGCGGCGTGCCTGCCGACCGCGGCCGGTTCACCATCATTGCCCCCCGCATGGACGAAGAAGGTCGCTACGCCGGCCTCCGCTACGGCTTGGAAGACGAATCGGCCCGGCTGAACCTTCAAGCCCTGCTGATTGCCGACGCCCAGCAAGAAAACGGCGGCCGCGACCTGCTGATGGCCCTGCCTGGCATGACCGAATCGATCGCCGACGCCATCCTCGACTGGATCGACGAGGACGACGAGCCCCGCGAATTCGGGGCCGAGTCGGAGTACTATCAGGCTCTCGCCCCACCCTACCTGGCGCGCAACGGCGCGCCCGAAACCGTGGAAGAACTGCTGCTGGTCAAGGATATGACGCCAGGGCTGCTGTTTGGCCCCGACGCCAACCGCAACGGCATGATCGACGCCAGCGAGGCCGCCCTGAGCGCGGCCGCCGTGGTCGATGAAACGGCCGGCGACATGACCCGCGGCTGGTCGGCCTACCTCACGCTGTATAGCGCCGAAAAGAACGTGAACCCCGACGGCGAACCGCGGATCGACCTCAACCAAGACGATCTGCAAGCCCTGCACGACGCCCTCAGCGAACAGTTCGAGGGGGGTTGGGCCGACTTCATCGTGGTCTATCGCCAGGCCGGGCCGGCCTCCGGCAATTCCAACGAAAAAGGCGAACCCTCCACCGGCGGCGCGGCCATCGATTTCACCAAGAAAGGCTCCGTCAAGCTCAACAGCGTGCTCGACTTGATCGGCGTCCAAACGCAACTCACTCCCGCCGGCGACGCCGAGCCGATTACGTTCGCGCCCGTCTTCCCCGACGACATGGTCGCGATGGGCCAGTACCTTCCCAAACTGCTCGACTACGCCGCCGTCAACACCGCCGAGCTGATCCCCGGCCGGCTCAACGTGAACCAGGCCCCCAAGGCCCTCCTATTGGGTCTCCCCGGCATCGACGAAGACAAGGTTTCGCGGATCATTTCGGCCCGGCAGATCGATCCGTTCGTGGCCGAGAACGAAGGCCGGCGGCATGAAACCTGGCTGCTGACCGAAGGCATTGTGGAACTGGCCGAAATGAAACGGATGCTGCCCCTGATTTCGAGCCGGGGAGATGTCTATCGTGCTCAAATTGTCGGTTATTACGACGAGGGAGGGCCGCCAGCCCGCATCGAAGCCATGATCGATGGTAGCCGCGCCAAGCCCCGCCTGGTATTCTGGAGAGACATCAGCCACCTGGGGCGCGGCTACTCCCTTTCCACCCTAGGGCAGACCGTCACCGAGGGCACGGCCCCCGGCTTTTGACCGGCAGCCGGCCCACACTTCCTGTTCCGTTCCCTTTCGTCCGCCAACAGAACGCTCCGACCATGGCCCGATGGCTGGCAATAGAATACGATCGCAAGCAGGCCCGCCTGGCCGTGGCCAGTACGCGCGGCGAGCAATTGGTCATCGAAAACCTGACCGCCGTGCCGTTGGCCGAAGGTGAACAGGCCGGCGACCTGCTCGCGGCCACCATGCGCGAACAGCGAATTGGCAAAGGGCCGGTGCTGGTTTCCATCCCCAGGGCCAGCGTCGAGCTCAAACCGCTCACGCTCCCTCCTTCGCCCGACGCCGAGCTGCCCGAGCTAGTGCGGTTCCAGGCCCTCCGCGAGTTCAACGCCCTGGGCGAGAACTGGCCGCTCGACTTTCTCCCGCTCACCGATAACGAGCTCGAATCGCGGCAAGTGCTGGCCGCGGCCATTTCGCCCGACGTGCTCAAGGAAGTTCGCGCCCTCTGCCAAAAGCTGGGGGGCGATCCCGAGCGAATCGTGCTGCGTCCGTGCGCGGCGGCTTCGCTGTTTTTGCGGCGGGAAGAAGCCCGGCGGCAGCCCATCTGCTTGCTGGTCGATCTGCTTCCCGGCGAAGCCGACCTCACCGCGGTGGTCCGCGGCCGGGTTGTCTTCACCCGCACGGCCCGGCTGGCCCACGACGTGATCGAAGACCCCACCAACACCCGGGCGCTCATCGCCGAAGTTCGCCGTTCGCTGGCGGCCGTTCATAATCAGCTGGGCGCCGACCGCGTCGAAGCCGTTTACCTGTGGGGCGACACGCCGGCCCATACCGCGGTGGCCAAAGAAATGGCCGCCGTGGTTGAACTCCCCGTGGCCACTTGCCCTCCGCTGGACGGCATTCGCCAGGCCGATTCGTTCGTGGCGGCGGCTCGCCCCGAACATTTTGTCTCGCTGCTGGGAGCCCTGGCCGATCAGGCCGAGAAGTCGCAACCGGCCTTCGATTTTCTCCATCCTCGCGAAGCCCCGCCGCCCCCCAGCCAAAAGCGGCTCATCCTGCTGGCCACCGCCGCCGCGGTGACTTTAGCGGCGGTCGGCATTTGGTTCTTGCTGCGGTCGCTGGCCGCCTGGGATAGCCGGATCGAAGCCGCCAACCAGCAGATGAAGCAAACCGAGCCCATGCTCAAACAGGCCGGCGAGATAGAAAAACGTGTGGCGGCCATCCGCGATTGGCAGCAGTCCAATATTTCGTGGCTGGACGAAGTGTACTATCTTTCGGATCGCGCGCCCGACTTCCGCCAGGCCTTGCTCACGCGGCTGCAAATGAGCTCGTACGTGGCCGGCGGCGGGGAACTGCAACTGGAAGGCATGGTGCAGCAATCGAGCGACGTGGACGAGCTTGAACGCGCCATCCGCGACGAAAACCATCGCGTGGAAGCCAAGAGCCGCCAGCAAGACGGCAAAAATCCCCGCTACGCCTGGCGGTTCCGCTCCCAAGTCATCGTGGCTCCGCCCCCGCATGTCATGGTGTTGCCCACGCCCGGCGAGGCCGTGATCGAAGCCGCGCCCCCCAGCGCCCCAACGACCAATCCCGCCACCAATCCGGCCGCGAACACGGCAACCACCTCGGCCAGCTTGCCAACCGCCCCCAACACCACGGAGGGCACGCGATGAACGCTCGCGAAAAGAAACTGGCCGTGGCCTTCGCCGGCATCATGCTGTTCATCGCCGCCTGGTGGATCGGCGGCAAGGTCAACGGCATGCTGTCCGCCCGGCAATCGGTGCTGGATGCCCGCACCGCCGAGCTCGGCAAGCGCGGCATGATCGCCATCGAACTGGAAGAAAACATCGAGCGGCTCGACGCCTGGCGCGAACGCTCGCTCCCCAGCGACCCCCGCAGGGCAGGCACCCTGTACCAGAACTGGCTGCTCGAACTGGTCGACTCGCCCGAGGTTCGCTGGCAAGGCGCCCAGGTAGAAGCCGCCCGGCCTTCGCAGTTGGATCACAACGTGCGGCTCCCCTTCACGGTTTCGGGCGAAGGCACCCTCGACCAGGTCACCGCCTTTTTGCACAAATTCTATCAGGCAGGCTATCTCCACAAGATCACCCGCCTCACGCTCTCGCCCGAAAAAGAATCTGGCTTGCTCGACGTGCGGATCGTGATCGAAGCGCTGATGATGCCCGAGGCCACGGCCGCTGGCCAACCCCGGTTGACTTCGCTGGCCGCCGCGTCGGAATTGCCGCTCTTGCATGGCGACCTCGGCAGCTACCAGGCGGTGATCAACGGCCGGCACGTGTTCTCCAGCAACGAGCCGCCGCAGTTCAGCGACAGCAGCCCTCCGCCGGCCGCCCCGCGTTCCAAAACATTCCGCTACAACCTGCGGGCGAAAGACGCCGACGGCAAGTCCGACGGCCTCAAGTACAGCCTGGTTGCCGGGCCTCCCGACGCCCGCGTGACGGACTCTGGCACGGTGGAATGGCAGCCCTCGGCCGAGGCGTCCATGAAGCTCCACGAGTTTCAGGTGCGCGTCACCGATTCTGGCGTGCCCCCCCGCTCGGCCGAAACGCGGTTCTCGGTCAACGTGGTCAACGCGCCCCCCGAGCTGGCCGTGAGCGACCAGCGCGTGAAGCCAGGGCAAGCGGTCGCCCTGAAGCTGGCCGCCAGCGACCCCGATGGCGACGACGAACAACTGGCCCTCAAACTGCTCGACGCCCCCGAGGGCGCCCAGCTCGGCAGCGACCGCACCCTGGTTTGGACGGCCCCCGACCAGCCGGGCCGCAGCTTCACCGTGGCGGTGCAAATGACCGACGTGCTCGGCGAGATGGCCACCAGGTCGTTCCGCCTGGAGATCGAAAAGCCCACCGAACAGCCGGCCGGCTTTCGCCACGAACAACACGCCATTCTCACGGCGGTGATCCAGCGCGGCGATGTCGCCCAGGCGTGGGTCAATGTTCGCACCTTGGGCAAAACCCTCAAGCTGAGCGAAGGCGACGAAGTCCGCGTGGGCGAACTGACCTTCACGGTCAAACATATCGACCTGGCCAGGCAAAAACTGGAACTGGAAGCCGACGGCCGCAGCCGCTTAATCCAACTGGGCGAACCCCTGGCGAGCGAGGTGGACGAAGGTATTTAACCCACCAGCGAGCCGGGGAGTTCACCTCCCCGGTCCCGCCGGCGCTCCGCACGAACACCCGCTCGCAAATTTTTGACTTCGCGCCGCACCGTCCCTTAAACTCAACTCCACGTACGATCCCTCCCTGACCACCCCCCTTAGCTGAGCCCGGCGCACCAATGGCTCGCTCTATCGTCTTCCCACAACCACGGTCCAACAACAACGCCCACCGCCTGGCTAATAGCGCGGCCGGTTGGGCTCTGGTACTGTGTTGGTCCCTGCCTGCAACTCTTCTTGTCGCCCAAACCCCCTCGCCCCTACCCGCTGGCAGCACAACCATCGCCGCCGAAATCGATTCGCGGCTGCAAGCCCATTGGCAGCGGCGCCAGCTTCAGCCTGCCCCACTCGGCAGCGATTCCGAATTCATTCGCCGCTTGGCGCTCGACCTGCTCGGCCGCGCGCCGACGCATGCCGAGTGGAAGGCGTTCGTGGCCGATACCGCCGCCGACAAGCGCCCCAGGCTGGTGGAGCGCTGGCTGGCGGCGCCCGAGTTTCCGCTGCACTGGGGGGCGGTGCTCGATGGCATCGTGCAAGATCGGTACGCAGGGGAGGGCGAGTTTCTGGAGTTCATGCGGCAATCCCGCCGCGACCATGTCGGCTGGGACGATACCTTTCGCCGCATCCTGCTCGGCCCTTGGGAAAGCGACCGCGATCGCCGCGCGGCCGGCTTCCTTCGCAAGCGAATCCGCAACCTGGACGAGCTGACCAACGACACGGCCAAGGTGTTCTTTGGCGTGAATGTAGGCTGCGCCAAGTGCCATGACCACCCCTTGGTGCCCGACTGGAAACAGCACCACTACTACGGCATGCAGGCGTTCCTCAGCCGCACCTACGAAGACAAAAAGCTCAAGCAGCTGGCCGAAAAGAACAGCGGCGAAGTGCAATTCGTGGATGTCGCTGGCAAGAGCCACACTGCCCAGTTCATGTTCCTCAGCGGCGAAGTAGCCGACATTGGGACGGCCAAAACCTCGGCCGCCGGCGACCAGGAAAAATTCAGCCCTCGCGAGGCCCTGGTCCACCTGGCCCTGGAGCAGAAGAGCTTCTTCAGCCAGGCGGCGGTGAACTACGTTTGGGCCAACCTGCTCGGCCGAGGGCTGGTCGAACCGCTCGATCAATTGCATTCGGGCAACAGCGAAGCCGTGCCGGGCCTGCTGGCCTGGCTCGCCGATGACTTCGCCGCCCACGACTACAACCTCGACCGGCTCATCGCCGGCATGGTGCTTTCCAGCGCCTATCAACGGAGCAGCGTTTGGAACTCAACTGAACCCCCGCCGGCCGCCGAGCATTTCGCCCTGGCGAACGTGCGCCCCCTCACGCCGCGGCAGTTCATGGTGTCGCTGCTGCTGGCAACCGGCGACGAATCGTTCGCCTCCCAGTTGTCGCCCGCCGCTCGCGAGCAGGCCTACCGAGCGCTGGAAAGCCAGGCGGCAAAGTTCACGCCCTCGCTCGACGCGGCCGGACCCACCTATCAGGCCAGCGTGAGCGAAGCCCTGTTCATGACCAACCACGCCGACGTCTACGCCACGACCGCGCCCCGCGATGGCAACCTGGCAGCGCGGATGCTGGCCCTGAACGAACCCGAAGCCATGGTCAAGCTGGCCGTGGAAACCATCCTATCGCGTGCGCCCCGGCCCGAGGAACTAGGGCGGTTGACCTCGTTTCTCAAAGCCTCGCCCGCTGCCGAATCCGCCGTGCGCGACCTGATTTGGGCTTTGCTGACCAGCGGCGAATTTCGCTTTTCCGGCTAAGAGCCTATCCAATGACTCCCTCGCCCCTGGCGGGAGAGGGGGAAACAGGGTTCTCGGATAGGCTCTAACCACTTCGATCCGCTCTCCGGCTCGTCTACCAAAAGCCTGCCTGCCGCAGCGCGGCCAGGTCCATGGTATAGGCCACCGAAATGTGCAGCCCTGCGCCCCACCAGATCGACCGCGTCTTCAAACTGAGCGTGCCGAGCACCACGCCAGCGGCCACCGCCCCCAGGGTTTCCAAGGCTGGCTTTTGGAAGTGGATCATGGTGTAGGGGATCGTCATCACCAGCACCGAGTAGTAACCGAGCCGCCGCTTCGTGCCATGCACCAAAAAGCCGCGAAAGAAGAACTCCAGCGCCACGAACTGCAGGGCGTACATCAGCTCCCAGCAGCCAAAGTAGGGCCAGAGCGGCTCGCCCGGCCGCAGTTGATAGAACGGATACTTGGCCTGAAAGCTCTCGGTAAAGCTCACGGCCACCACCGCCGGAACCATGAACACAAACATGGCGCCGTAAATCCATAGGTGACCAGCCATGCCGGAGATGCTCAGACCATACTCTCGCAGCGGCCGGCCCACGAACAGCCGCAGGGCCACCACGGGGATCAGCACGTAAGAAATCAGGCAGGTTGCCACCCAGTACGAAAGCCGGGCCAGTTCGGCCGTTGCCGGATGCGTGAACCACACGGCGAGCCGCTCCGCCGCTCCGGTGAACCCCAGCCCTTCGAGGCCATCGATCAGCAGCCCATGCCGCCCGCGCCCTCCCAGGTAGTTTTGAAACGTCAAGGCCAGCGCCGCCGCGATCAGCACCACCGCCGTTTCGCGGTCGAAGACTGCCGGCTCGTGGGCATTGGCCTGCGCTTCCGCCTCGGCCTGGCGAAAGGTATCGACGAACAGCGATTGCCAGGCACGGGCGAGGAGTTGCATGGAACGGGGGCGGTCCTTTCTTGGGGCAGAGCGCGACAAGGTGACAGGCCAGGCGGGGTTTGCCCCGCGGAGCCCCATGGCGATAAGCTTAACCTGCCGCGGCAAATGTAGCCAAACCGGAATCCACCCTTCAGGCCCGCCCGCCATGAGCCACATTGAAGTTGAACAAAAGTTCCCCCTGGCCGACAGTCAGGCCGTGCTGCAGGCCTTGGCCGATTTGGGAGCAACCTGGGGCGAGCCCAAGCTGCAGGTCGATCGGTACTTCAACCACCCCTCGCGCGACTTCGCCGTTACCGACGAGGCCTTTCGCATCCGCGGCGTGGGCGACAGCAACTGCGTCACCTACAAAGGCCCCAAGCTCGACGCCACCACCAAGAGCCGCCGCGAAATCGAAATCCCCTTCGCCCCCTGTCCGGCCAGCGCCAAGCAGTTCGCGGCCATGCTGCTGCTGCTGAGCTTCCGCGAGGCCGGCACGGTTCGCAAGCACCGCCGCCAGGCAAGCCTGAGCTGGCAGGGCCAAGACGTGGAAGTGATGCTCGACGAAGTAACCAACCTGGGCAGCTTTATCGAACTGGAAATCGGGGCCGAAGAAGCCAACGTGCCAGCCGCCAAGGAAGCCCTCAAAACCCTGGCCGAACACCTGGGCCTAACCACCAGCGAACGCCGCAGCTACCTGGAGCTGATCTTGAACCAGGACTGAGAACTCAGGCGTCGCGTCCTACCTGGCGGATAAACCGCCAGGCTCGCTAGAGAACTTCCACCCTCTTCAACTCCGCACTCCGAATTCCGAACTCCGCACTTCAATTGTGGTGTATCAACAAAATATCGCCATCCTGCACCACGTAGTCGCGATGTTCTTGCCGCATGAGGTTGGCCGCTTTGATTTCGCGCTCGCTGCCGAGCCGCACCAGGTCTTCGCAGCGCATCACGGCCGCGCGGATGAAGCCTTTGGCCAGGTCGGTGTGGATGCCCGCGGCGGCATCGACGGCCGTGCCGCCGATGGGCATCAGCCAGGTGCGGACCTCTTTTTCGCCGGCCGTAAAGAAGGTGAACTGGCCCGAGGCGAGCATGATGTTCCGCAGCACTTCATCCTTGCGCGGCCCTAGCAATTGCATCTCCTGCTCGAATTCCACCCGGTCTTCGGGGCTCATCTTCGAGAGTTCCACTTCCAAGCCAAGCTGCGAGACGACCACCCTTTGGCCTTCGGCGACCAGGCTGCGGTATTGATCCAGGTTGGTTTCGTCGTCTTTCACGTTCACGAACACCAGCCGCGGCTTTTCGGTCAGCAGGCGGAACGAGCGGGTCGCCTTGCGCTGGTCCTCGGTCATGTCGGCCGTGGAGACCAGCTCGCCCGCTTCGAGCTTGGCTTGCAGCACCTCGAGCGCGGCCAGGTCGGCCAGCTCGGCTTCGCGGTTGGGCCTCGGTTTCTTGGTCGATTCTTGCAGGCGTTCGACGCGGCCGGTCACAATTTCGAGGTCGGCCAGCAGCAGGTCTTCGGCGAAGCTGGCCAGTTCCTTGGCGGCATCGGCCCCCGAAAAAGCCGGAATCACCATCACCAAGCAGCCCGCCTCGC
This sequence comes from uncultured Pirellulales bacterium, assembly GCA_964445985.1. Lineage (GTDB taxonomy): Bacteria > Planctomycetota > Planctomycetia > Pirellulales > S012-138 > CAYUMU01. Next base: position 19,753 of record CAYUMU010000018.1, on the reverse strand, counting down.
GAATCAGGCCCAATCGGGCGGCGTTGCCACTATGGTCGCGGCTCAAGCCGGGCGTATCGACGATTTCCAGCGAAGCCTGGGTGATCTTCTTGGGCTTGTACACCTCGCACAGCTGAGCGATCCGCTCGTCGGGAATCAAGGCCATGGCGGCCTGGCCGGTGTGGCTTTGAGCCGGATCGGCCGCGATGCCGGTCAGCCACTCGAAGAGGGTGCTCTTGCCACTGCCCTGGTATCCAACCAAACCAATCTTCATGGTGCTTCAATCGCGGAAAAACGGGGGAAAACGCCGAGCGGGAAACCTCGCGCAGCGTGTGTTCTACCCCTTGGCAGGAGAGATTGTCCAGTGCCGTCTCGTGTGCCATGCTTACGCCCGTGGGCGTAAGCATGGCACCCCGATAAAGATCCCTATCCCCAGCGAGGGAAAAACTTCTACCCCGCATCGCTTGCAATGGTGAAGCTGCTACTCGAAGAAGCGTTCCACCGTGATTTGTAAGCCAGGCATGCGTTCCGGCAGTTCAAACGGGTCTTGAGCGGCGAACACGCACCTGGTGCCACTTGAGCCGAGGGCCATCGTTACTAATAGGGCAAGATTCGACAGCGCGGCAGAGCAGCTCGCAATTCCTGGAGGTCTGCGTACGTAGCCTTAGTGCCGATGAGATCCACATTCTCCAAATCCTTCAGAGCCGTTAGCTCTTTCAAGCCTTTACCCGTAACTGCCGTGCTGCCGAGAAGTAACTGCCTCAAGCTCTTCATTTTTGGCAACTCCTTCAGCCCTGCATCTGTCACCTGAGTTTTGAAGAGACCCAGCATCTGGAGACTTCCGGAGCTTGCTACATTTTTTAAGCCTGTGTCGCCTACGTGGGTGCCGCCGAGATTTAACCATCGTAAATTCATCAGGGTAGCTAAGTCTTTTAGCCCCGCATCTTCCACCTGTGTTTCGGAGAGGTCCAGCCTCTCTAAATCCTGCAAGCCTGCCAGCGCCTTAAATTCGGCGCCGGTTATTGTCGTGAAGGAAAGGTCTAATCTTTTCAAGTTTTTCAGACGAGCCAATCCCTTCAGGCCCGCATCGGTCACATTTGTTCCGCCAAGCAGCAGCGAGGTCAGACTCGTCACTTCTCCCAGCTCAATCATGCCTGAATCGGTTGTCTCCGTACCGTTCAGGTCCAGCGAGTTCAGGCTGGTCAGACTCCCCAGTTCTTTGAACCCACCCCCCGTAACCTCGGTGCCCATCAGCGTCAGCGATTGCAGGCTTTTCAGTTCGGCGAGACTTTCGATTCCTACGTCGGTCACTTCCGTTCTGGCAAGGGCCAGAACGCGCAAGTTCTTAAGCCCGGATAATGCACTGAGCCCCGCACCTGTAATATCGGTTCCACTTAGATTCAACTCCTGCAGGCTGGTCAGCCCGGCAATTCCCTTCAACCCTTCGTCCGTCAGGTCGGCGCGAACCAGGTATAGCGACCGCAGACCCTTTAGTTCGTTCAACTCCGCCAGTCCTGTGCCCGTCACCGACGTGGAGGAAAGGTCCAAGAACTGCAAATCTTTCAGTGAGGCCAGGTGTTTTAGACCTGCATCTGTCACGCCTGGATGAAGGGCCAATCGCTTCAGGCTGCTTAGTGCTGCCAGCTCCTTTAATCCCTCGTCTGTGACCTGACTGCGTCGGAGGGATAGCGACTGCAGATTTTTCAAGCCTGCCAACTCTTTAAGCGAGGCGTCCGTCACATGTGTATCACTAAGTTCCAGACAGAATGGAATGCCTAAATCAGGAAGCTTCGCTACCACGCCCTCACGCCAACGATTCAAATGGAATGACGGCATATTGCCCGGCTGATAAACGTGTTGCTCACCAAACTTCAAGTTTCCGTTATCTGTAAATTGCATCCACGAAACACTGGCTCCGGCAAAAGACCATTGGTTGACTCTCTCAGCATAGGTCGATTTGTCGACGATCGTCTCCGGAGATCGTTGGGACGGGACATCAGCAGGCACCTGCGCTTGCGTGATTTGTCCGAATACCGTCAGAGCACAGAATAAAATTCCGACCCCGTGTGGCTTGATCCAATGCAGCTTGCGAATGTTCATAGAAGGGGGCCTTGCCGGCAAGACGGGTGCAAAAGTCTCATTGCGGCCGGAAGTTCACACTTCCAACCAGACCGAACAATTTTCGCAGTTTTCGATCCCCTGTCTATTCCTTTACCGCGACGAGGTCGCAGCAAAGTTTTTTCGTAGGGTAAATACGGTGCAGGTATCCCGGCTACCGACAATGCAGCCAAATTTTCTGACCTGCTTTGATTGCAATCTTAAAGTGGTTACTCGAAGAACCGTTCCACCGTGACTTGCAAGCCCGGCAGGCGTTCCGGCAGTTCAAACGGGTCTTGAGCGGCGAAGACTTGCAAGGGGCGATCGGCAAAGAAAGCGTGCAGCGCGCGCGTGTCGTCGTCGAGCACGCAGACCGTCTGAACTCCGGCCCCCAGGTACTCGGCGATTTTTACATGCAATTCGCTCCACCGATCCTGGGGCGACAGGACTTCAAACACCAGTTCGGGAGCGACTGGCAACAGTCCACCGGGCAGCGGCCCTCGGGGAACGCGATCGTAGCTATAGTAGGCGACATCGGCGCCGCGCACGGTATCGGGGTTGCGCTGGGTGAGAATGTTGGAATCGTTGGTGATCACCACGCCCGTCGGATGATCGTCCAGATAACGCTGAAGCAAGTAGGCCGTTCGAAAGCATATCTGGCCGTGGCGGGGCATGGCGGGACTCGTCTCGACCAGGCTCCCCTTCATGAGTTCCACGGGATGGTCCAACGCCCCCGACAACGCCGTGAATTGTTCGGCCGTGAGCGGTTCGGCGGTGGATGCCAACTGCTTGTCCTCCGGTTCGAGCCATTGCCCCCGTTGCCCTGCGCGGCAGGCCGCGGGACATCAAGGCGTCGCGGGTGTGCAGTATAGCATAGTCCCTCGGTGAGCTCGTTTCCTCCGCGACGGCATCTCCGCAAGCCGAGGAGCGCGTTCGAGGCATGCTTACGCCAATGGGCGTAAGCATGGCGTGCGTGGCGTGGCAGCCGGTTCAAAACGGGCCTTATTGCTTTCCGGGACGAAACACCACGGAGACCCTGGGTTCGGCGCCCGGTTGCTGGTTGATGTTCACCATGGTGAGTTCCTGGTCGGCTTCGTTGTTGTTCGCGGCCGGAACCATGCGCTGAAATTGGATGAAGTAACTCCCCGGAGCCCGCTGGCTGCCGGACTGGAAATGGTCGGCCGTTAACGGGGGAGCGTTGGGTTGCTGTTGCTTCAAGTGTTGGTTGGCCACTTTCAGCCACCGTTCAACCTCGTCCTTGCCGCCCAGTTGGATCACCGCCCGCAACCTTTCCAGCCGGCTTCGGATCGCCCCGATGCGCTGGAGTTCCTCAATGCGGGCGTCTCCTTGTGGGAGTTGCACGGTTTTGCTTTGCCCGTTGGCGTGAACGGTGAGCGTCGTGGTGGACGCGTCGGCGATGATGGGGCCGGGACCCCGTGCCCGCAACTTTCTTTGCACCGCCTGGGCGTCGTATTCGAAGAACTTGTTCTCATCAATGATGAAGCGCAGCAGCACTTGAAGTTCGTCGGCGGTCAGTTTGCCGGAATACGCCTGTTGTCCCTGAAAGTTCGCGGGAATTTCCACGCTGCCATCGGCCAGAATGCTCAACGAGGGGGCGTTGCCGATCCGGGGCGGCGTGAACCCTCCCCGGTAGTCCAGCGTGACCACGGCGTCTTTGGGGTTCTTGGGGAGTTGGTGCTTTACCGCCTCCTGGGCCTGGGTCGCGGAAATCCCCCAGCCGACGCAACATGCGAAAACGAACGCCTGTTTCATGTTTCTGTCTCCCGGAAAATGTATGCCTGCCGACAATCGCCCCCATTTTGACGCACCGCGGCGGCGGATGGTTCCCCAAAATTGAAATTCGCGGCTGGTTTTCGCTCGCGTGGCGCCCGGCCGGGGTTCTTAGCCAAACCGTGCGTGAACACGGTATATCCATTCGCTTCGGCCCAATCCATGATCGTCCGGTCAGTAGCCTGCGGGTCACCAACCGTGGACCAATGTTCGGCCGACCAACCAGCGTTCTGCAACACTGGAACCCAATCGGGCGACAAATTCATGTCGATCAATATCCCTTGAGCCGCACGTAGACCTTGTCCCCTTCCACCTTTACCTCGTGGCTGCGGGTTGGTTTGGTGGCGGGCATGGTTAGGGCCGCGCCGGTGCGGATGTCGAACTTGGCCCCGTGGCGAGGGCAGGCGATGGTGCAGCCCTCGAGCTTGCCTTCGGCCAGCGGGCCGCCGTCGTGCGTGCAGACATCGTCGATGGCGTAGAACTGCCCATCCACGTGAAACAAGGCCACGGCCGTTTCATCCACCTCCACCAACACCCGGCCCGGGTCGGGAACTTCGGAAACCAAGGCGGCGAACAGGAAGTCGGGCATGGGGGGCTTAGTTGCTAGTGGCTGGTTGCTGGTAACTAGTGAATGGATGCGAGTTGCAGCGAGTAGGGTACGCACCCCGTGCGTACCTTTCGGGTGGAGAATTGCAAAACCGCCGCAGTCGCGCACGCTCTGGCCGAAAATGGGGCGCCGTCGAGCGATTGGCAGCGCGGGTGGTACGCAAAGGCCGCGTGCCTTTCCTGCTAGCAACTAGCCACCAGCTACCAGCCACTCCCCCCTCAACTATACTCGCGAATGCGGCGGCCGATGGATTCGCCCAGGGCCGCCCGCACGTTGTCGATCGTAATGCGGTCGAATACCTGTTGGAAAAAGCCGGAGACGATCATTCGCGTGGCCTCGCGGCGGGTGAGGCCGCGGCTTTGGGCGTAGAACAGCAGCTCTTCATCCACCTGGCCGGTGGTCGAGCCGTGGGTGCAACGGACGTCGTCGGCCTCGATTTCCAGGCCGGGGATCGAATCGCTGCGGGCTTCGGTCGATAGCATCAGGTTGTCGTTCCGCTGGTAGCCATCGGTGCCGTCGGCGCCCGGATCGACCTTGATCATTCCCCGCCACACAATCCGCGAGTGATCCTGCAGGGCTCCCTTGTAGAGCAGGTCGCTCTTGCAGTTGGGGGCTTCGTGATGCTGGAGGGTGTGGTAGGCCAGGTGCTGCTTGCCTTCGGTGAATATCACGCCATTCACCTGGGCCGCGCCGCCGGGTCCGCAGAGGGCCACCTCTTGATTGACCTTGGCCAAGCGAGCACCCAGGGCGCCGATCGTCCATTGCAGCCGGGCGTCGGCATCCAAACGCGCCTTTTGTTGGGCGAAGTGCCAGACCGCGTGATCCCAGTTTTGCAGGCTCACGAACCGCAGCTTGGAGCCGGGTCCCAGCAGCAACTCCACCGCGCCGCAGTGGAAACTTTGCTTGCCGCCGCCGGCCGTTTCGGTCAGCAGCGTGGCTTCGGCGCCTGCTTCCAAAACGACGGTGATCCGGCCCAAATCGACGCCATCGGCCGTGAGCGCCGAGAGGGCATGGAAGGGGGCTTCCACGGTAACGCCACGGGGAACATAGAGCACCGCGCCTCCGCACCAAAACGCGCCATGCAGGGCCGCGAATCGGTCGTGGTCCACCTTGAATGCCTTGGCGCCAAAGTGCGGTCGCAGCAAGTCGCCATGCTCGCGAACCACCTGCTCGGCGCTGCCAAAAATCACGCCTTGGGCGGCCAACGCCGGATCGAGTTCGGTGAGGATGCCACGGCTGTTGAGCGAGACGGCGCGGCCGGCGAGGGTGACGCCTTCGGTCAGCAGGCCAGGCCGCGGCGTGAGTTCCTCGGGCATCGCTAGCGGCGGCGCGAACTTGTCGAGCCGGAACATGCGAATATCGGTTCGCCGCCATTCCTCGCTGCCACCGGCCGGCCAATCCATTTGCTGGAAGGTTTGCCAGGCGGCGCGGCGCTGCTCGGTGGCCCAAGCTGGCTCGTCGCGGGCGCTGAGAAAGGCCTCGAAGGCGCTATCGGTAAAGCCGGAAGGGGTGGTGGTAACAGACATAATTTCAATCTGAGGGAAAATTTGGCTTCGTGTTTTCTTGGTCAGAAAAGCCACTCATGAAGTTCCGCAAAACGCAGAAGAAGTTTGCGGAGGTTCCTGAGCTGAAACCTTCACGCGTTCTGGTCATAATCGGCTTGCCCTGCCAAACATTCGAGTGCGGTTTGAATGTCCGCGCGACTTGGGTTCGATAGTTGAGCAACTGCTTCGAAATCGAAACCTCGCCCGCGCTCAATTCCCAGGTTCCGCACGAGGCCCTGAGGATCAATCGTTAGTTCCACGCACCGATCATCCCGATAAAACACCAGCAGCACGGAACCATCTTCGCCCGGAAAGACATCGCCTGGCAGCAGCGGGTTCTTGAATGTCGCCCACAGCCCAACGGCCGTCTCAATGGCTGGCGATGATGGCGTCTCGCCACTTCCGAAATGCCACCCAGCGGGCAGCATTCCCATCTCGCGAAGCTTTGTCAGCATGTCCAACACAGGTTCACTTCAGCAACTCGGTGATCAATTCGCCTTTACCCCACCGAGCCTTCCATTTGCAGCTCGATCAGCTTGTTCATTTCCACGGCGTATTCCATGGGCAGTTCTTTTACCAGCGGCTCGATAAACCCGCCGACGATCATGGTGCTGGCTTCGGCCTCGTTGAGGCCGCGGCTCATGAGGTAGAACAGTTGTTCTTCGCCAATTCGCGACACGCTCGCTTCGTGGCCGATCGACACGTCTTGCTCTTCGATCTCGATGTAGGGGTAGGTGTCGCTACGGCTTTGCGGGTCGAGAATCAGGGCGTCGCACACGACCTTCGAGCGCGACTTGACCGCGCCGCTTTCCACCCGCACCAGGCCGCGGTAGCTGCTGCGACCGCCGCCCTTGGAAATGCTCTTGGAAACGATCTGGCTGGAGGTGTGCGGAGCGCAATGCACCACCTTGGCTCCGGCGTCTTGATGCTGGCCGGCGGAGGCGAAGGCGATCGAGAGAATCTCGCCGCGAGCGCCGGGCTCCATCATATACACGGCCGGGTATTTCATGGTGAGCCGGCTGCCGAGGTTGCCGTCGATCCACTCCATGGTGGCGTTCTCGTAGGCCATGGCCCGCTTGGTCACCAGGTTGTAGATGTTGTTGGCCCAGTTCTGAATCGTGGTGTAGCGGCAGCGGGCGTGCTTCTTGACCACGATTTCCACCACGGCCGAGTGCAGGCTTTCGGTGGTGTACATGGGGGCCGTGCAGCCTTCCACGTAATGAATCTGCGCGCCTTCATCCACGATGATCAGCGTGCGCTCGAACTGGCCCATGCTCTCGGCGTTGATGCGGAAGTAAGCCTGAAGGGGGAAGTCGATCTTCACGCCCTTGGGCACGTAGATGAACGAACCGCCCGACCACACGGCCGAGTTGAGGGCGGCGAATTTGTTATCGGAGGGGGGAATGACCGTGGCGAAGTAATCGCGCACCAGGTCGGGGTATTCGCGGATGGCCGAATCGGTATCGGTGAAGATCACGCCTTGGGCCGAAAGATCTTCGCGGAGCGAGCCGTAGACCACTTCGCTTTCGTACTGGGCCTTCACGCCGGCCAAAAACTTCTTTTCGGCTTCGGGAATGCCGAGGCGGTCGAAGGTTTTCTTGATGTCGTCGGGCACGTCGTCCCAGTTGCGGCCCTGATGATCCGACGGCTTGATGTAGTAGAAGATGTCTTGGAAATTGAGATCGAGCTTGCCGCCCCACCGCGGGGTGGGTTTGGAGTTGAAGATCTCCAGGCTTTTCAGCCGGAAGTCCCGCATCCAGTCGGGCTCGTTCTTCATGTCTGAAATTTGATGCACGATGTCGGCATCGAGACCCTTGCGGGCTTTGAAGATGTATTTTTCTTCGTTGCGGAAGTCGTATTTATTGATCTCCGCCGTCGAAACATTGAAGTTTTCGGTTCGGGTATCGGTGGCCATGATTCTATCTCGACCTGGTATGAGTGAGTCGCTTTGGCAGTGACGGGAAAGCAGGCTGCCTCCCCAATCCTCAAAACGCCTTTTGCATGCTTTCTTCTTGCCGCATGGCTTCTTCGTCGGCAGCCGCCTGCGGGTGTTCGGCACGGATGCGGTCGTAACCACTGGCGTGCAGTTCGCGTGCCAACTCGGCTCCGCCGGTTTCCACAATGCGGCCGCCCAGCATTACGTGGGTTTTGTCGGGCACGTTTTCTTCGAGCAGTTTGTCGTGGTGGGTGATGATGAGGATGCCCATCTCGTCGCGGCCAATTTCGGCGATGCTTTGGCTGGCGAGCCGCACGGCGTCGACATCCAGGCCGCTATCGGTTTCGTCCAAGATGGCGAACTTGGGTCGCAGCATGGCCATTTGGAGGATTTCTGCCCGCTTCATTTCGCCGCCGGAGAAGCCTTCGTTGACATAGCGGCGGGCGAATTCCGATTCCATGCGGAGCTGGGTCATTTTGTCGCGCAGTTCTTTGCGGAACTCACGCATCGGCAGCAGTTCTTCGCCTTCTTTCCGCTCGGGGCGGCGGACGTTGGTCGTGGCGTGGCGGAGGAAATCGGCCATTCGCACGCCGGGCACGGCGATGGGTCGCTGGAAGGCCATGAACACGCCGCGGCGAGCCCGCTCGTCGGGGCCCAGCTCGAGGATGTTTTCGCCATTCAGGTAGACGGCGCCGGCGGTGACTTCGTAGCCGGGGTGGCCCATGATGGCCAGGCCGAGGGTGCTTTTGCCCGAGCCGTTGGGGCCCATCAGGGCGTGGGTTTCTCCGCGAATAATTTCGAGGTTCACGCCCTTGAGGATGGGCTTGCCGACCACGTTGACGTGCAGGTTTTCGATCTTGAGCGTGTCTTGGGTCACGGTTTTACTCATGAAAGTTCGTTGGAGTTGCCCCCCGTGGGGGATAACGGCGGTCGGCGCTGCCGGCCGGGTGCCGAGCGAGCGCTGCCATCCAAAGAGTGCGGCTGCCGGCGTGGGGCTGGCGAGCCTGGGAAGCATTTGCTGGGGTTAAGTGATTGGCTGGGGATTCAGCCTGCCCGGGGGGTTCCGCTCGCGGTTGCCGGAAGCCGACTCAGCACAGTCCGTGGAACCGTACTGGGCTGGCAGCCCCCCCTCTGAGGAAGAATCGAAAGCACAATGGTTGGCTGTCATTCCCCGCCGGGATGAGAGCCCCTGGTTGGACAATGTTGGGAGGTTCTGCTCGGCGCCGGATTCTTCCCTGCCGAGCGGTGACCGATCTCTTTAACCGGTGATTTTTTGGTGGTCGCGAACGGGGTCTTTCTCCAGCACATCGACATAGCCGCTGTGGTGAGGAACCGGCAATTCGTCGGCGATTCGTTGGCCGCTGTGTTCGCGGGTGATTCGTTGACCTTTGATTTTGTCTTGGATTCGCATGAGCCCTTCGAGCAGGGCCTCGGGACGCGGGGGGCAACCGGGCACGTACACGTCGACCGGCACCACTAGGTCCACGCCTTTGACCACGTGGTAACCCCACTTGAAATACGGCCCGCCGCCCACCGTGCAGGCGCCCATGGCGATCACGTATTTGGGGTCGGGCATTTGGTTGTAAAGCCGCCGCACGCGGCTGGCCATTTTGTAAGTGACGGTTCCGGCCACGATCATCAGGTCGGCCTGACGCGGCGTGGCCGAGAATCGTTCCGCCCCGAACCGGGCAATATCGAAGCGGCTGGCGCCGGTGGCCATCATTTCAATGGCGCAACATGCCAGGCCAAACGTCATGGGCCACAAGCTCGATTGGCGAGCCCAATTCACGGCCTGCTCAATCGTGGTGGTAATCACGTTTTCTTCGAAGCGGCCTTCGATCCAAGGTCGGGTGCCTGTCGTCATCTCTGGTTGCTACCTGCGAAGTGAAGGTTGCTTAAGCGGGGCTCATGCGTCGGGTTGTCGTACATCAAACTGCTCAGTTTACTGCATTAGCTCGAGGTTTGAAACTGGCAGCAGGCGTGGCCGTCGAGCCGGCATTGGGCCAGTCGCACGTCTTCTTCCAGTAACCGCGAAAACAACAGCTTCTCTAACGAACAAATCCCGCGATCTTCTTCCGCCAATTGCGGATACGGACAGTCTTCCACAATCAATACTGGCAAACCGCCCGCACTGCTTGAAGCCGGTTGGCCCTGGGCGGGCCGCGGGCCATGTTCCCAGCGGACGGGCACGCGCCTTTCGGCGAACAGCTCGACCAGCGAGGCCATTTTCTCTTCGACCGTGGTTCCGCGAATCTGGCCGGCGTACATTTCGGCCATTTGCGTGGCCAGCCGCTGCAGCAAGCCGCGTCGCACCGCCGGGTCGGGCAGATGACGCAACTCGCGCCAGAGCACGGTGGCCAGGTCGGCAAAATTGCTGCCTGCCTGACGCCGGGCTTTTTCCGACAGCCGGTATTGATGCGTGGGCCGACCTCGGCCGGTCGATCGATCGGCAACCGGATCCGCATGGCCTGCGGCAGTGCGTTCCACGGCGCGTTCCACCCCTCGTTCCACCAGGCCCTGGCTCATCAGCCGCGTCAGGCGCTGGCGCACCGCGTTGGGCGTGACCGAAGCGGCCTCACACAGCTCGGCAACGGTCGCACCCCCTGTTTTTCGCAGGTAATCCAGTAACGCCTGGTCGCTGGTTTCGCTCGCGGTAGACATAGGGGGAGAGAGTTTTAGCTGCAAAGGGCCGGCCGTGGGAACCGGGAGGAACCTGCGTGGCCCCTCGGTCTTCCGTCTGACATGTGTTTCCTCTAAGAATCTTACGCGGCTGGACATTTTACGCAAGGTTCTATGTGTAAAATAATTTAGGTGGTGGTTATCGTCGTAAATCATTGACAAATATTAGGTTCCGATATACAACGTCGCCCGGCCCCGGGGAATCTTTCCCTCCCGAGCGGCGGGCCGACACCCTGACGAAATCTGTGCCCAACATCTTGTGAGAGGTTTGGACCCAATGTTGCGACGTCGTCTCGCCCGAAAGTCTCGGTTGTTCCCAAGTCTTGTTTGTGGCTTGGGTTTGGTGGCGGTAATTGGTACTTGGGTGATCGCCGAAAGCGGGGGCGATTCACCCCCACAGGCCTCCGGCAATCGCCGGTCTGGCTCGGTGGTCATTGCCCAGGCCGACACGTCCTTGCCGCCGGCTGATACTGTGTTGCCGCCGGCCGATTCTGCCTTGCTTGAGCCGGGAGCCGAGGGGTCGCCCACCAAAACGCCGGTCCCCGATTCCCAGTCGCCGGCCAAGAACCCCAATCCGCCCAGTTTCGCCACTTGGCTTGATGCCTGGTTCGGTAAATATATTGTGTCGCCGCTGGAGACCGTGCTGTTTTACGATTTTGGATCGGGACCTCGGTACAACGATGCCCCAGGGGCCGAGTTCCTTCAGGCCGTTCAGGCGGCGGGGGGGCCGATTCCTTATGAGTTTCCGCGCGGCGTGGCTTCGTCGGGCTGGTTACGGTTGGGGAAAGACGACCTGGGGACCAGCGTGCCATTCGTGGTGCTGTGGCTGGGCTTGGGGGCCGTGTTTTTTACCCTCCGCATGGCATTCATCAACTTTCGCGGCTTTTGGCACGCCATTCGGCTGACCCGCGGCGATTACGACGACCCCAACAACGTGGGCGAGGTTTCGCACTTTCAAGCCCTGGCTTCGGCGCTCTCGGCGACCGTGGGCCTGGGGAATATTGCCGGCGTGGCGATTGCCGTGGGCACCGGCGGACCGGGGGCGGTGTTCTGGATTATCATCGCCGGCCTGTTCGGCATGACCGCCAAGTTTGCCGAATGCACGTTGGGCCTGATGTACCGGCGGGTGCTGCCCGACGGCACGGTTTCGGGCGGCCCCATGCACTACTTGAAAGACGGCCTGCGCGAGTTGGGCTTGGGCCGGCTGGGTTTGGTGCTGGCGCCGATGTTCGCCATTTTTTGCGTGCTGGCCTCGCTCGGCGGCGGCAATACTTTTCAGGTGGTGCAGTCGCTGGGCGCCGTGCAAGAGAATTTCAACCGTTATGGCAGCGACCTCTTGCAGCCAGATCGTTTCGCCTGGGTATATGGACTGATCATGGCCATTATGGTGGGCGTGGTGATCATCGGCGGCATCCGCAGCATTGGCAACGTGGCCGGCAAGATCGTGCCGCTGATGTGCGGCCTGTACATGTTCATGGGACTGTGGGTGCTGCTCACCAATTTCAGCCATATCGACGACGCGTTCGCCGCCATTCTCGATGGCGCCTTTACGGGCGAAGGCGTGCGCGGCGGGGTGGTGGGCGTACTGATCATCGGTATCAAGCGAGCCGCGTTCTCGAACGAGGCCGGGGTGGGCTCGGCTTCGATCGCCCACTCGGCGGCCAAGACCGATGAGCCGGTGAGCGAAGGCATCGTGGCTTTGCTCGAACCGTTCATCGATACCGTGGTGGTATGCACCATGACAGGGCTGATGATGGTCATCACCGGCGCTTACAAGGCCGACGTGCCCGCCGCTTCGCTCGACCTGATGAACGCCAACGAACGCTTGGAGGCGGCTCAAAACGCCGGCGAACCCGCCGAGACCATTAGCGCTTTGAAAAAACAGTCGGAGCAGGCCCAAGCCGTGCTGGCGGGCGAACAAGACAAGGCCAAATGGATCGCCACCGACAACGGGGCCGCCTTGACGATGAAGGCGGTGAGCACGGCCCACGAGGCATTTACCTGGGTGCTCTGCATCGCCGTGGTGATGTTCGCCTATTCCACGCTGATCTCATGGAGCTATTACGGCGAACGCTGCAGCGTGCTGCTGTTTGGCCCCAAGGCGTCGATCGTATTCAAGATTGTATTCGTGATCTGCGCCTTCCTCGGCTCGCTGCTCTCGCAAAGCAACATCCTGGCGTTCAGCGACCTGATGATTCTTTCGATGGCTTTCCCCAACATTCTGGGCGCGGTACTGCTGAGCAATAAGGTGAAGCGGGCGCTGGATGATTACTGGGGGCGGTATAAGCGGGGGGAAATGCCGGCGAATAAGGGGAAGTAAACGGACGTAGTAATTGTAGTGGCAGGCATTCTTGCCTGCCACCATGCGGGCTAAATCACCAACGACCGCCGTCTGTGCCCATTCGGTGCGATCACCAAGTTACGCGTCCAATACCGTGGCTACGTCATCAAAACAATCGCTGAACGAGCAGCATGCCCGCGACACCCGCCCCCCAAAAAACTCCGCGCTCCGAATTCCCAACTCCGCACTTCTTCCTCACCTCTCCGCCGTGTCCTGCATATAAAACCGGGCCAGCGCATCGTAGAGCTTGGGATGATACTCCTTCATCTCCGGCCCCAGCTCAAAGAAGCACTCGGTGGCCACGGCGAAGAATTCGGCTTTGTTGGTGGCGCCGTAGGTATCGAGCAGCGTGGCGCGGCCGAGCTCGCTGTCGCGTTGCAGGCGGTGGAATTCCTGGTCGGTGATTTCGCGCCATTGGCGTTGCTGCTGCCGGTCGCGCAAGGGGGGCGTGCCGTCGGTCGTGCCGTCCACGCCGTCCAGGCAATGGGCGAATTCGTGGAACACCACGTTGTGCCCTGTCCGCACGTGCCGGGCGCCTTCCAGCACCGAATCCCAGGCCAGAATCACCGTGCCGTGATCCCAGGCTTCCCCGAGCACTTCCACGTTTTCTTCCACCAACAGCCCACCGCTATGCTTCTTGGGCAGCACATAGGTGGAAGGGTAAACCAGGATGCTTTTAATGGGGTCGAAGTAATACGGCGGATCGATGCCGGCCACCAGAATGGCCACCAAGGCCGAGATCGTGACTTGAACTTCGTCGTTCATCTCCTGGCCGCCGCAGCCTTCCCAGTTCTTTTCGGCCACAAACACCTGCACGTATTTTCGCAGTTGGGCTTGCTGCTCGGGCAAAAGCAGGTCTTCATACCGCACATTGCGGCGAATGGTTTTTTCCCAGGCCGCGGGAAAGGCCGCCGCCATCAGCTTTTTCCGGCGGCGCGATTTGAACCACGACCAAATCATGAGCGGCATCATTCCCAGAAAGCGTGGTCAGATGACTCGGCATGCAGCGTTCTTTACCGCGGGGGCCGTCATTGCGTCGGCACAGCTGGCTTGGCTAACCGAAAGCCTGAGAATGCCAAGGCCACCCAGCCGATCATGAACGACACGCCCCCCAACGGCACCACGCGCACCAGCCACGGCGGCCCTCCCAGCGACCAGGCGAACAGCAGGCCGGAAAACAGCACGATGCCGACCAGAAAGCAAAAACCGGCAATGTTGAGCCCCACGGAACGAACCTGCGTCGCCAGCAACGCCACGCCGACGAGCGCCAACGCGTGCCACATCTGGTAACGCACGGCGGTGTTGAAAACGTCGATCCGCTTTTGAATTTCGAAAGTGGCCGCCAGTTGATCCGGCTGTCCGGCGACTTCCACGGCGTGCGGCGGGTAGGCGGACCAGCTTTCCTCGGCGCCCGGCAAATACTTTTTGGCCAGCAACGTATCCAGCCCATGCGCGCCATAAGCCCCCAGTCCCACGCCGGCAGCGCCCAACAAACCGGCCAACAGCAGCCACACCGAAGGTTTCATGGCAGGAAGCCTCGCAGCCAGAGGGAGGATCAAGAATCCAATAGCATCCCAACATATCGTCATCCCCGCAACGCCTGCCCTCGTGAAGACGGGGGGCGGGGATCCAGCGCACGTGCCAGGGGGCTTCAATCGCGACCCAAGTCGAAACGATGTATCCCCCCACGCGGCCGCTGCTCAAAACACGGCTATTTCTTAAGGATTCTTAATGAATTGAATGGCGTCCACGCTCACCACGCCATCGGCGTTCCCATTTGTGATTTGTACTTTTTGCCGTTCGTCACCAGAAAAACGGACATCGTCATGGAGCAGATGGAATTTGCCGCCCACCTCAGGCGGTACACGTTGGTCCACCAAGACCGATTTGGCGCCGTCGGCACTCAAGATGAGCACCTTCACGTTCGACGCGCGATCCTGGCCGGGCACGTAAGCCAGCAGTACTTTATAGTACCCTTTCTCAAGGTGGGCGGTGCTAAACTCGAGCGTGTGCGCTCCGTCACCTTTCTTATCGTCGATCAGATACTGTCCGTCGATGGGGTTGCCATCAGTCATAATCGTCCAGTTCTCGCGATTCTGAGCCTGGATGTCGTCGATCACCACGCCCGGATAATCGCCGGCCACATTGCTGCCGCCACCGCCCGAAAACGCCAGCCAGGCCCCAATTCCGGCCACCACCGCCACGGCCAGGCCAATGGCCATCAGCGTGGTTTGCGACGACTTCTTCTTCCCTCGGGCAGACACCGATCCCGCATTCGTGGAAGGCGTGGCGGCACCCAGCGGCCCTAACGCCACTTCGTCGCTCGCTTCACGCGGCGGCGGTGACCCTGTTTTCACATTGGGCGGCGTCATCCGGGGCCGGGTCTTCTCGGCCACCATTCGCTCGGTTTTTGGCGGGGCGAATTGCTTCTTTAGTTGGGCGTCATAATCACCCCGCCGCCGCGGGTCGAGCAGGCACACCCGCGCCGCGGCCACCTCGTTCAGCAGCTTCTGGCTCAAGGCAATATGCGGCCCTGCGGCACAGCTTTGAATGTAGCCCATCCGCTGATTGGCGGCGGCGTCGATCACGTCGGGATCGGTCTCGAACCGATTGATCCCCAGCAACCGATAGTGGTTGGGCGGTTGGTCTTGCGGCGGAATGCCGAGCCATTTGTGGTAAGGATCGAACGTGTCGGCCATGAGAAGTTGGGCTCGGTCCTTAAAGCGGGTAGATTGACGCGGCAACCAGCGGCCGGCAACACAAAAGGCCACCCGCCGCGGCAGGTGGCCTTGAGTTGGCTGTCAGTGGAGGCGAAGGGAGTTGAACCCTCGACCTCAGCATTGCGAACGCTGCGCTCTCCCAACTGAGCTACGCCCCCTGACGGAGGAAAGAGAACCCGCCCTCTCGCGAGGGGCAACTTCTCCCTACCCTCTAAAATCTATTCGCTGCCTGGGAATTTGTCAAAGGCGTGCTGGGGGGCTTCCCCTTAGAATGGGTCTCTCTCGTTGGGGGCGCTCATTGGGAGGAAATTCTTGTTCCCGCAAATGGTGCAACCGGATGCCAGGCCCACTTGTCTTCACACTGATTTTCATT
Organism: uncultured Pirellulales bacterium; assembly: GCA_964445985.1. Taxonomy (GTDB): domain Bacteria; phylum Planctomycetota; class Planctomycetia; order Pirellulales; family S012-138; genus CAYUMU01. Next base: position 3,686 of record CAYUMU010000018.1, on the reverse strand, counting down.
GCAATCGTCGCGATTGTTTGGTTCTTTAGTCGCTCACCACAACGCGGCTTAGAGCCGTCGAATGACCTCGAACGACTCCTGCTTGACTCCGTCCACTCCACGCACATTAGCGACGAAATGCGACAACAGCTGGCATCCGCCGTGCTGCTAGGGCTAGAAGCCCCCGATGCGCCCGATGTACCGATGGATTTTTCGGCTATTTTTCCCGCGGAGTTTGCCAGGGGAACGAAGGAATACGACATCATGCCCGACGGCCGAGTCAGGTTGGGTCCGTGGGTCGTTTGCTTTTCTTCCCGCCAAATCGTAAACGGATTGGCCGCCGATCCGGTGATGGGAGGCATGGTGACTCAACTCGGTAAGGTGCGAGAGTACCCAGCGCGGCAGATATTCCAATCGGCCCTCGATTCCCATCTCGACGTGGTTTTGAATCCCTTTTTTGGCGTTAGCCGACGCTTCACCCAAGACGACCTGCAAAGCATTCTCGGAGCAAAGTCGTAGAGCCAAAGAACAAGGCATAGCACTCCCCGCGTGATCCGAAGGCAGTTTTCGCGGATCGCTCAAAACGGCAACGCGGCAATATCCGAGTCCAGATAAGGCACCAGCGACTGCCCCAACGCCACGCCGTCGGGCAGAACGATGGCATGCAAATCCTCGACGCCATCCACAATAATCAGCAACTCCGCCTGGGTTTGCGGCGCCAACTCGCAGAGGTCGATCAACAGCAGCGTAGCTGCGTTGGTCTTGGCAAGGCGGTATCTTGCAGTTCCCACGACGAGGAACCCCTCGACACTCGCCGAATAGCCATTTTCGCGGTAAGTACCCATGTCGCTGTCGCTGCCAAACTGTGAAGAACGAGTTCAAGACTATCTTAGCAGGCAGTCCGCGACCGTGAAACGCTACTTGGGCGGGGGGACGGATGGCGACGTTTGGGAGTCAAGTCATCGAACTGCAGTCAAAGTCTTCAAATACGACCGAGCTTACTTCAATGAGCGCGATAGCTACTTACGCCTGGCCGACTTCGGCGTCACGCGGGAAATCGAAGGCTTCTGGATTCCCCAAATGGTGAACCACGACGACGAATTACTTGTGGTGGAGATGGAGATCATGCAGCACCATCCTTACGTCATCGACTTTGGCAAGGTGCGGATCGATCGGCCACCCGATTTCTCGCCCGAGGTTTTGGAGGAGGCCGAGCGAGAGGGCGAGGAACGGTTCGAGCATAACTGGCCAAGGGTCAAGGCGCTGCTGGCGGCGCTGGAGAGCTACCAGATTTACTATCTCGACGCCCGTCGCGGCAATGTTACCTTTCCCGATATGCCCTGATGCGAAGCTCCTTTCCCCGCCAAATGCTTCAAAGCACTGCTGCCCCCGCCAAAATTGGCCGTTAGAATAAGGGTACGAATGGGGATCGGTAGAGCCCTGTTTGCACTCATCCAAACCTTCCAGGGATCTGTTTGCCGTGATCGATTTCGACAGTTTGCTGGTGCCCGTCGATTTCTCGCCCATCTCGGCGGCTATGGTGGATCAGGCCGTGCAGTTGGCCAGCGGCGATGAACCGCTCGTCATCTTGCTGCATGTGCTCGATACCAACCTGGCCGAGTTCGCGGTCAGCCACGGCTTGGGCGATCGGGAGCGGGTGCTCTCCACCATGAAGCATCAGGCCGACGCGGCCCTGGCCCAGCACAAACAGAAGTTTCTCAGCGATCCCCAGCGGAAAACCGCGGTCGATATGCAAACCATCGTGGTCGAAGGCATCCCCTTCCTCGAAATCTTGCGCAAAAGCGAAGAGTTTCAGGTCGGCGCCATTCTGCTCGGCAAGCAATCCAATCGCGGCGGCATCGAACGGCTGTTGTTCGGCTCCACGGCCGAGCATGTCATCCGCGGCAGCCGCCGGCCAGTGATTGTGCTGCCGATCGAAAGCCAGGAACCACCCGCCGTCACGCCGGTCAGCGAAGATCATCCTTCGGCGGAAGACGTCGGCGGTTAGCCGCTCGTTGGGCGTTTGAATTCCAGACTTTAGCAATCAATCCGCTCCGGCCAGGCTTCGGTCGCGGCCCCTGTTGAGAGCAGCATGGCCCCACGTTGGTACGAAGACCGCATCGCTGGCCACGCGGTCGACCTGTTCGAGCCCAGCCGCCCGCATTCGCATGGCTTCACGGTGATTTACCTGCACGGCGTTCACCTAGGCCGGCTGCCAGGCAACGCCCACTGCACCGCCTTGCTCGAACAACACGGCCTTCGTCTGGCGGCCCCAATCACCCAGCGAAGCTGGTGGACCGACCGTATTTGCGATGAATTTGACCCGGCTTGCTCGGCCGAACAACACTTGCTGCGGCGGGTCATGCCCTACCTGAAAGAAAAATGGGGCGCCGTGCCCACCCAGATTGCCCTGTGGGGAACCAGCATGGGAGGGCAAGGCGCCTTGCGGTTTGCCTTCAAGCACCCCAATGTCTTCCCCGTGGCGGCGGCCGTTTCACCCGCCATCGATTACCAAACCCGTCTGACCGAGGGCGATGAAACGCTTTACGCCATGTACGGCGGCGACCCGGAGCGAGCCCGGCAGGATACGGCCACGCTGCACGTGCATCCGCTCAACTGGCCCAGGCATACCTGGTTTTGTTGCGATCCGGCCGATCCTCGCTGGCTGGAAAGCGCCGAACGGCTGCAAATGAAGCTTTCCAGCCTGGGCATTCCCCACCAATACGACTTCGAAACCACCGGCGGCGGCCATGGCTGGGATTACTACAACCGCATGGCCGGACCGGCCTTGGAATTTGTCGTCCATGCGCTGGAGCGCGAACGATTGCGGGTTGTTTAGCCAAAAGATGCCGTGTGAATTGTGCGGACAATGAACCGCCAACCAGGTGTCTCTCCAACTCCCCTTCGCGCGCCATGGCCGGGGGGTACGAACGAAGTGTACCAGCGAACTTCACGTGTCGCCCTGGTTCGGCCGATAAAGGGGAGACCTTCGCCGCGAAGCGATGCCCAGAGGGGAGCCGCTGCGAGCGCTGGTCTCGCTTGCCTGATCGGGCCAGGCATGCTGGATGTCATCGCGAAAACGCGGCGAAAACAGGTGTGATCGCATAAAGCGAGGAAATCTTCACGGAGCCCCTTGCAGGGTTAAGCATCCGTGATAAGATTCTTCCCTCTGGTGACACGCAGCCCACGCAAACGCAGCCAGCCAAGCCTCGCGGGAGACCGCCCGGCGAGCCCGTTGCCAAGGGTTGGGAAGAGCGGTTTCAGAAGCAAGTTTGGGCCGGCAGTCGGTCGGAAAGACTTTGCGGAAGTGAATTCCGAAAAAATCTTTCATGAACGGTTGACTGCTTCGCCTGGACCGGTAAGATACTAAGCTCCCTTCGGGGAGGCGACCTCAGAGTCGCATGATTCGATCTTTGACAAATTGGTAGTTTGATTTCCTGCGAGAAGTGGTTCGCGTGGCGGGTTGCCGTTCCTTTGAATGGTGGCTTGGCATTGCGAGCCGTTCAGCTGACGCAAGGCTGTCAGGCCAAGTTGTTTGCCGCGGCGAGAAATCGCGGCGGTTAAATGGCAAGGCAATTAACAGCACAGGCTCTTTCAATTTGCTCAATGTCCGTGGTTCTTAAGGAAACTTAAGTTCCGCGGCAAGCATAAACAATTGAAGGGTTTGATCCTGGCTCAGAATGAACGTTGGCGGCATGGATTAGGCA
>CAYUMU010000017.1:0-86937 GCA_964445985.1 uncultured Pirellulales bacterium | reverse complement strand
ATTTTCAATTTGCATTTTTCAATTTTCAATATGCGGTTGAGGTCGCGGACCATTCGGGATCGATCCGCTCGAACCCGACCAAATGCCGAGCGGCGCAAGTACTCCCAGCCGCGCAACAGAACCCGAGCACGCCAGCAACCGTTTTTTATCAGGCCACCCCGGCCCTGCCCCATCGAGGGGGATGGAGGGATTGGGTTACGGTTCGATGGTGTTGCTGGCTTGTTTCAGCAGTTCCAGTCGCAGCAGGTTGAGTGCCTGTTTGGCGGCGCGTTGCTGCAGGATATCGGGGTGGCCGGCGTAGCTGGCGCTGTGGATTTCGGCGCCGTGGGGGCCAGCCAGGGCGAAGTGAATGAGCGGAACTTCATCGCCTGACGGCGGGATCGCCGGCAGAGGGCTGACGGCGAGCGCGTAATCGGTGCCGAGCTTTGCCCGCGTGGCTTCGGCGGCCAGGCCAATCCAGGGTCGCGCGTCGTCGCCGTCGATCCTGGCGGTGGGAATATCGAGCACCGTATGGGCCGCCAAGGCGTCGGGCAGAACCAGGCCGCCCAGGTAATGGCCATCGCTTTCGGGCGCCTGCCGCAGCCAGTGCGCGATCTGGCCCGCGGTTCCCCATTCGGCGGTGGCCAGCGTGCGGCCGCTGCCGCGCAGCAAGCGGGCCACGGCGTGTTGCAGTTCGTCTTCGGCCTCGCCAAAAACCAACTGCCCTAGGCATTGATAAATGATCGCGGCGGTGGGCTCGATCGCCGTTTCGCAACGGGCTTCACTCTCGCCGGCGGCGGTAATGCGAAGCGTGATGGTGGCCTGACTGACCGTGATGCCCACGCTGGGCACTCGTCCGCGGCGAATCAGGTCGGGCAGCATTTGCTCCAGGTCGCTTTCGCCGACGCCAAAGCATTTGATCTGGCGATGCCGAATGATCTGCCGCACCAAACCCGCGGAGGAAAGGGAACTCACCACCGAGGGCCACATTTCCTTGAGCTCAGCCGGCACGCCGGGCAGGCAGTACACGCGGCACGTGCCGCCGGCGGAGCGGGGAACTTCGGCTGCGATGCCGGGGGCCGAGCCGTGCGGGTTGTGGATCGCCTGACTGCCGGCGGGGAACATCGCCTGCACGATATTCCGCTCGGGCATGGGGCGATGGCGGCGGCGGAAGAGGCGCTGGATGTGTTCGAGCGAAGCCGGATCGAGCACCAGTTCCACGCCCAGCAGGGTGGCCATCACCTCGCGGGTAAGGTCATCGGCCGTGGGGCCGAGCCCGCCGCTGGTAATGACCACGTCTGCCCTGTTGACGGCCGCGCGGAACACGGCCGTGTTGGCGTCGAGGTCGTCGGCCACGGTGGTGTGATACATGGCGCGGATGCCGAGCTCGCCGAGCCGTTGGCTGAACCACTGGGTATTGGTGTCGAGCCGCTGGCCGCTGGTCAGCTCGTCTCCAATGGAAATGATTTCGGCGATGGTCATGGGGGGATCAGCAGGAGTTGCCGGGGCGGGAACCAGGGGGAGCGAGGGATCAGCGGCGGAAACTATAAGGTGGGGCCGATGCTCCAGGGAGCGAACTCTTCTTCACCAATGCCGTGCTGTTCGCTCTTGGTTTTGCGTCCGCTGGCCACGTCGAGAATCAGGTCGAAGATGCGACGGCCGACTTCCTCGACGGGCGTGCCGGAAAGGATCACGCCGGCGTCGATATCCATGTCGTCAATCATCCGCTCGTACATGGGCGTATTGGTGGCGATTTTGATGGAGGGGACCGGTTTGCAGCCGAAGCAACTGCCGCGGCCGGTGGTGAAGCAAACCACGTTGGCCCCGCCGGCCACCATGCCGGTGATGCTGACCGGGTCGTAGCCGGGCGTATCCATGACCACGAAGCCCCGGCTGGTGACCGGTTCGGCATAGCGGAACACGCCGCTAAGGGCGGTGGTGCCCCCCTTGGCGACGGCGCCGAGCGACTTCTCGTAGATGGTGGTCAGGCCGCCTTCTTTATTGCCGGGCGAAGGGTTGTTGTCGATTTCGGTTCCGAACTTCCGGGTGTAGTCTTCCCACCAGCGGATGCGTTCGATCAGCTTTTCGCCGATCTCGCGGGTTTTGGCCCTGCGGGTAAGCAGGTGTTCGGCCCCGTAAATCTCAGGCGTTTCGGAAAGGATGCTGGTGCCGCCAGCGGCCACGAGCAGATCGCTGGCAAAGCCCAGGGCCGGGTTGGCCGTGATGCCCGAGTTGCCGTCGGACCCGCCGCACTCCAGGCCAAGCATGAGCTCGCTGGCGGGGATCGACTCGCGGCGGACGTCGTTCACCCGCGGCAGCAGTTCGGCCAGGGCCTCGAGGCCGGCGTCGATGGTCTTCTGGGTGCCGCCAAGATCCTGCATCGAAAGCACCTTGGCCAGCGGGCGGGGCGACGGTTGACCGTCGATTTGGACCATGTTCGCGCCCAGGCCGCCTTCGTTGAGCAGGTATTGCAGGGTGCCTGTTTCGCAGCCCAGGCCCACGAGCAAATAGCCGGCCACGTTGGGATGCTTGGCGAAACCGGTGAGCACGCGGGAAAGCTGCTGGTGGTCTTCGCCGGCGTACTGCATGCCGCAGCCGCCTTTGTGGGTGAGCGGCAGAATGCCATCGACATGCGGGTAACGCCGGAGCAATTCGGCCGGCACGCGCTGTGAAAGGTATTTGCTGACCGAGGCCGAGCAATTCACCGACGAAATAATGGCGATGTAGTTCCGCGTGGCCACGCGGCCATCGGCGCGGCGATAGCCCTGGAAGGTCCGACCCTCGAGAGGCAAGGGATCGGCTGGAACGGCGGTCGCGAATTCGTAGTTTTGGTGCAGTTCGCCGGCGGAAAGGTTGTGGGTATGCACCCAGTCGCCCGGCTCGATATCGCGGGTGGCAAAGCCGATGATCTGGCCGAACTTGAGCACGGCCTGGCCTTGGGGAATGGCTTGCAGAGCCAGCTTGTGGCCCAGCTTGATATCGCCGCTGGGCCGCACGGTATAGGGGCCGGCGGCAATTTCTGTTTGCCGGGGCAACAACCGCGTGGCCACGCAGATATTGTCGCTGGGATGGAGATAAACGGCATCAACGCGGCTGGCGATAGACATGGCGGGGACTGGAGGGCATGGAATTTGCGATGGCAAGTCAAACGATACTTTGCAGCTTATCCGCCGGGTAGAAGCGTGTCCACGAGCGAGCGCCAGGACGCAACCTGGGTACTTCGTTGACGGGGCACCCCTGGGGAGAAAGAATCTACTTAACCGGCGGCTTTGGGCCGTCCCACATCTTGTGCAAACCCTTCGGGCAGCATGTTGACACCCCAAGAACATCTCGAAAACCTGGTTCGCCATATTGAGTTGGTGCGCGAAGCCTGCTTGCTGCTGGGCCGGCGGTTAATGGCGCGGGGTCGAATCGAGTTTGGCCGGTTGCTGATTGCCCGCGGGTTTGAGCACGACGTTTCCAAGTTCTACGGCATTGAGTGGGATTACCTGCACGCCGGCCGCGACGTGCCTCGGGAAGAATTGGAGCTGGCGATCAAGCAGCACACGCGGTCGAACGATCATCACCCGGAGTATTGGGGCGGCGTGGAGAAGATGCCGGAGATTGCGCTGGCCGAGATGGTCTGCGACTGGTACGCCCGAGGGCAGGAGTTTGGCACCGGCCTGCGGCACTGGATTCAAGACGTGGCGATCGAACGGTTTTGCATCGACAAGGGCGGCCCCCAGTATGAAACGATGATGAAATTCGTGGACCTGCTGCTGGAAGATCATTACGTGCGGTAGGCCGTCGGTCGCCGACCGCGGCCTGATGAGCGGCACGTGGAATCGAACCCGCGCCGTCATGAGCCGTTTGACGTGGCAGCGGAACGCCTGGGGTATGAAGCCGCGGCGCCGATTCTTGGGCGAGACGCCCCCAGCTACGGCTCGTCCACTGGCGGCAAGGACGGCGGCGGTCCATAAAACTTGGTGATGTCGATGCCGCCGCGGTTTTCTTCTTCGAGCAGCTTCACCCGTGCTTCCAAGCGATCGACCATGGCTTGCAGGCGGGGGAGTTGGGCCTGGTTTTCTTCGGGCTTTTTCGGCCGGGGCACCGCCGGGTAATGGAGGTGCCGCTGCAAGGCGGCGAACAGCCAGGTGGGGTCTTTGCGACGATTGGCCAGCGCGATCTTGCCTTCCTTTTCGCCAAACAGCTCGGGCTGCTCCGGCACGTACTCGTGATGGGTTCGCCGCTGCATCGTTGAGTAGTACGCGCTTCGCACGTAGAGCAGGTCGGCCACGTCCACCATGCCGATTTGCCGCCGCAAGCCCAAAATGAATTCGCGCCATGGGGGTGGGTAGAGGGGATCGCCCGCCATGGCGTCCAAACCTCGGTCGTAGCGCAGCCGATGGCGACTGAGGGTTTCGAACTGGTAGAGGAAACTGCCTTGCGGGTCGGAGCCGTCGGCTCGATAGCGGGCTTCGCGCTGCAAGATTTCCAGAGCCAAATTGAAATCGAACCGGCTCCGCTCGTCTTCGGCTTCGCGAATCAAAAAGGTTTGAAAGGGCGTGAAGTAATGCCCTAGCCGGCTCATGGCGGAGGAAAACACGCCCTGCAGCTTGAGCTCGGCGCTCATAAAATCCACGGCCATGGGCAGTTTGCAGGTGGAGAGCAGTTCGTCTTTGACGGAGTCCAGCAAATCCTGGGTCGCCACGTTCTGCCGCATGCGCTCGCCGAGCGCCTGAAAGAAGTACGCCTGCTCGATGTACTCTTCCCGAGGCAACATGACTGGGGTTCTCGCGCTGCGGATTGCCGGAATTCAAACGACGGACCTGTTCTCCATCATAGGGGCGGCGACCATGCCAAGGAAAGCGGGACGCGGCCCGGCCTGAGCGGTGCGACACACTCCGGGAAAAATGTCGGCGGCGGGCCGCTGCGGGGTGGCGGCCAGTTTGACCTCGGCCCGCGGTGCGGAATACCATAGACCAGTACGTGCGTTGGAGCTGTCCGCAACCATTCACCTTTCACCATTCACGTCTTCACCGGTCGCCTACCGCGCAGGCGCGCCGGGGACACCTTGAGCCAGCTTCGTGGGGAGGTTTGCCCGCTATGCGAATCTTGTTGGGACTTTTGCTGTCGCTCGCGCTGGGCACGGCCCTGGGGGGCGGCCTGGCCGTGTGGCATCTGGGCTGGCCGACGGAAGTCGCCGCCTTCACGGCCGTGACGGTCGAGGGCGAACAGCCTCGGGCGGTACTCGATAAGGAACTGCACGACTTTGGGCCGGTGGACGCCAACAGTCAACAAGGACACCCCTTTCGGGTCACCAACGCCGGCACGGCCCCGCTGCGGCTGTTGACTCGGCCGGAGGATTCCTCGTGCCGCTGCACGATTGGCTCCATTGAAAAAGGCGTGCTGATGCCGGGCGAGTCGGGCGCCGTGACCGTCCGATGGAACGGCAAGGGGCACGTTCATCCCTTCCGCGAGTCGGCCGTGGTGCGAACCAACGATCCGCGGCGCCCGCGCATTGAGCTGCTGGTATCGGGCCTTTCGGTGCATCCGGTGACCGCCTCGCCCGAAGAAGTGCTTATGACGGCGGCGCCCGATCAGCCGGCCTCCGCCGAATTACGATTGTATGCCTACGGCCAGACGGAGCCGCTGACGATCACGGAGATCCAACTGACGGACGCTAGCAGTGCCAGCTTTGTGGAGCTGAGTGAAACCCCACTCACAGGGGACGCGTTGACGAAAGAACAGGCCGATTCGGGCCAACTCGTCCGCCTGCAACTGAAACCCGGCTTGCCGCCTGGATCAATTCGGCAGACAATCCGCATCTCACACAACCTCAGCACTGAGCCACTCGAAATTCCGCTGCACCTCGACTTGGTGCAAGACATTACGATGACGGGCACCGGTTGGGACAAGGCGCAACGCGTGCTGAATTTGGGCGAGGTAGGCCCGGAAGGCGTGACGCGAAACCTGGATGTATTCGTTCGCGGAGACAACCGCCACGACTTCCAATTGAAGCTCGTCTCGGCGGAGCCAAACGAACTGAAGGTGGAGATCAAGAAGTCGGCAGAACTGGGAGACCGCATTACCCGGGTGCCGTTGCGCGTGATGTTGCAACCCAACGCCATGGGGACCGACGAAGCCGCGACCCCGGAACGGCGAGGCCGGATCGTGCTGGAAACCTCCCACGTGCGCGAGAAGCAATTGGAATTCGAAGTGCGATGGACCGCTAAGAAACCGTAAAGGAATCAACAATATGTCACGGCCTCGCCAACTTTTGCTGGCATTCTCGCTGTATGGCGCTGTGCTGGTCATCGCCGGCTGTTGGGATCGCGAACCGACCGCGGCCAACAATCCACCGAAACCTGCCGACGCTCGGACTCCGCCGCCTTCGCCCCCGGGGTCCGATGTGAGCATCCAGCCAGTGCCGGCGACCGATCCCCTGGCTTCCAACCCAGGACAGATGCCAGTCGCGCCTGGACCGGAAGGACCAGCGGACCCCAGCACGAAATCCAACGACCCGGCGATGGTGGGCAATCCTCCGCAACTTTCGCCGCCGCCGACCGGAGTTCAACCCAACCCGGGTCCTATGAATCTTGACGCGAACCCACCCGGTACGTCCGTCACCGCCGAGACCGCCAAGCCGGAGGAACGCTACGGCAAAGACAAGCCGGTCGATCCGATCGCAACCAACGGGCCGATCTTTCAAGGTTGGCCCCAGCCGCGATTGGCGCTGGTCATCACCGGCGAGCAGCACGGTTATTTGGAGCCCTGCGGTTGCGCCGGCCTGGAAAATATGAAGGGCGGACTGAAACGTCGCATGACGTTCTTGAACCAGCTTCGCGCCGACGGCTGGCCGGTGGTGGCCGTGGACCTGGGCGACATGGTCCGCCGCTTTGGCAAGCAGGCGGAAATGAAGTTCCATGCCAGCATGGACGCCTTGCGAGCCATGAAGTACAGCGGCGTGGCGCTCGGTCCCACCGATCTGCGCTTGCCGGCCACCGAGTTGGTTTCGGACATTGGCAATCAAGACAACGGCCTGGTGATGGCCAACGTGGGCGTGTTCGGGTTCGACATTCCCGATTTGCTCCCGCGATATCGGATTGTGGAGGCCGGCGGCATCAAGGTCGGCATCACCGCCGTGCTGGGGGAGAAATACCTCCAGCAGGTGGCTAGCCCTGACATTGAAACCCAACCGGCCGCCGAAGCGTTGCGGGGCGTGCTGGAGAAGTTGGGTAACCAGTGCCAGGTGCTGGTGCTGCTCTCGCACGGCACCGTGGAAGAGGCCACGGCCCTGGCCAAGCAGTTTCCGCGGTTCAACGTGGTGGCCACCGCCGGCGGGGCCAGTCTGCCGCCGGCCGAGCCGGGCAAGGTGGAAGGGACAAACACCTGGTTGATTGAAGTCGGCCAGAAAGGCATGTACGCCGGCGTGGTGGGTTACTACGGCAACGACCTCCAAGACCGCCGCTTCCAGCGCGTGCCGATCGACTCTCGTTTCAAGGACGCAGCCCCCATCTTGCAGCAGCACATTGCTTTTCAAGACCAGCTCGAGCAGTTGGGTTGGGCGGGCCTGGGCGTGAAGACGTCGCCCCATGGCAGCGGGCGGGAATTCGTGGGGAGCGATACCTGCGGCCAGTGCCACACCAAGGCTTTCGCCATTTGGAAAGACACCCCGCATGCCAAAGCCATGACCACCCTAGTGAACCTCAACCCGCCGCGGCAGTTCGACCCCGAGTGCGTGAGCTGCCACGCCACGGGCTGGGAGCCGCAGAAGTATTTCCCGTTTGAGTCGGGCTTTATGAGCCTGGAAGCCACGCCGCACCTGGCCGGCAACGGCTGCGAAAACTGCCACGGCCCGGGGGCGAAACACGCCGACGCCGAGTTGGGCAACATCGACGTGACCGAAGCCGAACTGGCCATGCTCCGCGACCAAATGAAACTGCCGCTGGCCAAAGCCGACGAAGCCTGCCGCAAATGCCACGACTTGGACAACAGCCCCGACTATGTGAAAAACGGTTTGGAAGCCTACTGGCCCGCCGTGGAGCACAAAGGGAAGGATTAGGGGTGGAGGGGCTGGGGAGTAGGGACTGGGGGCTAGTGGCTGGTAGTTGGTAGCTAGCTGCTAGGGGCCGGGTGCCATGCTTACGCCCGTGGCGTAAGCATGAGGAGAGGGCGTCGAGATTCAGAACCGCAACGCAAAGCCGCACAATCCCCAGCTACTAGTCCCCAGTCCCTAGCCACCAGCCACTAGCAACCAACCCCCAATCCCCAGCCCCTTCCCTCATGTACCGCACGCTGTTCTACATTCCCAACAAGATCGGCTCCGTGCCGTTCCTTACCTGGAACGAGGAGTACGGCTTCGGCCTGGTGTGGCTGGTGATGGTTCTCGCCGGGCTGTTGCTGTTGTTCTTCAAGATTCGCCAAACGGGGTTCAATGGCGACGCCCTGTATTCGCTGCTCACGTTGGTGGGCGTATCCGTGGCCTATGTGTTTATCGTGCCCAAGATCGTGGAGCCCGAGGGCTTGCCGGTGCAAGGGTATGGGGTGATGTTGCTGATCGCGGTGGTGCTGGGCATTGCCCTGGCCGTGCATCGCGGGCGGCAAATGGGAGTGAACCCCGACATCATTTACAGCCTGGTGTTCTGGGTGTTCCTTGGCGGCGTGTTGGGGGCGCGCATTTTTTACGTGGCCGAATACTATCGCGACTTTCTCCGTTTCAACGGCGACAACACGCTCCGCGTCAAAGAAACGCTGTTCGCCATGCTCAACCTCACCAAGGGGGGCCTGGTGGTGTATGGTTCGCTGATCGGCGCGGCCATTCCGTTTGCCCTGTACACTCTCAAGAACCGGCTCCCCATCCTGCCGCTCACCGACTACGTGGCGGCCAGCCTGGTGCTGGGCCAGGGGATTGGCCGGATTGGTTGTTTGCTCAATGGCTGCTGTTACGGCGGCGTGTGCGAAGTGCCGCGGATGCCGGCCATTTCGTTCCCCCATGGCAGTCCCGCCCACGTGCGCCAGGTGGAAGAAGGCCAGGCTTACCTGCAGGGGCTCAAGCTTGCCGACGGCACGGCGGGCGGTGTCAAAATTGCCGCCGTGGAGCCCGGCTCGGCCGCCGAAACAGCCGGTCTGAAAGCAGGGCAAGAAATCACGCTCATCAATCATATCAGCGTCCGCAGTCCGGCCGACGCTTACCCTTCGCTGTTCGCCGCCCATCAGGCGGGCGACGCCATCGAAGTGAACGTGATCTCCCGCGACTCTCCTGGCGTGGGCACCGTTGCCTGGACCCTGCCCGAGCAACCGCCGGGCTCGCTGCCGGTGCATCCCACGCAAATTTATAGCGCCATCAACGCGCTGTTGTTTGCGTTCTTTGCCTGGACGTATTTCCCCTTCCGCCGCCGCGACGGCCAGGTATTCGCCACGCTGCTCGTCCTGTTTCCCATCACGCGGTTTTTGGAAGAAATCATTCGCACCGACGAACCGCAGAATTTCTTCCTGGGCATGACGATTTCGCAAACCATCAGCCTGGGGCTCATCGCCTGCGGTGTCGCCATGTGGTGGTGGGTGCTGCAAAAGCCCAAGGACTCGGTCATGGGTCCCACCGACTGGCGCGCGTACAACGAACGCTGGGCCAAGCAATAACCCCGCGATTCTCTGGATCGATTGCGGGCGCAAGCCGTGGGGCCAGCCTTGCCAAGGCGGCCCTCGAACCGGAAGCGGAACCACGTCGCCAGCCAGATCAGCAATTCAACGGCGGCCGCGGAGTCTTCCCAGACGCGGCGCCAAGACTGCCGCGGCGCGCTGGCGCCCCGGCCTCCGTAGGCGAATGACGGCGCGGCTTCGCCCCAACAGCCCGGTGATCAGGCCGCGGTCGCCGACCGCCGGCTTACCACCGTTCCTGCTGACAATGCACGATCTACAAATGTCTGATTCGCGGCATCATTCGTTAACATGCCTGGCTCAAATGCGGTAGGCTATACCCTTGGGAGCAAGGCCGGACCCATCGCGGCGCACCTTTCCCAGCCAGCCACACGGCACATTCGCTCGCGCATCACGCCCCACCCTCCCGCACGGCGTAACGGGAAGCAGGGCAAGCCAACGGCTGCCTGCGCGCGGCAGGGCAGAGCCAGCGAGTTCCTCATACATTTTACGGCGATCCTCATGATCGCCATCGTTAGTCAACATTCATTCGAAACGGCGCTATCGCCGGCTCGGCTTTTCGCACACTTCCCCACGATCGAAGGCGGGAGACCTGACCATGAAAGATATTTACGTAGGCGACGCTCGACTGCATGTGGAAGACCAGGGCGGTGGACCTGCCCTGCTGCTGGTTCACGGCTTTCCGCTCGACCACTCCATGTGGAAGCACCAGATCCGCCAGTTCGCCGGCAAATACCAGGTGATCGCTCCCGACCTTCGCGGGTTTGGCGCCAGCGATATCCCTCACGACACGGTCACGATGGACGACTTTGCCGACGACCTGGTCACGCTGCTCGATGGCTTGCATGTCAAGAAAGCCGTGTTCTGCGGCCTGTCGATGGGCGGATACATTGGCTTCCGCTTTGCGGAACGGTATCCCGAACGCCTTAGCGGGCTCATCCTTTGCGACACCCGCGCCGTGCCCGATAGCCAAGAGGCCGCCGAAGGCCGCGAAGCCACGGCGCAAAAGGTGCTCAAAGAAGGCACCGGCGAACTGGCCAAGAACATGCTCGCCAAGCTGTTCGCTCCCGCCACGCTCAAGGCCGGCGGCGAAGACGTGACCGAGATCAAGGCGGTGATGGAAAGCGCCAACCCCGATGGCGTGGCGGCCGCCCTGCGCGGCATGGCAGCCCGACCCGATTCGCAACCAGGGCTTAAGAACATCAACACGCCCACCCTGGTCATCGTGGGCGAGCACGACGCGATTTCGCCCGCCGACGAAATGCGGAAAATCGCCGACGCCATCCCGGGCGCGAAGTTCCTCAAAGTAAAAGGCGCCGGCCACATGGCCCCGCTCGAACAGCCTGAGCCAGTAAACGAAGCCATCGCTGCATTTTTGGAAGAGCACGCGGCTGCCAAGTAAACGCCAAGCGCGTGGCTGGGGTCAGGCTGTCACAAGAAACCTTCGGATCATCACAACGTGCCGAAAACAGCCTGCCCCCTGGGAACGCCGAGTTCGGTGAGACGTTACTTCATGCCTGGCCGGGTTCTACTGGGGGCAAGTCGGGGGCCAGGTCGTCAGAAGTAGCTCGCTCTCTTCGCCCCAACTTGACCCCAGCCACGCCACCGCTGGCGGCCCGCAGAGCCTGCACGTCTTCCAGCAGGCGCAGGTAGGGGTCGTCGCCCGCAAGATGTTCCGTCGCGCTTAGGCGAGTTGCGCCGTTGGCTTCGTCAAAATTCATCCGCCGATCCACCACGTAGATGGGCCGCTGGCGCACCTGGTCGTAAATGCGAATCACGTATTCGCCCAGGATGCTAATGCCCATCGCGTTGAGGGCGCCGAAGAAGCTCGCGCTGAGAATGTGCGAGGTCCAGCCGGGAATGGCCAGTTCGGTAAACAGCTTGCAGTACAAGGAGAAGCCCGCCAGGCCCACGAACAGGCCCAGCGACAGCACGCCAATCAGGTGAAACACCGACAGAGGGCAGGTGGAGAACGAGAACACGGCCGTTTTGGCCAGCCGCCAGAGGCCGCGGAGCGAAACCCGCGGGTGATCGTCGTAGCGGGCGGCCCGTTCCACTTCCAGTCCACACTGTTTGTGCCCCACCCAGCTGCGCAGCCCTGGCAGGTAGCGATCGCGTTCGCCCATCGCCACGATTTCGGTCACGGCCCGGCGATCGATCAGGCTGAAGTTGCCGGCGTCGGCGGGGATGGGCACGACCGACACGCGCGACAGCAGTCGATGAAAGCCGGCGAACATGGCCCGCTTCCACCAGGCTTCTTTCCGCTTGCAGCGCACGGCATACACCACGTCGAACCCTTGCCGCCAGCGGGCGACAAAATCGGGAATGGCCTCGGGCAGGTCTTGCATGTCGGAATCCATCAGCATCACGCAATCGCCGCTGGCGTGCGCGAGGCCGGCCTGCACGGCCGCCTGGTGCCCAAAGTTTCGCGCCAGATGAATCACGCGAATGTTAGGGTTCGCCGCCGCCAGCGCATCGAGCCGAGACCCGCTGCCATCGCGGGAGCCGTCGTTCACGAACACAATTTCAAAAACATCGGCGCAGCGGCAGGCCGCCAACCCCACCCGGCGGGCCAGTTCTTCCAGCACGTGTTCTTCGTTGTAAACCGGCAGCACCACGCTCAGCCGCGAGGGCCGAGGGCGAAGCGCTTCGTGGCTGGATTGCTCGTTCACGACGGTTCTCCCTCTTTCCAACACAGCTGGCAACCATTGCCCACAATCAAGACCCCCAGCAGCCCAAGCGATAGCCAGCTGATCCATTTGCCCCAGCGCAAGCTGGCCGGGTCGAAGGTAAAGCTCACGCGGTGATCGCCGCCCGCGACCACGCAGCCCAGGAACTCGCCATTGGCGCGAATCACGGCGGCCGGGTGGCCGTCGATGGTGGCTTTCCAGCCCCGGTGGAAGCGTTCGGTAACGACCAGCAGCCGCGGCCCCGCGGCCCTGGTTTGCAGCACCAACTTGCCAGGCCGGTCTTCCAGCCAGCGGCAGTGGGCTTCGCCCTTGTCGCTGGGAGCAGGTTGAGTGGCAGGCGTATCCGCTTCGGCGGGACGCGTGGGCAACGTGGCGAACACGCGGATCGCATCTTCGCCTGCATCGACCAGGGCCGTACGCCGCAAATCGACGCGCTCGATGTCTTTGGCCGGCTCGACCGAAGGCCTCACATCGGGCAGCAAGGCCGCGCGGGGCAACGGGTCGGCCACGCGCCACCAATGGTCGCCCTCATGGATCAGTTCGGCCGGCACATCGTCGCGATGACTGTAGACCCAGTGAACGCCCGCCGCGCGCAGGGCGGCGGGCTGCGTGTAGTCGAGATGCCGCGTTGGTTCCAAACCTGCGTAGCCATCCACCTGTCGAAAGCCGGCCAACGTGAGCTGGTCGCCGATCCGCAGTTGGGGAGGCGAGCCCGAGGGGAGTGGCAACTCGGTGGCCACGCGCTGGCTGCGATCCACGCCCTGGGGCGCCTTGAGCGAGCTGATGGCGGTGGACCAGGTGAACGTGTTTTGCCAGATGGCGTAACTGCCGCCATACACGGCCAGGTCGGCCGCGGTAAACAGGATCATCGCCACGGCGACCCAGCGCCGCGATGTGCCCTGAGCCAACAGCAACAGGGCCAGGCCCAGCAGCGCCGGCCCCGCCAGTCGCAGCGGCCAGCTGCTCACCCGCGAAGCTCCCCAAATCCAGATGCCTGTTAGCGAGATGATCGCCACCACGGCGATCACGCGCAGCATGATCGCGCGGCCGTGCCGCTGGGCCTGAAGCTCATGGTTGGCCGTATCAGCGGCGTGCAAGCGGCGTGCAAAGAAGGTATGCCAGCCACAGGCGGCAACCACCGCCAATCCCAACTGCGCCAGCGCCACATACCTGGCGGGCAAGCGAAACCGTCCCACGAAGGGCAACCAGGTTTGCAGCTTGTAGAGCCCACCCAGTTCTCCCATCGCCAACACGAACATCAGCGAGGCAAACAGCAGCGCCGCCGCGGCCACGGGGCGCAACGTGCCGAGCCGGCTCCACTGGCTGAGCCCCCACACCATCAGCAGTGCCGGCAATGCGCCCAGATAGAAACCAAACTCGTGCGTGTTGCCACCCGCCACGCGGTGCTCGAACAAGTAGGGCGAACCCAATTGCAGCACGTTGATCGGGTGCAGGTTTCCACCGGCAAAGAAGGAGCCATCGACCCCGCTGCGTGACGACTCGCGGAGCGCGTCCACCGTGGGCAGAAACTGCACCGCGGCAAGCCCCAGGCCCAGCAGCAGCAACAGGCCAATTTCGATCATGGGCCGCGCGCGTTGTTTCCACGATTGTCCCCGCGCGCGCCACGGCAAATAGATGCCCAGCGTTAGCAGCGAGAACCACACGTACTGCGGATAGCCCAGCAGCAGTTGCGAAGCCGTGAGCAACACCAGCGCGGTTCGCGCGCCGAGCAGCTTCCAACCATTAGACTTCGAACCGACCGATGCGCGATTTTCGCCCGCCGCGCGGATCCAATCCACGGCCCATAAAAGCCACGGCAAATGGGCCACCACGCCCACCGCGTTGGGATGCACGAAGTGCAGCGTATTGAAGCTGCCAAACGTGAACACCAGGCTGCCGAATAGCGCCGCATCGCGCCGCAAGCCGAGCCGCCGGAGAAACAAGAACATGCCGGCGAACAGGAACGGGTACGCCAGCAACAGTTCCAGCCCAAAGGCCGCGGGCAGCGGCAACCAGCGGTATAGCAGCCAGTGCAGCGGATGATACACGCCGGCCTGGCCTTCGCCCGAGAGATAGAACCCCGCGAACAGCGACGGCATCCAATCGAAGGCCTCGCCCCGCGTCAGGCTGTCGGCATAGAAGGCCCGCACCGGCAGGTGGAAGGCCCACAGGTCGTCGGAGGTATAAATCTGCCCTCGGAAGAACGGCACGGCGAAGGCCACCCACACCGCCAGCGCAGCCAGCAGCAGCCAGCCGCTGCGAAACCGCTCGGCTGGGTCGGGGCTTGCGCCGCGTGAGGCAATCGGTGAACCCAAGGCAGGCTGCATGAGAAACAAGCGGGGGTGGGGAGAGATCGCAGGGCCACGACCGCTGGCGCTGCGCGCAATGTTTGCCTAAGCATAGGTCAGGGCTTTGGCGCGCGCGTGGACCGCGCCGTTCCCAAATTGCCCCCCGCAACTCCCCGGCAATCGTCTCGCGCGGATTAATCGCGCCGACCGGCGCATTTGATCCAAGTATTGCAACCGGCCTTCCGATACAGAGAGTAAAGCCAGCCCCCCCGGCCTGGCCGCTGGTTCATACGTTCGCGAATGATCGCGGGGCAGGCGAGCCGGGCGAGTCGCATCCACTGCACGCAAGGGAAGGACGGTCCTCATGCCCGTGTCGATTCACACCTCGCCCGAGATGGACTCGCTGCACGAGAATTTCGCGCTGATCGTTCCTTACTACGCGGAAGCCTTCAAGCTCACCGACGAGGAATGCTCGGCCTTGGAAGAGGCGGCGGCCCAGCGGTTCATTCAGCGCAGGGCTTCCTCCAGCTGGGCGGCGGTGATGTGCGTGGTCGATGCCATCGACGCCTTCTGCTCGCATCGCCAAACGCGGCCCGTCACGGTCGGCGACATTCCTGCCGCCAGCGGCGAGCGCCGAAAAGCGGCTTAAGAGGCGCTTGGCGGGCGTTCGCTTCGCGCGCTTGTCAATCTAGCGCCCGTCCGTGGCAATCCCGGCCGCATGGGATTGCAACTTGAAAAATGACTCCATTTGCAATGATTCTTGGGGCGGATCGGCCGCGATCGTTAGCGAGAGTCTTGCTGCATCGCGGGTGCATTGGGTGGCGATTAATCCGCGGTCGAATAGCTGGAGCAGCGCGTGCAGTTGCTCGAGTCCTCGGCGGGGGTGTTCGGCGTCGATGCCGCGGCTGGCGGCGACGGAGGTTGCCAGGGCTTCGCCGTGCGTTTCGATGTAGCCGCGGGCCGCCGCCGCGTTGACATAGAAGAAGCCGCTGGGGTTAGGAAGCTGCTCGGGCAACAACGCTTTAAAGCTTTCGCTCAGGGCCAAGGTTGGCGGACTCACCCGCAGCGCATGGCCGAGGGTTTCGGCCGACGATCCGGTCCACAGGCAGCCATCGGCCACGGTCACGGCAATTTGGCCGAGCGAGCCGAACCAACGCGGGTGCCGCAGCACCCAGACGTCGAGCGCGGTGGTCGGTTGCTCCACGCGAATTTTGACGCTGGGTTGGTTGGCCGCAAGGAGTTGCAACATGCCAGGCAGCGCCGACTGCAAGAAGGCGGCAGGCGTCGGGCTCTCGGGTGTCGCGCCTTCCCAGTGGTCGCGCAGCTGGGTAGCCAGTACCCAGCGGGTGAGCGGTTCTTGAGGGGCGGCCGTTGACTCTTGGTTCGGCACTGGCGGAGCCAGGGGCACCCTCGTGGGAGCTGACGCGGGAACGCTGGCATGGTAGCCGCCCCACTCTGATCCGAGCACCGAGAGGAAGGTCTTGGCCCATTGCCAGCCCAACTTGGAATCGGGATTGGCGTCGGACTCGCGGTGGCGCTGCAAGGTATCCAGCAGCGCTGGCAGGTCGAGGCGGCCTGCAAAGGCCACCAGGCAATCGGCCGGCATGTGGTTAGCGAAGGTGGCCTCGCCTTGCACGGCTTGCCAGAGTTCTTGAATGTGGCTGGGCCAGGCTTCGCTGTTGAATTGGGCCAGGGTTTGGACCGAAATGGTTTCGCCCAACTGGGCCACCAGGTTCACGGATTGAACGCCTCGCCAGAGAGCCAGGAATTGTTCTTTTTCTTGACGCGACTGGCCTTCGGCGCGGGCGGCGTCGGCGGCGAGCGCGGCCGTCCAAACCTTGGCCTGCACGAACAGCCGCACCGTGGCGCTCGATGGGAGAGCCGCCGTGGCCGCTTGATACTCGGGCAAGTCGGCGATGGATGTTGCGGCCCTTTGCGAGGCGGATTGCAGGTCGAGCACGGTTTCGAGCACCTGCCGGGTATCGCTGACGGCAGCCGTGTTGTCGAGCAGGGCCACGTACAGGTCGGACCCTTTGCCGCCGCTGCCGTGACGGAATTCTATTTCGCCGTGTTTCAGCACCTGCCAGGCAACTTGATCGGAGCGCTCTTGGGCGTTGCAGAAGCCTTCGACCAGCTGCCGCAGCGTGGCGGCGTTGTGCGACCGGAGCAGTAGCAGCGTGCTGGCGGGTGGGCGGGATCGATGGGCGGTATCGGGTGGGCCGTCGTTGTTGCCGGGGGGCGATTCCGCATCGTGGCGGGGCGGCCAAACGGCCAAGAGCGCCTGATGCCCAAGCACGTCGCGCCAGACGTCGGCAGGCGCCACGCCCAGGTAGCGGCCGATTTCGGTGACGACGCGGCCGGTTTGCTCGCGGTTTTCTCCCCACCAGCGGGCGACGGGCGGGAACGCCAGCCAGCGGCGTCCGAGGGGGCTGCCGAGAAATTGCCGCGCGGCGGGCGCGGCGCCCGTGACTTCGATGGTGAGGCCGGCCGAGGCAGGAACCCACGCGGCCAGCGGCGGCTCGGCAGCCCAGGCAACCGCGGGGCCGGCCAGCGCGACCACCAGCGAGAGCAAGGCCGCTGCTGCGAGCCAGCGCCATCGGTAGTTTGCCAAGAGTGCGATCACGATGGGAGCGGACGCCTGAAGGAGGGGCGAAATAGCAAGTTTGCTGGCGGGGGGCGAGGCTGTTGCTCCGCCGGCTGACTTCGTTTCTTGCTCGGTTTCTTGCTCGTTAACATCTCTGCAAGCCGCGGAGAACTTTCATGCCTCCGCGGTCGTTTGCGGTTTACCCCGTTAAGGGGCAAATCGCATCAACAGCCCTACCGCTCCGCGCGTCGATTGTTTGAAGGGCTGCAGTTCATCGGACTCGGTCGCCGGATCGGCCTGACCGTTGACGGGCGGAAGGCTCGCCATATTCCTATTCACATCGACTTCGGCGATCATGTCCTCCGGATATTGTGGCATGAGCACGGCCAGGTCGGACCAGCTCGCCCTGGTTTCTTGCGCCAGCGCCTGATATTGAGCCTGGGCCAGGCTGCGCACGTCGACAAACGAGCCGGCGAGCGACGGAGAGGGCGCCAGGGGCGGCGGTGCGGGGGCTGGTTCGGGCGCGGGATTCGGTTGAATGGCAATCTCTCCCACGTCGGGAGCTAGCCCATCGGGCTGGCGCCAGCGGGTGCTGATGGCCAACGCCAAAATGGCGACCGATGCGGCGGTGGCCGTCCAAACCAGCCCAAGGCGGGCGTTTCGCCGCGGCCGCACGATCGCGGCGGAGCGTTCGGCTTGCGCTGCGCGTTCGGCTTGTGGTGGGCGTTCGGCTTGCGGTGCGGGTGGGCTGGCCGGTTGCGTGCCTGCTTGCAGTTCCAGCAATACGCGGCTGGCCAGATCCACGGGGGGCCGCGGGGCCTGCAGGCGGGGCAATTGCGAGAACCAGGCCTGATGTGCCTGGTAGAGCCGCAGGCACTCGGGATCGGCGGCCACCGCGGCGCGCATTTCCGCCGTTAACTCCACAGGCTGGCGCCGATCGAGTTGGTCGTGCAGCAGGGCTTCAAATTCGTCGTATTTCATGAGACCGGTCCTCCACCACGCCGCGGTCGAGCAGTCGCTGGGCGACTTCGGCTCGGGCGCGGTGAATCCAGGTTTTAATCGTTCCTAAAGGACATTTCAGAAGCTCGCTGATTTCCGCGTAGCTTAGCTCCTGCTCGTGGAACAGCAAAAAGGCCTGCTGGTAGTCGGGGCGCAGCGCCGACAGGGCCAGGTGGACTTCTTCTTGCAAGTTGCGATGTTCGACCTCCTCGTGGCTGCGGTCGGGCAGGTCTTCTTCAAACAGGCACCCGCCCGGCGGCCGCCGTTTTTGGGTGGCCAACAACGAACGGCAGCGGTTGCCGGCAATGGCCAGCAGCCACGGACGGAACTCGCGCTCGTAATCCCAACGGTGAAGGTTGCGGAGCGCCCGAACAAAGGTTTCTTGGGCCATATCTTCGGCATCTTGCCGGTTGCCGAGCATGCGATAACAGAGGCCGAACACCTGCCCTCGAAACTGATCGATCAACTCCACCATGGCAAGCTCGTCGCCTGCCAGGCAGCGCTGGATCAGCTCTCCAATGTGAGCAAGTTCTCGACTGTCGTCAGGCAAAACGCACCTCGAACGAGCCGGGGGCGGCTAGAAAGATGTACCGCGAGAATGCCAGCGGGGTTTCAGATGGCGCTCGCCATTTCGGCAAGAAATTACCCCCCTTTGTGGGCCACGGCCGCAGGGGAAAGTTCGCCCGGCGGCCGAGAATCTTAGCTCGAAAGGGCAAAAAAGGGAATCCAGTCGCTCCTGACCAGGGCGGGGCTTAATTGCGAATGGCGTCGCGGACGGTTTGCCGGGCGATTTTGAAGGCGTTGGCCAGCACCGAAGCCCGAAGTTCCATTTGCTCGGTGGTAAAGCTGAGCCGGCCCTCGCTGGGGGACAAGCCAGCCAAGGCCAGGGTGAGCGGCATCAGGTCCAGGAATTCGCGGTAGCGGCGTTTCAGGGCTTCTTCATCGACCGACATGGCAATCCAGCTCCGGCGGAATAGGGGCGATAGGGAGACTTTCAGCGGGGTGGGGAAGGTGCGAAAGCCCGCTCATTTGACCCTACCTGCCGTACCTCGGCGTGGCAAGCGCAGAGTATCTTCGCAAACACGGCGCCTGCCCAGCCGCGCCGCGTTTCACTGCCTCGTCCAACGGCCGATGATGGCACGGGTTCGCTGAGACTGCCCGCTCACCAGGCCGCGGTCGGCGACCGCTGTCTACCGCAGGGGCAGGGAAACATCGGCTCCGGTTTGCGATGACACCAGGCCTGCCTGCAGTATCTCCTGGGCATCGCGGGCGTGGCGGGGGTCGCAGAGGGATAGGAAGGGCTTGCCTGTTTGCAGGCAATGGGCAAAGTGGGCCGCTGCCGTTTTGCGTTCGGGCGGCAGGGCGGGCACTTCCAATGGGGTTCCGTCGGGGTCGGCTTCGCTGGCCAGCAGCAACTGACCGTCCACGCGGGGCTCCACCAACAACGTGCCGGTGGTGCCGTAAATCACGGTTTGGTAGCTGGAAAGCTTGCCGATCTGGGTCCAGGAACCTTCGGCCGTGGCCAGGCCGCGAGGGTAGGTCATCACGATCAGACCGTTGTCTTCGACGGTGAGATGATCGTGCTCCACCCGCGAAGTCCAGCCATACACGCGGGAGGGCACGCCCAACAGCACGCGGGCCAGCAGGGCTCCGTAGCAACAATAGTCGATCAGGGCGCCGCCGCCATTCCGCTCGCGATCGAACAGCCATTCGCAAAAGAAGGGGCTGCAGCCGAGGGCTTCGGGGCCGGCGTGGGCAGCGCGGTACTTTACCTGCCAGACGCGGCCGATCTCGCCCAGCGACGCCAGTTCCACCGCGGCCTGAAGTTGCGGCCACCAGGCAAAGGGCCAGTTGACCATCAGCCGCGTGCCGGCCTTGGTCACGGCGGCCAGGGCAGCTTCGGCCCCGGCCAGCGAATGAGCCAGCGGTTTTTCGACCAGCGCCGGCAAGTGCCGCTGCGCTGCCAGACGAATCAGGTCCACGCAGCCGGCGTTATCGGCGAACAGAAACACCGCGTCGATGGTTTCGCGGTCGAGCAGTTCTTCGGCCGAGGCGTAGGTGGGGCGGCCATATTCGCTGGCGAATTGCTGACGCAGGGCGGCGTGCGGATCGGCGGCGGCGACGACATCGACGCCGGGGGCCAGATTGGCGTCTTCCAGGTTACCCCACACGTGATCGTGGGACAGCCCTAGCACGGCCACTTGCAGGTTTTTGCTCATTGCCAGCGTACCTTATTCGTGAAGCGAGGGTGGCGCGTTGCACTTGGTCGTAAATTTCGGCTGGAATATCGATTTGCCAGCCCCTGGCGACTAGCCCCTAGCCACCTCCCAGTTACACCTGGTCGTAAATTTCGGCCGGAATATCGATCCAGCGGCGCTCGGCGTGCGAGGCCAGCACGGCGTCGGCCACCACTTGGGCACGCCAACCATGGGCGAAGCTGGGCGTGGCCTGGCGGCCTTCCACAATGGCGGAAACGAATTCCCACACCAGGTCGTAACGGAACACCGTGGCCGGTTCGCCCTGGGCTGGGTCGCGCGGACTGCCGGCCGGCTTGAGGAACTGGGGTTCAACCGGCGAAGGCCCCAAGTCGTGGCCGGTTTTGCCCACCAGAATGGTGTTGGGCTCGTGCATGCGATACACGGCCGAGCCGAGCGAACCGTTGACCTCGGCCCATTCGTGGCCGAAACCGTTGAGGTGGTAGCCTTTGGCGAGCGTGGTGCCTTCCCACACGCCCGTGGCCCCGTTGCGGAACTCGCCGACCATGGCCGACCAGTCATCGACCTCCGAGGGAGGGCACGCCTGGCCGTCTTTGGTGAAATCGCGGGGCACGAACCGGGCCACCGCCCCGCAGACGCTGGTGATGGGGCCCATCAGATCGACGGCGAAATCGATCCGGTGAATGGTCATGTCGTACAGGTCGCCGGCGCCGGCGGTCTTCTTGTATTGCCGCCACCCCCAGCTCGTTTCAGGCCAATCCAGAAACCGTTGGGAGCGGAAATGCCGCGGATCGCCCAGGCCGCCGCTGGTAAGCAAATGCTTGAGCTGCCGCATGCTGGGGGCGAAGCGGTAGGTAAAGGCGGTCATGTGAACCACGTTGTTGTCGCGGGCCGCCTCGTACATTTGCCGGGCTTCCTCGGCGCTCACGCCCAGCGGCTTTTCGCACATGATGTGCTTGCCATGCCTGGCGGCGGCGATGGCCATGGGGGCGTGCGTGAAGTTGGGCGTGGCAATGATCACGGCGTCCACGCGATCGTCGGCGCAGAGGGCTTCGTAATCGCTGGTCACCCAATCCACGCCCCAATCGGCCTTGCGCTTTTCGAGCAGGGCCGGGTCGGCGTCGCAGACGGCCACCAGGCGAGCGCGGGGATCGACGTTGATGCCGGGCACGTGGTGATAATCACTAACGGCCCCGGCCCCGATGATGGCAATATTGACGGTTGACGCTGTTGGCATGGGAAACACTACCGGCGAAGCAAGGAGAGCGGGGTTGGTGGGAAAGACACGGGCAAAAAGCGACTGCCCAGCCTACGGGGAGAAGCGGGGATTCTCAAGGGCGGAGCGGGGAACGAATGCGGAGTTCGGAATTCGGAATTCGGAGTGGGGAGTGGAAGAAAGGCAAGTCCTCAGCGAGCCTGGCGGTTTATCCGCTAGGTCCGACCAGCGGGAGGAACGTCTGGCAACGGTACACGGCAAGCGAGCGTGAAGCGGGCTTCGTCTGTTCGTCGTGGGTTTTCGTCACTAAGATTCACTGCCGCTGGGCGAAGATGATTGCAAACGAGGTGGGACCATGGAACCAGCGATCGCCGCGAACGAATCTCAACCAGGCCGCTGGCGGTTTAGCATGCGAACGATGTTGCTCGCGACGGTGCTGATCGCGGTGGGGTTGCTCGATTTTCGGTTAACGGATACCTCCGCGGATACTGATGGCTCGTGGAGTGATGTTCTCAACGCCGCGGTGTATTCAGCCTGGACGCCGCTGGCGCTTTGGGCCGCCGTGGGCCTCGGCATGCAAATCCACGATCTGTGCCGCTTTGCCAAGGCGGCGAACGCCACGGCGGAACTGCGGTGGGGCATTCGCTTCGCGATTTTCTGGCGGAGCGCCGCTCTGATCACGCTGGTGGGTTCTCACGCCTGGGACCGCCTGGCGCGAGCGTGGCCCGAGCTTCGTCTCGAAACGGGGTTGTCGATGTTGTCTGGTCTCGACACGATCCTCCCTCTCGCGTTCATCGCAGCCATCAGCGGTATTCGATTCTCCGGCCCAACCAGTCGGCCGCGATTTCGTCGCTGGCAGCTTCTGCTCGTGGTCTTGTTGGGCATCCCAGCCGTTTCGTATGTGGCGTACGATCAGCAGGTGATCATCTATCTCGTCGCGAAAGCCATTCGCGGCTTTACGCCCCCGGTGGGCTTGATCTCTCCCACGGAAACGGCCATCGTGCTGGGAATTGGCACGGTGGGTCTCATCCCCCTCGTTTTATTTTGCCTTCGCAGGGCAGCCCTGGGGGCTGGGAAGTCGGGCAGCCAACGTCGCTGGGTCTGCTTTGCGGTCGCGTGGTCTCTGATGGCTGGCCTGCTGACCGCCAACCTTTTGGTCTATTTCCCGGCGACCGCTCCCTTCCTGCTAGGGCAGGGCTTCGAAGTCAGCCTGGCGGTCTTCCTCGGGATTGGCCTGCCGTGCGTTCTGGCGTTGTCGCTCGCTGCCGCTTACCGCTGGACAGCCACGCCCGTGGAAGGGCTCGAAGAGCCCTCGGGCAGCGAGTTTCGCTGGCGCACGCCCTACACTCACGAACGGATTGCTTTTCTGACGGCCACCACGTTGCTGCTGTGCATGCAAAGTATTTATGTGGCCCTAATGCTGGCGGAGCTCAATAACTCGCCGTATGTCGTTTGGACATGGAAAGACACGACGACCTTTTTCATATCGCCTTTCTTCGCGGTTTACACGGCCCTGTTGGTTCTCGCCCCGGCCAGGCTCATTCAAGGCATCCGCGGCAGCTCGCTGCCGCCCGCGATTCGGCCATTGCCGATCCGGCGATTCTTATGGGTGACAATAGCCGCCGTGGCGACGTTGGTCGTGGCGGTTCCGGTGTTGGCCCTGTACGGCTTTGCCCTGGTCGCGATCTTTGGCTATTAGCAGCGAAAGGGGGGGCCGGCGCAACTGCGTAGCCTGCCTTGCACCGATCCAAACCGAAATCCTTTCACCGAATTGCTCTACGCTCCCTCCCGCTGCCCGGACCTGGCGGATGAACCGCCAGGCTCGCTTTTTGTTGCTTTCCCCACTCTGAATTCCGCACTCCGAACTCCGCATTTCTTCCTACCGGCACGTCTTATCGTCAAACCCCGAAATATCCATCTCCCCGAAAAACTCGGCCAGGGTGATCACCGCGAACGTGAAGACGCGCGTTTCCGGCTCCCAATGGCTTGTTCCGAATTGGCCAGGGTCTGGTGGGCGTGGACGCGGCCGTCGCGCCCTCAGAGTTTCCATCTTCGGCGCCACGCGATTGGCCGTAACGGAGCGTTCGGAACGTCGGGCACAAGCCGCACAACAGGCGCGGCATTCGGCGCGATCGGATTCATTTGCACGCCGCTTCTGCCCGATGTTCGGGAATGGACAGGAAGCACCCGAGTCCAACTGGGCCAAGTCGGGGACTCGCACGGGAGACGGAACACCATGTCTTATCAACGATCGAATGCTCCGCGGTGGGCATTCTTATGCATGCTGCTGTTTATGGCGGGGGCGATTCTGTGGCCCTGGCCAGTGGATGAGCCGGGCTGTCGAATGTTGGCTGGCCGTAATCCCTTTACCCTGGCGCCCACGCCCGCGCCCACCCAATTGGGGATGCCTCGCCACCGGGCGATCGCGCGGCGCGAATTGGTGGCGGAGCGGATCGGCGGCAACTACGACCTAAACGAACTGCTCGATCGGTTGGGCGTGGCCCAGCGCAATCGTCAAGAACCGAACGCTTCGATGCCGGGCGAACCCCCCGCGGCGCCTGTGCTGACCGCGCCCGAGTTGACCGAAATCGAAGAGGTTGCCGGCCCTCGTTGGCATGACCTGAACGCCGAGTTGGCGGCCGAACCGCAGTTGGAATCGGCCCAGCCCTTGGGGCCGGCGGAAGCCGAGGTTTCAAAACCGAGCCCTGGCGACGATAGCCGCTGGGTGGTTCCGCACGCCTTGCTGCAGCGGCTGGCTCAACTGGAGCGCAGCCCCGGCTGCCGCGATTGGGCGATCGGCACGGCCGAGATCATCCGCCAATTGGGGGACGACGATGGCGGCCTTTCGGACCGGGTGCGGCAATTGCTCGCCGAAGCCGACGCGGCCGAGCATCTCGCCGGCACGCTCCGCGATGGTTCGCGGGCCAGCGAGCTGCGGCGGGCTCGCTATGCGCTGCTGCGGCATTTGGTGATGTGGCGCGGAATGGCCGATTTGGAGGCCAATCATCGCGGCGCGATTCCCGTGGCCGCTTATCACTCCAGCGAGTTGATCCCTTCGCTGCAAAAGGTGGCCGGCACCCTTCAAGGTTCCCAGCACGAAGCTGGCTGGCGGCTGTACCTGATGCTCGAGCCGCTCGAAAACGCGGCCTTGCAGGTTTCGCTGGCCGATAGTTACAGCACGCTGGCCCGGCGGGCGCTGCGTCGAATTGAGTCGCCGCTGCTGAATGACGCGCAGCGGCGGTTCATGCAACTGCCGGCCTATCGCACGCTGGTCGCCGAACTGCGCCGCCTGGCCGACGAGCCGATCGACACCCAGGAATTGCTGGCCAAGTTCGAAGCCTACGAAGCGTCGGGCCGCATGAGCCTGGCATCGCTGTTGGCTAGCGACCTGGATCGGCTCCGGCTTTCGCCTCGTGGCGACGAGCGGGCATTTGCCCTGCAGTTGGAAAGCTACTATCGCAACACCAACGTGCGGATGAGCGTGTCGCAAGACCTGCTGGCCAAACTGGTCGCGGGCCAGCACAGCGAGCAAGGAAAAGTGCAAGGGCAGATGTGGGGTGTGCCTTACCACGGCCAGCAAATGGCGAACACCACCACCAAGGTCACCATGCTGCCGGGCCAAGATCCATTGCAATTGTTGATCGAAACCCAGGGTCGCGTCGTCGCCGATACGGCCGCCAGCCAAGGGCCGGTCACCACGCAGAACCGTTCGATCTCGCATTTCACCGTGCAAAAGCGAATTGAGTTCGACCGCGGCGGCCTGCGGTATTTTCCGGCCGAGGTCACCGTCCGTTCGCAGCAAGCCTTGTGCGGGGTGGATACGCAGTTTGACGGCGTGCCGGTGATGGGCGGCTTGATGCGGAACATTACGGCCCGCCGGTATGAAGACCAGCGGGGCGAAGCCGTGGCGATCACCCGGCAAAAGCTGCGGCAAGAAGTGGCAGCCGCCACCGACGCCACGGCCGACGCGCAGTTGGCCCAGCTACAAGCCCAACTGGAGCGCAACATGCTGCTGCCATTGGAACGGCTCAGTTTGACACCGGCTGCCGTGGTGGAACGGCCGGCCGACGACCGCTTGAACGTGCGGATGCGGTTGGCCACGTATCGCCAGATGGGAGCCCACACGCCGCGACCGGTGGCCCCGGCCGACAGCTTGGCCAGCGTGCAACTGCATGAAACGGCGTTGAACAACCTGCTCGACCGCTTGCCGCTGGCTGGCCGCGAGCTTTCGCTGGCCGAGCTGTGGAAGGCGACCACGCCCGACCTGGCCAGCGAGAACAAGCTGATCGCGAGCCGGAAAGCCAACTCGGGCGACCGCGATTACGACGTGCGGTTGCACTTTGCCAACTACGATCCGTTGCAAGTGCAGTGCTTGAGCGGCAAGCTCAGGGCTACCCTCCGCCTGACCGCGCTCCACGCCGGCTTCTTCCACTGGGAACGGCTGACCGTGCATGCCGACTTTGAGCCGGTGCGGCAGGGACGCAACGTGTACCTGGTGCGAACCGGCCCGGTGTTGGTGGCAGGCGGACAGCTTTCGCCCTCGCAGCGCAACCTTGTGCAAACGCTGCTCACCAGCCTAATGCCAGCCGAGGCCGGCTTGCCGCTCTTCCCGCCTGCCTTGCTCGATCATCAGCGCATGGCCGACGTGGCCGTTACCCAGGCGGTGGTGGAAGACGGCTGGCTCGGTTTGGCGGTCGGCCCGGCGGAATCGCTGCGCACGGCCCGCCGCGGGGAGCGGCAGGCGAATTTTAATCGGTAAGGGTGGAAAAGTTGGGCGGTGCAAGGAAGCCGTAGGGAACGCACCCCGTGCGTGCCCTCACGCGCGGCCAATCGTTGGAGCAACGCAGCTCGAACAAGCGTTCCTACTCGTTGAGCGTCGCCGCCATCCAAGCGGCAATCGCATTCGGATCGCCCTGCGCTCGCAGCGCCGTGATAACTTTCTCGCGCCGCTCGACCGCATGGTTTTGGCTGAGTTTGGCTTTGCCCTCCACGGCCGTGATGTCGATGGCAAAGCCGACGATCATCTCGGCCAGCCGCTCGGCGAAGGGAGTGCTCGAATCGAAAGCCCAAGGTTGCGGCTGGTCGCTTTCGTAGCGATGGACGAACGCTTCCAGCAGTTGCATCCGCTGGGCCGGGTCGTCGATCAGGCGAGCCACGCCGGTGATATGCACGGCCACGTAGTTCCAGGTGGGCACCACGTTCTCTGCCTGATACCAACCGGCGGAGATATACGCATGAGGACCGGAGAACACGGCCAGCACCTGCTGGCCGTCGAGGTCTTGCCACTGCGAATTGGCCTTGGCGACATGGCCAATCAGGCGGGTGAGGCGGCCTTCTGCCTGCTCGGTGAGGAAGGGCAAATGACTGGCTACCGGCGCGCCGGCTTGCTGGCTGACCAACAACCCAAAGCTGTGCGCCGCGACGAAGGCCGCCACCTGAGCCGGGTCGGCAAATTGAAAGTCTTCAGGAGTGTACATTGCCGGCGGGGCTGGTAGCTAGTTGCTGGAAGGTGGAAACATGGCCGCGATGAGACACACGCCGGGCTTGCTCGGTTCACGGCATGCCCGATTCGAGGGGATGCTGGTCAGTCGATAAACGCAAATTCGTTACTGCACAGCAGGGCGTGAGCCAACTTCTCCCAAGCCGCTACTTTGCCGGCGGTTGCTTTCTCGACAAACGCCAGGGCCAGTTGCAATTCAGAAGGGTCAGGCGATCGGGCCAGGGCCAGGCGGTAAAGCTCGGTGACCCGCGTTGCCGCATCGCTGATGCCTGCCGTACGGGCTGCTAGGTGCTGAGCCTGTTCCATCACAAAGGGCGAATTGAGCAAGTACAACGCCTGTTGAGCCACCGTGGTTTCGGGCCGGCCGGGGCTGGTGGCGTCGGGATTGGCCACGTCGAACACGCGAAACACGGCCGGCAACTCCTGCCGATCGATGTAACCGTAAGCCGTGCGGCGGCCGGTGAAGGGCGACTTGAACAGATCGACCGAGCGGCCGCCGAAGCGTTCGTCGAGCTGACCGGCCGCGGCCAGCATCGCATCGCGGAGCGGCTCGTATTCCAGCCGCTGGCGATTCCACTTCCACAGCAGGCGGTTCTCGGGATCGACGCTGCTGCACTCAGGCCGCAGCGTGCTTTGCTGCTGGAAGGTGGCCGAAAGCAGAATTTCGCGGTGCAGTGCCTTGAGCGACCAGCCGGAACGGATGAGTGTGGCCGCCAGGTGGTCGAGCAACTCGGGGTGGCTGGGCGGATCGCTGCGGGCTCCGAAGTCGCTGGCCGTGCGCACCAGGCCTTCGCCAAAGTGCTGGGCCCAAACGCGATTGGCAATCACCCGGGCGAACAGCGGATTGTCGGCCGCCGTGACCGCTTTCGCCAGCTCCGCGCGGCCGCTGCCGGTTTGGAACGGCTGCGGCTCACCTGCGGAAAGCACGCTGAGGAACCGCCGCGGCACGGGGTCGCCCGGCCGGCCTGGGTTGCCGCGAACGAGAATGCGTGGCTGCACCGGCTGGGCCGCGTCCACCAGCACCATCGCCCTGGGCGGGGCCACGGGCGAGTTCACGCGGAACACATCCACCTTTTTCTTGAGGGATGAAAGTCTGGTTTTGACATCGCGGGCAAAAATCCGCTGGGCTTCGTCCAGGTCCACATAGCAAGGCGCCTGCTCGCCGTGAAACGACTCGGCTAGCGACTTGAGGTCGCCAGCGACCGATTGCACGGCCGTGACCGCCGCCGCGGCGCCGTCGGCCGGCATGGGCTCGGTCAGCGTGGCCGCCTCGCGCAGCAGCTTGCCATACAGCAGCGCCAGCGCATCGCGGTCGGCCGGCAAATGTGCGGCAACTTCGGCCAACAGCCGCGGATGGGTGTTGCTGGGGGGCGCCGCCAGCCAGGCTTTCAACTTTGCCGCAAATTGCGGCTCGGGAGTATTCTTGAGCTGTTGCCACAGGCCGAACAGCGGGTTGTCAGGCGTTTGCCGTTGCAGGTGGGCTCGCCAGCGATTGAGCACGCTGGGCCGCAGGTCGCCAGCCGCGAGCGAAAGCATGGGCCGTTCATGGCCCTGGGCCTCGCGCTCTTTGGAGGCCACGGCGGCCAGGAAGTAATCGCCTGCCTGGGTGCGCAGCTCGCGCAGTAGCGCCGCGTATTGCTGATCGCGATAGGTGTCGCACTCGCCCTGGAGTTTGCCCAGCTCTTGCTGGAAAGCCCTAAACTCGGCGGTGTCTTCCGGCTTGCCAATCAGCGGCGGCTCGGCCGGTTCTTCGCAGCTGGCAAACACCCCGTACAGCGCGTAGTAATCGGCCGTGGGAACCGGGTCGTACTTGTGATCGTGGCAGCGGGCACAAGTGACCGTGAGGCCCAACAGGCCGCGGCTGAGCACGTCGATGCGGTCGTCGATAATATCGTGCTTGTTGTTGGAAAACCGCCGGCCGACCGTGAGGAAACCGAGCGCCGCCAGCGAGCGGGTGTCGCCATCAGGGCGGGGAAACTGGTCGGCCGCCAACTGCTCGCGCACGAACTGATCGTAGGGCAGATCGGCATTGAGCGACTCGATCACGTAATCGCGAAAGGTGTAGGCGTAGGGATAACGCGGTTCTTCGGTGAACACATAGCCCTTGGTGTCGGCATAGCGGGCAATATCGAGCCAGTGCCGCCCCCAGCGCACGCCGTAGTGGGGCGAAGCCAGCAACCGATCGACCCACCGGGCCAGCACATCGGCATCGGGCGCCGGGTCGTTCGTGAAGGCTTCCACCTGCTCGGGCGTGGGCGGCAAGCCCCACAGGGCAAAGGTGAAACGGCGAAGCAACGTGCGGCGATCGGCCAGCGGGGCCGGCGTGAGCCCTGCTTCATGCAGCCTGGCGGCCACCCATTGATCGACCGGGTTTTGCACCCAGGCGGCCGTTTGCGGCGGCAGCGTCGATGCGGCGGGCGGGGAAAACGCAGCCAGCGGGCGGAACGACCAATGGTTTTGCTGGGCCGCCGCGATGGAGTTGCCCGGTTGAAGCACCACGCCAGCCGGCCAGGGCAGGCCTTGCTCAATCCAGCTGCGCATGGCGGCAATTTCGGCGTCGGGCAGCTTGCCCACCGGGGGCATCTTCACGTCGCCTTCGTAGCCGATCATCTGCATGATTAGGCTTTCGGCCGGCTTGCCTGCCACGGCGGCCGATCCGGCGTACCCGCCCTTCAGCAGCGCCTCGCGGCTATCGAGCCGCAGGTCCGACTCCTGCTCTTTGGCCCCGTGGCAACTGTAGCAGTGGGTCACCAGCAGCGGGCGAATGTGCTTTTCGAAGAACGCCTCGCCGGCAGCATTCGCCGGTTCGGCGGCGGTTGCGGTGCCTGCGGACAGGGGGATCGCAGCCAGCAGCATTAAAACCAGGCGAGCGGAGAAGCGTTGAGTCGGGCAGGTCGAGTTCACCGTGGGGAAACTCTCGCAGGAGGGGAAGGATTCGAAGCGGGGCGAGGCAGGCGGCGGTCTCGTTCGATTTTAACCCGCCGCGGGCCAAAAGCGAAAGCGCTGCCCACCCCACGTTGGCAGGGGGGGCGAGAAGTGTTAGCGAGATCGATCGCTACACCAGGTCGCGCAGGCTCGTTAGGCCCAGCGGTTCGCGGCTGGCGAAGGGCTCGCCGTAAGCCACGCCGATCATCCCTCCCCAATAGGCGGCCGCGTCGCGCTGGCGATCGATAAACGTGGGCGGTTCGGTGGGCCGGCCAGTGACAAACTGGCTTTCGTAGCAGCGAATCGCGGCCAGCTTGGCTTCCCAATAGGGCGAAATATCGAGCACCCAGGTGGGGGCCACCGCCTGTCGCAAATGCACGCAAAAATAGTAATAAATGCGGCTGGGGAAGTACGGTTCGCCCGGCAGATCGCTCTTGGATAGTTTGGCCCAAAAGCGGGCCGCCTCGATCATTTCCGTCGCGGCCACGTGGTCGGGGTGCGAATCGACCCAATAGGGGGCGAAGATCCAGCGAGGGCGAACCGTGCGAAACACGCCAGCCAACTGCCGCCGGGCTTCGAGCGTGTGTTCCAGGCTGCGGTTGGTCAGGCCCAGGTTCTGCCGCCAGTCGAGCTGCAATATCTTGGTGGCGGCGGCCGTTTCTTGCTGGCGAAGTTCCAGGCTGCCATGCGGGGTGGGCTCGCCAGTGGTCAGGTCGAGCACGCCAACTTTGAGCCCATCGGCCTTGAAGCGGAGGATCGCCCCCGCCATGCCTAGCTCGGCGTCATCGGGATGGGGAGCGACCACGAGCACGTCGAGCATGTTGGTGATGCTTTGCAGTCGGGGGAGAAGAAAGCGGTTAATGAGCGGCGCGATGGATTGCATCAAGGACACAAAGTCGCCTTTCGCTCCGCGAGAGCAAATCCTTTCGCGGAGCGAAAGGCGACTTTGGTTTTCATGCGATCTCAAGGAACATTCGCCCCTTATTCGGCGGTGAACGTGTAAACGCACGTTTCGCGATAGGGCTTCTCGGGCGTGACAATCACGCTGGGAAAGTTGGCGTGGTTCACCGAGTCAGGAAAATGCTGCGTCTCCAGGCAGACGCCGCTCTGCTTGGCGTAGGTTTGGCCGTCTTTGCCCTGCTGGCCGAAGAGAAAATTGCCCGTATAGAACTGCACGCCGGGCTGGGTGGTATGCACGGTGAGCGTGCGGCCCGAGGCTTCGTGGCGCAGCACGGCCGCCTTGGTCAGTTCGCCGGCCTTGGGCTTGTTGAGCACAAAGTTGTGATCGTAGCCGCCGGCCGGCGTGTCGAGCAGTTTTGCAATCCGGCTGCCGATCGTGCGAGCTTGCGGTTGCTTGCTGCCTGCGGTGGAGCCATCAGCCTGAGGGCGGAAGTCGAGGGGCGTGCCGGCCACCTTGGCAATTTCCCCCGTGGGAATCAGCGTTTCGTCCGTCGGCGTATATTGGTCGGCATGGAGCGTAAGCTGGTGATCGAGGGCCGTTTTGGCGCCGTGGCCGGCCAGGTTGAAATACGTGTGCTGGCTCAGATTGACCGGCGTGGCCTGATCGGTTTTGGCCTCGAACGTCATCCGCAGTTCGTTCTGGTTGGTGAGCACGTAGGTCACCGTAAACTCGACCGTGCCGGGGTAGCCTTCTTCGCCGTCGGGGCTGGTGTAAGTAAACACCACGCCGGGACCCAGCTTGGTGTCGATGGCTTTGCCTTGCCACGGCACGCGGGCCAGCGCGCGGGACCCTCCGCCGTGCAAATGGTTGGGACCGTTGTTGATCGCCAGGTGGTAGGTCTTGCCATCCAGTTCGAACTTGCCCTTCGCAATGCGATTGGCCACGCGGCCCACGATGCAGCCAAACGATTGGTTGCGATCCGATTGATAACCGGCCACGTCGTCAAAGCCCAGCACCACGTCGGCCAGGTTGCCATCGCGATCCGGCGCCTTCAAACGAACCAGCGTGGCGCCCAGGCTGATGAACCTGGCAACCATGCCGTGATCGTTCTCGAGCGCGAACAGTTGCACGTCTTCTCCTGCCGCCGTGCGACCGAAAACCTTGAGAGGTTCGGCGGCAGTGGCGTGGCTGCTGAGACAGGTGGCAACCAGCGCGATCATTACATTCATTTGGACGAAGTTAGGGCGTGTCATTGCGAGAACCCTGGCGAAAGTGGCGTTAGCGCGACGGCTCCACTGTAACACAGCGAGCCGGGCGGTTCATCCGCCAGATACCACATCGGAGCGGCAGTCGCCGGTGTGTTATGCCTGTGTGCCATGCTTACGCCCGTGGCGTAAGCATGTAGCCAACGGGATCGGGAAGGCGAGGGTCGGCTCTTGGTAATGCGGAGCGGGGAGTTCGGAATTCGGAGTTGGAGACGGGGGAGGGCAAGTCTGCTCCCGTTCAGTAGTCACCTTCCTTGAGCGGTTGGCGAAACTCCTCCGGCACCAGCGTCAGCGTGTCGACGAATTTTGCCTCGTCGCTATTGGTCGTGAGCAATTGTACGTACAGGCGATAGTCGATGTTATTGTTCAGTATGCGCACATGGCTATCGGCGAAGCCCACGTTGCATACGCCCGGGTGGTTGCTCGAAGGGCGCGCGGTAATGTAGGGATCACCCTGCGATCGCGCCGTCACGCCCGCGTAACGGGGATGCCAGACCATGCCGATTTCATGCTCCACGCGGCTCGTCCAGTTTCCGGCGTACAGGCTTTCGGATAACAACAGGGTGTTCACCGCGCCATCGCCTTGCGTGAGATCGGCGGTACTCGTGCGAACCGCTTTCTCGCCCGCGGGGCCAGGCCGCAGGTTCTGAAAGACGCCGTTGGCTGGCAGGTCGCGAGGGAAGTGCGCGGGCAGATCGGGCATGCCCGTGTTGAATACAATGTTCGTCCCCCCAGAGTTTCGCGGCAAAGGGTTGGAAGGGCACTGGAGGAATTCCAAGAACAGGGTATCTGCCTCCGCCGGCAGTCCATCCTGGGGAAGCGGCCCGTATGCGCGGTAGATGTCCATTCGCTCCAGGTGCGGCATGAGTTCAAATATCAACGGCCGTTCAAACCCGCTTTCGTTGAGATGCACGAAGCCGGGGTAGACGTTTTGAATACTTTCGTAGGAGATGATTGCCGTGGCGACCGAACGCATGTTGTAGCGGCAGGCATTCTGGCGACCTGCGGACTCCGGGCCGTTTCCGACCCAATACATCGCCAATACGAGCAACAGCCCAATCGCCGCCACGGCAATCAGCAAGTCGCGCACGGAGAAACCGGTTCGCGAAGATGCATGCCAAGCCATCAGTAAGCCCCCTCTGCCAGTGGTTGGCGAAACTCCGCCGGCACCCATTCCAAAGTGTCGGCATACTGGGCTTCGGCCCCGTTGGAAGTGAGCAATTGCGCATAAACTCGGTAGTCGATGTCGTTGCTTAATGCTCGCACGTGGCTGTCCGCAAAAGCCACATTCACGTAGCCCTTGTGATGGCTCGAAGGCCGGCTGAAGTAGTAGGGATCGCCCGCCGGTGGAAGGCGCCACTTGGCATAGCGCGGATGCCAGACCATGCCGATCTCGTATTCCTGGCGACTGGTCCACGGCGGACCGGCGATCCGCTCCGAGATCAGCAGCGTATTGGTCATGCCGTCGTGTTCGGCGAGATACTTGGAGCCAAACTTCGGCGTCCGAAAGAAAACGCCGTTGGCCGGCAGGTCGTGGGGTTCCTGTTCAACGTCGGGCATGCCGGTATTGAAGATGAACGCCATGGCCGCGGTCATCCGGTCGCGGGGGTTTTCAGGGCATTGGAGAAATTCGAAATAGAGCGAATCGGCTTCCGCTGGCAGCCCATCGGCGCCGTACGAACGGAAAGCATTGTAAATATCGTTCCGCTCCATCTCGGGCAGTAACACGAACATCAAAGGGCGTTCGAAGCCGTCGAGGCGACCCGCAAAGCCAGGATAGATGGTCATTTTGGCTTCAAAGGCGACAACCGCGGTTACCACGCCGCGCATGTTATTACGGCACGTGTCTACGCGACGACCGCGGCCGCGATGGATCGCCGGAGACAACAGCGCGCACAGCAACCCAAGAATGCCAACCACCACCAGCAGTTGAATCCAGGGAAACCGGCGGCCAGCCATTTCCGTCGAGCCAATCTGCCCTGCCGAATCAGAATCGTGAGACATGGACATCGCGCCCTCCTTGCGATTGAGCGGATGTGTTCCCCCCCGGGTAGCCTTTAGTATAGTCAGGCTAGAAGTCGCAACGCCAGCGACATGCGGGCAAACGGTAAGTCGCGACTCGCCTTCT
Organism: uncultured Pirellulales bacterium; assembly: GCA_964445985.1. Lineage (GTDB taxonomy): Bacteria > Planctomycetota > Planctomycetia > Pirellulales > S012-138 > CAYUMU01. The sequence goes on along the minus strand of CAYUMU010000017.1, from coordinate 52,607 downwards.
TGTGGCCGGGGGCGTCCTCGCCCAAGAATCCGCGTGTCGGCGTGATCCTCGCCGCGAGCCCCCGCTGCCACGTCCAGCGGCCCATGACGGCGCGGGTTCGCTGCAACTGCCCAGCGATCAGGCCGCGGTCGGCGACCGTCGACCTGCGCTAGCGTGGTACGCGTGTGCTGGGGGCCTGGCCGGTGCTGGGCGTTGCTGGCGGCGTTGCTCCGGCCGGGGGATTCGGGCCGCGGGGGAGTTGGCTGAGATCGAGGAATTCGGCGCCGTCCACTTCAATGCGGTTGGTGTCGCTCCAGAACATGATCTTGCGGGCGGCGGCTCGGGAGACTTTGCCGCCGAGACGTTCTTGCCGCCAGAGTTCGGCCGCGGCGCGCGGGGTGCCTTCCAGGATGAGCAGGCTTTTGTCTTCGGTATAGGTGAGGCGGTCGGCATTGGCCGTGAAGGCCTGGCCTTCGACCACGGTGTTGCCTTCGGCGGCCAGCTCAAACCAGCGACGATCTTGCCCTGCCTGCATTTCGGTGACGGTGAGCTTCTGGCAGTTGAGCACCACGCCTTGGGGTCCGAGCTGATCGGGGCGGTCGGGGTTGGCCTTGGCATCCCAATTGGGGATGGGGGCGTACACCGTTTGCACCAGGTCGGCAAAGATCATTTGCCGGCTACGGTAATTGCCGGTGATGCTGCGATTGAATTCCACGCGCAAGAACGTGAGTTGCTTTTCGCCTTCGGTCGTCGCGGCCGAAGCGCCCGCCAGCGCGCCGCGGCTGGAGCTGAGAGGGCTGCCGCTGCCGCGGCGGGTGAAGCCACGGCGATTGATCCAGCCAGGCCCCGCGGCGAACACGGCTCCCGTTCGCTGGTCGATGGTGAGATCCTGCGTTTGCGTTTGTTCGAATGATTCGAGCTGCTGGTGCTGGTCGAGCATGCGGCGTTCCATGAACACGCCGCCGCGGCAGCGGAGGGTGGCCACCTCGGGCCGCTCGGCGGGCCGCGTCTGGCGGCGGAACGACACCTGATCGGTGAACAGCACTTCAAGCGTTTCGGTCTGTAGTTTTTCTTGTTGGCGGAATGCGACCACTTGCCGTTCGAAGGTGGCCTGGCGGCCGTCGAAGAGCATGCTCCCCTGCCAATCGACATAGAGCGGCTGGGCTTGCGCGGTGGGTTCGCCTTGTAGATCGCGGTCGATGATCAGGGTCATGCGTCCGGCGCCGTCGATCCAAACCTTGTTGGCGGCCTGATCCAGGTTCACGGCCGCGCCATCGAGCGCCAGCCCTCGGCCTTCGACATGGCCCGGCTTGCCAACCACGGTCACCACGGCCGCGTCGGGCTGTTGTTGCACGGCGTGCACGCGGTCGCCGGTGATCAGCAGCGGACGCTCGCCCGGCTCGGGGGTTTGGGTTTCGTTGAGCTGCGCGTTGCCGCTCACCACCACTTCCGAAAGCTCCATCTGCTTGGCGACGATCCGCATTTCCAAGCGGATCAAATCGCCGCGAACATGGAACCGCTGCGGTCGCTTTTCGGCGGCAGGCGCGGGCAATGAGCCGTTATAGACGACGGGTTGCACGGGACGCCGCGGCGCCACGGCGCGGGCATCGGCGACGGGCAAGCCGTGGGGGCGAACTGCTTGCATTGCCGCTGGCGCGGCGGCGGGGAATTGGCCATGGAATGTTCCCGGCAAGGTCGCTGGCGGCAGGCCTGGCAAGGCACCGGGGATAACCGCGCGCGCGGGACGACTATGGAGGGGACTCGCCGGTGCGACAGGCGAAGGCGATTGGCCACGGACGACCCAAGGTTGACGCGTGACTGACGCGGACGCTTGCGCATGGCCGTCTTCGATCGGCGGCCGGGCAACGTAGTGCAAATAGCCCTCGGGCACGCTGGAGGCAAGTTCAGCCGCTGGTTTCGCCATGCTGCCCACGCGGGGCGCTGCTTCCACAAACCAGGCTTCGAGCTTGTCGGTGCGGCCGGTGAGTTGGTCGGAATCGATATCGACGCCGCCCCGGGCCATCATGCGCTGGGGTGTGAGTTGAGGCTTGGGCTTGGGCGTGCTGCCGGGCTGGGGGTTTTCTGGCAGCACCAGGTCTTCGCGCAGCCACACGTGCACTTCTTCGGCGGCGATCTTGCCCATGCCCGTCATCTGGCTGACGGTTTGCCCTTCCATCGAAATGACTTGCTGGCCTTCGTGGGGGCGGGCGTGGAGTTGCTTGGTCCAGCGGGCGTCGAACCGGCGGGCTGGTTCATTTCCAGCGGGCGCGGCTGGTTGCCCGGCCCGCGGGCCTCCGCCCAGCATGCCAGCGCCGCTGCGGGCCTTGTTGGGAATGATCCAACTCATCCAGCCTTCGCCCACCGCCAGGAACTGGCCGATCCGGCCTTCGGGGCCAGGTTGGTAGTGCAACTGCTGGGCGTGGATTTCGTTGGTTTGTTCGCGGAAGACCACTTCGCGAGCCGATTCGAGGCTGATTCGCCGCGTATCGATCTCGTAGGTGAGCAACTCGCCGCGGGCATACACGGCCGACGACGGCGCGCTGAGCACCACGGGGTTGCCCTTGGCCACGAGCCGTTTGGCCTTGAGTTTGGGGAAGCCGCTTTCGGCGGTGGCCGTTTGGGCTTCGGCGGTGTCGTCGGGCGCGAGATGCAATTCGAGCAGTTCGCAGGCCAGGCGGTCGCTGGCGCCCGGGGTGTTGATGCGGAGCACGTCCACCTGTTCTTGGAAGGTGGCCACGTGCCGGGCAAAGTCAAAACGGAACGGGCCGCGGCAAGTGATGGTGACCGGGGTGGGCGGTTTGGCGGCCGCCTCGGCCGGAGTTTGGTCGGCCGGAGTGGCTCCCTCGGGAGCATCGGAGGCAGCGGCCGCGGCAATATCGGTGGGACCGGCGTGCCCTTTGAACTGGAAGTTCATTTGCACATCGTGCGCGAGGGTCAGCAGTTTCACGCGGCCGAACTTGTTTGCCACCCCCTGCTTTTTGGCCGTTTTGTCGTCGAGCAGATCGATCTGCATGCCTCGGCCCGAGCCATGATTGGCGCCCCAGCGGAACTGCACGGTATGCGGGGTGGTGATGGCTTCGGTCGTGAGGGCCACGTCGAACGTGGAGATCATCAGGTCGTCGGCCGGCCCTGGCAGTTTTTGATCGCTGCGGATGGTTACCTTGCCCAGCAGCAGGCCGCTTTCGACCTTGCCGACGTCACCGCGGCGAAGGTCGATTTCTTGATCGAATTTGAGGATCGCGCCGTCGGGGGCTTGCAGAATGGTGGCCTCGCGGATGCGTTGCTCGCGGGGTTTGGATTCATCGTCGGACATGAACACAATGGTGCAGGGCTTGATCTTGAGCTTGCCGGACCCCAGGTTGGTGTACTCTTGCAGCAACAATATGCCCTGGTCGTTTTGCAGGCGTTTGGGGCTCTCCAGCTCCCAGGCGCCCGGTTGGTGGCCAAACCAGGCCAGCATGGAATCGTCGGGCGGAGTGACGTTGCGATCTGGCCGTGGGGGCAGCGGACCGTCGTGTGCCTCGACCACGGCCGCGGCTGGCTCAATCCAGGGCACGGCCAACCAGGCGTAGCAGGTATAGGCTACGAACACGGCGGCAGCGCTAACGGCGATTCTGAGCAGGCGTAAGCCCACGGCCATCCCCGGGGTTGAATTCCATTTCCGGCCACGGTGCGGCAATGCTATCGCATCGCTGGCGGCTACCCTATTGGGTTAACGAGTACGTTTGAATCAAATCGTCCCAACGGCGCTGGGCTTTCAAGATCATTTCCACGGTTTCGCGAGCGGCGCCCTGTCCGCCGGCCGACGTGGTGACATACGCGGCCGCCGCTTTGAGTTCGGGGCACGCATCGGCGACAGCCACCCCCAGCCCCACGTACTGTACGGCGGACAGGTCGGGCAAGTCGTCGCCGATGTAGCAAACTCGGGTCGGCGAAAGCTTCAATTCCTCCAGCACTTCTTTCACGGCTGCCAGCTTGTCTTGGCTGCCTTGCCTTAACACGGTGATTTCCAGTTCGGCCGCTCTCATGCGAACCATGTGCGAGCTGCGACCGGTGATCAGGCCGAAGCGTCCTCCTGCCCTTTGCCAGAGTCGCACGCCAAAGCCGTCGCGCACGTGAAACCGTTTGGACTCGATCCCCTGGTTGTCGTACACCAGTCCACCGTCGGTGAGCACGCCGTCGACATCGGCGAGAATCAGTTCAATGGCCTGGCACTTCTGCGGTAGTTTCATCAGATGGATCGCCAGCGGATAGAGCTGCTTCGCAACATGGCCACGCGGGTGAGACGGATGCCGCCGCGTGCGAGGCAACCGCTTCACTCAGCATCAATATTAATATCAATTATGCCGTGCGGGCTCGGGATGGCGAGCCAGGGGCGGGCACTTGCGAAGCTCCCGGCAACAGGCTCTCCGATTCCTTGGGTAAATGGGACACAATATCGGTCACGTCGATCAACCCCAGCGGGCGACCCGCGGCATCGACCACGGGCAATTCGCTGATTTTTCGTTGCCCTAGCAATTCCACGGCCTGACTCATGGGCGCCCCCTGCCGCACGCACAGCGGTCGGGCCGTCATGACGGTGCAAATCGGGGCATCGAGGGCCGATTCGTTCCGCCGCTCGAACAGCCGAGCCAGGTCGCTATCGGTGAACAGGCCGGTGAGCTGTCCGTCGTCGTTCACCAGCATAATAGCGCCCGTGCGGCGGCCGGGCCGGCACAGGCCGACGAATACGCCGCGAACGGTTTGTTTCTCGTTCGCCACCCGACACTCATCCAGCGGTCGTAGATTATCCTCCACGCGGCTGAGCCGGAATCCCAGGCTGCCGCCGGGGTGGAAGCGGGCAAAATCGCTGGCTTCAAACCGCCGCATGCGGCTGACCACCAGTGCCAGGGCGTCGCCCATCGCCAGCATGGCAGCGGCGCTGGTCGTGGGGGCCAGGCCCAGGGGGCAGGCTTCTTCGATGGGACCGAGGTCGAGCACGATGGCGGCGGCCCTTCCTAAACTGCTTTTAGGCCGGCAGGTTACGGCGACCATCGGCACGCCGAACTCTGCCAGCGAGGGGAGCATTCGCAGCACTTCTTCGGTCTCGCCGCTTTGCGAGAAGATGAGCATTACATCGTCGCGATGGACCCGGCCCAGGTCGCCGTGCATGGCTTCGGCCGGGTGCAGGTAATGACTGCGCGTGCCGATGGAGGCCAGGGTGGCGGTGATTTTTTGCCCGATGAGGCCGGCCTTGCCCATGCCAGAGACGATCACGCTGCCGCGGCATTCAAACAACAGGTCGGCCGCCTCGCAGAAGCGAGCGCCGAGCCGTCCGGCCAGGTCGGAGAGCGTGCCAGCATAGGCGGCAATGACTTCTTTTCCGCAGCGAAGTTGCTCCAGCGGCGTAAGAGCCGGGGGCAAGGGTCGATCGGCTTCCATTCCGATACCTGCCGTTCAGTAAGGTGTCTCGATCCAGCGCAGGGCGCGGCCAAGGAGCGCGTGGGGAGCGCAGCCGCGGGGCGGGGATTCTAGCGGGGGAGGCCCAATGGTGCAACGCAGTTCGAGAACTGGGTTCGGCAGTTCGGCAGCCGCGCCAGGGGCAGATTTGAGGCGGCGTAAAAAAAATGCCCCGTCCCGAGGGGCAGGGTCGGGACGAGGCTCATACGGGCCGGGGCAGGAGGCCCGTACGCATCAATATGCCAGAGACGCCGAGCGTCGTCAATAATCTGCTTCCAGATTTTCGTGGATTAATTTCGCGAACTACCCATTCGTGGAGGGAGAACTCGCCCTCGGTTCGTCCATCGGCCCGGCCGACCCCTACAAATCCGTAGCCTGGCAGCATTTCTTGCAATGCTTTTGCCTGAAAATCGAGCACTTCTTGGGCCGAGAGCAGGTCGGGATGGAAGCGGGCAATGGCTTGTTTCACGCCTTCGCGGCGGTTGTCCCAGGCGTTTTGGCCGTCGTTCGCGGCGCCGTAGCGAATGTTGAAGCTCATGACGCGCAGGGGCGGGGAATCTTGGTCCGCGCGCGCCAGGGAGGATAGCCCCAGCAGGACAGCGAACAGGACCCGCCAAGGCATCCGGCCACGGCTGAGGTTAAGGCGCGCGGGCGAAAGGGGTTTTTTCGGGGGCTCATTCATTGGCTTCTTTCCTCGCTTGACCTAGTTTTTGGACGATGGCCGGATGCCGTCCCGCCAGATGGCTCGATCGGCGAATTGGCCCCGCCCTGGCTCGGTGAGGGCGCCGCGCCGAGCGCGGGTGGTTGGCCGGCGCGGAAGCAGGAACACCGAGTGCCGTTTACGCAACCGGTAGAATTGTCTCTCCAGCATCTTACAATACGGCAACTGCCCTGGCGGCCAGGGCGGTCGAGCGGAATCGGCAACATCCTCATTTCCCAGCGACAGTACCGCGATGAACAAGCCAGACACTTCCTGGATTGGATTTGACTTAGGCGGCACGAAGATGCTGGCCACGGTCTTCGACGCGCAGTTCCAAAAACTGGGACGGCAGCGGAAACGGACCAAGGGGGCGGAAGGGGCCGAGGCGGGGGTGGCCCGCATTATTCAGGTGATTGATGGGGCCCTGAAAGACGCCAACATCGATCGCAAGGCGTTGGCTGGCATTGGCATGGCCTGTCCTGGTCCGCTCGATTTGGATCGCGGCATTTTGCTCGACACCCCCAACTTGGGTTGGAAAAAGGTGCCGATCAAGGAGCTGATGGAAAAGGAATTCGGCTGTCCCACGGTGATTCTCAACGACGTTGACGCCGGCGTGTATGGGGAATACCGGTTTGGGGCCGGACGCGACGCGCGGTGCGTGGTGGGGGTGTTTCCCGGGACGGGCATCGGCGGCGGCTGCGTGTACCAGGGCCGTATTTTGCGAGGCAAGGTGAGCAGCGCCATGGAGATCGGCCATGTGCCGGTGGACCCCGACGGTCCCCGCTGTGGCTGCGGTCGGCGCGGCTGCTTGGAAGCCGTGGCGAGCCGGCTGGCCATTTCGGCGGCGGCGGCGCAGGCGGCCTATCGAGGCCAGGCCCCGCACCTGATGAAAAACTGTGGAACCGACCTGACGAACATTCGCAGCAGTGCCTTGGCCGACTCGATCAAGGCGGGCGACAAAATTGTGGAGCAGATCGTGCGCGATGCCGCCTTTGAAATCGGCATTGCGATGGGGGGCGTGATCAACCTGCTGCTGCCCGACGTGGTGGTACTCGGCGGCGGCCTGGTCGAGGCGATGAGCAAGCTGTTCGTGGACGAAGTGGAGAAAGCCTGCAAACAGCGGGTGATGCCCAGCTTTGAGCAAACCTTTAAGGTGGTGGCCGCCAAGCTGGGAGACGACGCCACCAGCCTGGGGGCGGCCGCCTGGGCTCATGAAATGGCCAGCGAGATTGCTCCGCTTGCTTCGTAGGGGCAGTCGCAGGCGTAGCGAAACGGGTTCCGTCATCCGCACGATGGTTCTCAACCGGGGGTGGCGCTGCGAAGGAAGGCGATCTTATTGAAAATCGCCCACCAGGCGGAGCAGGACTTCTCGGGTGAGCTCAGCGGCGATTTTCTGGCGAGGGGCGCCGCTCTGGCTTTGCCAGCGTTGCAGCGAAATACTGCCGCCGCGGCGCATGAGCAGTTCATAGTAGCGCGTTCCGTCGTCGTCGCGATGCGGCGGATTGGAACGCATTTGCACCGTGCAGCTTTCGCCGTCGGCTTCCACCGGGGAAATCGGTTCGAGCAAATAGGTCAGCCGGGCTGCTAGCTCGGCCGATTGCCGCTTGAGCTCATCCAACGCAAGCCCTGCCAGGCGGGGAGTTTCCAGTCGCAGCTCATCGCAGGCGCAGGCCAAGCGGTCGAGCGAGGCCAACTCGCACACCAACCTCTGACCGCCCTCGGCCAGGTGGATGGAGTGCGGACCTGGGCCGGTGAGACCGGCCAGTTCCTGCTTGAGTTGATTTTGGATGCTCATGGGGATTTGCCCAATATGGGTGTGCCGAAACGTGCTTCACTGAGGGCGGCCACCCTCTGCATGATTATACGCGGAGAGGGGGGTGCGAATTTTCTCAACGCTCGCAAATTTTGTTCCGGGCCTTGCCCTTGGTGATTTTGTGTTCGATGCCGTCGAAGCTCAGCACGGTGGGAGCGTCTTCGAACACGGTTTCAATGTGCACGGGCCGGCCCCAGAGGGTATGCAGGTTGGCGAGGGTGTCGCGGGCATAGCCGCGGTGGATTTCCACGCCTTGGAACTGGTGCAGCAGATACAACTCGGCGCGGTTCTTGTAGTTGCCGTCGATGAGTTCGATGATCGGCCGGCCGAGGTTGGTGAGGCTGCCGAGGAGTTGCTGTTTGACGCGGTCGAATTCGCGGCTGTCGATCTCGTAGTAATCGGTCTGCTCGTTGTAGCTGAACGAGAACAGCTTGTGCTCGCGGCAGAAGTCCTCGGTGAGGAAGCTATCGAGGAAGGTCACGTCGTTGTGGATGCGGCGGACTTCGAAGATTTTCTGGCGGCCCTGGCCGGCGTGGGTGTCCCAGTTGCGGCGGTCTTCGATGTTGTGGCAGTCTTCGTACTCGCGGCCGAAGCGTCCCCGGTTCCAGCGATCTTCAATATCGCGGAACAGCTCGACACCCAACTTGTAGGGGTTGAGGCGGTTGCCGTGCGTGGCCAGCGTGCCGGCGGTATGGTCGGCGTAATCGACCACGTCGTTAGGCTCCAGGCCGTGGCGGGTCATGATGGTGGAATGCCAGTAGGTGGCCCAACCTTCGTTCATGATTTTGGTCTGGCCCTGGGGTGCAAAATAGTAGGCTTCGTCGCGAATGATGGAGAGCACGTCGGCCTGCCAGGGACGCAGGGGGCCATTCTCGAGGATGTACAGCAGCACGTCGCGGGTGGGGAGCGAGGTATCGCGGAGTTGTTCTTCTTGGCGTAGCCGCATGCTTTCCGCCTCGGCGGCCAGGCGGCCGGGCGGATTGATGAAGTCGTCCATGTAGTCTTTGGCCTGGAACTTGCCTGGCCGCGGCGACTCGGGTTCTTCGTCGGCGGCGGAAAACCGATAGCGGCTGCCGTTGTCGTCCTGGCGTTTGATGAAGGGGGAATGGATGTCGATCAGGTCTTCGACTGAGAGACAGGCATCGATGAATGCCTCGACCTTTTCGACGCCAAAGCGTTCCATATAGCGCCGCACGCGGTTGCCGTGGTTCGCCATCTCATCCATCATTTTGCGACTGGTGCGGCTGAACCAATAATTGTTCTTGAAGAAATCGCAGTGGCCATACACGTGGGCCATGACCAGCTTTTGATCGGTGAGCGAGTTGGACTGCATCAGGTAGGCGTAGCAGGGATCGTTGTTGATCACCAGCTCGTAAATCTTGGAGAGACCATACGAATAGCTCTTGGAAAGCTGCTCGTATTCCATGCCAAACCGCCAATGAGGATAGCGGGTGGGGAACCCCCCGTAGGCCGCCACCGCATTGAGCTGATCGTAGTCCACCACCTCGAAAATGACCGGGAAACAATCCAGGCCATAGTTTTCGGCATGCTGCTTCATTTGCGCTTGAGCAGCAATGAGTTCGGGCGTGAGTGGTTGAAAGCGGTGCATGGAGAAACCCTCTTGGAAAGAGCGAGGGGGAATGGCCTGGCGGGGCCTTTGGTTCCCCCTCGCTATTTCCTCACAGTCGAGGCGAATTCATATTGCTGGGGTCTTTACCGCCGCGGCACCCCCATCCCCGTCGGGGGGGCGCTTCGCGACACTGGATTCCCGCCTGCGCGGGAATGACGAATACTTTTCAGTCGCCCAGCACGGTGAAGCGGGCGTCGGGGGTGCTTTGAATCAGATCCCACAGTCGCGGAAACTCCACGCACAGCCGCTTTCGCCCATGGCGGAGGGCCTCTTGGGCATCGGCGGCATCGACGTCCACCTGAACGTGGCCTAGCTGAACGCGGTAATGGTGCACTTGCGACGTGCGCTGCAAGGCGGCGAGTTGGTCGGCGGTGAGGGGCTGAATCATAGTTTTCCACCTGGAGATTGGATTTTTTTGCGTACTTAATAAATCGTCACATCTTCCTCATTTACCTTTGCCAAGAAACGTCTTGATCGATTCGTAGATGGCTTCGCGATCGGGGATTTCGGAAAGCACCAACCGCTCGCCCGCATCGCCGGCGAGGGTGGCCAGGGAGTGAATGTACTCGCCACTGCCGTAGGGGCTTTCCACCTGGCCGTAGCAAAACAGGTTCACATGCGGCAGGATGCGTTCGCGGAGCAAGCCCAGGCTGCGTTCGTTGTCTTCACCCCAGTTGTCGCCGTCGGAAAATTGGAAGCAATAAATGTTCCATTCATGCGGCGGGTACGAATTTTGGATCAGGTCGGCGGCCACGCGGTAGGCCGAACTGATGCGGGTGCCGCCGCTTTCGCGGGTATGGTAGAAGGTGTTTTCGTCTACCTCCTTGGCGGCGGCGTCGTGAATGATGTAGCGGCAATCGACGCCGTCGTACTGGCTGCGGAGCCAGGTATCGATCCAGAAGGCTTCCACCCGCACGATCTGTTTCTGCTCTTCGGTCATGGAGCCGGAGACATCCATCATGTAAATAATGACGGCGTTGGCGACCTTTTCGTGCACCACGTCCCACGAGCGGTAGCGGCGGTCCTCGCGGTAGGGCACGATCAGGGGGTTGCCTGGGTTGTAAGTGCCTGACGAAATTTGGCGGCGGAGGGCCTGCATGTAGGTGCGTTTGAAGTGCCGCAACGACTCGGGGCCGGTGCGGCGGATGCTGTTGTAGCGGGATTTTTCTTGAGAGATGTTTTCGCGGCCCTTGGGCTGCACGCGAGGCAGTTCGAGCTCATCGCCGAGGATGGCGGCCAGTTCGTCGAGCGAGACTTCAACTTCGAGAATGTGGGCGCCCGGATCGCTGCCGGCTTCGCCCGGGCCGCTGTCTTGATCGCCTCCCTTGCCGATGGGCTGGCCCACTTCGCCGTCGCCCTGCCCCGCGCCGCCGGAGCCATTTTTGCCGAAGCGAAAGTGGGGGACGTCGAGCTGGGGAATGGGGATGCTGACCAGATCGCGGCCTTTGCGGCCGATCATCTCGCCTTGCGAAACGTACTTTCGCAGGTTCTGACGGATCTTGCCGCGCACGATCTGTTTGAAGCGGCTTTGGTCGCGATCGATCTTAAGGCCCATGGTCTTTAGACCTGACGGTGAGGGTTGGAAAATGAACAGGCGTTGTGGGTCAGAGAAAATTCAACCATGCTCGATAATTAATGCCGTTGTCCTCATGGCGGATTTATTGTTTCGATCATGGCTGCCATTCACGCTGTTTCTCTCGTGCGCTGGATTCCCGCCTGCGCGGGGATGACTGGGTTCTGGATTCCCGCCCCCGTCTTCACGAGGGCAGGCTCTGCGCGGGGATGACGGAACATGGCGATACTAAATTCTCAAAGAGGCGGGGCGGACGACACCGGGCGCCGTGCCTGCCGAGGCGGCACTAATGCTTGGTATCGCCGCGGGCGAAGATGCTCGCGACGTAGTTGAGAACGTCGGTGGAGCTTTCTTCGTCGTAGCCGTAGTCGCGGATCAGGCGGGCCTTGACCACGTCGATCTTAGCCTGGGTTTCCTGATCCACGACGTTAGACACAAGACTGGTGAGTTTGATGCTGTCTTTTTGATCTTCGAACAACTTGAGCTCGAGCGCTTTGTTGAGCCGCTCGTTGGTGCGGAAGTCGAACGATTTGCCATCGATCGACAGCGCGCCGATGTGGTTCATGATTTCGCGGCGGAAATCATCCTTGCGGCTGTCGGGAATATCGATCTTTTCTTCGATCGACCGCATCAGGCGTTCATCGGGCTCTTCGTACTGGCCGGTGAACTTGTTCTTGAGCTTTTCGCGCTGGGTGTAGGCCTTGATGTTGTCGATGTAGTTGGCGCACACGCGGGACAGGGCGTCTTCGTCGGCCGCGATGGCCCGTTGAACCTCGTTCTTGACGATGTTCTCGTACTCTTCTTTGACCACGCCCAGCAGTTCGCGGTAGTGATTGCGCGTTTCTTCGCTGTTGATCAGGCTGTGGTGCTTGAGGCCCGACTCCAACTCGTTGAGCACCATGAAGGGATTGACGCTCCGCGAGTCGGGGTGCGCCACGATGGCGTTGGACAGCTTGTCTTGCACGTAACGGGGCGAAATGCCGAACATGCCTTCGGTCACGGCTTCTTCCTTGAGCTGCTTCACGTTGTCTTGCGTGAAGCCGGGCAGGCTTTTGCCGTTGTACAGCTTGAGCTTTTGCAACAGGCTCAGGCTGGCGTTCTTGGAATCCTCCAACCGCGTGAGAATAGCCCACATGGCGGCCATTTCGATGGTGTGTGGCGCGATGTGCTTGCCGCGGACCTTCTGGTTGTTGTAGTCCTTTTCGTAAATCTTGATTTCGTCGTCGAGGCGGGTGACGTAGGGAACGTCGATCTTGACCGTGCGGTCGCGGAGCGCCTCCATGAACTCGTTGTTTTGCAGCCGGCGATACTCGGGCTCGTTGGTGTGCCCGATGATGACTTCGTCGATATCGGTTTGGGCAAACTTCTTGGGTTTGACCTTGTGCTCCTGGCTGGCGCCCAGCAAGTCGTACAAGAAGGCCACATCGAGCTTGAGCACTTCCACGAACTCGACGATGCCGCGGTTGGCCACGTTGAACTCGCCGTCGAAATTGAAGGCGCGGGGGTCGCTGTCGCTGCCGTACTCGGCGATCTTGCGGTAATTCACGTCGCCCGTGAGCTCGGTGGAGTCTTGATTTTTTTCGTCCTTGGGCTGGAAGGTGCCGATACCGCGGCGATCTTGCTCGCTGAGGATCACGCGTTTGACGCGCACGTCTTGAATGACGCGCGTCCAGTCGCCGCCGTACTTTTTGAGGCGGTCGTGGTACATGAAGCGGCAGAACGGATCGAGATCGCCCTGGATCTGCACGTGATAGGCGTCTTCGCCTCGCCCTTCGTTGAGTTGGCCGAGGATTTCGGGGCGGAAGCGCTCGGGGATCAGGTGCAGCGGTTCTTCGTTCATCGGGCACCAGTGGGTGTCGCCGATGGCGTCGTCGTACCAGCCGAGGGTGTACAGGGCGCCTTCGTCTTGGCCGCTGTAGCGTTCGAGACCTTTCTTCAATTGGCGCACGATGGTGCTCTTGCTGCTGCCCACGGGGCCATGCAGCAGCAGCACGCGGCGTTCGATGCCATAACCTCGGGCGGCGCTTTTCAGGGCGTTCACCAGGTGGGCCAGCGAGTCATCGAGGCCGAACACGGCGTCGCGGCCGTGATTGGTGGGATCGTCGAAAAAGCGGTAGTGCAGTTTTTTTTCGCCCCGGCGGGTTTCGCGAACCTCCACGCCGGCGGCCATGATCATGTCGTACACGCGTTCGAACGCGTTGCGCGTTACCTCGGGATGCTCGCGAACCACGTCGAGGTATTCGGCGAAGGTGCCTTCCCAATTTTTGCGGCGAAACTGGTCGAGATCCTGACGCGACCCGACCAAACTAATGAGCTCGGTGCCCTGTGCCATATGCTGTTCCCCTTCTGTTTCTGTGCTCTGTCGCGACCTGTCTTTGGCGGCGACGATCCTAGTCGCCGGAGGGATTGTGTTTGAGCCCCCTGCCGCCGGTGTGAGCGGTGGAGGGAAATAACTGCCTCAGCAAAACGGGTGCGCGATTGTTGCTAATTCTTTCGAGGGTAAGTGATTCCTGAAACGGGTTGCGGGTTGCTGACGGTTTGTGTTGGCCGCTGAACGGGCTTCGCCTACCGGCCGTATATGGCCCGGAGGTTACCTATCGGCGCAGCCGTTTACGGCACGGACGAGGCAACCTGCGGCGCCAAGGCCTGGCCCTAGGTTCCTTACCGCGCAAGCACCAACGCCATGCTTTGGAAAGTGAACCTGGGTCGCGGCGACCGCAGAAAGCTCGCACCGCGCAGCAGCGACCGCGGGAGCGATTCAACGGAAGTTGAAAAAGAGCTAAGAGGCGTAGCGAGAAGCTAAAAAGGCAGGCAGACTGTTGAGGTAAACCGATCCCTTCGGTCCCCGTCAAGTCGGGCTGAGCATCGTTGCCGGCAAAGGATTTGCCGCTTGGCGGGGGAAGCGTTTCTGCTTCTGCCACATATTAGTATCCCTTCCAGTGACAGGCGAGGCAATAGCGAGTTCGCGAAAATATTAATGGCCTGACAGATTTGACCATTCAGATTGCACGCCGTAAGACTCGGTATCGCCGCGAGTTACATGCCGAGACACCCGCATTTTGGGGGTGGAATGCCGGTTGCATGTTCATGTCGGAATACGACGATTTCTATGGATGGAAAATTAGTGATAGGCTTGTCCGACGGTCTTACGAGCTGAGCAATTCGGCGCTCACTTGGGCACAGTTGCGGCCGTCGAAGGTATGCGAGGTGTCGCCGCCGGCCCGTTTGGAGATGAGCAAGGCGGTGGTGGCTCGTTTGATGAGGGCCACGCTGTCGTCGCCGGGCAGGGCGGCGGACACGCCGGTGCTGACGGTGAACCGCAGTTCGTTGGCGCCGGCCCGCAGTCGGCACAACGACATGGCCATGCGCAGCCGTTCGGCGATGAGCACGGCGGTTTCGATGCCGGCGCCCGCCAGCAGCACGGCAAACGTGGCCCCTTCGAAGCGGGCGGCAAAGGTTCCCGAAGTGGTGGCCGTGCGCAAGATTTGCGATACGGCGCGGAGCATGACATCGCCCAGGGTGTGCCCGAAGCGTTGGTTAATCTTCTCGAGTTGGTCCACGTCCAGCAGCAGCAAGCTGAGGTCATCGGCGGCGGTGCTCTGGCCAATCTCGGTTCGCAATTGTTCGCTGAAGGCGCGGCGGTTGGGCAGCCCGGTGAGGCCGTCGATTCGCGCATCGGACGAAACGTGTTCGGCCGCGCGTTGGGGAACTTGCGACACCACCGGACGCCGGGCGTCGGCGGACTCTCCCCCGCCCACCCGCAGCAGTTGTTGGCCGTCGTGGGCGTGGGTGCAATTGCGGCCGGCTTCTTTGCTGGCATACAAGGCCGTATCGGCGCGACGCAGGAACGTATCGACATCGTCTTCAGGCAAAGCGGCCACGAGACCGCTGCTGATGGTCACTTTGAGCTTTTGAATTCCCAGATCGATGACTTGCGATTCGACCGCCTGCCGGGCTTTTTCGGCCGCCTGTCGCGCTTCGGCCAGGGTGGCGCCCGGCAGGATGGCGGCAAATTCCTCGCCCCCGTAGCGGGCCACGAGCTGCGCGTCGGGCAGGGCCGAAACCAGGGCCGCGGCGACGCGCTGCAACACCTGATCGCCGGCTTGATGCCCATGCTTGTCGTTCACCTGCTTGAAACGATCGACGTCGATCAACAGGAGCGACAGCGGCGCTGTTTGCTCTTTGGCCGCTTGCAGGTTTTGTTGGAGATCGTCGTTGAAAGCCCGGCGGTTGGCCACGCCGGTCAGGGCGTCGGTGCGGTTGGCCTGTTGAACGGTTTGGATAACCTGGGCTTGCTCTTGCAGCTTGTCTTCGGCCTTGCGGAGCTTTTGCCGGAGGTGGTTGTTGACCTCAACAATTTCATCGACTTTGGATTGCAGCGATTCTTTGGAGGGCGCCCCCCAGAGGGCCAGTTCCTGGTTGATGCTGCTCATTTGCGACTGATGCCGGCCGACATCGCCGGCCACGTCGCTGGTCAACTGCTGAATTTTGCCGATGGCCCGCTGAACTTGGGCCTGTTGCTGCAGGTGCCGCCGCTCGCGTCCGCCGCGCATCCACCAGCCCAAGGTCACGCCCAGCGCGATCTCCACCGCCGAAACGGCCACGATCAGCAAGATGGTGGACGTGGAAAACATATTATCCGGCCGCCCAAGGAAGGAATGGCTGGAGCGGCGCGGAACCGCTCCTATGGTTTCTGTAGCTCTCCCCCGCGCAATGTCAAACGCGAGACTGCTACCATCGATACCGCCGGAATCCGTGCTTTTATCGACAAGACTGGCACGTCTGGCTGATTGCCCCGCCTGCGGTCTGAATGTGCTAACATCTTCGCAAGCGACCAAGACCATCGGTGGAGTTCGCTCCAGCTGAGATTTACCCGCGTTAAGAAGCTTAAAAAAAATGACCACACAACAGCGACGTCATCACGTGGTGGTAGTGGGCGGCGGGTTTGGCGGCTTGAATGTTTGCCGCTCCCTGCGCCGGGCGCCGGTGACCATCACCCTGGTGGATCGCCGCAATTTTCATCTGTTTCAGCCGCTGCTATACCAGGTCGCCACCGGTGGATTGTCGCCGGCCAACATTGCGTCGCCCTTGCGCGCCGTGCTCAAGCATCAGAAGAACGTGGAGGTGCTGCTGGGCGACGTGGCAGGCTTCGACGTGCCCAATCGCCGGGTGCTGCTGACCGATGGCGAACTTCACTACGATTCGCTGGTGGTTGCGGCCGGGGTTCGGCACCATTACTTTGGGCACCCCGAATGGGAACATTTGGCGCCCGGCCTGAAAGCCCTGGAAGACGCCACCGAAATGCGGCGGCGGTTGCTGCTGGCCTTTGAAACGGCCGAACGCCTGGGCGATGCCGCAGTCGATCCCGACGACCGCCTCAAGGCCCTGCACCCCAGTATTGAAGCCTGGCTGACGTTTGTGGTGGTGGGGGCCGGGCCGACGGGCGTGGAACTGGCCGGGGCGATTGGCGAGTTGGCCCAAAACACGCTGCGACGCAGCTTCCGCCGCATCCAACCCGGCCGGGCCAAGGTGCTGCTGATCGAGGGGCTCGACCGCGTGCTTTCCAACTATCCGCCCAAACTTTGCCAGCGGGCCGAAGAAAGCCTGAGGCAGTTGGGCGTGACCGTGCGGACCAACTGCCGCGTAACCCAGCTGTTACCCAACTCGGTGGCCGTATCGCATCAAAAGCCCGACGGCGCCGTGGAAGAAGAAACCATTCACACGCACACCGTATTTTGGGCCGCGGGCGTGCAGGCTTCGCCGCTGGGCAAAGCCCTGGCCGAAAGCGCCGGGGCGGAACTCGATCGCGTGGGCCGGGTAATGGTGCGGAACGATTGCTCCCTGCCCGATCATCCCGAAGTCTTTGTGATTGGCGACCTGGCGCACTTTCCCACCGGCGATGGGAAGGACGGAAAGCCGGCGCCGCCGCTCCCTGGCGTGGCCCCCGTGGCCATTCAGCAAGGGCAGTACGTGGCACGCAAGATTGCCCGCAAACTGGAGCGAAAACCCACGCCGGCCTTTCATTTCCGCGACAAAGGATCGATGGCGACCATCGGCCGGGGCCGCGCGGTGGCGATGGTGGGCAAGATTCACATCAGCGGCATTCTGGCCTGGCTCGCCTGGCTGTTCATTCACTTGATGTACCTGGTCGGCTTTCAAAACCGCATTCTCGTGCTCATGCAGTGGGCCTGGAATTACATCACGCGCAATCGCACGGCCCTGCTGATCACGGGAGAAGCACTGTTGCCCGATCTCGATGGCGAGAAAGAGCCAGTCGCGGCCGGCGCGGCAGACCAGGCCGCCAACCCCAAAGCCTGAGCGAGCCTGGCAAAACGTGAGGAGCGGTAAGGAGAATTAAGTAATGTTCCCACGTTTTGTCATCCCCGCGAAGGCGGGGATCCAGCGCACGAGAAAGGCCGCTCGAATTGCGACCATGGCAGGAACGATGTATCCGCGGTTTGGCACAACGCGCTCCGTTCGTCTGCCGCGGCTGGATTCACACTATGGCAAAATGATCGTCCGTTGAATGTGGGACGTTGTTCTGCTTCGAATCCGAACGCACTGCGATCCCGTTGCTTTCCGTCTTTCCGCGTTGTTGATCCCCCCTTGCAATCGCGGCGGATTGGGGCGAGTATCGGCGGCAGAATGAGTTGGCCCTTCGCGTCGCAATTTGGGATCGGCGAATATGGCGGACAGTTACCCCAAGGTGGCTCAGCTGAAAACGGCGGATGAGTTGCGCGCGCGGCTGGCAAGCCTGCAAGTCTCGCTGCCGGTCGATGACGCCATTCTCACGGCCGCCGCCGGTTCACCGCTGGCCGCGCCCTGCGACATCGCCGGCTTCCGCGTGGGCAACCGCTGGTGCATCCACCCCATGGAAGGCTGGGACGCCAACCGCGACGGCAGCCCTAGTGAACACACCCTGCGCCGCTGGCGACTATTTGGCCGTAGCGGCGCCAAGCTCATTTGGGGAGGCGAGGCGGCCGCCGTGCAGCCCGACGGCCGCGCCAATCCCAACCAAACCCTCGCCCTGCCAGAAAACCGCGCCGGCCTGGCGGCGCTGCTGGCCGAGGTTACGAGCGAGCACGAAAAATGCTTCGGCGGTAGCGACGACCTGCTGGTGGGTTTGCAGCTCACGCATTCGGGCCGCTTCTCGCGTCCCAACGGCAAGCAGCTCGAACCGCGAATCGCCTACCACCACCCGCTGCTCGACGCCAAGTTTGGCATCGACCCCGGCAATACTTCCATTGTGTGGACCGACGACGACCTGGAACGGTTGATCGATAACTACGTGATCGCGGCCCACCTGGCGGCCGATGTTGGCTTTCGGTTTGTGGATGTGAAGGCCTGTCATGGCTATTTGCTGCACGAGTTCCTCAGTGCCCGCGTGCGGCCCGGCAAATTCGGCGGCGACCTGGCAGGCCGCGGCCGCGTGTTGCGGACCATTATTGAACGAGTTCGTAGCGAACGGCCCGAGCTGATCGTCGGCGTGCGGCTCAGCGCGTTCGATATTGTGCCTTACCAAACCAGCACCGAAGTAGGGCAGCCGTATCCTTACCGCGATCTGCTGCCGTACCAGTTTGGCTTTGGTTCCAATCCCGACGATCCGTTGCGGTACGACCTGAGCGAAACCATCGAGTTGCTGCACCAGATGCAAAGCTGGGGCGTGGCGATGGTGAACCTTTCCTGCGGCAGCCCCTATTACAATCCGCACATCCAGCGGCCGGCGTTCTTTCCGCCCAGCGATGGCTACCTGCCGCCAGAAGACCCGCTGCAAGGCGTGGCCCGCCAGATCGAAGCCGCGCGCATTTGTAAACAGGCTTGCCCCGACCTGCCCCTGGTCGGCACCGGCTACACCTGCCTGCAAGACTTTGTGCCGCACGTGGCGCAAGCGGTGGTTCGCGAAGATTGGATCGATTTCGTGGGCCTGGGCCGCATGGTGCTGTCGTATCCCGAACTGCCGGCCGACAGCCTGGCGACGGGCCAGCTAGTCCGCAAACGCATCTGCCGCACCTTCAGCGATTGCACCACGGCGCCCCGCAACGGCCTGATCTCCGGGTGCTTTCCGCTCGACCCGTATTACAAGGCCCTGCCCGAGGCAGACGAATTGAAGGTCATCAAACGGGGTGGAGCGTAGGGGGAATTGGGCAAGTCGCCGCTACTTCTGGCCGAAGCGGGCTTCCACGCAGCCCATGATGTTGGCCAGGTGAGGCTCGGCGATGCTGTAGTAAGCGCGGCGGCCTTCTTTGCGGCTATCGAGGAATCCGCACCGCTGCATCAGTCGCAAATGCTCGGAGGCCATGTGGCTGGGGATCTCGCAGGCCGCGGCCAGTTCGCCCACGGTGTATTGGCCGCGGAGCAGCATCTGCACAATCCGCAACCGGTGCGGATGGGCCAGCGTCTTCAGACACTCGGCCGCGTTCGAGAGGGCTTCCATGTCTAACAACGCCGCCGGAGCAGCCTGAGCCTTCGCGGTTTTCGCCACGGCGGATTTCTCCATTGGAAAGCCCCTCTTCTCGGACGGACGTGCGCGCCCTCCTTAAATGTATCGTACGATCGCGATATTTCAACCATAGGTCGACTTTCGCCGAAAGCCGACCTGATCAGCGGCACTCCGCGGCGAAGCCGCGCCCTCTTCGCGCCAATCCATCCGGCGAATCGCTGCACTTTCCGATCCGAGGGCGGTTTTGGCAAGACGCGCCCTACGTAGGGCGCCGGCAACTCCCGTCCCCACTAAAAGTTGCAGCCGCTTCTCAGGCCAGCCACAATCAACCGTACTCACCGTTGATCCCTCCACCCGCTGGCTTCGCAACCCAAAGGATTACTGCATGCTTCGCCCACGTTCCTACCTTGCGCAGGCGGCGCTAACGCTCGCCTTCGCTTCGTTTTGGCCATCCACGACCGCCGCGGCCGAAACCAAACCAGCCAGGCATCAAACCGCCGATCAGCAGTTGGCCGCCTACTTTCGGCAAGAAACCAAACTCCTCGCCGATCATTGCCTGGCCGACATTCATACGCTGCAAGATTGGGAGTCGCGCCGCGCGACGTACCACCAACAATTGATGGAGATGCTTGGGCTGTCGCCGCTACCCGAAAAGACGCCCCTCAAGCCAGTCATTACTGGCCGGGTTGAGCATCCCGAATTCACGGTGGAAAAGATTCACTTCCAATCCCGGCCTGGTCTGTATGTGACGGGCAGTCTCTATCTTCCCAAAGAGATCAAGGAACCACTGCCTGCCATTTTGTATGTATGCGGTCACGGCCGCGTGAAGCAAGGTGACATCAGCCTGGGCAACAAAAGCGCCTACCAGCATCATGGCGGTTGGTTTGCCCGCAATGGCTATGTCTGCCTGACGATCGATACCCTGCAGTTGGGCGAGATCGAAGGCACCCACCATGGCACGTTCGGCGTCCGCAACGGCGAGGGCAAATACAACCAGATGTGGTGGTGGAACTCCGCGGGCTATACTCCGGCCGGCGTGGAAGCCTGGAATTGCATCCGCGCCCTCGATTACTTGCAAAGCCGCAAGGAAGTCGATGGCGATCGGCTCGGAGTGACGGGCCGCTCGGGCGGTGGCGCCTATAGCTGGTGGATTGCCGCGATCGATGAACGCATCAAGGCCGCCGTGCCTGTCGCTGGTATTACCGACCTGACCAACCACGTGGTCGATGGCTGCGTGGCTGGCCATTGCGACTGCATGTATATGGTGAATACCTATCGCTGGGACTACGCCCAAGTGGCGGCCCTGGTGGCGCCCCGGCCGCTGCTCATTTCCAACACCGATAAAGACCGCATCTTTCCGTTGGAAGGCGTGGTGCGATTGCACTCGCAGGTGCGCGATATTTATCGCCTGTATGGCAAAGACGACCACCTGGGCTTGCAAATCACCGAAGGTCCGCATCTCGATACGCAAGAATTACATATCCATGCGTTCGTGTGGTTCGATCGCTTTCTCAAGAAAGAACGCCGCCCCATCCATAAGGTGGCGGAAAAGCTGTTTCCGCCCGAAGCCTTGCGCGTGTTCGACAGTTTGCCTAGCGATGAAAAGAATACGAACATTCATGACACATTTGTCGCCAGGGCCAGGATTGAACTTCCTGCCGACAAGGAAGCCTGGCAACAAACCCGCGACCGTTTGTTGACGGAACTCAAAGAGAAATCATTCCGCGGCTGGCCCAGCGCAGCGCCCCCGCGCGATCTCCAAGAAGTATTCAAGGCAACGAGCGGCGGCGTGGAACTGGCCGCCTACGATTTCACCAGCCAACATCACACCCGGTTGCGTCTGTACATTGCCCAGCGCGCCGGCCTGGAAAAACCCAGCCTGGTGGTGCTCAACACTTTGGATGAAGCTGGCTGGCAGGATTTCCTTTCGACCTATGCCGGCAGCTTTGCCAAGAACCTGGCCAGCGAGACAGCACAGGCCGGAGATGGACTCAAGCCTGATGAAGAAAGCTTCGGTCAAACCCAAGGCATGTTCAAAGCCTTTCCTTGGGCGATGGCCTATGTGGCTCCGCGTGGCGTGGGGCTCACCGCCTGGAACCCGGCCGAACGCAACCATACGCACATCCGCCGCCGCTATATGCTGCTGGGGCAAACGCTCGATGGCATGCGCGTGTGGGATACGATTCAAACCGCCGCGGCCTTGAGGGCGACGCCCGGCCTGAAAGACACCCAGCTTTGGCTGCAAGGCAATCACGAGCTGGCCGGCGTCGCCCTCTATGCCTCGCTATTCATTCCCCATGTGCATCGCCTTGATCTGCATCACCTGGCCCCAAGCCATGCAAACGGTGGACCGGTGCTGCTCAACGTGCTTCGCGTGCTCGATATGCCCCAGGCAGTGGCGCTCGCGGCCGAAAAATCGCAAGTGCGAATCTATCAAGACCAACCCGGCGGCTGGGAGTTTCCCGAGCAGGTGCTTGGCAAGCTCGACTGGGATAAGAAGCAACTTCAAGTGCGCGTTCCCAAGCAAGAACAAGAGAATCAACCATGAGGCTTTTTCTGACGCTATTGATACTTGGCGGAGCGCCGTGGGCTCTGGTTCCCAGTCATGCTGATGACCGGGTTCCGACTACCGAGCCGGGCTTTCGCCGGCCAATGCCGGATAAGTTCCCCGAACTGTACCAGGGGACCGACACTTGTAATGCTTACGCCCTTCGCAGCGGCGATGCGGCCCTGCTGATCAACCTGGGCGACGGTACGGTACTCGAGCCGCTGGCCAGGCTCGGCGTGAAGCGCGTGGAGTGGGTGCTGTTCACCGACCATCATCGCGAGAATTGCCAAGGCATCGAGCGTATTGACCGTGTCCACACCAAGATCGCCGCGCCCGAGGCCGAACAGCCGCTGTTTGAAACACCCACCGCCTTCCGCAAGTGGTATCCCACGTTGGGCGATGTCTACTCCGTTTACGGCGCGAGTTATGCGCGACCACCTCGGCAAGCCATCGCGCTCGATAAAGTGCTGAAAGACGACGAGACCTTTTCCTGGCGAGGCTACGAAATTCGCTGCGTCAGCACGCCTGGCCATGCGCCCGGCGGCATGAGCTATGTCATTCGCCATCGCGATCAAGAGCATGCCTTTACCGGCGGCTTGATGCACGACGGCGCCAAGCTGACGAATTGGTTCGATTCTGAATGGGATTATGGATTTGCCAAAGGGATCGACGCGCTGCTGGCCTCGGTCGAACGGTTGCGCAACCAGGACCTCGATGTTCTGTTCCCCTCGCAGGGATCCGTGGTTGAAAACGCCGGCGAACAACTGAAAACCTATCATGACAAGCTGACGGTATTTCGCCGGAGCTACATTCGCGGTTACAACGTGTTCGATTCCACCGAGCAAGAACGCGACCGCATCTCCAAGCCGACGGCGGTTCCGCTCATCAGCCAGGTGACGCCGCATCTGTACAAGCTCAGCCATAAGACCCAAGGCAAGAACTTCGCCATCCTCGTGGCCGATAGCGGCCGGGGCTTGATCCTCGATTGCGGACTGCTGCCGGCGGCCACGCTCGATGAAATCATCCTGGGCATGCGTCAACATTTGGGCTTGAATGAGATCGACGCCTTCTGGATCTCACACATGCACGGCGACCATTTCCTGCTGGGGCCGGCTCTCAAGAAAAAATATGGCGCCCAGGCTTGGACACTCGACCGCATTGCCGACAAATGCGAGCATCCGCGCCGCTATGACTATGCCGCGCTAGTCTCCGCCTATCGCGACGGTTTCGATGGCATGAAGATCGACAAGACCTTCCGCGATGGCGAAACCGTGGAATGGGAAGGTTACAAGATTCAAGTCGATTGGATGCCGGGCCAAACCGAGTTCGGCTGCTGCCTGTGGCTCGAAATCGATGGCAAGCGCATCGCTTTCACCGGCGATAATCTATTCGGCAACTCGGCCGATCCCACCCAGAACGGCCACGAGGCCGTGGTGGCCCGCAATAGCGCCATCTTTGAAGAGGGCTATCTGTATGGCAGTCGGTACTTGAAGAACCTCAAGCCCGATATCGTGATGGGCAGCCATTCCTACGTGATGCCCGATCCGGCGGCGTTTCTCAGCCGGTATCACGAGTGGTCCCAGCAAATCATCACCCTCTATCGCGATTTGCTGCCCGACAAAGATTATGAGTATCAATTCGATCCCTACTGGGTTTCCGCCTATCCCTACCGCGTGGACCTTCGCGAGCAGAGCGTGCGGACCGTGACCGTTACGGTTCGCAATTTTCGCGGCGAACCGCAGCAACATAAGATTGAGCTGCGGCTGCCCGCGGGGGTAACGGCCGAGCCCGCCGTACTGCAGGGCGTGGTGCCCGCGGAGAGCCGTGAGAAGTACCCCGTCAAGCTAACCGTGGACCGCGCGCTGGCTCCGCGGGGAGTGCAGCTCGCGCCTTTCGACATTACGCTGGACGGCAAGCACTATGGCGAACTGTTTGATTTTGTGCTTCTGGCCCACGATCAAGACCAACCCTAACACGATTTGCAACCCGCGCCCGAAAGTCACCCGTCCATGCTCTTCATGATGTCGAGTCCGCAGTTGTGGCCAGTTAATTTCCGTGTGCCGGTTCGGATTGCAGCCCTTGCGGTGGTGCTGCTGGGCGTTTCGGCCATTCCTGCCACGTGGGCCAAGGAGTCGACGCGCGCTCCCAATATCATTTTGGTGATGGCCGACGACCTTGGCTGGTCCGACATTGGCTGCTATGGCGGCGAAATTCCCACGCCTGCCATCGACTCGCTGGCCCGCGACGGCCTGCGGTTCACCCAGTTCTATAACAACTCCATCTGCGGCCCCTCGAGGGCTTCCCTGCTCACCGGCCTGTACAGCCAGCAAGTCGGCCATCGGGGTGATCGCTGGAACGAGCCCAAGGATTTCAGCAAATGCGTTACCGTGGGCGAGGTGCTAAAAACTGCCGGCTACCGGACCATGATGGTTGGCAAATGGCAAGGCCGCGATCTTCCGGCCGACCGTGGCTTTGATCGTTTCTTCGGGCCGATGTGCCAAGGTAAGATCAGCTACTTTAACGAGGTCGCCGCCAATCCTTACTATCTCGATCGCCAGAAGTGGACGGTTCCGGCCAACTTCTATCTGACCGACGCGCTGAATCAATACAGCGTGAAATTCCTGCAAGAAGCGGTGCAAGGCGAGGAGCCCTTTTTTCTGTACGTGGCCCATCTGGCCCCGCACTGGCCGCTGCATGCCCGGCCGGAGGCGATCGCCCGCCATCGGGCCAAATACCGCCAGGGGGGTTGGGATACGCTCCGCGAGGCGCGGTTTGCCCGGCAGCAAGCCTCGGGGTTGATCCCCAAGTCGTGGCCCATCTCGCCGCGCCCTTACGATATCTTCAATTGGGCTGGCGAGAGGTATCCCGACTGGCAAGCCGAGCGGATGGCGGCCTACGCGGCCCAAGTCGAATCCATCGATACCGGCCTCGCGGAGCTGTTGCAGGTTCTGGAGAAATCTGGCAAGGCCGACAATACGCTGGTGATGTTCCTTTCGGACAACGGCGCCGCTCCCGATGGCGGCCTCAAGCCCAGCACCAGCGGGTTCGGCTTCTCACCCGAAGGCCCCAACGACCGCTGGCGAACCGACGGCGTGGCCATCCAACCCGGCAGTGGGCCGGAACTTTTGCCGGGTCCTGCCAATACCTTTGCGGCCTACGGCGTGGCTTGGGCCGTGCTCAGCGATACTCCCTTTCGGGGCACCAAGCTGACTGGCTTTGAAGGCGGCATCCGCACGCCGCTGGTCGCACGCTGGCCGGCCGGAATTTTGGAACGCAATCAGCTCACCCATCAGGTAGGCCACGTGATGGATTTCATGGCGACCGCCGTTGAGCTGGCCGGCGCGACGTACCCTGCCGAGTTCCAAGGCCGGCATCCCCTGCCGCTGGAAGGCAAATCGCTGGCCCCCATTTTTGCCGGAGAGCTGCGAGCTGGCCACGCCGAACTTTGTTGGAGCGTTCCCAGTCACCTTGCCATTCGCAGCAGTCGCTGGAAGGCGATCCGGCCTCGCGGAGAGGGCGTCTGGCAGTTGTTCGATCTCGAAGCCGATGGCTGCGAAACCAACGATCTGGCCTCGCGACAGCCCATCCTCGTGCAATCGCTCGCGCAGCGTTACGCGGCCTGGCAGCGGCGCGTTGGCGATCGTTAGTAAGCCGTTGCAGCCCAACCGCACCCCCTTCGCAAGAAAGTACTTTTCGCATGCCAACTCGACGAGCCTTTTTGCAATCGACCCTTGCCTGCGGCGCGGCCGGCCTGGTGGCTCCCGTCGTGAACCCTTCACGAGCTTCCCCGCACGCGGCCGAAGAAATCTTACCTGGCCTGGCAGGTCCGGCCGGTTACCGCCTGTCGCGGCAGATTCCCACTCACTTTTACGACGGCAAACAATGCTGGACGCATCCCCGCGCCGGCATTGTGCCCTCGCAAGTTGCCGGCGGCGCGCCGCGGGTGGTGATGACAATGAACTCCCTGCAAGTCTCCGGCAGCGATGTCTTCCAGGGCGTGTTCGGTTTGCACACCGGCAACTTGGGCCAATCGTGGAGCGAGCCCACCGAGTTGAAGTCTCTGGCTCCGCGCTACGAAACCATTGATGGCGCGCGGCGGCCGGTCGCCTTAAGCGATTTCACCCCCGCCTGGCATGCCGCCTCGGGCAAACTGCTCGGCACGGGCCATACCGTCGTATACACGCCCGAGTGGAAGGTCACGCTCCCCCGCCCTCGTCACACGGCCTATTCCATTTACGACCCCGCCACCCACACCTGGCAAGCTTGGCAAAAAATGGAGATGCCACAGGGTGAAAAGTTCCATAACGCCGGGGCCGGCTGTACCCAGCGATTCGACCTGCCGGGCGGCGAAATCCTATTGCCGATCGCGTTTCGTCCGTCGGGCAAGAACAGTTCCGGCGTAACCGTGGTTCGCTGCGGCTTCGATGGAGACAAG
The DNA here is from genome assembly GCA_964445985.1 of uncultured Pirellulales bacterium. GTDB lineage: Bacteria > Planctomycetota > Planctomycetia > Pirellulales > S012-138 > CAYUMU01. The sequence goes on along the minus strand of CAYUMU010000017.1, from coordinate 26,050 downwards.
CTCAGCTATCTGGAACATGGCGACGAGCTGTTCGTGAACGACAAAACCCGCGGCCTGCACGAGCCTTCCATCACCCGGTTCAATGGCCGCTACCTGCTGACCATTCGCAACGACAAACAAGGCTTCGTGACTCACGGCCGCGATGGTCTCAAGTACGCGCCCCTGGCCCCGTGGACGTTTGACGACGGCAGCGACCTGGGCAACTACAACACCCAGCAGCACTGGGTAACGCACGCCGGGGGCCTGTTTCTGGTCTACACCCGCCGGGGCGCCAACAACGATCACGTGTTCCGCCATCGGGCTCCGCTGTTCATGGCCCAGGTAAATCCCGACCGGCTATGCGTGATTCGCGAAACCGAACGGGTGCTGGTGCCCGAGCGCGGCGCGCGGCTGGGGAACTTTGGCGTGGTGCATGTCTCGCCGCAAGAAACCTGGGTGACGACCGCCGAGTGGATGCAAACCTGGGGTCCCAACCACGTGATGGCCGTCGATAATCCGCACGGCAGCAATGGCAGCGTGTGGGTGGCCCGCATTGCCTGGAATACGCCGGGCAAGTAAGCCAGCGCGGGCAAGCGAACCCCACAACCAGCCTGCTCGGGCGGCGATTGGTTTTACGCCGGCAAGCCGTTGATGCCGCGCTGCTTTGCCCGTGCCCGGCGGGCCATGTGCTCATCTTGCGCCTCGCGCCCCGTCATATACATCAGCAAGTAGAGCCAGCCAAAACTGGCCAGCGCCGTGACCAAGGCCCAGGCCGGGTAGTCCTTCTTCAGCAGCGTATCGTACAGGCCGTGCAACACCACGGGCACGCCGAGCACCACCACCAGCGTAACGAACAAATCGCTCCACTCCACGTCGTTCCACTGGTCGCGGCACCGCCACACCATGATGCCCACCGCGCCGCTCCACACGGCGTGCAGTGATACGCAGGACAGGAACCGCACGTAATAGACGGGCCAGGTATGCACGCCGTTATAAAAATCGGAGGAATAAATAATGCCCTCGGCCACGCCAAACCCAATGCCGCTGGCCAGCCCCCACAGGCAGGCGCCTTGCCAACTCAACTGGTCTTCGCTGCGAAAACGCAAAATCACGGGGGCCGCCTTGACCAGCTCTTCGCATAGGCCCACGCCCAGCGTGTAACCCAAGAAGCTCAGCCAAAAACCGTAATCGGGATCGAGCGCGGCCCGGTACGAAAAGCCAATCAGCCAGATGATCCAAAATACAATCTATCCAATGACTCCCTCGCCCCTCGCGGGAGAGGGCTGGGGTGAGAGGGAAACAGGGTTCTCGGATAGGTACTTAACTCGGCTCAACCGGTTCCCGTCGAATTCTCAGCTATCTTAAACTCGTCAGCGACCGTTTGGCGAGCATTTTTATCAAGCCGCCGTTGTCGTGGTGGCTGAGCTTGTCGTCGTTCTAGGAATGTTGCGCAATGACCAGCGCCCAATTGGCAGCCACGGCCAGCGCCAATAAAGCCCAAACGCCGTAGCGTTCGAGCGGTTGCATCTGCACGATCAAACGCCGCGCAAAACCAAGTCGTAGTACCAGCCACGCCACCAGGCCCAACTCGAGCACAAACAACAGCGGGTTGCGGGCAATCGCCCGTCCCCAATGGCCGTGCAGCCAGTCGGCGGCGGCCCGCGTGCCTCCGCAGGTGATACAGGGCACGCCGGTCACGCGGCGAAACAAGCAGAGGCCAGGGCCTGGCACGCCTTGCAGTTCCAGCACCAGCGCGGCGGCCATCAGCGTGAACCAAATCAGCAGCGCCGCGGCGAACCAGGTCATTTCGCCGTGCCAACGAGGCGCTCGTTCCCATCGCAATTGCAAGACGCGCCTCCCCCGGGTCGTAAAAGCCAACAGCGGCAGGTTCCCTCTAGAAACGCCTCAACTGCATCACCATGGCGATGGCCAATACAAGCCTGAGCACGGAGACAACCACCCCAATGATTCCGCAGATCATCCCGGCGCGGGTGTTTCCCGAGCCGCTGGGGTCCATCCTGCCGGCCGCCATTTGCTTGAGGTCGCCGGCCCCCATTACCCAGGCCAAAATACCAAAGATCAGGCCGGGAACGCCACACGCCAACCCGAACACAATGCCGAGAACGCCAAAGGTGAGCAACATGCCGCCGCGGTGCGCCAACATGTAACCGGGGTAGCCGGACGACGCATAACCATAGCCGGGACCATCGGGCCGCACCTGGCTGGCCGCGTAGGGGTTTTGCTGCGCGCCGTACGGTTGCTGTTGTGCGCCGTAGGGGGCTTGCTGCGCGGCGTAAGGGTGCGGTTGTGCTCCAAAAGGGTTGGGTTGCGCAACAGGGTTCGGCGGCGCCAGGTTGTAGCCGGTGGTGGGCGCCGGCTGTGCCGCTGGAATCACGAATGCCGTTCCACAAGCAGGGCAACTTCCCTGCATGTTGGCATGCGAGTCGTCGAACTCGAGCGAGCTGCGACACGATGGGCACGAAGTGGATATCGTCATGAGACCAGTTCCTGCCCGCGATGTGGGTCTGGGAGAATGCGGAACGTGCCTGCCGCGAATGGCAATCTAATGACGGACCTAACGGATGGCGTCCACACCGACCACGGCAAAGATAATAATGTAAATCACGATGCCCAGGCCAAGCAGAATGGTGCTAATGATGCCGCACACCATGCCGGCCTGGGTGATGCCTTCGCCGCTGCGGTCCATTCTCCCGGCCCGCATCTGCTTGAGGTCGCTGCTCCCCATGGTCCAGGCAAAAATGCCGCAGATGGCGCATACCACCAGCCCGAGAATCCCCAGCGTAAGAATGGTGCCGCCGCGGTGCGGGGCGACCGGGCCGCCGTAACCAGCTCCCGCGCCGTACCCGGGAGGGCCTTGGCCCACTTGGCTGGCGGCGTAGGGATTGTTCACGTAGCCCCCGCCCGCGGCGCCGCCGGGCGTGTAACCCGGTGGCTGCGAAGACGAGGTATATCCACCCGCTGCTGGCCCACCCGCGGGAGGAATCATGAACGCCGTGCCACACTTGGGGCAACTCCCCTGCATGTTGGCATTGGATTCGTCAAATTCCAGCGAAGTTCGGCACGACGGACAAGAAACGGGAATCGCCATAGAAGAGGGCTCCTGCCCCAGAGTGCGGTGGAAGTGTTCAGAATACGCGCATGCTAGCATGCGGACGTCAATCTAATGACGGCACTGCCCACTCGCAACCGAAAACTGCCGCGGATCGCCTACGGCCTTCGGCAGATTGAATTCCGCGAGTCTTGCGGGCCGCTTCGCGCGGAGGGTTAGTCGTTCGTTCCCGCGCGCACGCCCACGCCCGCCCGGTCGGGCCAGGGCCTGGCCGCTCGGCGCGGGGCCGGCACGCCCACGTGGCCCGCATCCAGCCGGTGCTTCGCCCTGCCTCCGGCGAGCAACTCGTCGGCGGCGTGGTCGCTCGTTTGCGCAGTGGCTTCCTCCGCGCCTACTTCGGAGTCTTCTTCTCGATGGCGGGTGAGCCACACCAAAATGGCCGGCAAGGTGATCAGCGACGTGAACAGGCAGGTGGTCACGCCGATCGTCAGCACGCGGCCCAGGCTTTGCAAACCTTGATGGCTGGCGATCATCAAGCTGCCAATCCCCACCATGCTGGTGAGCGAAGTCAGCAATACGCCCGATGCCGTGGAGGCGCTCAGCTTGAAGGGTCCTTTCTGATTGCGAAAGTCGTGGACCACGTGTACGCCATCGTCGATGCCGATCCCCAAGATCAGCGGCAGCACAATCATATTCGCCGGATTGAGGGGCAAATTCAGCCAGCCCAGCAGGCCAAACATCATGACCACCCCCAGCGCCATCGGCAGCAGCGCCAACAGCGCGTCGCGGATACTGCCAAAGTCGAGCAGCAGCACCACCACAATGCCGATCAGCGAGTACACCGCGGCGTGTTGATAGCTGCTTTTCATCTCCAGCGAAGCTTCAAACGCCTGGAGCGGATTGCCCGTCACGCGCATATCCACCGAGCGCACGTCCTCCACAAAGCCGGCCAGGTTGTCCATGTCCCAAATGTTCCCGCGGCCGTAAATCTTGAGCAAGAACCGGTCGGTTTTGCCCACGAACCGGGTGACCAGCCCGATGGGCAAGTCGTCGAACTTGGGGGGCTCGGGGTTGGAAATACCTTGCAGCATGTGCAGCCGGCTGAGCAGGTCGCCCGCCATTTGCTGCTGGAAGCTCGTCAACCGCTCGTAGCATTCGGCCAGCGGCAAGCGGCGGAGGGCGTCGCGCACCTGTTCCAGCGCTCGTTCGCACCGCGCCCCCGGCTGCCCGAGGGCGACGACTTCTTGCAGGCCGGCCAGATATCGCCCCACGGTCTCGGGCGAATCGACGGCGATCCGCGGCGGGCGTTCCGGCAGGTTGCTCAGCCGGTTGTGAATTTGCTCAATGACGGGTCGCTTGCGTTCATGGTCGGGCGGCAGCAGCGACACGATTTCTTCGACTCGCTCCACCGAATCCAACGCCAGAAACTGTTCTTTGCGATTCAGCAATTCTTCGCGGCTTTCGGCAATGGAGAGCGCGAACCACACGCTCTGGTCGTTGTCGCGCAGCAGCTTTCGCTCCAGTTCCACGCTCTCCAAACCGCGCGGCTGCAGGTTGAGCAGGTTATGGTCGTACCACAGCCGGCTCATGCCCATTCCCAGGCCAGCGGTCGCCACAATCGAACCTAGAATGATCCACGGCAGAATTCCCGGCCGAAACAGCGGCGCGACCGAGGCCTGCACGTTCAGCGGACTAGGAATCTGGTCACCGCCACGCCGCCGATCGCAAATGGCGATCATGGCCGGCAGTACCCACAGCATGGCCACGGCGCACAGCAAAATGCCGCCGCCCGCGATCACGCCCAACTCCACCACGCCGGTAAACGAAGTAAAGCCAGCCGAGAAGAACGCCAGGGCCGTGGTGATCGCTCCCGCCAACACGCCCGGTCCAATGCTGGAAGACGTTTCCAGCAAGGCCTGCTTGGGGTCGGGAATGGTTCTCCGCAATTGCAAATAGCGGGCGATGTAATGAATGCCAAAATCGATGCCCAGCCCTATGAGCAGCACCCCGAACGACACGCTCAAAATATTGAGATGCCCTACGGCCACCGTCAAATAACCAAAGCTCCAGGCCATGGCCAGCAGCAGCGCGAGCACCGTCATCAGCGGATGCCGGATGCCCCCCAGCCCCGCAAAGAACAAACAGGCCACGCCCAACAGCGAAAGCAGGCTCGAGATCAGCATGCTGTCGCTGCTGGCCCGCATCTCGTCGTTTTCCATCACCGGCAAGCCGGTCAGGCCAATTTGCACTTCAGGATGCCGGGCGGAAACCGTGGCGATCAACTTGCGCAGGGCGGCAATCGCGGCGCTCCCCCGTTCGAAGCCGTCGTTTTCCATGTCGGCCAGCTTGAGCATCACAATGCCCCGCCGGCCTTCGCTGGTGAGCAAATACTCCGAGCCCAACTCACTGAGCGTGGCCACCGATTGCGGCATCACCGGCCAGGGCGAGCGATAGCTCCCCCGTTCCGCAAGCGCGGCCAGCAAACTGTCGGCCAGCCGCGAGGTTTCAAGCAGCGCGAATTGCGCCTCGGGCGAGTTGGCCGTGGCCGGCGATAGCGCCGATAACCGCTCGTACAGCGAAGACAGCATGTGGGCCACGTTGAGCTTCGACCAGTCGCCGCCAATGATCGGCTCGATCTTGCTCAAAAAACCGTCGGTGGCTCGCACCTCGGGCTCGCCCAAGTAGTGCAAGCCCTTGGAGCGAATCTTGGAAAGATCGACCTCGTGCAGCACCGCTTGAAACAAATGGTCATCGCGGGCCAGCGCGTCCGAAAGTTCCTCCAGCACCGGCACCACCTCGTCGCGGCCAGGGCCTTCCACCACCAGCAGCGCGTCGTCCTTGTCGCCAAACTCATCAATGTAGTCGGCCCACAGTTGGTTGTAATCGCTGGCCGGGTTCACCAGGTCGGAGCGGCTGGTGTGAAAGCCCATCCGCGTGCCGGCATAGGTAAGCGAGAGGGCCGCGATGGCGAAGGCGAAGGCCAACGTGGCCACCGGCTGATCCAGCACCCACCGCGTCGTCCAGATCAAGGGACGCTTGAGTATGGATGGCGAGCTGTCTGGATTCGTTTCCTGAGACATGCGAGAAATTCCGCTTCCGTTCGGAAAAAACCGCCCGACATCCTCGTCGCGCGCAAAGCCAAGGCCGGCCGATTCTACCGGGCCGAAAAATCGGGAACAATATGAGTCGCTTGCTCAATAAATCGAAGTGCGAGGCGAGACTAGCGCCGCTACCACTACTAGCGATCCACCCCGATCCATCTGCTATAATGCAACCCACATTTCTCCTCGGCAGAACCTGGTGATTGGGAGCAGACCCATGGATCACGACCCCATTTCCCGCCGCACGGCGCTGCAAAGCCTGGGCGCGGCCCTCGCGCTGCCGACCCTCGCCGCAACCATGCCAGGCAGCGCCAGCACCGCGAATGCCGCGGAGCCCACCAGCACAACGCCGCAACCGTTCACCATTTCCAAAGAAACCACGTTCTTCACGTCGCCCGTCTCGCCCGATGGCTTTGTGGACTACGCGGCGGCGTTGAACCAGAGATTGGGGGCCGGCGTAACCCCAGCGGAGAACGCGGCGGTGCCGCTGCTGGAGTTGTTGGGGCCTGGCGATGATAAGGACCACCAACTCCGCGACGAGTTCTTTCGCCGACTGGGTATCCCCACGCCCAGAGAAAAACAATTTTTCTCCGAATTGGAATACTTTGAAAAACGGCAAGGGCGAGAACTCACTGGCCAGGAGTTCGAGGCACTTTGCGAGCTGGAAAGGAAGATCGCAGGCCGACCGTGGCAAGCCGAGGAGTTTCCGGAACTGGCGGCGTGGCTCAAGGAGTATGGCGGCGCTTTGGATATTGCCATCACCGCCTCGGAACGGCCGCATTACTTTGTGCCGTTGTCGGCGGCCGCAGGCACTCCCGTATGGAACCAATTTGCTTTGAGATCAGCCGTAGACCTCTCCGTCCTATCCGGCCTGCAGCGACGATCCGCCCTTCGGATCGCCAACCACCAGGTCGATCTGGCGTTTGAAGACGCGTGGGCCGCGTTGCGGCTGGCGGCCCATTCGGCTCGCGGAGCGTTCCTCCCCGACTTGGTCATGGGATCCCACAATTTGGAAAGCGCTTCCGAGGCAATGTTGCTCTGGCTCAAAACATGCCTGCCCAGCGCGGCGAAGCTAAGAGCCTTGCTCAGCGACCTGCAGTCCCTGCCGCAGCCCACAATGTTTGCCGACATGCTCCATCTAACCCAGCGTTGCGATGGGCTGAGCCGCCTCACCGCCCTCGCTCAATCCAAGAGCGATGGCGTTCGTGCGCTGCTTGTAATGCGTCTCGATGAGGAAAGCGAAGCAAGCCGCCGCGCCATCGACACGCTTTCGCAACGCCCATTTGACTACAATACCGCCTTGCGCACTACCAACCATTGGAGCGATCGCTGCGTGGACATCGCTCGACGCGAGCGATTCCACGACCGCCTGGAAGGTGCGCGGCAAATCGAGCAGGCCACGGAAGCATATTGGGAAAAGACACAGCAGCCTGACCAACTCGTCGCCCAGATCGAATCCAGCCAACAACCGGCGGTGGCTTATGGCGAGTGGATGGGCGAAATCCCCGGCCAATGCTCAATCATGCGCATGATGCTGTTCTGCGAGGCCCAATGCTTCCAGTGGCTCGACCACCTCCAACTGGCAGTCGCCCTCTCCATCCACCGCGCCGAGCACGGCCAGTTCCCCGAGAAACTGGAGCAGCTCAAACCAGCCATCCTGGCCGAAATTCCGCTCGACCGCATGGCCCACGGCCAACAACTACCGCGTTATCGCCGCGACGGCAGCGGATACATGCTCTACAGCCTGGGTGAAAACGGCAAAGACAACGGCGGCCGAGTCCCCAAAGATCCCCTCAACCAGGCAGGCGAAGATTGGGACGACGTCCTCATCCACTTCACGCCAGCCCCCATCCCCTAACTACCAGCCCCCAGCAACCAGCCCCTCCACCCCGCAAAAGCCGCAAAGTTTCCGCAAGTGATCCTCCGGTTAAGACCGATACTTCTTGCGTCGAGGGGAGTTACGCTGAACGACCAGCAGCGGCCACCCCAACCCGCCGCACCCAAAGGGCACTCGCCAAGCAATTCAAAACGCTAGCCAGTCGGCTGCTCGCCAGCCGCGGCTTGCGAAAGAAATCACCCAGGGGGGGTAAAGTTCAGGGCGGCCTCAAACCAGTGTTGAGGCCGCCCGAGCTTGATTCTGGGGGGATAGGGACTGGGGATTAGGGAATGGGCAGACAACTTCCATCCCCTAGCCCCCAACCCCTAGTCTCTCCACCCTACCAGCCAATATTGATTCGCACGCCGCCCGGAACGTAGGGCACTGGTGCATAAGCCGGGTAGGCAGGGTAAACAGGATAGGCAGGGTAGGCCACGGCCGGCGGGCCATAATAATAAGAGCGATACACGGGGTAGGGCCGAACGATCGGCACCGGCGCAAAGAACGGCCGGCGATAGTATCCCCAGCCCGCCTCGGCATCGTTAGAACTGCTCGTCACGCCCCAAGCGGCAAGCAGCAGACCAGGCACCAGCAACCACTTGGCAAAGCGCTTCATCGTACACCTCTCATTGTTGGCGGCTGGCCCGGTTTCCCCAAGGGCTTACACAATCGCTGCCAGCCTTGCTACCTCTTCAATGCAAAAAGATCAGCAGCAGCGGACATGCCAATTCTGCCAGGCAGCCCCGCAATCTATGCAAAGCTATCTACTGCAATGGGTTATCGCCGACCAAGAATTTGGAAAAAATCCTACAGTCTGGCGGGGAAAGTACCGGTCGTGGATTCCGGCCAGCCAACTTGCCCGTGGTCAGGGGCCGACCCACCCCTCGACCGCCGGGTTCCTTTCCTTCTGGCGGCCAACCCGGTAGGCTTGTTCTTAACCCCAGGAGAAACAGCCATGTACGATTTTGCCTCAGCACTCCCCCAAGGGCTCCCCTATCGCGAGTTCCTGAACAAGTACGGCGAAGCGGGCCACCGCGAACGCTGGCAGGCCGTTCACGAACGAATTACGCTCACCCCCGCCCAAACCGCGCTCCTCGAGAGTTTCACCCGCCGCATGAACGTCATCTGCCTGGCGGGCGCCTGGTGTGGCGACTGTGTGAATCAATGCCCAGTGTTTGACCACTTTTCGGCCGTCAACGAACAGATCAACGTTCGCTACTTCGACCGCGATGCCGCCGCCGACCTGGCCGGAGCGATCCGCCTGTGCGGTGGCGCTCGGGTGCCGGCGTTGGTGTTTCTCAACGAAGATGGCCAGTTTTGCGGCTTGCATGGGGACCGCACCTTGAGCAAGTACCGGCAAATGGCCGCCGATCAACTCGGCCCCAGTTGCCCCACCGGCCTGGTCATCGACCAGCCCTTGTTGAACAACGTGGTTCAAGATTGGCTGAACGAGTTCGAGCGAATCCACCTCATGCTGCGGCTTTCGCCCCGTTTACGGCAAAAGCACAACGACTAAAGCCCCAAGGCTTGGTCCCCGCGCGGGGCAAAGGGCTGAGAAAGGCATCGGCACACCCCCTTGATGGGTGGCTCGATGTGGCGAATTTCTCGCGAAAATACTTTACAGCCTTCCCAGGCTTCATTTATGCTGTCCAGCCACGACTTTCACCAGCGGCGTTCGTTCGCTCGTCGTGTTCCAGGAATTAGCAGGGTCTGGCCCATGTCGTTTCGTGCCCAAGACGCACTGTGTTTGGTATTGCCCTTATCGCTCGCGATTTGGTTGCCCAAGGTGGAAACGCCCTCGCCACCCGAGGAGATTGTTCCCCGGTTGTCGCAGGATGACGAGGGATTGGCTCCCATGGCGTCTCCCGTCGCGGATGCCGCGGCCGCTCCTCTGCCAGGCTTTGGCAACACGTCACCCCTCTCGCTGATTCGAAATCCGCAAATTCAGCAGGCCCTGAAGCTCGACGAGCAGCAATTGGCGTTGCTTAGTCAAATTTCCGCGAATTCGGTCGATGCTCGTCGCCGTTATTTGCTCGAAATGCGCCAGGCCCACACGATGGAAGAGCGGGACCGCATGCTGGAAGAAATGCCTGCCCGGCTCAAGGAGCAGGCTTACGACGCATCGCATGAAGTAAGGGATGTGCTGCGCGCGGAACAGTGGCAGCGTCTGTCGCAAATTGCCGTGCAATTGCGCGGGATCAAGGCCCTCTACGATGCCGGCGTGCAAGCCCGGTTGGCGATGACGGAGCACCAAATTTCCGGCATTCAGCACCTGGAAACCCAATGGAGCAGCGGCCGCCGCTCGATCATGACCGACGCTCAATACAACCGCGTTTCCAGCCAGGAACTGCGTAACCGGCTCGGCGATCTCGATCGGTTCATCGAGACGAGTCTGCAACAAATTCTTACGCCCCAGCAACTAACCATTTTTAATGAGTTGCGAGGCGATAAGTTCGATCAGGTGGTCGTCTCGTTTCCTCGCAAAAACAGGATCAGCTCTCCCAAATAGCTCGCCCCAGCGAGTTTGCCCGCAGTTGGGAGGGGGGGCGTGTTCGTTCGCGAGGCCCCAGTTGGCTGCCAGGCAAGGTGCTTGCCGGCTTGCCAAACAGGAGGGCTGGCGGCGCACGGCCACTATTTCGGCAAGTCGGGGAATTTCCTCAGGTTCCGCGCCGTCTCGGCTCGCATCCTCTTTCCTTGGCGACCATCACCGGCTACATTTTGTCTGAGAGCAACGGGGGGAGAAAAACGGTTAGGGAACCTGCGATTGTGCCTCTTGCACGTGAAGAGGTTGGTCCTATAATTGCCGGTCTCACCTACCTATCGCTACGCGGGTGTAGCTCAGTTGGTAGAGCACAACGTTGCCAACGTTGTTGTCGTGGGTTCGAATCCCATCACCCGCTCTTCGCTCCCTAGGCCGCAATTGCCTGGGGAGTTTGCTATCCAGAACATAGCAGAAAGCAACTTTCAAATGGCTGCGGACGAATCGATCGACGACACCACGGCGGACAACCAGGCCAATGCCGAAGGCGCCACTCCCGAAGGTGGCGACGAAAAGGCGCGCTTGGAGCTCAAGGTGGAGATCGATAGCCGTGGGGCGTGCGAGCGCCACATCACGGTGACCATTCCCCGCGAGGACATTGACCGCTATTTCAACGAGGCATTCAGCGAAATGATGCCTTCGGCGGTCGTGCCGGGCTTCCGCTCCGGCCGCGCTCCCCGCAAACTGGTCGAAAGCCGGTATCGCAAAGACGTGGCCGATCAGGTGAAAGGCTCGCTGCTGGTCGACAGCGTGAGCCAGGTAACCGAAGAAAACAAGTTGGCCGCCATCAGCGAGCCCGATCTGAACCCCGCCGCGATCGAGGTGCCCGAAGAGGGCTCCATGACCTTCGAGTTCAACCTCGAAGTTCGCCCGGAGTTCGATCTGCCCAATTGGAAGGGCCTGGAAATCGAGCGCCCCGTGCGCGATTTTTCCGAGGAAGAAATCGACACCCGGCTGCAGGATATCTTGTTCCGTCATTGCCGGCATGTGCCTGTCGAGAGCCCCGCCAGCCTGGGCGACTATGTTGCCGTGGATATTGAGTTCTTCGATGGCGACCAGTTGCTGAGCAACGTCGAAGAAGAATTGCTGGTGATTCGCGAGCGGCTAACCCTCGTCGATGGCACGATTGCCAGCTTTGGCAAGCTCATGACCGGCGCCAAGGTGGGAGACACCCGCGAAGCCACGTTCACGCTGTCGCAAGACGCCCCCAACGCGGATTTGCGGGGCAAAGAAATCAAGGCGGTCTTCAAGATCCTCGAAGTCAAAAAGCTGGAGCTGCCCAAGCTCACGCCCGACATCCTGGAAGAGATCGGCGGCTTCGAGTCCGAGGAAGACCTCCGCACGGCGGTGCGCCGCAATTTGGAACGTCGGGTGGAATACGATCAACGCCGTCGCACCCGCGAACAGGTGATCAAGGCCCTCGTCGAGTCTGCCGATTGGGAGTTGCCGCCGGAGTTGCTTCGCCGCCAGGCGATTCGCGAGTTGCAGCGGCACATTCTCGAACTGCGCCGCAGCGGCTTCACCGACCAGGAAATCAAGGCGCACTCCAACGAGTTGCGTCAAAACAGCCGCGAAGCCACCTCGCTGGCACTGCGTGAGCACTTCATCCTCGAGCGGATTGCCGAGGAAGAAAAAATTGAGGAGTCGCAGCAAGACTACGACGACGAAATCAGCCTGATCGCTCGTCAATTGGAAGAATCCCCTCGTCGCGTGCGTGCTCGGTTGGAGAAGCAGGGTCAGATGGATGCCCTGCGAAACCAGATCATTGAACGCAAGACCATTGATCTCATTCTGTCGCACGCCACCTTCAAAGACGTGCCGTTCGAAATGCCCAGTGCGCGCGATGTGCCGCTAACCCACGCGGCCGCCGGGGAACCGGTGGAAAGCGCCAGCGAAGCCCAAGAAAGTGACAGTTCCAGCGGCGACGCCGAGTGACGTGCTCCGGATGGCGGTTGCGTCAGCCCGGTTTTCGCGCCCCGTTATCCGCCAGCGGAATATTTTATCTCGGGTTTCTTTCGATCCAGCGGCTCGTTCCGCCGGTAGTCATCTAGTCTGACAAGGGAAACCGCCGTAGAATTTGCCAACGCCCCCGTGACAGGTGGGTCGCGCGTTTCAAGGAAAGCCAGCCGGGGAGTCCGGCGCTTTGCCCAACCCCAGCGGAAACAGCTTCCCCTGGTTCTGGAGCAACGATCCGACTCCTTCCGTATTTTCCGCTGTTGGTTACGCCGATTCTCTTGCAACGAGCAGCCAGGTTGGTTGCCGCCCCGCGGGCCGCGTGGCGTTTGAATATTGATGATCGTGCTCCGCACATCGATGCCAAAAGTTGTGCCCCGCACACGCATACAAGGTTGCGACCATGAATGAGTTTTCGCAGGTGTTCGATCCCGTTTTGGCCTACCGCGATTACCAGCGCCAACGGCCCATGACGCTGGCCGACCTGCTGCTGGAAAACCGGATTATCTTTCTGCAAGGGCCGATCTACGATGCCAGCGCCAATGGCATCATCATGCAGTTGCTGTATCTCCAAAGCGAGAACCGCCGCAAAGATATCCATTTCTACATCAATTCGCCGGGCGGCAGCGTGACCGCCACGCTCGCCATTTACGACACCATGCAAATGCTGTCGTGCGCCGTGGCGACCTACTGCGTGGGCCTGGCCGCCAGCGGCGGAGCGGTGCTCCTGGCCGGTGGCAGCAAAGGCAAACGCTTTGCATTGCCCCACTCCAAAATCATGATCCACCAGCCCTATGGGCAGGTCGGCGGCCAGGTTTCGGATATCGAAATTCAAGCGCTCGAAATCATCAAAGAGCGCCAGCGGTTGGATGAAATTCTGGCCCGCCACACCGGTCAAGATATCGCCCGCATCAGCAAAGATACGGATCGCGATTTCTACATGAACGCCGTGGAAGGCAAAGAGTACGGCATTGTGGATGACGTGCTTAAGAAGCAGTCCGAAAACGAAGAGAACAACGAATAACGCTCAAGCTGTACCTCCCCGATCCGCCCGCAACGCCACAGTCAGGCCCCCCAGAAACCTCGTGGGAACCTGCCGGTGAGCTGGGCGGAGTCCGGGAAATACTCCACCAGCCCACAGCGAACGTGCGGGGCCGGCAACTGTTTCGCCGCATCCCGTTTTACCGAACTGCCAATTTACGCCCGCTGCCGACGGAGCGATACGATTATGCCACTGATCCCATTTGTAGTTGAAAAAAGCGGCCGTGATGAACGGGCGATGGACATTTACAGTCGGCTGTTGTCCGACCGCATTGTGTTCCTCGGCACCGCCATTAACGACGAAGTTGCCAACTGCGTGGTTGCCCAACTGCTGTTCTTGCAGTCGGAAGACCCCAAGGCCGACGTCCACCTGTACATCAATTCGCCCGGTGGCAGCGTCACCTCGGGCCTGGCCATTTACGACACCATGCAGTTCATCAACTGCGATGTGGCGACCTACTGCATTGGCCAATGTGCCAGCATGGGCGCCCTGCTGCTCACGGCCGGCGCCGCCGGCAAGCGGTTCGCGCTCCCCAACTCGCGGATCATGATCCACCAGCCCCTGGCTGGCATGGAAGGCACGGCCCACGAGATCGAAATCCACGTGAAGGAGCTGCGCAAAATCAAGGAGCGGCTCAACCGCATCTTGATCAAACACACCGGCCATCCGTTGGAAAAGATCGAACAAGACACCGATCGCGACAACTTCATGGCGGCCGAAGAAGCCCAGGTTTATGGGCTGATCGACCAGGTGATCGATAAGATGCCTGCTGCCACCAAGTAATCGCTACTCGCGGCACTTCTGCCGCCAGGCGTGCGATCGTCATTCCAGCGGCGCTGGTCATTCCAGCGTTGCTGGCGCTGCCAATCTGCAAATCCTGTAGGTTCTTTGCCGCGCGGGGCGTATTCCCGTCTTGCCAGCGCGGCGGTTCTGGCGTACTAATCGCCTCGCCCGCAATCCCGCCAGCGGCGACCCATCCGAACGAATCGACCGTTAGCCAAATCGACCCTGCCATTCCCGCGAACCGCCTGCCCTCGTGAAGACGGGGGCGAGAATTCAGGGAGCAGCGGATCGAACGCCGCTGTTGCCAGCGGCCCGGCATCACGTCTTGAATCGAGAAGTTGCTTTTCGACGTCACGTAAAAAGCTAACCAGTGCAGGAATTCCAGCCCGGCAGGATCCATCGGGCTTCATCGCTTGCGCGAGATGAACATGATGTTCCGTCTTTGTCTACTACTGCTCATGCTGGCCACCTTCATTGGCTGCCGCAATCGCGGTCCCAGCACCGAACCGCTCGAGCTGGAAAACTACGCGCTCAACGAGCGCATTCTGCAGCTAGAAATCGAGTTGGCTCAGCGCCAGTCGAAACTGGAGCGGGCCTGCGAAGACGAAAAACTCGCCAAAGAAAACAAGGATCGCTCCTCGTCGTCAGGCTCGCGATCCAGCGACCGGCCGCGAGATGATGATCCGGTGGGCCCCGAAATCGACCTCGGCGATCCCGTGGATCCCAATGATCCTGATCGCAGGAATTTGCCATCGGCCCCCCGCTTCCAAGGTCGCAGTGGGTCGGCGGGCCGCGGCATGCTGCCCACCTCCACCTCGTCGAGAATCTCTTATCTTACGATCAACTCCGAAGAAACCGCTGGGCTTGCTCACAGCCGTGCGGCCGCGGGCGACGGCCTGAGCGTGGTGCTCGAGCCCCGCGATGCCTCGGGTAAACTGATCGCCGCCGCGGGGCACGTGGCTATTGCCGCCTGGGACCAGGAATTGCTCGATCGCTACCAGGGCGACCGCCAGCGGCAAACCGCGGCGCAAGTGGGCGTGTGGACCTTCACCACCAGCGAAATTCAGGGCCGGCTCGATAAATCGCCCGACGGCCGCATCCGCTTTCAGCTTCCCTGGTCGGGCAAACGTCCGGAACACAGCGACCTGCGGTTGTATGTGCGATACGTGGTGCCCGACGGGCGCGAACTGCGAGCGGAACTACCCGTGACGGTGGCCCTTTCGAGCGGTTCGCCGCGCCAATCGAAGAGCTCGGCCACCAGTCTGGAACCGCCGGCCCCGCCGCTGCTGGTGCCAGAAACCAATCGCGAGCCAGAGCCGGTTCGCGCCAAGCCGGCCGACGAGCCGGAAGAAGTGCCAGCCAGGGAAGCCTCGCGGCGACCGAGCTGGAGCCCTTACCGCTAAGGGGGCGACTCACATGGGGGGCATCAGGCGCCTCGGTGGTCACGACTTTCCGCTTACCGATGTTTGCCCAACCGTGACCGAGTTGCCGGTCACGGTCTTTTGCGGAGGGCTCGTAACCTTTGCAACCGTGAGTTGTGCAATAACGTCCCCCGCTTCGAGAATGACGTCGAACGGTCCCAGGTTCGCGATTTCAAGCGTGATCTTGCCCTTCCACGTGGTGTGGATGGTGGGGGCGGTCAAGATGCACCAAGATGCCAGCCCTGGCCCTTGTGCTCTTGCCATCCACAAAGCAGATGAGGTCTGCATTTTTGTCGGCATTTGTGCCAACGACCTCTCGTGTCTGCCACAGCAGGAAACCGTGTGGCCGCACAATGATTTGATGTCCGCGTTTTACAACCAGGTCGAGTGAATCGGCGCTATCTTCGGGTGGAGCACATAAGTAACCCTCGCCAAACGTCGCAAGGTTGTACTGAGCGATTCTTAGTTCTGGCCTTGTCCGTCCGCGAGCGGACTCATCGTTCGCGAACTTGGCCACATTCCAGATCTTTGCTTCCGTAATCGCGTCTAAGTGAAGGTCGATCGAAGTCGCATCGATTTTCTCTGGCCGGGGATCAAAAACCAATTTGCCACATTCGATTGCATATTCAAGATCGCGATCCGAAAGATACATCGGCGCCCCCTTAGGTGCAGGAACTCGCGAGCGTTTCCTGCGAAACCTGAAAAACATCCGTGCCCGGAAACTCGATGCTCGCCATGCTCCCTTCTCGGCTGATCAATCGACACTTCACAAACCCCTTGATCACCTGTCCGAAGGGTGGGTGGCCCTGGGGAAGTGGCTGCTTGTTTCCATCCTGAAAGTATTCAATATATGCCGCTCCGACAACTTTCTTGCCGTCAGCCAGTTTTACTTCAAACCGGCGTTCACTACTAAAACCGGTGTTCTCGATCGTGCATGGCGCCCAGCGATAATCCATTTCAGTTCCTCCTTCGTGAAGGTGAACGTGCCCGCACCGCACGCAGTGCGAAAGGGCCGATACTTACAAAGCAACTCCGTTTTACAACAGCCGAACTTATGAAAATCACTCGCAGCCGTTGAGACGCCTCAAAAGTTTCCGTGTCTAACTTCATGAAGCGCAAGAGTTTTGTCCCGCCAAAGAGATTATACGCTCCTTGGGGTGTGAATGCTTTGTTCCGCCAAGCGGAACGTGGCTCTAGGCCCGCCGGGCTCGTACCCGTTCTAGCAGGGCTTTCGTGGCGGTAATGCCTTCGCGCTCGGGCAGTTTCTGACCGAGGTATTCAATGCCGACGTAGCCGCGATAGCCGGCTTCGAGCACCACGTTCATCAGTTGGAAGAAGTCGCGGTTCTTTTCGTTGCCTTGCTGATCGAACTCGCTGGCCGTGGCCGACACGCCGCGGGTGAACGGAATGAGGCCCGAAACCTTGCTCGGTTGGGCGTTTTCGGCAATGCCATCGAAGCACAGGTAGCTGCCGCACGAGGAGTGCTTCACCAGCTTGATGAGCTGCATCAGCCAGGCGGCATCGGTCAGGCCGCGGTTGTTAACCAGCACATTGATCTTCTGTTTTTCGCCGTACTCGCACAGGGCGCGTAGGCCTTCGGCGGTTCGTTCGTGCTGGCTGTCGGCTTTGCCATCCGTAGGCACGTCGACCACGATCGAGTGGCAGCCGAGCACCTTGGCCGCGTCGATCCACTTGCGGTGTTTGAGAAGCGCGTCCTGGCGGCGCGCCGCGTCGGTATCGCCCAACTGTCCCTGGTCTTGCACGCGAATGAGCAACTGCCGCACCCCTTGGTCGGCGGCGCGCTCGTTCATGGCATCGAGATATTTTTCGTCGGCTTCCTTGCCGGCAAAGAAGGGGCTGGCATATTCGACCGCCGTGATGCCAAACTCATTCTTGGCCAGCACCACGAAATCCAAGTGGTTGATCTCTTTGGAATCGAGCAGCCGCTTGAGCGACAGCTCGCTGAGCGAGAGCAAGAACTCTCGATTTTCCTGGGCAACGGCAAAGCGCCCTGGCGTTAGCGCGGCAGCGGCCAGGCAGCTTGCGGCTTGGAGGAATTGACGGCGCGTAGGTTGGCTCGGCATCTGCGTCCCGTTTCCGGTACTAACCTCTGACGTTTCTTGTGCCTCGTCCAATGAACTCGCTTCGCTTCTCCTTGCGAACGTAGGTGGGGGACGGAACCACTATCTTAGCGGCTCGGCAAGGCCAATGTCTGCCACAATCTTCCCGCACCACTTTTTGCCGCCGGCGAGCCGGTCATCGACGCCCCCGAAACGGCAGGTTGCTCACCCCCCCAAACTTCTGGCAAGCAAACTCGGCGGATGGGGAGGTGGGCCAACTTCCGCAAAGTTTGGGTTCAAGTGTCGTCGAACTGCACGGCCTCTTCGGCGGTGACAATCATCCGGGCAATCTCCACCAGCTTTTGACTGCGGCTGCTGGCGATTTTTTGCAACCGGCGAAAGGCCTCCGGCTCGCTCAGGCCAGCCCGTTGCATCAAAATACCCTTGGCTCGTTCGATGGTTTTACGGTCTTCCAAAGCTTGTTTCGAATCGCGGGCTTCGCGGCGCAGCGTTTCGAACTCGCGAAATCGTTCCATGGCCACGGCGATGGCCGGTTCCAAATCGGTGTCTTTCACCGGTTTGACCAGGTAGGCCAGAATGTGATTGCGGGCAGCCCGGGCGATGTACTCCGCATCGTGAAACGCCGACACTAGAATGACCGGCACCGGCTCGTCCTGGCAAATCAGCACCGCGGCCTCGATGCCGTCCATGTCGGGCATTTTAATGTCGGTGATGATCAACTGGGGGCGTTTGTCGCGGCACTCCAGCAACAGCTCCTGACCCGTCTTGGCCGCCGCCACCACCTGATGCCCCAGCCGTTCCAGGCTGGACCACAGGTAGTCCCGCATCCGGGCTTCGTCGTCGGCAATGGCGATCCGCAATCCGTTCATCGGGGGGTCTCTCGCGGCAAGGCCACCGTTACCACGGCGCCTTTGCCGGGTGGGCTGGTCATTTCGATCTGGCCATGGTGGGCCTCGACAATGCGGCGAGCGATGGTCATTCCCAACCCCGTGCCTTTGGTCTTGGTGGTAAAGAACGCTTCAAACGCATGCTGCAACTGCTGGGGGCTAAGGCCGGGTCCTGAGTCGGTTACGCGGAACACCAAACCGGGCCGGCCGTTCACCGTGGTATCGCACACGCTCACTTCAATTTCCACGGGATCGCCGCAGGCCGCAAGGGAGTTCTCGAATACGTTGCGAAACACCTGCTCCAATTGCAGCCGATCGATGGCCGCGCGGGTGTCGCCCGCCAGCACCCGCTCGGCGAGAAATGCCTGCCGGCCCTGGCGATCGGCCGCCAAGGCCTGCCAGGCTTCGCGAACCGCTTCCAACACATCGACCGGCCGCCGTTCCAGGGTGACCGGGGCCGCGTAGCCCCGCAAATCGTCGAATAACCGCCGCAACCGGTCGAGGGCCTTTTGCAGGTCTTCCAGCAGTTCGCGGGCTTCGCTCTGGCCGTCCAGCTTCCACTCCAGCAGTCCGCTGCACGCCTGAATTTGCTGCAACGCGTTGCGGCTTTCGTGAGCCACGCCGGTGACCATTTGCCCAATGGCCGCCAGCCGCTCCGACTGCACCAGCCGCCGCTCGGCTTCAATGCGGGCGGTCACATCGAGAAAGATGGTTTGGGTTTCAACAATTTCGCCGCCGCCGTCGCGCACCGGCGTTTTGAGAATTTCGGCATGCAGCTCGGCGCCTTGCGAAGACACGCGGGTTTCCAGATCGCGAAACACGTTGCCCGAGGTGACCACGCGTTCGTCGCCTTGGCGGTACTGCTCGGCCAGGTCGGCCGGGTAGAAGTCGAAATCGGTCTTGCCGATGATGTCGTCGGCCGGCTCGCCCAGCAGTTTGCAGAGGTTGTCGTTGACCCAGGTGAACCGACCGGCAATGTCCTTCCGCAGCACATACAAGGGAAGGTTATCGACCAGCGAGCGGTACAGGGCCTCGGAGCGGGCCAAAGCGCGGGCGCGCTCGTCGGCCTCGGCCGTGCGTTCGACCACGCGATGTTCCAGGGTGTCGTTGAGCTGTTCGAGCGATTCCATTTCTTGGTGCACGCGGCGAACCATCGGCCGGAACACCAGCAGGCCGGTCACGGCGAGCACCACCAGCGTGCTGAACAACGAGAACGACGCCAGACGGTGCAGGTAGGTCACCTTCTCGTCGCTGCGGCGTAGGTAAGCGGCCACCACTTCATCGAGGGCTTCGACCATGCGGCCGGAAAGGGCCACCTCGTCGATGTACCGCAAGTGCGAGTTGCCCCAGTTCAGTTCGGCTTCGCTACTCTTGGCCAGCGAGCGCAGTTGGGCAATGTAATTGCGCATTTCGGTATCGAGCAGCCACGGCGTCTCGAAGTAAATGGCCTCCACGGTTTCGGGCGGCGGGGTGCCTTCGGCGTCGTTTTGAATCAGCTCGTAGTGCGTGGCTTCGAGCGGCCCCAAAATCTCGATCAGTTCTTGCCGGGCCGCTTGCTGCTGCCGCGGATCGAGGGCCGAGACCAGCTTTTGCGCCAACAGCGCGCTGCGCTGCAGCAACGAGCGATGCCGGCTGCTGTTGGCCGCCACCAGGGCGTTGGAACGGCTGGTATCGATCTGGGCGTTGAGAATGATGTAGTTGGCGTAGGCCAAGGCGCCCAGCACGCCCAGCGCCAGCAGATACCGCGCGGTGAGAAATCCGGTGCCAGAACGCGGACGATTCATGAGGATGTCTTACCGTTCGCTGGGAAGCTGCGAAGCCGAGGGGGGGGCGGCATCCCTGCCAAAACGAGCGCTCATTCCACGCTGGCAGTTCACAACATGCTGGGGGTAGGGTTGTGCGTAACCGCGGCGGGATCGTTGCCCGGCTGAAGCGTGGTTGAAGCCGTGTAAGCCTGGCAACCAACCAGAGGGCTTCCCTGTTCAAACTTGTGCTTGCCATCGGGCGCCACGCTGAGCGTGGCCCAACGCACGTAGGCTTGCAGTTGCTGCTCCGAATCGAACGTGGCGACGAGCTTTTCGCCTTGCGCCGGTTTAACGCCGTATAGGTAGTGCATATTCAACCCCCAGGGATCAAGAGCAACAAAAAGAGCCGATGACAGCCCCAGCGGGCGATCGTCTCCATTATACGCCGGCCACTACGCAAGCACCGCGAGCACGTCGGCCAGCGGCACGTCTTTGACCGTTTCCACATGGCCCAACCGGGTGGGCAGCACAAACCGCAACTTCCCTTGCTCGGCCTTTTTGTCACGGCCCATCACGTCGATCATTTCTTGCGAGTTGAGCCGCGGCAGTTGCGTCGGCAGCCCCAGCGCGGCCAGCAACTGTGCTTGCCGCGTGGTGAGCTCGGCCGGAATCCTTCCCATTCGCTCGGCCAGTCGCGAGGCGCACACCATGCCGATCGCCACGGCTTCGCCATGCAAATACGTGCCGTAGCCGGTGAGGGTTTCGATGGCGTGGCAGAAGGTGTGGCCGTAGTTGAGCACCGCCCTGAGGCCGGTTTCCTCGCGTTCATCTTGCGAAACCACCAGGGCCTTGAGCTCGCAGCTACGGCGAATGATGTGCCGCAGCGCGTCGGCGCTTCGCCCATTGAGATCATCCACATGCTGTTCCAAGTAGTCGAAAAACTCGGCATCGAGAATCACGCCGTACTTGACCACTTCGGCCAGCCCACTGCGGTACTCGCGGTCGGGCAGCGTCTCCAGCACTTGGGTATCGATGAGTACGCCGCGCGGCTGCCAGAAGGCGCCCACCATGTTCTTGGCGCCCGGCAGGTTGATGCCCACCTTGCCGCCCACCGAGCTATCGACCTGGGCCAGCAGCGTGGTGGGCACCTGCACAAAGGGAATTCCGCGGGCAAAACTGGCCGCCACGAACCCGGCCAGGTCGCCGATCACGCCGCCGCCCACGGCCACCACCACGGTGGCCCGATCGGCCCTGAGGTCGAGCAATTTTTCCCACAGCATGTTGGCGTTATCGATGCTCTTGGCGGCCTCGCCGGCCTCGATCACCAGCAAATCCACGGTGGCATCCAAGCCTTCCTCGGTAGCCAGGCTGGCGGCCACCGCTTGGGCGTGCGGCTCTTCCACGTGCTCGTCGGTAATCACCACGGCATGCCGGCAGGGAAGGCGCTCGGCAACAAACCGACCAATATTCGCCAGGCAGCCGGTGCCTATCGAAATATCATAGCTGCGCTCGGCCAAGGCGACGCGCAGGATGGATTCACTCGACATGGAAACTCGATTCGATCGAAGCGAAACAGGTAGTGTTCTTGAGGGGGACGACCGGCTACACGCCAATGAAGTTGCCGACAGGCCAGAATACGCTTTGGAGGCGGATGGCCCAAGAGGGTGGGGCAGGAGCGGACAGAATTCGTCGCCGTATCGCGGGAAGATTGGCTTGAGATTGCGCTGCGGTATGCGTTCTATTGATCGGCGAGCGCGGGTGGTACGCAGAGGGCTGCGTACCCTTACCACTACCAATAATTACCAGCCCCCAGTCCCCAGCCACCAACCCCTCCACCAATGAAAATTGCCCGCATCTTTGCCCATCGCGTGGAATTGCCCCTCGTGGAGGGAACGTATCAGTGGTCCGGCGGCAAGTCGGTTTCTGTCTTCGACAGCACCATTGTCGGCGTGGAAACCGATGGCGGCCTCATCGGCTATGGCGAAGTCTGTCCTCTCGGCCCGTTCTACTTGCCGGCGTATGCCGAAGGCGTGCGGACTGGCTTGCGCGAACTGGGTCCGCGCCTGCTGGGCTGGGATCCGCGCGAGCTGGCCAAGCTCAATCGGCATATGGATGCGGCCCTGAAGGGGCATCCCTATGTGAAGTCGGCCATCGATATCGCCTGCTGGGACCTGCTCGGCAAAGCCACCGGCCTGCCGGTCTGCGTGCTGCTGGGCGGTCGGTTTGGCGAGCAGGTCCGGCTCTATCGGGCCATCTCGCAAGAAACGCCGGAGACCATGGCCCAGAAGGTGGCCGGCTATCGGGCGGAAGGCTATACGCGGTTTCAGCTGAAGGTGGGTGGCGACCCCGATACCGACATCGAGCGAATTCGCGCCGTTCGCGCCATGCTGTCGCCCAGCGATCGACTCGTGGCCGACGCCAATACCGGCTGGACCCAGCACGAAGCCGTCCGCGTGGTGAGGGCCGTGAAAGATATGGATGTCTATATCGAACAGCCCTGCCTGAGCTATGAAGAATGCCTGGCCGTGCGACGCGCCACCGACCATCCGTTTGTGCTCGATGAAAATATTGATAGTCTTGCCATGTTGCTGAGGGCCAAGGCCGACCTGGCCATGGATGTTGTCAACCTCAAGATCAGCAAGCTCGGTGGGCTCACGCCCACCAGGCAGGTTCGCGATCTGTGCGTGAGCCTGGGCATCGCCATGACACTCGAAGACAGCTGGGGCGGCGATATCACCACCGCTGCGATTGCACATTTAGCCCATAGCACGCCCGAAGAATTGCGTTTCACCAGCACCGATTTCAATAGCTATGTCACCGTCAGCACGGCGACGGGCGCCCCGCGGCGCGAGCAAGGGTTCATGGCCGCCAGCCAATCGCCCGGCCTCGGGATCGAACCAAAAATAGACGTGCTCGGCCCCAAAGTGGTGGATATCCGGTAGGGTACGCACCCCGTGCGTACCATCGAGGTGGATGATCGCCAGACGCTGTGGCTGCGGTGGGGGTGCGCACGGAGCGTGACGCGCTAGGGATGCCGCGGACCATCGTTTTCGCGCGCGGTGATTTAGGAACGCACGAAAAATAACTTCCGGTTTTCTACAATTCCTTCACTGGCAGGGCCATGCGAGCACAGCTGAAACGCCGAAGTTGTTTTTCATCAGTTACTTATGGAAAGCACTCAATCATGAATCTGAAAGCAGAACTATATTCCGAACAAGTGCAGCGATGGCCTGCGACCGGTCGTCACATTCTTGCCCAATTCGATGATGAGACCATCATCGTGTATCAGGCGTATCGCCTTGAGATAGGGCATTTCGCTTCCCGGCACGGCTATTTCGGCGGGGCATTCAGCTATAACCGGATGAGTTGGATCAAGCCGAACTTCCTCTGGATAATGTATCGCAGCGATTGGGGAATTTCGCAAGGGCAGGAGGTTGTTCTGGCGATTCGGCTGCGCAGAACCTTCTTTGACGAGTTGTTAGAGCAGGCGGTGCCCTCATCATTTGTGCCTGATCGCTACGAAAGTCATGCCGCCTGGAAGGCAGCGGTCGCCGAATCCGATGTTCGGCTGCAGTGGGATCCCGACCATGGTCCGAGTGGAGAAAAGTGCGAACGCCGAGCCCTGCAAATCGGCCTGCGGGGAACTGCGCTCAAAACCTATGGGAAAGATGGACTGGTTGAGATTATTGATATGAGCGAATTTGTGGCTCGGCAACGCGAGTTTATCCACAACCGGCAGACGGAAAAGCTCCTCACGCCCAGAGAAGACGTTTACCTGCCCAGCCGGCAATCCATGGCCGCAAACGTGGGAATTGACCCGTGGAACACCCGTTCGGAGCCTGGCACGTAGCGGCGCTGGGGGGCCGGATGATCGCCAGACCATCGCAGTTGCATACGCTTTTTGCCGAGGGAGCGCCGCCATGGGATGGGCGGCGCAGGTGGTACGCAACCCGTCATTCCCGCGAAGCCTGCCCTCGCGAAGACGGGGGGCGGCAATCCATATCGACTCGGACGCGAACTCTATGCCGGGAATTTTTTCTTTGTCTCGCCCTCACCCACGTGTGAAATAGATCAAGGTTAGGCTCAGGACGGCTATGGCGAGGTAAAGCAAGCTGCACCAGAGCGTGAACCTTTCGGGCCAGCGCATTTCGATGATGATTAACCCTGCGATCAGGCCGAACATCATTGCTGGGCCAAGCAGGATTCCCGTGTATGTCATTTGAGGTGGCAGCAGTCCCTTCGCTCGCAGCGGAAGTAAAACAGCATAGCCGATGGCCAGAACCAACGCGCCGCCCCAGCACACGATGCGAAGTGCTCTGGATAGGTCTTGTGGTGAACGGTCGGTGGGGGACATCGGCATACTCATTGAGCAGTAGCAGTAATGGGATGCACCCCGTGCGTACCTTCCGGGCGGACGATCGCACGCCCGCCGCAGTTGCGCACGCCTTGCCAAAAAAGGTCATCGTCAAGCGATCGGCGGCGCTGGAGGTACGCACGGTGTGCGATACCTTACGGGATGGGTTTGCCATCCAACTTCCAGGCGGGATCGATGAGCACTTTCAAATGATGCAGCGCCGTGGGGGCGATATCCACATGGTGGGTCGCTTGCTCAATTTCTGAGTGTTTGACGCTCGGTCCATGCAGGATGGTGAAAGTATAGCGGATTTCCCGAATGCCCCGTCCGCCGTTGTGTTTAGTGCCGATGCCGCCGTGATCGGTGGCGACGATCGTGAGCCAGTCCTCCCTATGCTTGGAAGATCTCTCCGCGACCGCGGCCATGAGTTGGCCCACCAGCGGATCGACCTTTTTGATGGCCGCCAGGTACTCAGGCACGGCCGGGTGAAAGCCGTGCTTATGGCCGGTTTCGTCCACCTGCCCCAGGTACACAAACAGCAATTGGGGATTGTCTTCTTTCAGCAGCTTGCAGGCGGCGGCGGTCGCCTGCTCGTCGGCCACGTCGTAGCCGAGCTTCTCGCCATCGAGCAGTTGGCAGTTTTCGTCGGCCGTGAGCAGACCCTCGTTCAGTAGCGGCGGCCAGCTTACGAACGCGGCAACCTCGGCCTCGGGCCGCGCCGCGCGAAATCGCTTGAGAAACGAAGGGTAATCGTTGTAGTGCTTCACCGAAAACTTGTTGTTCATCACGCCATGCTTGTCGGGCCACACGCCGGTAAGCAGGTTCGACCAGCCTGGCCCTGAAACCGTATCGGCCGCCGCGCCGCCGGCATGAATGATGTCGGTATTGCGAGCAAAAGCCCCTTCGGCAATCAGCTTTTGCAAATGAGGACTCTCGGCGGCGAGTAACGCGTCGGTGCGAAGCCCGTCGATGCCGATGAATAGGACGCAGGGCTTGGGAGTGGTTGGAGAATCGCGGTCAAAGTCAGCTTCTGCGGCGTCGACGGTCGTGGCCGAAAGTGATCGGCTAATCACGAATGTTAGATGATTCAAGATTCGCATTAAGATTACCGTTGGTTGTTGTGGCCATTGCCGATCCGATCATTCGTCTTCAAAAAATCGCATGGTAACCGTTCACGCATTCGGTGCGTGGTTACAGGCGGCGTGCGCGTGGTCGGCGG
>CAYUMU010000016.1:0-90771 GCA_964445985.1 uncultured Pirellulales bacterium | reverse complement strand
CACCGACGAGCACAAGATCTGGCAAGACGGCCTGAAAGTGGAAATCACGCCGGCCAAGCAAAAGTAGGCGAAGGGCAAGATCCACAGGCTGGCAGCCAGGTGGAAATGGATTGAACGCTAGAAGTGCGAAGCGGCGTTGGACTTTTCCAACGCCGCTTCTGTTTGGATGGCCGCCCCCAATCAGAGCCATGGGCGGTGGCAAACTGCCCAGACGCCGTCATCCACGACAATTTTGGAAACGATCGGGCTAAAAAGTATCGCGCTGATCGTAGGGAATATAGGCACGGGGAGCGGGACGGGACGGGCCGCAAACTTCAACTCTGCCTGCCCAAACTCTCCTCAGGCCGGCCGGCAACCCGGTACAATGTTGGGGGGACAATGGGCCATAAATGTCTCCGGTGGCGTTGGCATTCGCTGATACCTTTTTACCTGCCGTGCATGCGATGGATCAGCCGCGTTATTTTCCGCCTGCCGAGTTAGCCAACCCGCTGGGCTTGCTCCTGCTGGGGGGAGAACTTTCTGTCGCCTGGCTGCGCGACGCGTACCGTCATGGGATCTTCCCGTGGCCCCATGGCCAGCGCAACTTGATGTGGTTCTCGCCCGACCCCAGGGCCGTGCTTGAATTTGACAGCCTGTATGTGTCGCGCCGGCTGGCGCGGACCATCCGGAGCGGTCGATTCCAGCTGAGTTGCAACCAGGATTTCGAAGGCGTGATGCGAGGTTGCGGCACGGCGGGCGACCGTGCTCGCAACACCTGGATCAACGCCGACATGCTGCTAGCTTACACCCGGTTGCACCGCCATAAGCTGGCCCACAGCGTGGAAGTGTGGCGCGAGGGTCGCCTGGTGGGCGGGGTGTATGGCGTGGCGGCCGGCGGCGTGTTCTCCGCCGAATCAATGTTCCACCTGGAGCGCGACGCTTCGAAAGTGGCGCTCACGGCTCTGGTTCGACACCTGCAAGCACGGGGTTACCAGGTGCTCGATATCCAGCAACTTACCGCGCACACGCTGAGCATGGGAGCGACGGAGGTTTCGCGCGATTCGTTCCTGGCCCGCGTTCGCGCGGCGCGCGACCTGGAAATTGCGTTCGGTAACGAGTTGGCGTTTGAGCGTTAGCGACACCGCCGGAAGCGCGCACGTTTTTATCAGCCCACCGTCCGCCCCTACACAACTTCGGCCATGGCCAGGTGTTCTTGCATGCGGCTTTCGGCCAGGGCGGTATCGGCCGTGAGCTGGATACCGACGCGCCATTTGCCCCCAGCGTCGGGCTCAACAATCCAGTGCGGCTGCACCATCACCGATTGATGAACCAGTTCGAAGCCGCCTTCCGATTGGCTGACGGTTTCGATGGGGAACGTCCAAATGTGCGACGGTCGGTTGATCATCAGGCCGACGTCGATGCCCAGCCACTCGTCGACCAGGCTCAGGTCTTGCACGTCTTCCAGATCAAGACGCGATTCGAGTTGGCCCCAGCGATGGTCGGCGCCGGAGCGGAAATAACGATCTTCGCAGCCTGAGGGGAGACCGGCAAAGTTGAATTCCACCCCAAAATGCAGCGGCACGCGCGGCAGGTCTTCTAACTGATACACAATGCTCAGCGTGGGGCTGCCGGCCTGCATGGTCACGGCTTTGGTAATCCGGAAGGGGTGTCCCCAGGCGTTGCCCAGTCGAGTGAGTTTGATCTGCACGCGATCGGGGCTGCGGCGGATCGTGGCTTCGTAGCCGCCCACGGCGAAGTCGCCGCGCTCGGGCGCCTCGTTGCGCGCGATGGAGTCGAGGCAAACTTCGTTATCCCAGAAGTGGTCGACCAGGCTCTTGCGAAGCTGGCGATCGTACTGCAATCGCTGGTCGAGCCCTGCTTGCTTGAAGACCACGCGCTCGTGAATGCTGGCCACGTTCTCGCCGGCGGCCTTGTTACCGGCCAGCACCTTTTCGTGGTAGGCCTCGGGGCGGCGGGCCAACGTGCCTAGCAGGTTCAGGCAAATGGAACGCACGTCGAGCTCATACATGCGGCCACCCCGCACGGGCGAAAACAGGGCCGCGAGCTTATCGTTGGAAAGCAACACTTCGGGCCGGGCGTCGCAATTGAAGTCGGCATTGACGGCCTCGACAAACGGCCCCGTGCGACCGGCCGCCTTGTGCAGCAGGTTTTCGGAGGCGATCAAGTGATTGAAAATAGCATGCCGCAGGTGAGGCAGATAAATGCCGCCGAAGGCGCCGTGCCAATAAGGGCAATTGCACTGGCCTCGGTACAGTTCGGTGCGAGCCTGGTCCAGCAATTGTTGCCGCTCGGGGGCGGGCACTTCAGACGAAGCTTCGCCGGCGACGAGTTGTTGCTGCGTGGCCACGTGCAGCTGGTTGCTGATCATGAGCATGCGGCTATACATTTCGTCGGACTCGGGGTACTTCACTTTGAAGTTCCGCCAGAACCCGCCCTGCACAAACTGCGACAGCGCCGGCCAACGGGGGTCGGCTTCCAGGTCGTGCTTCAAATGGTCGAACTCTTGGATGCGATCGAAGGGGAGAGCCCATTCGGTCATTTCCCGATAGCTGGCGTTGGGCAGGTAGATTTTGCCGGTGGGCGCCACGTGCTCGATGGCTTCACTCAGCGTGGTGGTCTTGATCCAGCTTTCGTTGGCCACCAAGGCGTCGAAGAAGCGGTGCAACCAGCGATCGTGATACACGTGCTTGTGGGTGTCGGGCCAGGTGCCGAACTTCTCGCCGTCGTCGCCAAACACAATCACCGAGCCCGGATGCTCTGCCGCGATGCCACCCAGGTAATCGATCGTTTGCCGAGGATCGGCGAAGGGCACCAGGTACCGCAGTCGCTCGCTGCCGGGGAACACCGAGACCACGTTGCCGTTGTCTTCGGTCACGTAGTAACCGTGCAACTGATCGGGCGTGAGGCCGGCGTTGCGGAAGTGGAAGTCGTCGAGCACGGTGTACTTGATGCCGGCCGCGGCCAGGTCGCTCACCAACGACGGTTCCCAAACCCGTTCGGGAATCCACATGCCACGCACGGTGGCGCCGAGACGATTCCGCAGCCAGTCGGTGTAGCGGGTGATCTGGCCCACGCGATCGCGAGGCGGGATCATGGGCAGAATGGCTTCGTAATATGCGCCGCCCAGCATTTCGATGCGGCCGGAGGCCACGAGCCCCGCCAGGCGGTCCACGTACTCAGGATGATGAACTTCGAGCCATTCCATTAGCGAACCGCTGACGTGCAGCGAGATGGGCAGGCTGGGGTATTCATCGAAAACGTCGAGGAATGGGCGATAGCTCTCCTGGTACGATTGCTCGAAGACTCCATCGAAATTGCCCACGGGCTGATGGTTGTGCAACGCCAAGACCAGACGAATGGTTGAGGACATGGGGTGCAGCTCACTCTCAGGGGTTATTGGCAAATTGCGGCTGCCCGTTGGGCCGCCGGGAATGTCGTTTCGCGCAAACAATGCAGATTGAAGGTCGCGAGGCGCCGCGCATGACGAATGTTGGCGCGCCCAGGCGTTGAGCCACGGCGCGCGGCTGCGCGAATGGGGCCAGGGCTCACGGCGGAAATGAAGGTTTGCTTCGACATCATGTCGCAGTCATATCGGGCGGCGCGGCCGGGAACGGCTGCGCCGCCGGTTAGCTTCCGTTCAAGTGCAAACTTCTTGGCGAACTTTCTGACACGTGGTTCGATAAAGTTCGATGTACTGCTGGGCGCTGCGCTGCCACGACCAGTCTTGCGACATGCCGGTGGCAACCATTTGCGACCAGATTTCAGGCTGGGCGAAGGTTTCGCAAGCCCGACGCAATGCGCGATTGAGCGCCGCGGCGGAGTATTCGGTGAAGCTGAACCCGTTCGCGACACCTGCCTGCAGAGCCAGCGGCGTGGCATCCACAATCGTATCGGCCAGCCCACCGGTGGCGCGCACGATCGGCACGGCGCCGTACTTCAGGCTGTAAAGCTGACTGAGCCCACACGGTTCGTACAGACTGGGCATGATGAACATGTCGACGCCGGCCTCGATGCGATGGGCCAGGGCCTCGGAAAAGCCGAGATGGACGAACATTTTTTGCGGGTACTGGGCGGCCAGCCGGCGAAGGGTTTGCTCGTACATGACATCGCCCGTGCCGAGGAAAACCCACTGCAGGGGCGAGGATTCGAGCCACTGCGGCACCACGGTGGCGAGTAAGTCCAGGCCCTTTTGATCGACCAGCCGGCCCACCATGCCCACCATGGGAACATCGGCCTCGATGGGCATGCCCAGTTCTTGTTGCAGGGCCGCTTTGCAGGTGGCTTTGCCCACGGGGTTGTGGGCATCGTACTTTGCGGGCAAATGCGGGTCGATTTGGGGATTCCAGATTTGGTAATCCACGCCATTGAGAATGCCAGCGAGCACATTGCCACGGTCTCGCAGCACCCCTTCCAAGCCAGCGCCTTGGGGATCCGACTGAATCTCCCGCGCGTAGCGAGGGCTGACGGTGCTGAGCGCGTCGGCGAACACCAGACCGGTCTTCATCAGATTGAGATGGCCGTAAAATTCCATCTGCTGCCAATTAAAGTACTTCCAATCCAACCCGGTAAGCACCATATCCCAATGCCAAAAATTCCCTTGGTAGGCCAGGTTGTGAATGGTGAAGAGTGTTGCGAGCTGTTCGTAGCCGGGCACCCAACGGTATTCCGTGGCTTGATAGGCCGGAATCAGCCCCGTGGCCCAATCGTTGCAATGGAGCAAGTCGGTTTGCAGGTTGAGTAGCCGGATGGATTCCATCACCGCCCGGCTAAAGAACACAAACCGCTCGCAATTGTCGATGTAGTCTTCCCCGTTTTGCTGGTACAAACCAGGGCGGTCGTAATAGCGATCTTGAGCGATCAGGTACACCGGGACGCGCGTGCCGGGGAGATAGCTGCGAAGGATCTCCCCGACTACCCGTTTGCTGCCGATGGGGATTTCGACTTGAATCCCTAACGATTCGATCGGCTCTCCGCACTCGAAGGCTTGACGGAAGGCGGGAAGGATTACAGAAACTTCAACGCCCAGCCGCGCTAGCTCCGCTGGCAACGCGGCCGTCACATCACCCAGGCCACCGGTCTTGGCAAATGGGGAAGCTTCGCTGCTAGCCACGAGGATTTTCACCGGCAGAACTCCTGTCAGCACAATCCCCCGCCGCCCAAGGTTTGCCAGGGCCATTGCAGGGTCGAGCTGTTGTCGGTTAGGTGCAGGGTTGGGGGCGTGGAGGCTGCGGGGCGTGCTCCCCAACTTATCAAAAAGGCGATAGCAGGAAAACACCGCGTTGTTAGCGC
This sequence comes from uncultured Pirellulales bacterium, assembly GCA_964445985.1. GTDB lineage: Bacteria > Planctomycetota > Planctomycetia > Pirellulales > S012-138 > CAYUMU01. The sequence continues at coordinate 85,482 of CAYUMU010000016.1, read as the reverse complement.
TTCTCCGCGACTCCACAAGATTTGCGCCAAGCTCGCGGATGGCCCGGCCCATAAAGCCGCAGCCAGCAAGCTTACCACGGAAATGCATGCCCTGGGGGGCCGTTTTGCAGCATTTTTACCGCTTGTGGGCCAATGGGCTCGTTGGGAAGTTAGCAGCCAGGGGCAGGGGGTGCGCGGGGAGGAACGTGCCCCCGTCACTCGCCTTGTCAGTGCTTGGTAGAGGGCTTATGATTCGGGCAAGCCCTTGTTTAGTTGGGCACTTTGCAGTGGGAATGCCGCCTGCGGTTTGTGGCGCCCACGCTGGCCGGGAGATTTCATGAGAGAATCGCCGGCCCTCTCCCCTTGCCGCTAGGAGTCTGATCCGTGTCTCAAGTAGAAACCCGTTTGCCGTACAAGGTTAAGGACCTGGGCCTTGCCGATTGGGGCCGCATGGAAATCGATCTGGCCGAGATCGAAATGCCGGGCCTGATGGCGTTGCGGAAGAAATACGGAGCCTCGCAGCCGCTCAAGGGAGCTCGCATTGCCGGCTGCTTGCATATGACGATTCAAACGGCCGTATTGATTGAAACGCTGCAAGCCCTGGGCGCCCAGTGCACCTGGAGCAGCTGCAATATTTTCTCCACCCAGGATCACGCTGCCGCGGCGATTGCCGCTACCGGCACGCCGGTTTTTGCCTGGAAGGGCGAGACCGAGGAAGAATACGAGTGGTGCATTGAGCAGTCGCTGATATTCCCCGACGGCCAGCCGCTGAACATGATTTTGGACGACGGCGGCGATCTCACGGCCATTGTGCACAAGCGGTATCCCGAGTTGGTGGCCGGCGTGCGCGGCATCACCGAAGAAACCACCACAGGCGTGCATGGCTTGCACAAAATGCTCGCCAAGGGCGAGCTCAAGGTGCCTGCGATCAACGTCAACGATTCGGTGACCAAGAGCAAGTTCGACAACAAATACGGCTGCCGCGAATCGCTGGCCGACGGCATCAAGCGGGCCACCGATGTAATGGTGGCCGGCAAGACCGTGGTCGTGGCCGGATTCGGCGACGTGGGCAAGGGCTGCGCCCAATCGATGCATGGCCTGGGCGCGCGGGTGCTCGTCACCGAGATCGACCCGATCAACGCCTTGCAGGCCGCCATGGAGGGCTACCAGGTGGTCACCATGGAAGAGGCTGCATCGCAAGGGCATATTTTCGTGACCACCACCGGCTGCTGCGACATCATTCGCGGCGAGCACTTGGAGAAGATGCGGAACGACGCCATCGTTTGCAATATTGGCCACTTTGATATTGAGATCGACGTGGCTTATCTGGAAAAGAATAAGAAGATCACAAAGAAGCGGGTGAAGGGGAACGACGTGGTCGGCGGCCCCGTCGATCGCTACACATTCCCCGACGGCCATAGCGTGATTGTGCTGGCCGAAGGCCGACTAGTGAACCTCGGCTGCGCCACAGGGCACCCGTCGTTTGTGATGTCGAACTCGTTTACCAACCAGGTGCTGGCCCAAATGGATATTTGGGAAAACCCTGGCAAGTACGAGGTCGGCGTGTACGTGCTGCCCAAAGAACTGGACGAAGAAGTGGCCCGCCTGCACCTGGACCACCTCGGCGTGAAGCTGACCAAGCTGACCGACAAACAGGCCGAGTACCTGGGCGTGCCGATTGCAGGGCCTTACAAGCCGGACGAATACCGCTATTAAAGCAGGGCTGGTTGTTGCCGCTGCTTAGGGATTTGATCTTCATCGCCCCGGGGAAAGCACGCTGCTTTCCGCGGGGTGTTTTTATGCGCCTGCCACCGTTGGGCGAGCGGCCAGGGCAGTTCCGGTTCAAAAGGTAATCGGTTCGCCGCGGACGGGTCTTCCGGGGGGACGGAAGCGGATTGGCCTTTACTGCAACCCGATAGGGAGGCGAGCGTGAGACCAAGCAGCAAGACAAGCGAGGGACGTTCGTGGGACTCCCTCGCTAACGCGTCGGGTTATGGATCAGCGGCGAGGCTCGTATTCCACGCGAAGGGACGCACCTAGAATCCGATAGAGTCAGGTTTTTTCGACTCGTTTGACAGCGATTACCTATCGGAACGCGGCCTGGTGGCTACTTGACAGGTTGGTCTGGCGGGGTCGTCGTCTTGGGCGGGGTCGTGGTCTTGGCGGGCGGCTCGTTCGCCGACGGCTTCTTGGGCGGCTCTTTTTCGGGAGGAGCGGGCTTGGGTGGCGAGGTGATGGTGGTGGGACCCGACGGGCCGCCTGGAATCAGGTTCGGGTCTTCAAAGTCTTTGATGGGAGGAAATTGCTCGGTGGGAGGTAGCTGTGCCGGCACGGGCGTAGGCGGAGTGGGCGCGGGCCGGTTCAGCACGATCACGGCCACCACCACCATGAGCACAACGAGCGTCAACAACCCCAGCAACATCCAACCGGCCATTTTGTTGGAACGGCGGCGGTAAATCCGTGGTGCGGAGTCCGCCGTGTCTTCCGTCTCTTTGGCGGTTTCCGCCGTGTCCTTCCAGGCGGCCTCTTTCTTGGCGGCGTCTTTCCGATTCACAATCTTGCGATCCGCGGCCTTGGCTTCCGCGGCGGCCGACGACGCAACCACGCGATTGGGTCCCGAAGCGGCGGGGCTGCCACCTGCCGGATTCGCGGCCTTCCCTTTGCCACTACCTGGAGTCGGCGCGGTGAGCATGCCGGGGCGCGGCGTGGGTGACTCCAGCGTGGGCCGGGGGAGCTTGCGATCGCTGGGCGGGCGGCCGACTTCCGAGGGCGGTTTGTCGGCGGCTGCCCCCAGCTTTTTGTTGGACTTGCCGGAGGCCGGTTCCTCCGCCTTTTCAAAGTTGGTGTTGATGACAAACTGATTGAGGTCGACGTCGGCATTGCGATTTTGCAATTTTGCCGCGACGTCGCGCGCGTTCTGCCGCGTGGGCCGGGTATCGGAATCGCTTTTGGTTTCGGTATGCCCTGGGGAGTGGATATCGGATCCGCTGGCGTCGCTTCGGACATCTGCCTGGGAATCGGTGATATTGATTCCCCCCTCACCCGCGGGACTGGCGTCGGGTCGGCGGCGCACGTTTCGCGCCACGGGCGTTTCACCGCTGGGGCGTCGCACGGCCCGCACCTGGCGTTGACTGCCGGGGGTGGCGCCGACAGCCGCCATTTTCTTGGATGAGCCGCCGGCATCGATGGCTACGCCGCGCGTGGAGAGCCAAGCAGCGAGCACCTCGGCCACTTCTTGCGCGGATTGATAGCGGTTCTCCACCTTCTTCGCCATCATTTTATGGCAGATTTCCGCCAGGTCGCCTGGCACATCGGGGCGGCCTTGCCGGATGGGGGCGGGCTCATCGGTGTGATGCTTCATGATCCGCTGGGCGATGGTCCCCTCGGGGAACGGGGGATGCCCCATCAGCAGGAAGTAGAACGTACAACCCAGGCTGTAAATATCGACCCGGTGGTCCACGTCGTGACTGTTCAGGGCCTGCTCGGGCGCCAGATAGTCGGCCGTGCCGAGTACGTTTTCGTCGTAGGCCACCGTCAGCGAGGCCTTGCCTTCGTCTTCGTCGCTGAAACGGGCGAGGCCCAAATCGAGCACCTTGACCGTGCCGCGGGTATCGACCAGCAGGTTGGCCGGTTTCATGTCGCGGTGAATCAAGCCCGACTCGTGGGCGTGCTCCAACCCCTTGGCCGCCTGGCAAATGTAGTTGGCCGCCAGAACGTAATCGAGGGGACCGTCGCGTTTGACTAGCACCTGCAGATCGCAGCCTTCGACATACTCCATCACCAGGAAATGGTTGTTGCCATCCTGGTCGACATCGTGCGCGAGCACAATGTTGGGGTGATTGAGGGCGGCGGCGGCCCGCGCCTCGCGGTGGAACCGCTGCAAATAGGAGGAATCGTTGACGCGTTTTTGCGGGAGAACCTTGATGGCCACGCGGCGGCGCATCAGCACGTGCTCGGCCAGATACACGCTGCTCATGCCGCCGGTGCCCAGGTGGCCCAGCAGCTTGTACTTGCCCAGGAAAAATCCGCGGTGGCGGCCATCGAGGAGTTTATCGGCCTGCCAGCGGCTGATGAGGCCCGCATCGATGAAACGTTGGGCGAGATCATCAGCTTCGGTGGGACGCACGCCCGAGGCTTTGATTTCCGATACGATCTTCGCCAACTGGTCTTTTTCAACAAGACCGCTGCGTTTGATCAAGTCGAGAAGTTGTTCAACGGATGGTTTGGTCATGCCCGAGCTGAGATCTGGTTCCCTGCTCTAATATTCTGCCGGATACAATTGCCGACAAAATGAGTACTCCGAACGCCACTCCATAGCGACCGAAATCGAGCGACAACGATAGAAGTGAATGGGACTGCATGCAGCCTACGTTATCTTACGCCGCTCGCTTCGCAAGACAAAGCAAGACAGTTTTTACTCGCACCGCGGGCGTCATTCTAGCAACGCTTGGGCGGGTGCGAAAGCAACTACCGCTAGCTTGCAATTTTTCCCGGCACCGGGGGGCCTCAGCGATTGCTCGGCTAACGCCTCCGCCGTTGCAGGCTTCGAGCGATCTGTCCCCGCCCAACCGATGGCCTGGCGGGGACAAGATTCTGTCCAGTTTACCATACGATCGGCCGGCGCATTGCCGAATCCGCCGCCTCGGGGTAACGTGATTTTAAAGGCGGCTCGCAATATCGCTACCGCAGTTAACATCGGCACATTCCCCTGGCTTCATTGCCACCTTTCCACCCGCCAGGCAACAAACACCATGCGAACGGTCGCGATTTTCTCCGGCGGGCTCGACTCGACCGTGCTGCTGCACCACTTGCAGGCCGCGGGCGATGAGGTGCTCGCGATGAGCGTGGATTATGGGCAGCGGCATCGGGTGGAATTGGCCTACGCCAGAGGCACCGTGGACCGGTTGGGCATTCCCTGGGAACTGGCCAATCTGTCGCCCATCGCCCACTTGCTGGCGGGGAGCAGCCAAACCAGCGACGATGTGGCCGTTCCGCACGGCCATTACGCAGAGGATTCGATGAAGCAAACCGTGGTGCCCAACCGCAATATGATCATGCTGGCCGTGGCCGGGGGGTGGGCGATTGGCCAAAAAGCCGATCGCCTGGCGTATGGGGCACACACGGGCGACCACACCATTTACCCCGACTGCCGTCCCGAGTTCGTGGAGGCCATGCAGGGAGCGCTCGGCCTTGCGGATTGGCACCGGGTGGAGCTGGTGAGCCCATTTTTGACGTTCACCAAGGCTGAGATCGTGGCCCGCGGAGCCGAACTGGGGGTGGATTTCACTCAAACCTGGAGCTGCTACGAAGGGGGCGACATGCACTGCGGAGCCTGCGGCACCTGCTACGAACGCCGCGAAGCCTTTGAAACCGCGGGGGTGCCCGACCCGACCGAGTACCTGCGGACTCCCGCCTATCGCAAACCGTAGCCTTCGGGCAGAATGTCGCTCGAAGCGCGGCCCAGTTGCTGTCCGCCTGGGTAAGTTCACCTGTTCTTTTTGACACCCCGAATTGATGGAACTCTTCAAAGCCTTCACCTTCGAAGCCGCGCATCGCCTGCCGAACGTGCCCCCGGAACACAAGTGCGCCCGCATCCATGGACACTCCTTTCGCGCCACGATCTGGGTAGAAGGGCCGGTCGATCCGCAATTGGGGTGGGTGATCGACTACGCGGACATCAAGGCCGCGCACCTGCCGGTGTGGGAACAGCTCGACCACCACTACTTGAACGACGTGCCAGGGCTGGAGAACCCCACCAGCGAAAATATTGCCCGCTGGATTTGGGACCGGCTGAAGCCGGCGCTGCCGATGCTTTCGGCAGTGGAGGTGGCGGAGACTTGCGACGCGGGGTGCAGGTATCGGGGGGATTAGGGACTGGGGAATAGGGGCTAGGGGATGGTGAGAGGTAGTCTATTCAGGGTCGACCGTTCGCCAGCCGGTGGCGGGGGAATAGTTGCGGAGCATTTCTTCTTCTGGCCATAGTCGATATTCGATCGCAATGAGACCGTCTTCCGCCGAATATTCGATCAGCGGCTGGTACGCATCGTTGGCGAAGGTGTAGCTCGACAGATCACCTGGGTACGTGCCGTCTTGAACTCTTCGTGCCTCTGCGTATTCGACGACGCGTAGCACTTCGGCCTGGATGCCGTGTAGCCTGGAGAGTTGATGGTGCTGCCGGTAGCAAATGAGAAAGATCACGGCCATCGGCAGAATGACGACTCCTCTCGCCTCTCGGTTCCACCAAAGCAGGGCAGAAAATCCAGTCGCAATAGCGAACACGACCACGGCCGCCAACCACAGGTAATTGCCGTCGGTGATGTAAGCGGAATCGACGTACCGCCACGCGAGCAGATAGACGGAAAACAGGGCGGTCCAAGCGAGGAGCCCGCGGATGCTGAATTGCCAGGCGGGGGCAGGCGTGCTGCTAGCGGTTTCTTGGAGGGAAGCGCTCATGCGTTTGCCCGGCCTTCAATCCGGGTAGTAATACCAGCCGGATGTGGACGAATACTCGCGGCAGGTATTATCGTGGGCATTCATCTTGTACGAAAGGACAAGAGCCGGTCCTGTTTCATCGGATTCCTCGCTAGTCTCTGCGTAATACCAGATCAGCGAGCGGAATTCATCTTTCGAGAAATTATAGCCGGCGAGATCCTTCGGATATTCACCGAAGGCGCTCTTATGATCTTCCGCATAGGCTGCAATGTGCAGAACCTCAGACTGGAGGGCAGCCAGCCGGGCGATGAGTGGGGCCTGACTGGCCAGCACAACGTAGCCGAACAGGAGCAGTATTCCCAATGAAATAGGCCTGAACTCGCGACTCAGCCAGAGTATTGCCGACAGAGCTGATACGCAGGTCGCAACCACGACCATGCCGCCCCAGGCCACCTCGCCCGAAGTATGCCACACGGAATTAACATAGTGCCAAACAACGCAGTGCAAGACGAAGAACGCCGTCCACATCAGCAGAGTGAACGTGCAATATTGCCAGGCGAATTTTGACGTGGTCGTGGTCACTCGCCACATTCGAACCCATCGCGGCCGCCAGCCGCCGAGATGGATCGCGAGCATGGCGAGTGCTACATGCAGTCCGCGCCGGTCAGAAAGCTCGAAAGAGATTGCGGACTCGCGGATTGCTTGGTGCGCTGACCAACTGCAAGGATGTGAGGAGGTGGGCACCATGGTTTTGGTTCTTCGACCATGTCGGAGTCGAATTGGCGATGACTGGATTGGTTTCCGGCGGTGTCGCTGCGCTCAACCGCCGGCTACGCGCTGGCACCCCTCCGGGGTAAAAACTGCCGCACGTTCTGGTGTTTCTGGTCGTTTATTACTCCACTGGCCGATCGCACTCCGGGCCGTACCGCCCGCGGAATTGGTCAACCGGATACTTGATGGCGTTCTTAACCATCTTTTTGCGCACGGTGGTGGCGATGTCGATGCCGAGCTCGTTGGCCAGGGCCAGCGTGTAGCCGAAGACGTCGGCCACTTCTTCCGCCACGGCGGCCAGTTTCTCCGGCTGGTTGGCCAGGTCGCGCGACTCCTCGAGCGTGAGCCACTGGAAGTGCTCCATCAGCTCGGCGACTTCAATCGCCAAGGCCATGCAGATGTTTTTAGGCGCGTGGAATTTTTCCCACCGTCGTTCCGATACGAACCGTCTCATGTTGTCTTTGAGTTCGGCCAGCGGGGTTTCGGCGTCGGTGCGGTCCATGGTCAGGCTGCAAAATGAGAGTCGGAAGTTTCTTGCTCGTTAACATCTCCACAAGCCGCGGAGAACTTTCATGCCTCAACGTGCGTTCGCGGTTGACCCGCGTCAAGGGTCGAAGCCAGGCAGCAGTTGTTGTCGCGGCGGAGTTTTTTGAAGCTGATATTGCCGCCGGTAACCGTCGGCCAGTCGCATGATGACTTCCATGCCCAGCAGGTCGGCCCGATGCAGCACGTGGCGGCAACTGCGGTTGCCGAGCCCAATGATGGTATCTTCCAGCACGTACAGATGCAGTTCAAGGAACTGCCGGCCGGAAATGCCGGCCTTGGAGAGCAGGCGGGCCAGGTGGGTGACTTCGCGACGCAGATGGCCCGAGCCCATCATCACATAGGCTCGCAGCATTTGCCGGTAGTGCGTGGCCAACTCCAGCGGCAAGGAGCACTCACCGTTTTCTTGGGCGGTTTCGGTCGTGAGTTGCTGCAGTTCTGACAGCAACCGCTGGGCATCGGTGTGCTCGGAGACGAGCCTCTGTTCTTCGGCTTGCGAGAGACGCCGCGTTTGGCGAAGCAGTTGCTGCCGCTCGGTCGCGCGGGCCACCACCCAGTGCAGGTAATCGATGGTGGCGGTGCTCACGCAAAGATAGGCGTCGGCGCCTGCCTCGAAGCAGGGCACGGCCAGTTCGGGTTCGGGGTACTCGCCGAGAATGACCACGGCTTCTTCCGATCCGCCCGCTCGCATGGCCTGGGTAAAGGCCAGCGCGTCGAGCCCCGCCAGGTCGTGCGCCAGCAGCACGGTATCGAAGATTTCATCGCGGAGCCGGGCCATGCCTTGGGCAACGCCATGCTCTTCGACCACCACCACTTGATCGGCAAGCTCGATCGACAGGGCTTCGGCCAGCCAGCCGCCCACGCGATGTTGATCGGCCAGGTAGAGTACGCGCAGCCGCTGAGCGCTGGCCTCGGCTTCGGTATGCGTGGCGGCATCGTTCCGGCCGGGCGACGGCCGACGGCCGGATCGTTCGTGAACGCCTTGCCGAACGTCAACACCATGCAGACCGTTTACGCTGTGCAGTGCGTGAAGCATGCCCTGGATCGCTGGGAAAGAAGAGTGGGAGCAAGGAGACCGCGGTCGGCCGGGCCGCCGGGGGCGGGACTTTACCGCAGGCGTTGCCCCAGGGCAAGGCGAAGTGTGAAGACTAGCCAGGCCGCCAGCCGCGGCGGCGCTTGCGACGGACTAACTCTTGGCTGGCGGCGCTGATCATTCGCCACCAGGTTTTCCAATCTTCGCCCTCGGCGTATTCATGCAGGTAGGCTTGCAAGAACCGACGGCAATGGCCGCGGCGCACGGCGGGATGCAATACCAGCGAGGCAGCGAACCTCGCCAGGTTACTGCACCGCTGCTTGTCGCTCAGGTGGCGGCGGATCTTCACGCCATCGAGGTCGATGATGGCGGTTTCAACCGCGCCGACCCTGGGGGCGGCGAGCAGGTTTCCCCACTTGAGGTCGCGATGGGCAATCTGCCAGCGGTGCAGTCGGCCGAGCAGTTGCCCTAGGCCGTGGGCCGTTTGCTGGGCGCGAACTTCGGACAAAGCTCTGGGCATCTCGGCCAAGCGCCAGGCGTAGAGATGCAGATTCTCGGCGCCCTCGATCCATTCGGTCATCAGGTAGCTATCGCCGCCAGCGCGATGCAGCATGGCTAGCGGCAACGCGGTGCCGATATCTCGCTGAGCCAGTGCATGGCCGGTGTACCAGCCGCGCCAAGCCTTCGATTTTCGCCAAGGAGCGAGTAACCGCTTCCAACCGGTGGCGGCCTGGCAGTGTTTGAGGGCAACCGTCTTGCAGGTGTTATTCAGCGGCACTTCCGCCTGAACCACCACGCTGGTGTGGCTGAGCTTAAGCGGGTGATGCAGGTAGCGCTGAAGTAGCGCGACGGGATTCATGGCCCAGGTTGTCAGCCAATCTTTTTCCAGCTGGGCTACCGCATGGACCTGCCAACCTTCGCAGTGAAAGGCTTGAAAATCGCGGTTGTTGCGGAGCGACCGCGCATCGCGGCCGCGGCGGTTGCGACAGGCGAAATCCCGCGCGCGGCGGGCAATGTCTCGCGCTGCGTGGCGCGGATGAGCCAGGGGTTGGCCAGCGCGGGCTTGGAGATAGTGCTTCCAGAAGCGCAGGCGGTCGGCGCGGCTGGTGTCGGCCGCGAGGCCCGAGTACAGCATTACCAGGTTATCGCGAGCTGCCCGCCAACTTAACGGACGCGAGAGCCTCACTCCAGGCAAGTCGATCAGGTAGAGGCGCGGCGTGGGAAGCGAAGTGGCATCGGCTGCATCACTCCAGCCAACCAGCACGTTGCCTGGGTGGAGGTCGTCTTGCACCACGCCGGCGGCGTGGAGTGCCGCACAGAGATCGGCGAGAGCCACCGTGAGGCGGCGGCGGAGGATCGCCTGGTGCTTGACGGGGCGCTGGGGAAGATCCCGCTCCAGGCACGCATCGAGCGGAATGGCGCCGGCCAGGGCCTCGGTCACAAAGTAATTGTCGAGCACCAGGCCATGCCGGCGAAGTTCTCCGAAACCGATCGCGTGGGCAGTCGGCACCCGGCGGCGGGCCACTTCGCACATTTTGCGATATTCGCGCCGCGATGCGCTAGCGCGCACCAGGCTGCGGCTGGCTCGCCCTAGCGAGGAACAGCGATAGTGCTTCACATAAATGGCGCCGCTGGGGAGGTCCACGCGATACACCGTGCGATGCTCGCCGTGTTTCACCACCTGGGCCAGCCCTTGGCGAATCCAACTGGCCAAGGGCAGACCGCCAGGCTCGAGCAGTTGTTGCTCCCAGTCTGGCTGCAATTGCCAGCACATTTCGCCAGTTTGCTTCTCGCCGTTCATGTTGCCTGCGGGGAATTCGCGAATGACCGCCTCTGGGCATGGCCAGCGGGGCGGACGGCAGGCTAGCACCGCTCCCAGGGCAGAGGCAAGACCAAGTGCGAACCGAGTTGCGAACGATGGGCGCGAATCTTGATCCCAACCTGCCGGCGTGGTCCGCTAGCGTTGGCGGCGGGTTGTGTGAAGGTGGTCTGGCCTGGCTGGGCAGGTTTTGCTAACGTGCCCAAGCTCTCGTAGTTTCTTGCCTCCAGGGAAGGTGGTTCGATGTTCGCACGCCGAATCTTGGGACTAAGTCTGTTGGTCGCGGCCAGTGCCTGGCCAAACGGTACTTCGCTTGCCCAGGAGCGTTCTGCTCGCGAGTCGGGCGAGGCGCAATGGATTTGGACCGCGGACGACGCCGAAGTTGGCTATTTTCGCCGAGTGTTTTACTTGGCGCAGCCCGGCGACGGCCAGGTGACCGTGACCGCGGACCAGCGTTACGAGCTGTACGTGAACGGCCGCCGCGTGGGCAGCGGTGACAATTGGCGCGTGATGAACAGTTACGACATCGTGCGTTACCTGGTCGCCGGCCGCAACGTGGTGGCCATCAAAGCCGAAGGTCGGGCCGACGCGCCGCGCGGGCTGGTGGCCCGGGTTACCGTGCGTTCGGCCGGAGGCACGTTTGTATCGCAATCGACGGGCCCCGGCTGGAAGGCCGCCAGCGAAGTCAACGAGCGTTGGAACTGGCCCACCCTGAACGATCAAGCCTGGCCGGCGGCCAAACTGCTGGGCGAGTTCGGCAAAACGGCCCCCTGGAAAACGGAGGGGGGAGCGAACGATGGCTCTACCGCCGCGCGGTTCCGGTTGCCTGAAGGTTTTCAAGTAGAACGAGTGATGGCCCCCGAAGAAACAGGCTCGGTGGTGGCCATGACCTTCGATGAGCACGGCAACGCCCTGCTTTCGAAAGAGGGCCAGGGCATCATTCGCCTGGAAGATACCGATAACGACGGCCAGCCTGACCAGGCCGTGATGGTGAGCGACGCCCTCAAGTATTGTCATGGGCTGCTCTCCGTGAACGGCGATATTTTCGCGGTGGGGAACGGCGCGGATGGCGCCGGCTTGTATCGTCTCAGCGACACCGATGGCGACGGCGTGGCCGAAACGGTGCGGAACCTGATCAAGTTCAAAGGTGGCATGAACGAACATGGTCCGCATGCCCCCGTGCTGGGTCCCGACGGCCTGATTTACGTGGTGGTGGGCAATCATTCGCAATTGGAGTCGCGACCCTCGGCGTCGAGCCCTTACCGAAATGCCTACGAAGGCGATTTGATTCAACCCAAGTACGAAGACGCGGGCGGACATGCCGTGGGCGTGAAGGCCCCCGGCGGAACCATTGTTCGCACCGACATTGAAGGGAGCTTCATCGACGTTTACGCCGGCGGCATGCGCAACGCTTTCGACCTGGCGTTCACTCCGGTTGGCGACCTGTTCACGTACGACTCCGACATGGAATGGGACGAGGGCTTGCCCTGGTTCCGCACCACGCGATTCTTGCACATCGTGGCTGGCGGCGAGTACGGCTGGCGAAGTGGCTGGTCCAAGTGGCCGGAGTACTTCCTCGATGGATTGCCTTCGACATTGGAAACGGGGCGAGGCTCGCCCACGGGTGTCACGTGCTACGATCATCACGCGTATCCTGCCCGATATCACGGAGCCTACTTTCTCGGCGATTGGTCGCTGGGGCGGATTCTAGTGGCTTTCCCCAAGCTGGCCGGTTCGACATTTGCCGCCACGGCCGAAGTATTTGTGGAAGGCAAGCCGCTCAACGTGACCGACCTGGAAGTTGGTCCCGATGGCTGCGTGTATTTTTGCACGGGGGGCCGCGGCACCGAAGGCGGTTTGTATCGGATTGTGTACACCGGCCCCGCGCCGAAACCGCCCGCCCGCGATGGCATTTGGCGGGCCGTGCGTCAGCCGCAGTTTTATAGTGCCTATGCTCGCGAGCAAATTGCGGTCGTCCAAGAGCGTTTGGGGCGTACCTGGGACGAAGCCTTGGTGGACGTCGCTCGCGATCCCGCGAATCGCATTGAAGAACGACTTCGCGCCATGGACCTGATGCAGTTGTATGGACCGTACCCCACTTCGGACCTGCTGATCTCGCTGGCCCAAGATCGATCGGCTTCGGTCAGGGCCAAGGCGGCCTGGTTGATGGGTCTGCATTCGGCAGGCATGGAATCCCCGTTAGAACAGTTGCTGGCCGACGACAGCCCCGCCGTTCGCCGTCAGGCCTGTGAATCGATTGGCCGGGCTCAGCTGGCGGTCAACCCAGCGAAGCTGGTGCCACTGCTGGGAGATGAACGCTATGTGGCCTGGTCCGCCCGGCAGGCTTTGCAGAACATGCGCGTCGATCAATGGAGCCCGCTGGTGATGCAGGCCGAGTCGGCCAAAGTGTTTCATCAGGGGGCAGCGCTGATGCTGGCCATCGATCCTTCCCAACCAACCGCGCAAGCCGTGCTGGATGAAACGCAAGTGCGTCTGGCGGGCTTTTTGGACGACAACGATTTTATCGACCTGCTGCGCGTGATGCAGTTGGCCCTGCATCGTGGCGGCTTGGAAGCCAAGGATTGCCCCGAGCTTGGGCCGGTGTTGGCGCGAGAGTTCCCCGCCCGCACCGATCTCAATCCCGCGGGCGGCCGGCACATGAATCGCGAATTGATCCGCCTGTTGGTTCACTTGCAGCAAGTATCGATCGCTCCGCGTCTCGTGGCGTACGCCCAGTCGGAAGAGCCCATGGAAGATCGGCTGCACGCGGCCATGCACGCGCGCTTTTTGAAAGCGGCCTGGTCGCCGAGCCAGCGCGAAGCACTGCTCGACTTTTTCGAACTGGCCCGCCACGCCGAAGGTGGTTACAGCTTCTCGCGGTACGTGGACAACGTGGCCCGCGATTTCACGATGGAGCTTCCGGAAGACGAACGAATGATGGTGCTGCGGAACGCCCATCGTTGGCCGGCCGCGGCGCTGGGCGCGTTGATCAAACTTCCCGAAGTGATCAGCGACGAGGTGGGCATGTCGCTGCAGCAGTTGGACGTGAAACTTCAAGAAGTCGACGACCCGGCCGCGCGCCGGTTGCAAACCGCGGTGATTGCCGTGTTCGCTCGCACCAAGGACCCGAGGGCCATGGATTACTTGCGGGCCGTGTTTGCTGAACAACCCGAACGTCGGCCCACGGTGGCGATGGGGCTGGCCCAAGTGCCCGAGGGCGAGAACCTGCCGCTGCTCATTCAAGCCTTGCCCGTGCTCGAAGGCCCGGCGGCCGTGGAAGTGCTGCGGAAACTGGCCACCTCGGACTACGTGCCCGACAAGCCCGAGCCTACGCGGCAGGTCATTCTCGCCGGCATCCGGTTGCGCGATCAGGGGAGCCAGCACGCGGTGGCGCTGCTGGAAAAATGGCACGAACAGGAGCTGGGTGAGCCCGGCGATCGCTGGGACGTGGTGGTGAACCAATGGCAGCGATGGTTCGTTTCGCAGTACCCGGATCAACCCGTGCCGATGTTGCCCCAGGCCACGGCGAACAACAAGTGGAGCCTGGACGAAGTGATGCGGTACTTGAGCAACGACGAAGCCACGCCCGATCCTCAACGGGGCGCCGTGGTGTTTGAACGGGCTCAGTGCATCAAGTGCCACCGCTTCGGTCGCCAGGGCGATGGCCAAGGCCCCGACCTGACCACCGTGGCCAGGCGCTTCCACCGCCGCGAAATCCTGGAATCGATACTGCACCCCTCGCAGGTTATTTCGGACCAATACGCCAGTAAAACGATTGTTACCGCGGATGGGCAACAGTTGACGGGCGTGGTGGGGAGCGCCGGACCCGATACGCTGCAAGTCATGCTTCCCAGCGGCGAGAAGGTGCAAATTGCCCGAAGTAACGTGGAAGAAATGCTGCCTTCGCGAATTTCGGCCATGCCGGAGGGGTTGCTGAACAACTTCTCGCTGGAAGATATCGCTGACCTGATGAGCTATATCGAGCAAACCAATACGTCGCCGCTGACCTCAAGTCCAAGCAAGTTCCGGTAATGGTTTCGCTGGGGGGAGGGGCCGCAACTGCCGAAGGCTGTCGCTGCGATAATTTGCCGAGGCGCCAAAATCGGGCGAGCGGCTATGATGCCAGAGAATCCTTTCCTGTTCGTCATAGGCTCGCAGTCGGCATGCAGCGATTTGCCAAAAGCGTGGAACTACCGGTGCCCGTGGAGGAAGCGTTTGCCTGGCACGAGCGGCCAGGCGCGCTCGAACGCCTGACTCCGCCCTGGGAGCAGGTGGAATTGAAGCGGCGCGATCCGGGCGTGACCGACGGGGCCGAAGTGGAGATGGTTGCGAAGATTGGCCCCTTCCGCAAGACATGGCTGGCCCGTCACTTTGGCTACGAGCCAGGCCGGGTTTTCCGCGACCGGCAAATTTCTGGGCCGTTTGCCCATTGGGAACACACTCACGTCTTCGAGCCGCGCGGTTCCCACGGCAGCCTGCTAAGCGACGAGATTGAATATCGCGTGCCAGCCGGTCGGCTGGGGCAGTTGCTGGGCGGCGGCATCGTTCGAGGCAAACTCGAGCGAATGTTCGCTTACCGGCATGCCACCACCGCGGCCGACCTGGCGACCCATGCCCCCTATCAAGAGCAACGTACCATGAAAGTGGCCATCACAGGCGCCTCGGGCTTAATCGGTTCTGAACTGATTCCCTTTCTGACGACCGGAGGACACCCGGTCACGCGCGTGGTCCGCGGCACGCCGGGTCCAGGCGAAGTGCGTTGGAGCGTGCGCGATCAAACGATCGACGCGGCCGGCCTGGAAGGGCACGACGCCGTGGTGCATTTGGCTGGCGAGAGCATTGCCGCCGGGCGGTGGACCGAAGCTCGCAAGAAACGCATCCGCGATAGCCGCGTGCAAGGAACGAGCCTGCTGTGTGAAACCCTGGCGAAGCTGGAACGCCAGCCGAGCGTGCTGGTGTGCGCTTCCGCCATTGGTTACTACCCCGACTCGGGCGACCAACCGCTCCAAGAAGACAGCCCCGCCGGCAACAGCTTCTTGGCCGAGGTCTGCCGCGATTGGGAAGCCGCCGCGGCTCCCGCGATTGCCGCCGGAATTCGCGTCGTATTCGCCCGATTCGGGATCATCTTGAGCCCTCGCGGCGGCGCGCTGGCCAAAATGCTCACGCCTTTCAAGCTGGGCGTGGGAGGACGCATTGGCAGCGGCAAGCAGTACTGGAGTTGGATCGGCATCGACGACGTCATCGGCGCGCTGCACCACGCCCTGATGAACAACGAAGTTCGGGGGCCGATGAACGTGGTGGCCCCCAACCCGCTGACGAACAAAGAGTTCACCAAGGTGTTAGGCAAAGTGCTGGGCCGGCCCACCATCTTCCCCATGCCGGCGTTCGCGGCCAAGTTGGCCCTGGGCGAAATGGCCGATGAACTGCTGCTGACCAGTATGCGCGTGATCCCGCGGAAACTGGCCGATACCGGCTATAACTTCCGGCACCCACAGCTTGAAGGAACGCTGCGGCACGTGCTGGGCCGGTAAGAAATTAAGCGGCCCGCCGTTTTGGCGTATGCACATGGTAGGCGCCCTCGCGGCGGGCCACTTGTTCTTCTGGCTTTTGCGCGCCCGACTCGGCCCAGTTTTCGGCTTCGAGCGTGAGCCGGTTCAGCAATCGCTCGGTTTCCTGGCGATAATGTTCCACGCCCTCGCGATCGAGATTGGCCGGAATGGCCAGAGCCGGCCCGACCACGGCTCGGGCCCGGCTGAAGGGTTTGGGAAGGGCGAACCGGTCCCAGCTTTTGGCCCTCCAGGGGTGATCGAAGCCGTAGCCCATCGCCACCAGCGGCAGATTGAGGCGACTCGCCAGGTAGACGGCCCCTTGGGCCATTTGCCGCCGCGGACCTCGCGGACCGTCGGGCGTAATCACCAGGTTCATGTTGGAGGCCTGCCGCACCAACTCGCGCAAGGCCGCCACGCCGCCGCGATTGGTGCTGCCGCGCACGCACGCAAACCCCAAGTGCCGGGCAGCCCTCGCCAGTAGTTCGGCATCGCGATGTCGGCTGATCAGCATGGCCAGGTGGCAGTGGCCGCGCATGTGGATCGGCAGCAGCAGGTATTCATGCCAGAACACGTAGATCTTTTGGCCGTCGAACTCGGCCCTGGCGGGATCGACGGCAGGGTCGTAATAGGTCACGGCGTAATCGAGCGTGCGCATCCAAGCGCGAATGGCCCCCGCGCCGGAGAGTCCGATTAGCTTTTGCACCCAGGGCGCGTTGATCTTCATGACAAGTTCTCGATTGCCGTTGTGATAACCGCACGCAATTTCAACCCGATTCAACCCGACGCGTTAGCGAGGGACGTTTGTGAAACTTCCTAGCTGACGAAATTCTATGCCAGTGCTAGCGCGGCACAATCTGCATCGCGGGAAGATATTCTTTGATTGCCCTCAGTCCTTGCGAAGGTTGTTTGGGTGACTCCCTCGCTGACGCGTCGGGTTGTGAATCTCTCCGCACTCCGCAGTTAAGGAAACTGGTACTCAGGGTTATCGGGATCGAAGTCCTTGTCGGTGAGGCCGACGTTGAATTTCAAATCTTTCCACGAGTATTGTTCCATTAAGACGGGTTCGCCCTGGTCGTCGCCCGGCGGGAAGTCGTAGGCCTCGTAGTGGACCGGCACCTCCCATTCCTTATCGAAGTAGATCTGCGCCACGGCCATGCGGAAATCGCTGCTGGGCGCCTGGCTGCGAATGTAAAGCTTGCGGCAAGGGCGGCCGTGAAGTTCGGCGTCTTCAATCACTTCGATCTGGCAACGGAGCAGGTAGTCACGCTGTTTGTCGGCCATTTCGAGCAGTTGGCGAATCAGGTTTCGCAGGCCCACATCGGTGATGGGGTGCAGGTTGTCGCGCATGGCCAGCCAACCGGTGGGGTTAAGGTTGATCCGCCCTAAGAACGAACCAATGCCGGGGCTGTGGGCCACCAGTTTGCCGTCGTTGCGTCCCGCGACATAAATGGCTTCCTGGCCCAGCTTGCTTTCGGGAGCCGTGTTGCGGAGGTACACGCTAAACGGAGTTTCGCGAACCTTCACCACCATTTCTTCTTCGGGCAGCAGCGCGCCGCTATACCGCTCGCGCTTGGTCATCCGGCCGGTGTAATCGTGAACCTTCGCCAGCCGGGCGTTGGTGTCGTGCGAAATCTGGATGGCCCATTCGAGATTCTTGCGGGCTTCTTCCGCCCCCCCCTGCGATTGCACCAGGGTGGGGGTCATTTTGGGCGCCACAGGTTCCGGCCCATAGTCGCGGGGCCAGAATCTCCAGGTGGCTACGGCGGCCGCGACGAGCGAAAGGGCCACCAGGCACCACCGCTTCCAGCGACCCCCGGAGGGTGGCGGGGCCAGTTCGGGCGAGTTTTCCCCCGCAACGACTCGTTGGGCCGTGTTTTTTTGGGTGCGGGTCACTTCAGACATCGAACGCTCCTGATTGTTCCGCTCGTCCGCTGGCGCCCGCTCCTCAGCCAAAGGGGCATATGAGGGAGCGCAACGGAAGGAATGCGGCGGCCGATCCATTGCCCCGCCTCCGCATTTTAGCGGCGAACGCAGAATCCGCCCAGGCGAAGTCCGACCCGATGCAGAGGGGGATCCAAATCGGCCTCGCGTTTGTACCGTGAGTATCCGACCGCGACGCCCGTTGCCCAAAAGATGGCCGCCTCATACTCGCCAGCCAGCCAGGTCTTCATGCGGCGTTCCAACTCGTCAACCGGCATGGCGTTGCGATGGCCCTCGTCGCGGATCAACGGTTGATTCATGGCGGCCAGATGAGTGGCGTTCGCGTCGGTTGCCATGCTGCCTTCCAGATTCATAGCTCTCACAAAATCAATGAGGGTGGCCGATTGATCCGATCTGGGCGAGCCGATATGGTATGGGCCTTTGGTGGGCACATCCATTTCAGCTTCATCTCGCGGAGACCGACGCTATGCCTTGGTGGTGGTGGGGAATTCTGGTGCTGTTTGTGGTTATGATCGCGGCGTTTATCATCATCCGCAAGAAGCAGCAGCAATAAGCGGCTCCCAATCGAGCCCTATTTTGGCCCTGGGACTGGCAGAGTTCGCAGCATTCGCCCGTTCGCCTTTACGGCGAACGGGTCTGCCGTCGAGCGATCGGTCTACTTGGCGAGTTTGCTTTCCACAAGCCCCGCGGCAAAGCCGAGCACGTCGTTGCGGCTGCGGCAGGCTTCCATCAGGCCCTGGTAATCGCCAGTCCGCGTAGCCAGTTCCAACAGGCTGGGGGCGAAGCCGGTGAGCGGAGCCTGGGCCGGCAGGAATTCGGCGGCGGCATCCATGGCGGCCTGGTCGCGTCCCAAACGCGCTAGGAGGGCCACGTACACCTCGGCCGGCCCAATGCCGTGGTCCTCGGGCCGCAGCGTTTGCGCTTTGTTGCGGAAGTAATCCACGGCTGCTTCCACGTTGCGGCCCGCCAGCGCCTCGAAAAACCGTTGCTGCGAGGGGTAAACGTCGGCAAACGGCTCTTCGGTCTGGTAATGAAACTGCGGAGCCAACTGCTTGCCGTACTCGCACAGGTCGATCACTTTTTCGAGCGTTGCCGGATCGTCAACCAGGCGGGCAAATCGCGTGACCGAGTGCAGGTGCGAGGTATCGATGTGATAGGCCTCGTCGGTAAACAGCCAGTCGCGGTCGGTGATCAGGTCTTTGATGCTTCCCGGCGGGGGAGCGGTTCCCTCTTGCCGGGCAATTTCCGCCGACAGGCTCTCTTGGAGCTCGTGGTGCAAATAGTCGACGAGGAGCGCCACCACCTGTTGTTGCTGTTCGACGGGCCGATTGTGCATGGCCTGCTCGAACATGGAGATGGAATTGCAGATTCCATATTCCTGCAACACGATTTGAAACCCTCGCCGCGGCGACACGCCTTCGTGGATGGCCACTTCGACCAGTTCATCCACGTTCTCGTCGTCGGGCTCGATTTGCTCCAGTTCTTTGCCCACGGCCTCGGTATCGCCCAGGGGGCGAAGATACATCCAGCCTTCGCGAATGCGGCCCGATTTGAGCAAGGCCAGGCCGATTTCGCGGTAGGCGGCCACGTAAGCGTCTTCGACCTGGGTGCGAAGCGGCTCTTGAAGCTTATCGAGTTCGGGCGGTTGCGCCACGGGCAGCCCTAGCCGATACCGGCATTGCATCAGCCGGGCATGCAGCATCTCGTGAAACGCCTGTTCGCCTTCGAACTTTTTCAGCAGGTGCTCGAACACGGCCTCGATACCACCGCTGGCGGCTACCGATTGTAAGTCTTCAAAAGAGTTTGCGCTCATCGCTCTTGGTTTCTTGCAGGTCGGGGAATTCTTGGCGGGTCGGTTATTTTCGCGGTGGGGAGATCGCGGTTCGCCAGAGGTGTCTGTTGGCCACGGAGACGCCCCCAAAGTTGGGAACATGGGCCAATAGCCACAACCCCGACAAAAACGCATCGAACCTCGGTGATTTTACCAGAAGCCTCCGCCGTGTACCACGAGCCGATTATGGGACGTCACTCACGAAAGCTGCCAACCCGAGGGGATTCCGTTCATTCATTGTTTGGCCGCCCTGCGAGTTCCGCCCTGCGGCCCTTCGCTTCGCGAGGCGAAGGGCGAACCTGTCCGCAAGCGGTTACTTCTCCGCGACCGCATCGCCATATCTCAGCCAATCTCAGGGTTTAGGTGCATTCTTGCTCGTCGACCAACTTTCACCCCCATCGTCAGCCAACCCGGCACGGCTATAATGCCTCCAGCGCCCCATGCCCTTGGTGTGTAAGATCTCGCTTTCCTGCCGGTATCCCCAGGTGTGGACTATGGGAGTCGGTGACTCGCCTTTGACTCGAGCAAGCCTGCTGGTTCAACTCCGCGACGGCGCCAATCAGGCCGCCTGGCAAGAGTTTGTTGGCTTGTATGGACCTGTTGTGTATGGATTTGCCCGCAAGCGAGGACTGCAAGATGCCGATGCCGCCGACGTGATGCAAGACGTGTTGCGATCTGTTTCGGGAGCCATGAACCGCCTGGATTACGATCGGAGCCAAGGCACCTTTCGAGGTTGGTTGTTCACCGTCACTCGCAACAAAGTGTTCAACTTTCTCTCGGCCCGCAAAATCCGGCCGCGAGCCGCGGGCGATAGCGGCACCAACCGCCTGCTGAACGAAGAGCCCGACGGCAATGATGGCAACGAGATTTGGGAGCTGGAGTACCAGCGGCGCTTGGCGGCCCTGGCCATGGATCGCATCAAACACGAATTCCAACCCAATACCTGGCAAGCGTTCTGGCTCACCGCCGTGGAGGGCGTGGCCGCCGCCGAGGCGGGCCAGCAAGTTGGCCTTTCACCCGGCGCCGTGTATGTGGCCAAGAGCCGGGTGCTGGCCCGATTGAAAACCGAAGTGCAAGCGCTGGAGAATGAGGCCGAATAGCAATGTCAACCGCCCATCCCAACTGTCCGAGCTGCCACGAACTGGAGCAATTGCTCGATGGCTCGCTCTCTTCCGACCAGCAACAGTCTTGCCAACAACACATGGATAACTGCGCCTGCTGCCAGGCCAAGCTCGAAGAAATTGCCACCGGCGGAAGCAATTTCTCCCAAGTGGTGCAAGGGCTCAACCAGGCCGATCCTGAACTGACCAGCGCCTACTGGCCGGCCTTTCGCGCCGCGGGCAAAGCGTTGGCGGATTCCCTTTCGGCCGCTCCGCGGCTCAATGCGCCGCGGCTCGATACACCCGATGCCGGCACGCGCACCCGCGATACCTCGCTCAACTTTTTGCTCCCGCCGACCGATCCGGCTTACCTCGGGCGGCTAGGGCATTTTGATGTGATGCGGGTGCTGGGCCGCGGCGGCATGGGGGTGGTGCTCGAAGCCTTTGACTCGCACCTGCAGCGGAATGTGGCGCTCAAGGTGCTCGACCCCGAGTTGGCTCAAGATGAAACCTCCAAGCAGCGATTCTGCCGCGAAGCCAGGGCCGCGGCGTCCGTCACGCACGAAAACGTGGTGGCGGTGCACCAGGTCGAGCGGTCGGTCGATGGCGGCCCCGCTTTCCTGGTCATGCAGCTCATCGCCGGCGAAACGCTGGAAGAACGCCTGCATCGCGAGAATAAGCTACCGCTGAAGGAAATTGTGCGGATCGGCATGCAAGCCGCTCGCGGCCTGGCCGCCGCTCATGCCCAAGGGCTCACGCATCGCGACATCAAGCCTGGCAATATCCTGCTCGAGCCGCCCGGCGATCGCGTTAAGCTCACCGACTTTGGGCTCGCCCGTGTTGCCGAAGACGTCAAACTCACCCGCACCGGGTTTGTGACGGGCACGCCGCTTTACATGGCCCCCGAGCAAGCCATGGGCGAGGCCGTGGATCACCGCGCCGACCTTTTCAGCCTGGGCGCCATTCTCTATGAAATGGCCGCTGGCCAGCCTCCTTTCGAAGGCAACTCGGCCCTGGCTATTCTCAAGCAAATTGCCGAAACCAAGCACCGCCCGCTCCGCGAGCTCAACCCCGAAGCCCCGCCATGGCTCGCCGAGTTGATCGACGAATTGCTCGCCAAGAAACCCGCCGATCGCTATCAAACGGCCACCGACCTGGCTGAAGTGCTGGAGTTCCACTACACGCTCATGCAGGGCACGTCGGCCGAGTTGCCAGCGGTTTGCCAGGTGGAAAAAGCCCGTCTGAAAAAGCGAAATCGACTGATCTTCGCCGGTGTCAGCTCGACGCTCGCCGTCGCCGGACTGCTGCTGGGCATGCTCATTTCGGGCGGCCCCGCCACGAACAACGATGTTTCGTCTGCCGAACCAGTCGCGGTGCTCACGGCCAACGCTGGCACGGTGTGGTCGGTGTCGTTCGATCCCAACAGCGATACGGTGGCCATGGCCGTGGAAGACGGCTCGGTGCGGCTGTGGGACTGGCGGACCCGCAGTGTGGAAGCCACGTTGCCGGCGCATCGCGGCGTGGTCTGGTCGTCGCAATTTTCGGCCGATGGTAGTTTGCTCGCCACCGCGGGCGACGATGGATTGCTCAAGATCTGGAACCGCACCAATTCCGCACCGATCCGCGTGTTCGAACACCCCAACGCCGTGCGGGGTCTGGCCATTCGCGGCGATGGCCGCTTTATTGCCGGCGATCGCAAGGGCGGGCTCCGCGTTTGGTCACTCGATAGCGACGAGCCGGTCACCAGCACCGAACAGCCTGGGGCCATTTACGCGGTTGCTATCTCGCCGAGCGGCGAAACCGTGGCCACCGCTGGCAGCGACAGAATCATTCGTCTGTGGAATGCCGAAACCCTCCAGCAAAAACTCCCACTGGAAGGGCACGCCGGCCCCGTGAATAGCCTTTCGTTCAGCAGCCGCGGTCACCGCCTCGCCTCGGCAGGTTGGGATCGCACGGTGCGCATCTGGGACACCGATTCTGGCTCCCTCGTCAAATCGTTCGAAGCCAGCGCCGGCGACCTGTGGGCCGTGGCTTACTCACCCGACGGAGCCCGCCTGGCCACGGCCGGCCAAGAAGGGGCGGTGAAGCTCTGGAACCCCGAAACAGGCGAACTTCTGGCGACCTACCTGGGCCACAAAACGGCCGTCCATACCGTTGTCTTCAAGCCCGACGGCGCCTTGCTGGCTTCGGGAGGAAGGGATGGAGCGGTGCGAATCTGGAAAGTTGAATAGTGCTTGGCCTCTGGCCTGAAGGACGGTGGCTTCGCTGATAGCAGGCCAGGCCGTATGCCCCGGCGTATCATGTCACGAGGCACTCGTGCCTGCCGTTAAGCGCGAAGCAGGCCATCGATCTTGCGGCCGATGACCAGCGAGTGCGGTCGGCCGGTTTGGTCGTGCAAGATGGTGTCGGCCGGCACGCCGAGCAAGTGGTACAGCGTGGCGGCGAAGTCCTTTGGATCGTGCGGCCGCGAAGCCGGGTAGGCCCCCAACCGATCCGAACTACCGTAGATGGCGCCTGGCTGGACGCCGGCGCCGGCCATCACCGCCGAATACACAAACGGCCAATGATCGCGACCCGAGTTGCGATTGACGGTGGGCGTGCGACCGAATTCCGCCATCGCCACCACCAGCACTTGATCGAGCAGGCCGCGTTCGCCCAAATCGTTGACCAGGGCCGTGTAGGCCTGATCGAGCGTGGGGGCGAGCGAGTCTTTCATCTGTTTGAAGTTGTTGCCGTGCGTGTCCCACGAGCCTCGCGGCGTGCGGCAGAAGTGCACGTTGATCATGGGCACGCCCACTTCGGCCAGCCGCCGCGCCAGCAAGCAGCTTTGGCCCACGTGATGTCGCCCATAGGCATCGCGCAGCGCGGCAGGTTCTTTCGCTAGCTGGAAGGCCGCGTTCACCTCGCCCGAGGTGAGGAGGTTGAACGCTTTCTGGAAGTAGTCGTCCATGCTGCGAGCGGCCGCGGAGCGTTCCATCAGCCGACGTTGCGCGTCGATTTGCGAGAGCAGGTCTCGTCGATTCTCCAGGCGAAGCGCCGTCATGCCCTCGGCCCCCGCCACGGCCTCAATCACCACGTCGTCGGCTTGCAAGTCCTGGTCGATCACCAGCGAGCTATGGCGGCGGCCTAAAAAGCCTGGCAGTTGTCCATGCAGCACGGTGCCGTTGCTGCGGGTCATTTGCGGCCCCACCTGCACCCAATTGGGCACGCCGGTTTCGGGTCCTCGCAAGTGATCGATTACCGCGCCGTAGGGCGGAAAGTCGCTTTCGGAAGGCGGAAAATCACCTTTGCCTCGCACCTCGGGGCCATGTACATGGCCGGTTAACGCGGGCAAACAGGCCTGCACGTGGTTGGTGTTGCCGTGGGTGAGCGAGCGAATGATGGTGAGCTTGTCGGCGATGCCCGCCATCCGCGGGAACAACTCGCTGAAGTGATAGCCAGGAAGCCGCGTGGCGATCTGTCCAAACTCGCCCCGCACTTCCGCCGGCGCCTCAGGCTTGGGGTCGAAGGTTTCGTGCTGAGGATGGCCGCCATGCAGATAAATAATAATGACGCTCTTGGCCTGGCCAAATGTGCCGCCTTCAGAGCCTGCCGCGGCCGCGCGCGTGGCAAACCAGGTAGGGAGCGAGAGGCCCAGCCCGGCGAAGGCCCCCGCCGTTAAACATTCGCGCCGCGAGAAGCGAGGCGTGGCGTGCAAACCAACCGAGCAATGCCGTGCGGTATGTTTCATGGCTGTGATTCCGCTATGCAGGTGGGATCATTTCGGCGGGCGCGCGCGTTGATTCGCCGACGGGCGCCAATCCCTTCAAGAAGAGTCGGCCCAGCCAACGAATCAACGCGGGTTGATTGCTCCGCCATTCTAGCCGGTTTGGCCTCAGCCACCAACCGAGTTTGGAAAGATATTCACCGGCCGAGCGTGAGGAGGTCTAGATGGCAGCCGGCGCATTTTCGGTTGTGGCAGCCGCCGGCAATCCAGCCATCATGGCAATCCGGTTGACCGCATCGAGGAACGCCCTGGCGCCCGCCTCGAGGCTATCGGTCGAAACGCCCCGACCGCGGTGAATGCGGCCTTGGTGTTCCAGTTCCACCGTCGATTCACCCTGGGCGTCTTTGCCCTTCGAAACGCTCTGCACGCGGAAGTCTTTGACGGTAACCGCGATGCCGGTGGCCTGTTCGATGGCCAAGAACACGGCGTCGATGGGGCCATCGCCGCCCGCGTGCTCCACGGCGATATCTTCTTTACCGTGCCGCAAGTGGAGGCGAACCTTGGGGGGCTGGCCGGTTTGCGTGGTGATTTCGTACGACACGAAATTCCAACGAACTGGCATGTCGCGAATCTGCTGTTCGCACAGGGCGGCAATGTCGCTGTCGTAGATTTCCTTCTTCTTGTCGGCCAGTTCTTTGAACTGTGTGAACACCGCGTGAAGCTGCTCGCCCGTAAGATGAAAGCCGAGCGAGCGCGCCCGGTCGGCCAGGGCTGCCCGGCCGCTGTGTTTGCCGAGCACCAGGTCCGTGGCGGCAAAACCGACATCGGCCGGCCGCATGATCTCGTAGGTGCTCGGCTCTTTGAGCATGCCATCTTGGTGGATGCCCGCTTCGTGGGCAAAGGCGTTGCGGCCCACAATGGCTTTATTGCGCTGCACCTGAAGGCCGGTCACGCGGGAAACGAGGCGGCTGGTCGGCACCAACCGCTGCGTGTGAATGCTCGTATCGCATTGATAAAAATCATTGCGGGTGCGAAGAGCCATCACGATTTCTTCCAGGGAACAGTTGCCGGCGCGCTCTCCGATGCCATTGATCGTGCATTCGATCTGGCCGGCGCCGGCTTCCACCGCGGCCAGGCTGTTGGCCACGGCAAGCCCCAGGTCGTTATGGCAATGAATGCTGATTACCGCTCGATCGATATTGGGCACCCGACCGCGCAGCGTGCTGATGACCCGCGCCATATGAGCGGGCGTGGCGTAACCCACCGTGTCGGGGATGTTCACCGTGGTGGCCCCGGCGTTGATGGCTGCCTCGACCACCTGGCATAAAAAGTCGGGCTCGGTGCGCGCGGCGTCTTCCGGCGAAAACTCCACGTCGTCGCAATAATTCGCGGCGCGACTGACGCCGGCGATGGCCCTTTCCACGATCTCGTCTTTATTCATCCGCAATTTGAATTCGCGGTGAATGGCGCTGGTGGCGAGGAACACATGAATTCGGGAGCGTTCGGCCCCCTTCAGGGCATCCCAGGCGCGATCGATATCGGCCTCGTTGCAACGGGCCAGACCACAGATGGTCGCCCCGGTAATATCGTTGGCGATGCGCTGCACGGCTTCAAAATCGCCCTGCGAGGCGATGGGGAACCCGGCTTCGATCACGTCCACGCCCAGGTCGACGAGCGCCTGGGCAACTTCCAATTTTTCCGGAATGTTCATGCTCGCGCCGGGCGACTGCTCGCCATCGCGGAGCGTGGTGTCAAAAATCACAATGCGACGAGATTCGGACATGAGCGGTTACTTTCTGGGGATTGCTGCGAACGGGCGGCGATTGCGGTCCAGGCGCGAAGCTATTGATCGGCCAACCATGGTTTCCCACAACGGCGACCGCACGAAAATTTGCGGTTGCGTGTCGATTTCAACGTAAACGGGACGGGCGGAGCGGCCGACTGGTTCACGCGCGATTCGCCCGGCGGGGGCGAGGATCGGCGTTAACGAGCCGGCCCGGCTAGCACCAGTCGAGCCCTGGTTCGGAGAAAGTAAAATCGAATACGCTTCATGAGGAAAACTCTGACGGGCAAATAACAAAAAAACCCCAAGGCTTGGCAAGGCCTTGGGGTTTGAAGATTCAGCGGGAAACGCGGTGTCCCAGTGCCCAAGACCTATGGTCTTTGCAGTCCTAGCAGGAGCAGCGGCAGAAGGGAGCGAAATTGCGTCATGGATTTCTGCAGACAATCAAGAAAATTGATACACCCCCTGGAAATCCTACGTGGACGACCAGCGGTGTTCATTGGAGTTTATCCCGCGGGCCGCCGAGGATCAAGAGCGTTGCCCGTGGGCCCGTGGCAGACGGGCCAATAAAGTATTGGCGAATCTTGATGGGATCAGGTAAGCTGCAAACCAATTGCCGCTGCAGGTCGCCCCCCCGCCTGGAATGGATCGCCACCCCACCTAATGCCGGGAGATGCTGGAGATGCCCGTGCCCTCGTTGCCAAATAAACAGGCCACTGCTTTCGCTCATCCACGCATGAGTCGGCGAGTGGCCGTACAGGCCGGAACCGTGGGGCTGCTCGGCTTGGGTATGAATCACCTGGCAGGGCTGCGCGCGGCCGAACCCGCTCGAGCCCACACTGCCAAGAATGTCATTTACATTTTTCTTTCGGGCGGGCTGTCGCAGATCGATAGCTTCGATCCCAAGCCCGAGGCTCCGGATTCGGTTCGCGGCGAGTTCCAGCCCATCGACACGGCCACGCCAGGCATTCAAATCTGCGAGCATCTCCCGCTGTTGGCCCAGCGCAGCAACAAGTGGGCCTTGGTGCGATCGCTTTCGCATCCGTACAACGAGCACTCGCAAGGCCACATGGTCATGCTCAGCGGTCGCACGCCCATGCCTACGGGCTTCAGCCCCGGCGGCCCGCGTCCGCAAGACTGGCCTTCCATCCCGGCGATCGTGGGCGATGTTACCCAGCCGCGCAACAATCTGCCGCCGGCGGTCATTCTGCCCGAGGTGCTCGTCCACCGCACGGGCCGCACCATCCCGGGCCAGTTTGCCGGCCTGATGGGAACCCGCCGCGACCCGTGGTTCATTAAAGCCTCGCCCTATAGCCCTTCGCAGTATGGAGCGTACCCCGAGTACGGCTTCCATCACTCGCGCGGCGCCGAGTCGCCCGATCAATATCGCTTTCAAGCGCCGCACCTGGCCTTGCCAGAAGGGTTAGGTCTCCAGCGACTGGGCAAGCGGATGAACCTGCTCGGCAGCGTGGAACGGCAGCGGGCCGAGCTCGAACGCTTCGCCGATGTGGAATCGTTCGACCGGTTGCGGCAACAGGCCGTCTCGCTGTTGGCCGATGAAAAGACGCAGGCGGCGTTCGACGTGCTCAACGCCGACCCCAAGGTGCAAGATCAATACGGCCGCAACGTGTTTGGTTGGTCGCTATTGATGGCCCGTCAGTTGGTGGAAGCCGGCGTGAACCTGGTGCAGGTGAACCTGGGCAACAACGAAACCTGGGATACCCACGGCAACGCTTTCCCGAACTTCAAGAACTACCTGTTCCCGCCCACCGATCGGGCGGTATCGGCACTGCTCGACGACCTGAGCGAGCGGGGAATGTTGGACGAGACCCTGATTGTGATGGCCGGCGAGTTCGGCCGCACGCCCAGGGTTTTTGGCGGCGGCGCCAACAGCACCTATCGCCTGCCCGGCCGCGATCATTGGGGCGCGGTGCAGACCGTATTCTTCGCCGGCGGCGGCGTTCAAGGCGGCAACGTGGTGGGCTCTTCCGACAAGCAAGGCGGACACCCGGCCACACGACCGCAAACGCCCGAAGGCATGGCGGCCACCATCTACCAGGCACTCGGCATTCCCGCCACGGCCGCCTGGAAGGATGATCTCGGTCGTCCTCACCATATTTACAATGGGAACCCCATTGAAGGGTTGATGGGCTGAGTTGGCCCCTTGCGTGGGCGCTGGCCCTCACTTCGCCTCCAGCGGTTTGCGAGAAGTCGAGACGCCCCTCTGGCCAAAATGACGACCCACGCCAGGCAATGCCCTCTTGGCAAAGCCAGGCACGTCGGGCACACTCCTGGCGGTTCGCTGCATCGAAGTCGCGGCGGTCAGCTTCGCAGCCGCCGCCTGATAGTCAATTCCGCCATAGGCCGCGATGAACTCGGCGGCCGGGTTTCGCAGCCGCTCATAGTTGGTGGCAACGCGCATAGCCTCTCGGTTATCGGTCCATTGGGCGACGAACTTCATCAGCTCCGATCCGCCCTGCCCTTGCTGAATCGACGCGAGCAGTTGGAATTCGAGCGCGGGGTCTTTCAGCCCTTGGATCAATTCCAGCAGACACTCAGGAAAGTAGCCCGCCCGGACCATGCCCCCCACGACGCGCCGCTGTTGCTCAACGCTGAGCGGATTGATTTCCGCGATCGGGGGCGGATCGCCCCAGAGGTTTACGGTGTAGAGGTCGAGTCCGGCGGCGAACGTCGCCCGGTTTTCCAAGCAGCGGACAAACCACTCGGTGACTCGTGCCTGGCGGCTCTGGCTTGGCGGTTCATCTGCAATGGCAACCGCTTCCTGAATCCGCGCGCGGATCACATCGAGCTCGGCTTCCGTTCCAGAGATCGTTCCGTGGGAACGCCCCACGGTCAGAAATACGCGAATGTCGTCGTGCCAGGAGAGAAACGCGAAGACGTGTTTCCCTTCGGGATAGAACGGAGGATCTGCGCAAACGCTGTCACGACCATAGATCACGTTGATCGTATCGGACGGAGCCTTGCCTTTCAGCTCGTTTAAGATGGTGAGTTGCACCCGGTACAACCGGCTGAAGTTCGCATCCGGGATCGCCTTCGAAGCACCGGGCCGAACCTCCACAATCAGATCCGCTTGATCGCATAGCTCGAGCATCGAGGTCGGGATTTCCAGCGCGCTCAAAGTCGAAGTTATCGCGCCCCAGCTTGCCAACGTCAGGATGAATCTGGCGAGCATCGTTCCGCCTCCGCGATTGCAACGAAAGAAGTGAGCCAACGCCGAACCGCTCCTTCTGGAGAGCCAGTGGCTGCAGGTGCAACGGAAGTCATCTTCCATTGTTGAGAGACTTGGTGTCAAGCAAACTTCTCCGCGGCTTGGTAAGCGGGAGCAAGCGAACCTCGCAGTTCAAGGTTCCGAGCGCCGCCTCGTGCATGTCGCATTCGTCAGCATCCCATCCCAGCGACAAATGGCGGTGAAAACCCCAGCACACAGGCGAGAAGCGAGTCTTCCCCAGGTTTTGGCTGTATCGACTATGCCGGATGTGCCGAAACTATGGGATAGAACGAGTGCGCCGCGGGGCCTATTGGCTTTGTCAAGCCAAGTACCAGGGGCCGCGCGGCTTTGTTACCAGCTTCAGGGGAGCGATAGCTGTGAAACAATTTTCTTTGCCGTCGTTGCTGGCGGCCATGGTCTTTTGCACAGGTACGGCATCTTTGGTTCAAGCGCAACAGCGCGGGACAGCCCCGGAAGTGGCGTTGATTGATCTCAACTACATTTTCAAGAACCACACCGGCTTCAAGGCCCAAAAGGCCGAACTGCAATCCGCCGTGGATATGACGCAGATCGATATTCGATCGCGGCAAGAACGCGTCAAGCAGATGCAGGTCAAGCTGCAGGAGTACGCCCAGGGCAGCCCCGACTTCAAAACGGTGGAGACCGCCATCACCAAGGAAGTGGCCGACCTCAATCTGTCGGTGCAGCTCGAACGCAAGCGGTTCATCGAGCGTGAAGCTGAAATGGCCTACAACCTGTACAAACAGGTGCTTGCCGAAGTTACCTACTACAGCCGCCAAACGGGCATCCGCCTGGTGCTGCGGTTCAACGGCGAGCCGCTGGATATGAACAAGCCGGAGCATGTGATCGAGCAGATCAATCGCGACGTGGTTTACCACGAAGGCACGATCGACATCACGCCGGTGATTCTGCAACGGCTCAATAGCCAGGCGCCCGCCAACGCCACGCGGCCAGGCATGGCGCCGATTCGCTAAATAGAATCGAACGCACAGCGCCGAGCAGTTTAAGCTTACAGGCCGAGACGCGCAAGCCACGTGTCTCGGCCTGAAGGCATTCCCTGCCGCCCAGGGATCGATGTTCGGCCAACTCTCGCATCCGCTGTTCAAGCGACTGCCAGCGAGGCATGCCAGGCTATTGCCGCTAGCAAGCCCTGGCGACGGCTTGACCTTGCAGCCGAACACCGCGCTAGCTAGAGTTCCTCTCCGCGCACCCTTCGCCAGCAGGGCGAAAGCAGTGCTGCGCGGCGTGCTCTTCGTCGCCAACCTTCCCTCCCACTGCCAGCAAAGACGCATGACAACGCGCACCCTGGCAACCGCCGCGGCCCAGTTGCACTTACCGAAGAAGAAGCGATCGAAGCTCCTGCCGGCAATCGTTCTGGCATCGATGCTGGCAGTTTTTGGCTGGGCTTTCCATCAGCACAAATCGTGGTTGGCAAGTTACTGGCGAGAACAATTGGAATCGGCGCCGCTCGGCGAAATCGATGGCTTGATCCTTTGCCTGGGAGAAATGAACCGCGACGGGTTGGCCGCATTGGTCGATTGCCTGGCGTCGCCGCGGTCGGAAGTTCGCGAAGCGGCGTTAGCCCGGCTGAAACGTACCATCGCTCAGTGGTCGCAATCGCCAAGTGAAGTTGGCGATTGCAACTATCTGGCAGAGCGGTTGGCATTGGCTTCGGCGAATTTCAGTGGTTGGTCTTCGGAACAATCGGCCGCCTTGGCGGAGTGGCTGTTGCAATTGAACCTGCCCTCGGGCGTGGATCGCTTCCAGCTGACCGCCCATTGCCAACAAGTCTTCCGAAATTGCCGCTGGCAGCCAGGACATTTGGGAAGAAGCAAACCCGTTGCGGCGGACAAGAAGAATCTGCCATCGCCGCTCCCAGGCAATCCGCCTGGAGGAAAGTCGCCGCCAACTTCGGTCAGCGCCGCCGCAACGGAGGTGCCCAACTCGGGCGAGAACTTGGTCGCTGCCAATGTGGAAGTTCCGATGCCCACGCTGCTGGTTCAGACCGCCGATCCAGAAGGAGCGAAAGCCGACGAGGCGATGCAGGAGGCGATCCGTTCGAGTCATTCTGCCAGGGAAGCCGCGGCGAATTCTCGGATGGGCGAGGGCGCCACGCCCACGGTTACCTGGGACCTGGTGGAACTGAAGCGACGAAACACGGCCTCGCTGCTGAGCATGCTTCGAGACGGCGATCCGCAGGCGAATGACGCTGCCGAGTTCGAACTCCAGCGTCGCGGCTTCCGGCCATCGCATTTGGAATTGGCGCGGCGTCTGGCCGACCCGAATCCCGAGGTTCGGCGGCTATGGGTCGAACAAGTACCGCGGCTGACCTCCATCGACCCGCGTCCGTGGCTATGGTGGTTAGCCACCGACAGCGATGCGGAGGTGCGTCTCACGGCCTTATCGCTGCTAGCGACCACGAATGATCTGGCGACCCACCGGCAACTCATCGAGGCCGCCCGTATCGATGGAGACCCGCGAATTCGCGAGTTGGGCGATCGATTGATGGCGGGGCGACAGCAAACGCAGCGGTAGGCTTCGCGCCTGTTCAGGGATGCGCGAAAGATTCTACCCCAGGGGACTGCGAGCCCACCGGCAACAGCGCATCGTCGCGCGCGGCAGCGCTGGCCTGCTGAGGCGCCGTCGGACTTGCAGGCATTTGAACGTCGCGCTCCGCCAACTCCGCAGGAATCGCGCGCGGCTCAATTTTGCCCACCTGGCGTTGCACCAGGGCCAGCAAGCTGACGCCGCGGCGGTAACCTTCGCGTCCGTGGAGAACGCCCAGCAGTCGCTTCTGCTCGGCTTGAAAGATCGCTCGCAGCAACCAATTGATCGACCGCGATGGCAGTTTGAAATCGGTTCCGGCCGCGCCAGCCGTGCTGTGTTTTTGACGATTGCGCTGGCGGATCGCGCGCACGATGGGATACAGCCGCGAATTGAAATGCGACAGCAGTCGCACCCGGACTGGCAGGCCCTTCCAAATAGCCGATAGCCGCTGGCGATCGTACCGCCGGTAATGGCCAAAGGCCTCGTCGTGAGGGCTCCACAAAGCCATGTCGGCAGGCACCGTGATCAGAAACTGCGCTCCCGAACGGGCGGCCGCGAGCAACTCCGAGAACATGAGAAAGTCGTCGGGCACATGCTCGAGCACATCCATCAGCAGGAAGAGATCCGCGGTCGCCGCCGCGCCTTCCAAGTCGGCCGGCGCCCGGCCGCAAATGAATGGAATTTGAGGGAACCGTTGGCGCGCCAGACGAATGGCGTCTTCTGAAGTATCGATTCCCAGGCATTGGTAATCGTTGGCCAGGTCGGCCAGATTGCCCCCCGTGCCGCAGCCCACATCTACGATCTTCTTACCGCTGCGCGAGGGCAGAACTTCTTCCACGATAGAGCGAACGATGGCTCTCCGCGCCACAAACCACCAGTGGCTGCGTTCTACCGTATCGTGGAGATCGAATTGGGCCTTTTGCATGGGACAGTTCGCCGATGTTAGCAGCCAGGAATTCGGTGGGGAGCGATCGATCGGGCCGCCGCACGTCGGCGAGAACATCGCCTGACGAGTGACCCGAGACTTTCCCTATTTCGTAATACTTCAAGGGAAACTCTACGCCGCTTTGGCCTTCGATGTCGGCCGGGAAGATTCATTTGTGAACGCAGGGCGGGAACGCCTTACGCGATTATTCCGGTTATAATGGCCAACATTCATTCCTCCGGCCCGCAAACGCCGCTGTGCTCCCCCCTCCTAACCCCCGCGGATTCGCCGATCATGACGCTAATTTTGCATCGAAGTTTGGCAGCAGCGTTGCTTTTCATCGTTCCTTCTTTTGTCGCCGCGCAATCGCCGACTGCCAAAGACTCGGCGATTACCGACCAGGTGCCGCGTGAGCTGGTCGAGTTCGGTTCCTACTGGGGAAACCCGGTCTTTAAGGCCGCCGGCGAAGGCCACTGGGATGCGCGAATCCGCGAGCGGGGCTGGATCATAAGAGAGGGACGTGAGTACCGCATGTGGTACACCGGCTACGATGGCACGCGCGAGGGCCAAAAAATGCTCGGGCTAGCTACCAGCCAAGACTGTAAGCATTGGACGCGGCATCCTAAGAACCCGATCTACAAAGCACACTGGGTGGAAGACATGATGGTCCTCAAGCATGAGGGAACTTACTACATGTTTGCCGAAGGCGAGGGGGACCAGGCTCAAATGCTGACTTCGCCCGATGGGGTTGAATGGAAGCGCGAAGGCACCCTCGATGTTCGCCTGGCAAACGGTGAGCCCATTCCCGCCGGACCCTTTGGAACACCCTTTGCCATGGTGGAAGACGGCGTGTGGTATTTGTTCTACGAACGACGCGACGCAGGTGTATGGCTCGCCACCAGCAAAGACCGCAAGGTTTGGACCAATGTGCAAGACGAGCCCGTTCTGAAGCCTGGCCCGCAACCGTACGACAAGCTCATGATCGCGCTCAATCAGGTCATCAAATATCAGGGAAAATACTATGCCTTGTTGCATGGCACGGGTAGCGAAACGCTCCCGCGCCTGTGGGGCACGGGCGTGGCGGTTTCCAGCGACTTGATCCACTGGAGCAAGTTCGCAGGCAACCCGCTATTCCCTATCGCTGAAGACAAATCGAGCGGCATGTGGGTGTTTGACGGCCGACGTTACGGTCTCTGTACCATGCATAATCGCGTGGATTTGCACCTGCCCATGCCCGCCGAGCCAAGCGGCCAATAAAATAAAGCAAACCGGCGAACCGCCCACCCAGGGCGGAGCACGGGCCATCCGTTCGTGCAATTCACCACTTCCAGGAAATGTTGGCAGACAGGCGATTTGTCGCACCGATCGCGTCTAGCGGCGAAAGTATCCCAAGCGCTGCATGCGATCGAGCGTACGCGCGGCGATCAGCGAAGCCGTAGCGCCGCCACTGCCGCCATGCTCCAACACCACCACGATCGCAACTTGCGGGTGGTCGGCGGGCGCGTAACCGGCAAACCAGGCATGGGAAGCCGCGTTCCCACCCACCTCGGCGGTGCCCGTCTTGCCAGCCACGGGGAAGGGGAGTTGGCCCAAGGCCGCGTAAGCCGTTCCGCGAGGATGCCGCACGGCTTGCTCCATGCCTTCTCGCAGGGCTTGCAGCGTTTCTGTCCGCAGGCCCTCGATCGGCTCGGCAACCACCTCGGGCGTGGAGGGCACGTTCTCATCGCTTCCTAGCCGATGTGCGAGCCCCACCCTGGCCACAACATGCGGCTTCACGAGCATCCCGCCATTCGCAATGGCGGCCGTCATCACGGCCACCTGCAGGGGTGTTGCGGTGAGGGTCCCTTGTCCGATGGCAAAGCCCAGCGTGTCGCCTTCCCGCCAAGGTTGGTCCGCGGTGGCCGCGCGGGCGTTGGGCACGTTGCCGCTGGCTTCACCGGGCAGGTCGCAACCGGTGGCCTGTCCGTAGCCCAGTCGATGGGCCCAGTGCGTTAAGGCCTCGGAGCCAACGCGCTGGGCCGCCCGGAAGAAGAATACATTGCAACTTTCGGCCAGGGCGCCCTCGAGCGCCAGTTCGCCGTGGCCGACGCCATGCTGCAAGAAAATGGCGCAACGATGCCCACCCGCGTTGTTCAAGAAGCCTTGGCAGTAGAAGTGTTCTTCGGGCTCGAGCACGCCGCGTTCCATGGCGGCTGCCCCCGTGACCATTTTGAAGACCGAGCCCGGCGGTTGGGCCATCTGGCTAAAGCGATTGAAGAGGGGATGGTCGGCCGCGGTCAGGAGCGGGTCGATTTCACCGGAGTCGCCCCGCATGAACGCGCCGGGATCGAAGCTTGGCGCGGAGGCCGCCGCCAGGAGGTTACCCCGCTCCACATCGATCACCACGATGGCGCCTCCGGCCGCATCCGCCATGGCATCGCGGGCTAACTGCCGGTTGCGCTCGACAGCGCTAGCGATCAGGCTTTCGACGCTGTGTTGTAGAGCGGGGTCGAGCGTCAGCACAATATCGCCCCCCGGTTGCGGCTCGGCAATCAACGCCCTTCCCAACAGTTCGCCGCTGCGATTGCTATATCGCGTTTCCGATCCGCTCCGACCAGCCAACATGGGTTCGTAGGCAGCCTCAACACCTTGCTTTCCCACCCACGGTGGGTCGTGCGGCGCTGCTTGACCGTCGGCCTGCGGATGATCGGCTGACCCCAGGTAACCGATCACGTGTGCCGCCAGACTTCCCTGAGGATAGTAACGCCGGGTACGCGTGATCACCTGTACCTGGGGAAAGTCATCTGGCCGGCTCTCAATAGCGGCGGCCGCGGCCAGGGGCAAATCGTCGGCCAACACATGGAACGCCAGTTCTTCGGCAATCACAATCGGCGCCGGCTCTCCGGCCGATTCGGCTTCGAGCAGGTCTTGCAGACGGTTCATTGCCCTGCCGAACCAGGAATCACGCGTATCGGGCAGTCGCTGCTTCTCGCGACGCTCTGCCCACTTCTGCCGCCGGCGTTCGTTCACACTAGCAGCCATGGAAGTCACCTGGCGGGTGATCCGCAGCCGCCGAGCCTCCCAGGTTTCGGACGACACCTGGCAAAGTTCACCAAGGCGCGCGTGGAGCGAGTCCAGTTCTATTTCGAACCGTGCCTCGGCGGCGCGTACCTTTTCTGGAATGCCTCGCTCGCCGCGAGGAAGCTTCATGCGCGCCTGCCGCCGCAGCCAGCTTTCGTCGGGAGGCAACTGCAAGTAGCGGTAGTGCATGGTCAGCGCGGCGGTCGGCTTGTCGAATGCCAACACCGTACCATCACGGGCTAAGATTCGCCCTCGCGCGGCCGGCAGGTTTTCCCTGGTCTCAACGGGGATTAAGGCCGCGCGGCGATAGTCCTCGCCCAGGCTGGCTTCCAGTTGCACTAATCGCAGGCCCACCACCAAGAGTGCCAGGGCAAACACCGCCAGCAGCAGGCGCGAACGGCCAGCAAAGCCAAGTCCCAGCGCTGGCCGAGCCCGCTCAGGAACGGCCGCGGACCACTCCCGCGCGGAAGCAACTTCGGAATGAGAAGCGGTAATTTGCGACACGATTCGCGAGCACCAACCAGACACGAGGGAAGAACGGCCGGTTAGCCAGCGCCCCAAGGCGCAGGCTCATCGGCTCCAAAGATGGCGACCGCGCTGCGAACCAGAAACATGATCCCGCCCGCCATGATTGCCGAATAGACTCCCGTTCCCCACCACAACGGCCACAGCGTCTCTAAGCTCAGTGCACCGTTCAACGCCGCGCGGGCGGCGGTCTCGGCCAAAGTGATGACCATGACGGCCAGACACGCGGCTGCCATGAGCAGCCAACCCGGCAAGGGAGCAGGCGGTCGCAGACGTAGCAAAGCAAACGCCATCAGTAGATAAACGGCCATGGCCGGCCCTAGCCGACCGCCGCTTGCCATATCGGCCGCGAGACCCCACAGCGAGGCCGCCACCAGGCTGCGTTCGTCGCGAAATGCCAGCATCCAAACGCCCGCGGCGGCCGCCAGAAAATTGGGAGTCGCCTGCCCCAGGGCGAGCGCCGGCGCCAATGCCAACTGGGCCGCGCTAAGCAAATACAACGCCGAAAACAGTAAGAAGTAATCCATCGCCACCACGCCACAAGGCAAACCGCGGTCAAACTTCAGTTCAACAAAGTTCTCCACGGCCTGCAGAATTGTCAGTTCGAAAATCCTGAATTCGCCAGCCGGTCATCTCCCGATGAAGTATCGTCAAGCGAACGCCGCACCACGGCCAAGGGGGTAAAGCCGTTGTCGGTGGCTGGCTGCATCGCGATTTCCCAGTGAGGCTGGCCGGGCGTTTGACGAACGTCCACCACGTTGCCATACCATAAAGCTTGCTCGCCGGGAGCGTCTTCCAGACTGGTGAACACAAAGTCGCCCGGGGCCACGGGCGCGGTTAGATCCACCATTTTGATCTGGCAAAGTGGTTCGCCCGTACCTTCCAAAATACCTTTGGCCACCAGCCGCAATTCGCCCTCGTGCATGGTTCCCAGCCGCACCACGTCGCGATATCGAGCAGCTCGAACCGGTAAGAAGGTGCTAGTTTGATGGCCCACTTCCAGCAACTTTCCTCGAACCTGCATGCCAGCGGCAACCAACATACCCGGCGCCACTCCCACGCGGCCGCCCACATCCACCACGCACTCGGCGCTCTCCACCACGTAATCGCCCGGCGCCACCCCCTGCGAAGCTTGCAGGCTCAACAGGCCATGTTGCTGCAAGAGGTGTTGCGACTGCAAACCCAGCAGACGAGCCGGCACCAGTTCATCACGCAACAACGAGCCTTGTCGTTGCGATGCGTCTTGCACGGCATGCAATCGGCCGCTCAATAGGGCAACGCGGGCTTGCAGTTCGGCGCGCTGCTCTCGCAAGAGGGCCAGTTCGTCGGCCATGCCTTGGGCACTTTCCGCCTGTTGTTTTGCCTGGGCCAGCCAACCCAGGTTGTCGCCCGTCCAGTTGCGAGCCATGCCGGCGATGGTGAGACCGGGTCGCAAGCCGGTGTGCCACGAGGCTCGAATCTTATCGGAAACATGGGCGGGCAGCATGGCCAGCGCGGCCGCCGCCAACAGCCCACATGCGAACACATAGTTTTGCACGGCGAGGGCAGCCTCGCGAGGCGACTCAGATTTCGTCATCGCTCGACTCCAGGCTGCTTCGCCAAAGCGGCAAGTTCTGTAAACAACGCAGCACGCCGGTAATCACCGCTTCGTCGGGATTGGGAGCCACGCGGGTCGGCAGGCCCGTCCGTTCGGTTAGGTAGTGATCCAACCCCTGCAGCCTGGCTCCTCCACCCGCCAGCACGAGCCCCTGGTCCACCAGATCGCCGGCCAACTCCGCGGAGCACGCATCGACCGTGCCGCGAATGGCTTCGACAATCCGATCCAAAGGTTCCAGCAAAGCGTCGCGGATTTCTTCGCTGGTTACCGTGGCCTTTCGCGGCATTCCGCCCACGATGTCCACGCCGCGAACGAGGGCGGTCTGTTCTTCGTCCAGTGCCCAGGCACTGCCGATCTCGAGCTTGAGTTGCTCGGCCGCCCCGGCGCCGATCTGCAGGCTGTAATTTCGGCGGAGATAGTCCATAATCGCTTGATCCATCGACTCGCCGCCCACGCGAATCGATTGGCTGGCCGCCACGTCGCCCAGCGTGATGATGGCCACTTCGGTCGTGCCGCTGCCAATATCGCAAATCAAATTGGCCACCGGCTCGGCAATGGGCAGCCCCGCGCCTATGGCCGCGGCCTTGGCATCGGGTACGAGCAGCACCTGCCCCGCCCCCGCCCGCAAGGCACTGTTGAACAGCGCTCGCTTCTCCACCGGCGTAATGGCTCCCGGCACGCCCATCAGCAACCGCGGCCGACTGCTGAATCTTTGCGGGCGCAGCTTCACCAGGAAGTAACGCAACATGGCTTCGCAGGCGGCAAAGTCGGCCACCACGCCCTGCCGCAATGGCTGCACCACCGTAATGCTTTCGGGTGTGCGACCTTGCATTTGACGGGCCAAGTGCCCCACGGCGCACCGGCCCGATAGCACGCGCCGGCTCTCGGTTTCCACCGCGACTACCGAGGGTTCATTGAGCAACACTCCACGGCCGGGCGAACCGATCAACGTATTGGCAGTGCCAAGATCGACGGCAAAATCGGCGGTGGTTGTGAGAAAACGTGAAAGCATCCCAGCTCCCGCAATGCGGCATCATGCGCGCATCTGTATGATTGGCCAAT
This sequence comes from uncultured Pirellulales bacterium, assembly GCA_964445985.1. Taxonomy (GTDB): domain Bacteria; phylum Planctomycetota; class Planctomycetia; order Pirellulales; family S012-138; genus CAYUMU01. The sequence continues at coordinate 46,029 of CAYUMU010000016.1, read as the reverse complement.
GTTTGCGAGTGCCGGCCCTGCAAAGGTTTGGACCCTGCCCCGCGCACTTTGTGGCAGAGACACACCCTAATGCAAACCGCGGCCGCGAAGAAGACCGGTTGAACGCTAATAGCCTTGCTAGCATTCGCAGTCAAGGCGTTTTCTCGACGGCGTCGCTAGCGGCCGGATGAGCCGTGAAATTCAGACCGAGGCCGTCATGCAGGCATCGCATCGCTGGCCGCTCCCGCGCACATCGCTATCATGATCTGCCAGCGCAGCGCCAACCGCGACAGGTTGGGGCTCCTTGATGGATGCCAACCCAAGGGATGTTAGACAATGGTGGTGAGCGGGAAGACCTCGACCCGCACGCCGGGGCTGAACAGCACATGGTCCGGCTCGCCCAACGTGCCAAATCCGGCCGCGGCGCTGAGCGATTGTTCAATGCTCACCAGGCGCGCTTGCCGCACCGGATAGGGAACATGATGCACCTGCCCTCGCCGCAAACCACCGGGGCTGTTGGCGAACAGCAAGTACCGCTCCACCAGAAAGAACTCCAAACTGCCGGGCTCAGGCGACGCAAGTTTGTCGCCCAATTCGGCGATGATCTGGCAATACGCGGGTGGGGGCGGAGTCGTGGCAAAGCCTTCTGGCGCCGTTTCGCCCCGCGTTATCGCCGTCTTGGCTGTTGCCGTTTTCACGCGTTGGCTGCGATACGTCCTGCGATTTCCGTCGCGCAGCAATTCCATTCGAGCCAGCCAATACGGCAAGTGCCAGCGCCAGCGCGCGAACCATACCGCCAGGGCCTTGGAAGCTTCCAGCGAAAAAAAATGCACTCCCGGTTCGCCGCCGCACCGCACATACGTTCGCAGGTTGGTTTCGGGAAAGGCTGAAATGCCCGGCAACGAAGGAAACCACCAAGGCCGGACACCACTCATTTGAAACGGCACCAGGCCGAGCCAGGCTTCGCCGTTAAACGTATCCACTTCCAGCCCCGGCGGCAGCCTGGCGGCAATTTCCGCCACCGGCACCCGCCAATGCACAAATAGCAAGTCGCTCCAGCGTTGATAGCCGGCCACCCGCCCCGCGGGACGCGCGCGAAGTGCCGCCTGAATGCTCTCAGGCGAGTCCGTAAACTCATCGGCGCCGTTCATGGGGTACTCGAACCGCTGTTGACCGTGGAAGCAAAGTAGTTGGTGCCCTTGCGCACCAAGCACTAGAATACAACCGCGAGTCGAGAGAGCGGACAACCGCCCCCACTTTCGTTCCAATAAAACCCTTGAAATACCGGAGGACGATTGATGTCGCCTAATAGCTTGGGCCAGGGTTCGTCGTCGCATCGATCCAGCCGGCGGCGTTTTCTTCAGCAATCGGCCTTGGCAAGCGCGGCGGCCCTCGTGGTTCCACCCTGGGTGGCGCCAGCGATTGTTCGCGGCCGAAATCTGAACGAGAAACTGAGGATTGCCTTGATTGGCGTGGGAGGCCGCGGAGCCGCCAACGCCCGCGGCGTGGCCTCCGAACATATCGTGGCTCTCTGCGACGTATCCGCGGACAACCTCAATCAGGCGGCGACAACCAACCCCCAGGCCCGCAAGTTCGCGGATTTTCGCAAGCTATACGACCACGCCAACGATTTCGATGCCGTGGTGGTCAGCACCTGCGAACACACGCACGCCTTTGCCACGTTGCCCGCTTTGCAGTTGGGCAAGCATGTGTATTGCGAGAAGCCGTTGACGCACGGTATTTGGGAAGCCCGCGTGATTCGCGAAGCTGCCGCCAAAGCCAAAGTGGCCACCCAGATGGGCACCCAAGTTCACGCCGGCAACAATTACCGCCGCGTGGTCGAATTGATCCGCTCGGGAGCGATCGGAGACGTGAGCGAAGCCCACGTGTGGGTCTCCCGAGCCTGGGGTTGGCATCCCAGCGAGGCAGAAGCTCGCGAACATAAGGATATTGTTTTCTTACAAGACCGACCGCCGATGAGTGAGCAGCCGCCGGCGGGGCTGGCTTGGGATCTTTGGCTGGGGCCGGCGCCGTATCGCCCCTTTCACAACGCCTACGTGCCTGGTCCCAAATGGTATCGCTGGTGGGATTTTGGCAGCGGCACCATGAGCGACCTCGGCAGCCACTTTAACGACCTGCCGTTTTGGGCTCTGGACCTCAAGGCCCCGCGCTATATTGAAGCTGCCGGTTCGCCGCCGCACGCCGAGCTTGCCCCCGCTTCGATGCAGGCCCGCTATGAATACGAAGCGGAGAATGGCCGTCCCGCGGTGGCCCTCACCTGGTATCAAGGCACGCACAAACCCACGCTCTGGACCGAAGGCGCCATTCCGCAATGGACCAACGGCATGCTATTCGTGGGTAGCAAAGGGATGCTGCTTTCCGACTACGGAAAGCATGTGCTGCTGCCGGAACAACAATTCAAAGACTTTCAGCCACCAGAACCGTCCATACCGAACTCCGTGGGCCATTACGCCGAATGGATCGAAGCCTGCAAGACGGGCTCCCCGACCACCTGCAATTTCGAATACGCCGGCTTGCTCACCGAGGCCAATCACTTGGGCAATATTGCTTACCGCCTGGGCAAGCGGCTCACCTGGGATACCGCGGCGCTGCGGGCCGAAGGCACGCCCGAGGCCGATCCGCTGATCCGGCGAGAATATCGTAAAGGCTGGAACCTGGCCTAAGGGGTTCGCTTGGCAAACCCTTATCGACGGCGCCTTTACCAAGGCGCCAGGCAACGTGGCGTTGGATGGAGAGCAGCCCAGGTGAGAAGAATTCAAACGCGTCACCAGCCCTCAAGAGTCAGACCATGATTAATCTCAAAAAAATTCTGCTGCCCACCGACTTCAGCGATTACGCCGCCGAAGCCATGAAGTATGCCTGCGAATTCGCCGATCGGTTTCAAGCCCAACTCTATCTGCTTCACGTTCTCGAGATTCACGCCGATCCCACACCCCAGTTCGGCATGGGGTTGGCATTGCCCTCGCACGCGGAAGAATCGAAGAAGGCCGCCAATCAGCATTTGGCAACACTCATCGACCCCTCATGGACGACCAATCATCAGGTAGTAAGAACCACGGTGCATGGCACACCCTTTGTGGAGATTGTGCGCTACGCCCGGCAAGAAGACATCGACCTGATCGTGATGGGCACGCACGGTCGCAGCGGCCTGGCGCATGTGCTGGCGGGCAGCGTCGCCGAACGAGTTGTTCGTAAAGCACCGTGCCCCGTGCTGACCGTGCGCCCCGAAGGCCACCAGTTTGTGATGCCTTGACAGGTTTGCGATCGCCAAGCGCCCGGCGCCAAGAACCAAGTCGCGTGCGTTACCATGAAAAACCTCAAAGGCTTTCGGCTGTACGTGGAAGTCAGCGCGGCACAAGCCCGGCGTCGACTCAAAGGCCACGGCTTTGGCGTTCGCAAGATTGAAAGCGCCGGCAAAGGCCGCGCGCTGATCATTCACACGGCAACCGGGGATCACCTGCGCGATCTGGAAATGCTGTTCGCCGACGCGCTCTGCCCAGAGAAAACGGCAGCAGAGCCGGACGCTGAAGATGAAATCTAAAGTTGCGAACCGCAACTACCCTTTACCCGGCCCATGGAAGGCTGCCACCGGTAAACCACAGCGGTCCTCGACCAACTGGGCAATCGCGTCCACTTGGGCATTGGCCAGGGGCTCCACAAAACTCTCGGCCGGTTGTCGAGCCACCGTATATACCTGCACCAGCTTGATCTGGCCGCCGGTGGCAACGATTTCGTTCAAACGATCGCAGTACGCTTCCAGTTCCGCGTTGCTTGGCGGCTCGCCCTGCACGCGCATAAACAGCGACTGAATGGCTATCGGCCGCGCCTGCGCCGCGGCGGTAATGTTTTGCAGCACCTGGTGGAAGGGAATCTTGGTTCGTTCGATTCGCTGATAATACGCCTCGGTTCCGGCGTCGAGTTTGGCCCAAATTTCGCCGTGGTTGGCATCCAACAACACCAGGCCCGCCTGCACGTGCGGCCGATGGAACATGCTCGCGTTGGTGATCAGCACCATCTTCACCGGCTCGGCGGCGTGCTTACTTTCCACCCGCCGCTTCACCTCGGCGCAGGCCGCAATCACCTCGGCAAAATTGCGATGCGTGGTCGGCTCGCCATCGCCACTGAAAGCAATATCGTTCACACGCCGCAAGTTCTCCGGGGTGGCCGCAAACCGCTGCTGCTCGTAAATCTTGCCGGAAAGCGCCGATTCGAGCACCGCCTCCAACTCGGCCAGCAAGGCCGCGGTTTCCACGAACTGGGTGTCGGATTCCGTTCGTCGATCGACCTGGCAATAAATACAGTCGAAGTTGCAGACCTTGTCGGGGTTGAGATTAACCCCGACAGAAATTCCGCGGGAACGGCGGCTCAGAACCGGATACACAAAGCGGAAATTCTCGAATTGCCGCTCATGCAAAGCATGGAGAGGGTGCCAGCGATGTTCCGCGGCGATGGGTTGCGGCTCCGGGCCAGCGCCTGGCTTGCTTTGGCCGGAATCGTGGGACAACGATTGGTTCGAATCGGCCAACGCAACCTCAGAGGCAAGCGAGTATGCGATTCAGCGGATGACGCCGCGCGCCATTACGGCGTGCTCGTATTTTCATGGTGGCGCGGTTGCAATCCCAGGGCCGAGCGACCGGCGATGGATGCCGCGTCGAAACAGGCCTCGAGTCCGGCATGCGCGCCTCGCAGCCCGGCGACGACTTGATCGGCCCAATCAAAATAGGCTTGAGTTCGTGCCTGGTCCCATTGCAACGGCGGCTTCTCTGCCAGGCTTCGCAAATTGGCGCACTTGTCGGCCAGCTTGATTTGCTTGGCTCTCCGCGACTTTTGCGGCGCGCGTTCCACTTGCAACTGCTTCCGAACGTGCTTCGGCAGGCTCTTGTCGTCGGTCACTTCCAAAACCAGGCACGCCACCACGTCTCCAAACTCGCGCTGCACATCGTCATAGGTTGCGGTGGTGTCTTCAATCGTATCGTGGAGCAATGCCGCCACCACCGTCGGCACGTCCGCGCCGTGCTCGGCCAACATCCGGGCCACTTCAATCGGATGATTGATGTAGGGAGTGACTTCGTCTTTGCGCCGTTGATGACGGTGCATTTCCGCGGCGAACTCCGTCGCCTTCAATACCAGTGAAAGATCGGTCGTTTCCATATTTGCGTCGGTAACGCTCCATGCAGGAAAGGTGGAGGGGGAGGAGGCTCTGCCGACGACGGTGCGAGTTGCCTTGGCGACGGGCATTTTTCGTCCCGCCTTCTGACACTCTACCAGCCAGGTACGCGAGCACGGTCTCTAATTGATTTTCTTCAATTCCGAATACGCATCGAGCGTGACCGTGGTCAGTTCGCCACTATCTCGCTTGAGCACAATGGCGTCGCTATATACCTTGTCGTCGTAGTTCCGGTCCACGTGCAGACCGTGTCGCCGGCGTTCGGTGCGGACCACCGTGCCTGCTGTCCTGGCGACCCAAGAGCGAAAACCGACCTTCACGTCGTGCTCCAGTTCCACGCGGTCGCCAGGCTGAAGGGCTGCAAAGATTTCCCGGTTTCGCTGGTTGACGGCTGGCGATACGGTCGGCATGGCCCTTCCTCGGCTGCTTGTCTTGTCTTGTGTTGTCTGGCAAACGGGCTGGTCAAACCTTCGCTGCGTGAAACGGCCGCGAATGCCCGGGGGAAATCAACTCCCTACCCTGTATTCTCCCCAGGATTCGCCTCACGGCAAGGGGGGCCAAACCGGGTTCCAAGCGACTGGTTGCGGGTGACCTGAGCGAGGGTGCGTTTAGCGATAAGCCCAATCACGCAAGTGGGCCACCATCGCCGGTTCAACGTCGCCCCGTTCCAATTCCTTCAGCCGCCGGGAGAGCGGGGAGGTGGCGCCGTCACGACGCAGGTCTTGCAAGAAGAACCGCAACGTGTCTTTGCGGCTGGGCGTGGTTTTCAGCAAAAAATGGGCCCAAGCCCAGCTTTCGGCATAATCCAACTGCTGCATTTCCGCCGCCGTGGCCAGGGTTTCCAGCCTTGCCAGGTTGGGTCGCCAGCCGCCGTTCATTTGTTCCATGAGCAACTGCACATGAGGGGTGTTCAGGCCGTCGTCGCTACGCGGAACCTCGTAATACTCGGCCAGCCCTTCGTCGATCCACAGCGGAATACTGGGAACCACCGCGTGCAAATAGCCGTGAACCACCTCGTGCCGAAGATCCTCGGCCACCCGGTCGCCCCAGTGGGCATACACCGAAAGCCGAGTGTCGGTGCCCACGAAGAATGCCCGCCGCTCGGGGAACGAGGGGAAATTTCCGCGGATGAACTTGCGGAAACTGTCGTTATTATCGAACAGATAAACGTGGATAGGTTCGTCGGAGGCCGGCAGGGTCAGGTCGTTGTAGACGTCGTCGCGACGGGCCACAAGCTCATCCAACAGCCGGTGATTGGCTGGAACGGTGGCCTCACAATGAATTTGCAGTTGCCCTCGCGAAACTTCATTAAGTTGCGGAAGCGACGGACGATGAAGCCAAAAAGGGGTACAGCCGAACAGCGCCAGACACGGAAGCACCAGTGCCATGAAGCACCGGAACAAACGCTGCCTCATGTTGTCTGCTCCTCGGGCGTCGGATGACCTGCCTGTGCCGCCGAACGCCGTCGCAATCGTTCTGGCTGCGCCGCTCCCTGCCGCGGCAAGCGATGAATCAGTTCGGCAAACACGGGCGCCCAGCGGTGAACGCTGTAGTGACGCTCCACAAACTTTCGCCCCGCCTCGCCCATCTTCTTCCTCAACTCGGGCTGCCGGGCAAGTTGAGTCACGGCCGACACCCACTCTTCGCGGCTGGCCGCCAAGAAGCCGGTTTCTCCATGCACCACCATCTCACGATTCATGCCCACCGGGTTGGCCACCACGGGCAAGCCGGCCGCCATGTATTGAAGCACCTTCAGCCCGCATTTCCCCAGGCTCCACGTATCGTCTGGCAACCAGGAGAGACCAATGTCGGCGTCGGCAATCTCCTCGGCCTCGGTCGACTGCGACCATTGCCTCGGCGCCACCTCGATTCCGCCCAGATTGGGAAAACGATTACAGATGACGCGCAGCTGCAGCCCCGGCAGTTGTTCCGCGGCCGCGGCCAACATGGGCTCGGCCAAATTCAGGCAATTCAGCGTGCTGTGCTGCCCGATCCAAACCAGTTTGACGTCGCTGCCGCGGCGCTCATGACGGCTTTGCGGATACAGATCGGGATCGACGCAGGTCGGCATCAAATGCACCCGCTCGGGCTGCACATAGGCCGCGGCCTGATCTTGTAGAAAGCTGTTGCCAGCGAGCACCGCGTCGGCGGCGTAAACGGTTGCCCAAAAATGAGCCAGGCGAGCCCAACTGGCGCTCCCCTTGCGGCTATAGCTATCGCGCGAATACAGCGCGTCATCGAAATCGTACACTAACACCCGCGCGGCGCGGCGTAGCAACCGCAGTTGCCAAAGCGGCAGCAGCTTTCGTTGCAAGATGACCACATCGGTGCCGGCGGCCGCCTTCAACTGCGAATTGCGTTGAAAGGTGTTCGGCTCCAGCGGCAGCGATTCGAGGGTCCAACCACGCTCATTCAGTGCCGTGGCGAAGGCCTCGATGCGATACCGGTAGCACACATGGTTGGGGCCTTCGGTGAGGGCCAACACCTTCATCGCGGTCCTCCATGACCTTTTGCCATCGCCGCGAGCGGGCTCAGGTAGAGCGACCGCTCCACAAAACCGAACCCAACGCGCATGGCGTTCCGCTCATCCAAAGCGGGGTGGAATGTTAGCAACTACGTTAGCGACGTGCCATAGCAATGGCCGCCATTTCCGTAAGCAGCAGCATCGAGTGCCGTGCCACCAGCAACCAGCAACCAGCAACCAGCAACCAGCAACCAGCAACTAGCAACTAGCCGCGGCCCGAAGCGGCCTGAATGAGCTGCGCGGCGCCCGCCTGAAGTAGCTCGCTCGCGGCGGCATTTCCCAGCGCCACGGCCTCAGACAATGGTCCGCGCCCTGTTGCCAGCAACCGCTGCCGGCCATCAACGCTGAGCACCACGCCTTCCAGCACAAGTTCGCCTTCCACCGGCCGGGCCCACGCGCCAACGGGGGCCAAACAACCTCCCCGCAAGCCTGCCAGCAAGGCTCGCTCTGCCAGCACGCAAGCGTGAGAAACCGGATCGTCGAGCACCCCCAGCACTTCTCGCGCATCAGCATCGTCTTGCCGGGTTTCGATTCCCAAGGCGCCTTGACCCACGGCTGGCAAATACCAATCCAGCGGAAGAACCTCGGAAATGTGGGCCTCAAGGCCCAATCGGGTTAGACCGGCCTCGGCCAGAATGATGGCGTCGTACTCACCGTCATGAAGTTTGCGAATGCGGGTATCGACATTCCCCCGAATGTCGAGCAACGTGAGGTCGGGACGACGGTGCCAAAGCTGAGCGCGACGACGCGTGCTGCCCGTGCCCACGCGGGCTGCCTGCGGCAATTCCATCAACCGCGTTCCCTGCCCGGCAGCAGGCGCCTTGTCAGCAGGCGGGTTGGATTCGCCGCGAACCGTGGCCGGGCGTTCGCTTCCGGGCCGGATCAGCAGCGCGTCGCCCACGGCGGCTCGCGTGGGCACGGCCGCCAGGCACAGGCCGGGCGTGGGTTCGGTGGGTAAATCCTTGAGGCTATGAACGGCCAGGTCCACCTGGTTGTCGAGCAAGGCCCGCTGAATCTCTTTGGTAAAGACGCCTTGCGTGCCCACCTGGGCAATGGGGCCGGTTTGCTGTTGATCACCGGTGGTGCTGATCAGCACCAGTTCCACGCTCTGGCCGGTTTCTTCCAGCCGAGCGGCGACCCAGTCAGCCTGCCAGCGGGCCAATTGGCTCGATCGAGTTCCTAGCCGCAAAGTCTTAGTCACTACAAGTACTCATCAAAAGCAAAAAGCACGATCAAGTTCAAACCGCCACGGCCCTGTCCGCTAGAACGGAGTTTTGGTGATGTTCTCCGCGGGGAGCAGCACGGGGGTTCCTCGGGGAACCTCGGCCTACGCGTCTTTCTCGGGCGCCGGTTGCCCCGGCTGGTTTCCCGACGCCACCGCGGCCGCCGCGCCCTTGGTTAGTGGCAAGGCGCTGTTGTTATTGGTGGCGGGAAAGTCGGTGTGCGCCTGATGCGGCGGCACGACGACCCCGCAGCTCACAATGAATTCAATGGCTTCCTCCACCGTCATGTTCAAGTCGATGCACTCGCTCTTGAGCACCGTGGTGGCGAAGCCGGTCATGGGCATGGGCGAGGTAGCCACCAATACCGCCAGAATGGGCTCTTGGGCCTGATTGCGAATATCGAGCAGACTTTCGCCGGTGACAAAGCCCAGCGTCCACGAGTTCTTGCGAGGGTATTCCACCGCCACCACGCGGGTAAATTGCAACTCCTGCTGGCTGAAGAGGAAATCGGTGACCTGTTTTACCGAGGAGTAAACCTTGCGGACCATCGGCACGCGCTGAATGATCCGCTCGAATGTTTGCCAGAAAAACCGCCCCAGCCGGGCTCCCAGCGAACGGCCCATCAGGTACAGCAGCAGCACGAATACCGCCAAAAACAGCGGAATCACGTACTGCGGCTTGAGGAAACGAATCTGCACGTAGCGTGAGTAAACTTCCCGGCCCGTCATCCGGTCGGCGGTTACATAGCCATCCCGTTCCCGCACCGTCTGATAGACATCGATCGGCACGTAGGTGGCATCGCTGCTCATGCGTCGGAAGCGAGCGCCGGTTGCCTCGTCCACCTCGATGGTTTGCTGCCAGTCGGGGTTTTGGCGAATGTCTGAAATGCTGTAGACGAGGATTTTTCGCGTGATCGTTTCGATCGGTTCGAGCACATAGTCGTAGACCGTGCCAAAGATCCAAACAAAGATCACCACGGTGAGCAATGGCGGCAAGAATACTCCCAGCCCGCGCAGCACGGCACTACGAAACGTGCCGTGCCGGCGATTGCCTGGTGTGGGTTCCGACGCGTCGATAGCCATCAGGCTTAACTCCCCGCACAATAATTCCCATCAATCCGAGCAATTATAACCGATCCGCCGCCACACCGGGCAGGGCGCATCGCGGATGTCTTTCGGCGGCGCCAAATTGCCGCGGATGGGTGGCGGGGAACTTCATTAAGCGCCTATCCGAGAACCCTGTTTCCCCCTCACCCCAACCCTCGAGGGGCGAGGGAGTCATTGGATAGGCTCTCAGGGGGAGCGTGATTGCATACCCCACTCAAAAACGAATCTCCGCCCTCAAGGATAGAACCACAGGTTCCATTCCCGCAAGGGCGGAGACTCACGTCCCGATCCAATTGAACCGCGACCTTCACTTTACACGCCCGTGGGCTGCGGCCGGGCCGCGCTGGGCAGCGTCACCTGACCTTCGCGCGACGGTTTCGTCATCCACAACAACATGGGAGAAGCAATAAAGATCGAGCTATAAGTACCGACAAAGATGCCGATGCTCAGCGCGAAGGCAAACCCGTGAATCGCCTGGCCGGCAAAGAAGAACAGAATGACCGTGACGATGAGCGTGGTGATCGAAGTTAGCAAGGTGCGTGACAAGGTTTGGTTGATGCTGCGATTGACCAACTCGGGCGTAATTCGGGAATTTTTGCCGCGAACCTCGCGAATCCGATCGAACACCACAATGGTATCGTTAATGGAGTAACCGATAATCGTCAGGAATGCCGCGATCATATCGAGCGACATCTTGAAAGGATCGATAAAGGGGATTCCAACCAGGTAGGCGGAAGCCGCCACGGCGCCCAAGGTAATGAGCACGTCGTGAACCAAGGCCAACACGGCAGCCAGACCGTACGAAACCCGTTGAAAGCGGATCCAAAGGTAGATCACAATCCCCAGGAAGCTGGCGAAGATGGCCCCGATGGCTTGCCCGGCCGTGCGGGCCGCCACGCTGCCTTGAATGTTGTCTGTCGCGGGAAAATACGGTTGCGACAGCAAGATTTGATTGGCTCGCTGCACGATCTGCCGGCCCGCTTCGTCGCTGGCTCCAATCTCAACATTCCATTGGCTAAAAGCGGCAGTGCCTCCCTCTTTGTAATCGGGATTGGTTGCTTCAATAGCCACCGCGTTTTCGGGAGTTGTTTCCTGAACTTCACTGGCGGCTTGCTGAAGCGTGCGCAGCAAGGCATCGTGGCCAATCAATTCGGCGAAGGTAAGCTCGGCGGTGAAGCCCGACGTTCGAGGGTCAAACGAAGGCGCCGTTTCATCGCTTTCAATTTTTGGGTTGGCGATCGGCGAAGCCGTGGAAGTTTCCGCCACCCAACTGGGTCCAGTCATGCTGTTCGTGGCGAGTTGGCCCGTGAATAGCTTGGTGAGAATGGCTTCCACCACGTTGCCATCGGTATTGGAAGTATTGAGATAGTAATGCTTGCGGGGATCTACTTCTTGAATTTGGGTAATTTCGCTGATCGCCATATCGGGAAGCATCGCCGCCTGGCGGTAGGCTTCCCATTCCGCCTCGGTAAACTCGGATATGGGCTTGGGGGCGGGCAGATCGAGCTGCACGATTTCCTTGCCGTCTTCCTCGGCTTCCGCGGTGACGAGGATAATCGACCTCGGCAGCACCCCTTGCCGTTCCAGGGTTTCGCGAATTCGATGGTCGACGGTAGGGCCAACGACCGTTCCCAACGTGTCGCGAGTCGCGCTACCCAACTGGGCATTCCAGCCTTCCGTTCCATCGATATCCGCGCGAACTTCTGAAATGGTCATGGTTTCGCCCGCGCGGAACAGAACCTCGGCCGAGGTTCCGCCCGTGAAGTCAATGCCCAGAATGGAGCGACCGCGGGCGGCCACGGCAACCAGGCCAGCCACGATCAGCACCAACGAAATGGTGAAGGAGATCCGCTGCTTGCCCATGAAGTCGAAGTTGGCGTTGCGCACCAGGCTCATCATGTTCAGGGTGGTGATCCAGCGGCTCTTTTCGGCGATATCGAAGATCAGCCGCGAGCAGAAGATGGCCGTGAACATGCTCATCAAGATGCCGAGGATGAGGATGATGGCGAAGCCGCGAAGCTCGTCGGTGCCAATGGTGTATAGCACAATGGCGGTGATCAGCGTGGTGACGTTGGCGTCCACGATGGTGGTGGTGGCTCGACCGAAGCCATTGCGAATGGCCATTCGCAGGGCGGCGCCTCGTTCCAGTTCTTCACGCATGCGCTCGTAAATCAGCACGTTGGCGTCAACGGCCATGCCCACGGTCAGCACCAAACCGGCCAGGCCCGCCAGGGTGAAGGCCGCCTTGATCGAAATCATGAGCGCCAGGATCAGCAGAATATTGAGCGCCAAGGCCGCGCAGGCGATCAGGCCGGCAAAGCGGTAGTACACCAGCATGAACAAGAGCACTGCCGCCAACGACGCAATAATGCTGATCTCGCCGCGGCGAACCATGTCTTCGCCGAGCGTGGCGTCGACAAACCGGGAGCGGATGGGCTCCAGCTCGGCCGGCAAGGCGCCGGCATTGAGCACGGCAACCAGGTCATCGCGTTCTTGTTTCGAAAAGTCACCCTCGATCACGCCATCTTGGCCAATCACGGCATTGATGGTGGGGGCCGAGGCGATTTGGCCGTTGAGCACCACGGCTAGGTGGCGACGAAATTCCCGGCCGCCATCGTTGGAAGGTTGATTTCGCCGAGTCAATTGGGTGAACCGTCGCCCGCCTTCCGCATCGAAGTGAAAGCTGAGCGATGCTCGGCCCTGGGGATCGAGGATCGGCTCAACGCGGTCAAGATTGTAGCCCGTAACCGCCTCGTTCTTGTCGCGGGGCCGAACCACCAGCACTTGCAACTTGCCATCGGGACCCGTGCGGGTAAAGTACTCGCTGCTCCCCGTGAACTCGGCCAGCGTCTTTTTGCTTTCTTTAATGGGCACCCAAGAAGCCAGCAATTGCCCGTCGAGAACGACATTGTTGGGGGCGCCTTCCTGGGTTGCCGTTTCAATGATCGAGGCGTGGTCGCGTTCGTTGGCGGTAATCAAGAACTCAAGTTCGCCCAGGTTCTCGATCTTGTTCTTAAGCTGCTCGACCTCGGCGGCCGGAATTTCCGGCACGATGATTTCAATTTGGTTCTCGCCAAAGGGGCGAATGGTGATTTGCTGCACGCCTGCCGGGTCGATGCGTTCCCGAATGGCCCCGATCAAGCGGTCGGTGGAGAAATCCTGCCCTTGTTTCGGCTCGTATTCGTAAACAAAAATAGCGCCGCCAGCGAGATCGATGCCCAGCTTGACGGTGCCGGTCGCCACGATCCAGGCACTCGCCAGCAACACGAAGGTCACGAGCGTAATCTTCCAACCGTGGTCGAGCATTCGCAATCGCGAACTGAGCAACCGGCCGGTCAGGTAGGCCAAAACCACGATTCCGATGAAGATGAGCAACCTCATCCAGCCGCCCGAACCGTTTGCCGCGTTCGCAGCCGCGGCTGCGTTGTTCGCTCCCTGGGCCGCCTGGGCGAACAAACCGAACGAAAGATGTGAGAACATGACCAGTTCCTGCTGTTACTTCGACGATTTCTCGCCTTCGGTTTCATCCGTGATGACTTGGTGAACCGAGCTGCGAAGCACGCGCAGCTTGGTATTGGTCGATTCGTCGACCTTGAGCACGACTTCATCCGACTCGGCGTGAACGCTGAACACCGTGCCAATGATGCCGCCAATCGTGACCACTTTATCGTTCTTCTTCAGTTCCGACAGCATGCTGGCGCGCCGCGCGCGCTCTTTGGACTGCGGCCGCATGAAGAACAAGTAGAACAGGATTATCACGCCAATGAAAAACGGCAACATGCCCAGGGGATTGCCACCTTCGTTGCCAGCGGCCGGCGCGGGCGCGCCGCCTTGGGCAATGAGCACCTGTGCTTGCAGATTTTCCACGGCATGCCTGTACAAATGTAAGCGGCCCATCCGCCGCAAAGGCTGCTGGGCCACAGAAGTCATTGCTTCCAAAGCGTGCATGTTAAGGCTTTGCGCTCGAACGGGCAAGGGGACCTGCGCGGCTTGCACTGCCCTGCTAGCAACTCTCCAAATTTGCCGCTCAAACTCCCCCATTGGCCGGGAGGGGGGAGCGCCAGCCGACCCGGCGGTAGGGTGATAGCGTTTGCACCGGCTCGGCCAGCCGAAATCCCCGTTGCCAGCGGTCAGATTCCTCCGTGGATTTCCGGCGCCGGCCCCAACGGTAACCCATGTTAATGCAGGAGGTCGCGCTCTTGACTAGCGGACCTGGGGGGACTCGCACATGAACATTGGCTGGAAGCAAACATTCGAATTCCTGGCGCATACCGAAAACGATGCGGCGGTAGCGGTGCTGGCGCCTGCGCTGGATTCAGCCCAGGAAGCCATTCAGGTTGCGGCCCTCGAAGCCCTGCTTGAACGGAAAAATCCCGACGGCTTGCTGGAGATCTTGCGGCGACTGAACCAAATTCGCCCGGCCTGGCGGAATGTGCTGGCCGAAAAGTCGGGCCGCTTGGGCAGCACCTTTCGCGACGCGGTGCTCGGTAAAGAACGTCGGCTGGCCGCATATGCCTGCGAAGCCATCTGCCAGTTTCATGAGTTCGACCTCATGCCCTCGCTGCTAACCGCGCTCGAGGCCGATGGCAACGACTTTGCCAGCTTGATGGGCACCACCGTTATTCGGTTGGCCGAAGCGTTGAGCTTGGAGTTGGACCAAACTCCCGATCGCCGCCGCCGCGACCCGCAATTTGTCCGCCGCAGCCTGGTTGCGGCCTTGGAGAAGTCGCTCGAACGATTCTCGCAGCACGGTCGCAAAGAAACGATCGAAGCCTTCTTGATGCTGGCCTCGCGCGAGAATGCCACGCTCAAACAAATCCTTCTCGATCCAGGGCATCCCTGCTACGCCGACGTGCTGCGGGTGTTGCAATCGAGCGAGCGAGCTGGCGTTTTCCGATTGCTCTTGTCGTTTATCGGTGATCCGCATGCTCCCCTGGCGGCTCTCCAGGTGGTTACGCATCGAGTCGATTTGGAATTTGTGTCTGCTTTGCTTACCAAAGCGGCCGAAGACCACCGCTCCGTGGCCGTCTACAACCTGAAACGCTTGGAAAACGTTGCCTGGGCAATGCCCGAACATCTGGCAATGCTGGGCGAGTTGTCAGAAGACTTGCAAGCCTCGGCCGTGCGGTTCATCGGCGGATCGAGCATGTCGCGAAGCAAATCGTTGGCGGCCATGCGATTTCTTGCCGAGCACGGCAGCGTGCCTGCTCGCCGGGCCGCCATGGAAGCCTTGGCTGAATACCCCGGATCGGGGGCCACCGAGGCGGTTGTTAAAGGGCTGGACGACCCCGATCCCTGCGTGGTGGCGCATGCGGCCCGGCAGTTGCGAGGACGAGGTATTCCCCACAGTTTCTCCCGATTGATCGGTTTGGCCGATCACCCGCACGACGCCGTGCGTCAAGCGGTGCGCGAAAGCCTCACGGAGTTTTCCTTCGAGAAGTATTTGGCCAACTTCGACCTGTTAGAGCCAGAAGTCCGCCGCGGCACGGGCGAATTGGTATTCAAAATTGACACCACGGCCCCCACCTTGCTCCGAGCGGAAATGGCCTCGCCCACCCGCACGCGGCGACTGCGAGCCATTTCGATGACCGTGGCCATGGGCGCCGTGGAGGCGATGGAAGCCAACCTGATCGAAATGCTGGAAGATGACGACCACATGGTGCGGCTAGAAGCCGTGGACGTGCTGGCCACCCGCGGCAGCCCCACTGCCAGACAAGCGCTGGAACGGGCGTTAACGGACCCGAGCGCATCGGTGCAACAGGCGGCCAGCCGCGGCTTGCGAAGCCAAGAGCGGCTATACAGTCAGTAAAAGCTCGCGTGGTAAGGAATGATTCTTATGCTGGGTTGCAGTTGGTTCGCCGTGTTCGCGCAGCAGAGCCGGATCGCGGATTTGGGACGGAACTTTCGTGGCGCCGAAGCGCGACTGACCTCGGGCGACCTGCTCATCTTTGCCGGGATCGTGGTCGGCGCGGCGGCCTTGGTGCTGGTGCTCAAGCGGTTGGCCCAGGGCGGTCCCAAACGACGCTGCAATAGCCCCAGCAAGCTGTTCCGCGAATTGTGCCGGCTCCATGGGCTGGACCACGGCAACCGCGCCTTGCTCACGCGGTTGGCAAAGCAGCAACAGTTGGATCACCCCGGCCGACTTTTCGTTGAGAGCGAAAGGTTCGACTTGAACAAGCTTGGTCCCCTCTCCGCCGAGGCGGATCGTGTTTCCACGCTCCGGCTGCGACTGTTCGCCCCGGGCTTTGCCAGCCTGGTGGTGGAAGAAGAACAAACCGTGCGGAGCTGATCTGCGCGGAGCTTCGTGCAACCCCGGCTGCAAATGTTCCGAAGGCTACGGATTACACGAAAAACAAAGTCGGCTTTCGCGGAGCGAAAGCCGACTTTGCCCGGAAGTTATTCTTCATGGGTTCTTAACGCGGGTAAACCGCAAACGACCGCGGAGGCATTAAAGTTCTCCGCGGCTTGCAGAGATATTAACGAGCAAGAAACTACCGTGCCGATCGGGGGTTGCGAATCACCCGCTGGCCACCGGCATTTGATTCAAGCGGTTGACCATCTGGCGAAGTCGCCCTAAGTTGCGGCGGTTGAAGTGCAGCAACAAGCGGGGCAGGTGCGCGATATCTTCGTCGTCTCGCTCCTCGGAGAGCGACTCGCCGCGCAGCGTGATCTGACCATCCACCAGAATATCGGCGAAATCGCGATTGAGTTCGGCCAGCATTTCCTCGTTCGGTGCGTGGTGGACGCGGATCACCAGATTCCGTTTCACATACCGCATGCTGTGGTAATTGTGGTGAAACGAAAGGATCTCATCCACCGCCTCGTCCACCGAATCGGTGACTTTGTACAGGTCCAAATCTTCGGGCGAAATCAATTTGCGGGTGAGCAAGTGGTCTTTGACAAAGGTTTGAAAAGCCTGCCAGTACGTGCCGCCCGGCTCATCCAGAAACACCACGGGGCACAGATCGCGTTTGCCGGTTTGCAACAGCGTGAGCACTTCCAATCCTTCGTCGAGGGTGCCAAATCCGCCCGGCAATAACACCACGGCGTGGCACTCCTTCACAAACATGAGCTTGCGGGTGAAAAAATACTTCATGTGCACGAGCTTGGGATCGCCGGCGATAACCGGGTTGGATTCCTGCTCGAAGGGAAGCATGATATTCACGCCCATGCTGTGTTCTCGGCCGGCGCCAATATGACCGGCCTCCATGATGCCGCTGGCGGCCCCCGTGACCACGAGCCAGTTGTGTTTGGCAATCGCCTCGCCAAACTTCACGGCCTGCTGGTAGGCCGGCTCTTCCGGCTGCGTGCGAGCCGAGCCAAACACGGTAACTTTGCGGCGCCAGCGATAAGGGCTGAAAACCTTGAACGCGTACCGCAGTTCTTGCAACGTGCGGCTCAGAATCTTCAAGTCGCCCCGGCTGGTGTTGTCTTGGGCCAGCTTGTCGGCCGAGTCCTTGATTCGTTGAATCAAATCATCGGTTCGCTTGGAAAAGTGCGGGGCCTGCGGCGGGGAAGCGGCATCGCCTGCGGGGGTGATAATTTCGAACTTGGCTCGATTGTCGGGAGAATCCATAAAACGTGTTGCTCCTAAAGGTGCATGGCGCCCGGCCGCTTCGAACTCTTGCCAAAAAAGTTGGGCACGAGCCCGGCAGCGCATGAGCGGGGTAAGACGTCATCCTTGGAGCGCCAAACCAAACAATTCCCGATCAAGCTGAGCAGTTTGCCAAGGAAGGCGTCGGGCGGCAATTCCGCCACCGGAATCAAGTCCGCGTGAGCCCGAGGGCAACTCAATTCCAAGCCCCCAGCAGCGCGATTCGACGACGATAGCATCGTCGGCCACGGCGACTTCCTCGGAAAACTGCCAGATGACGGGACAGCCTCGCGGCGCCCGCTACTGAAATAAACGACAGAGGACGTGATGTCTGAATATTGAGACATGTGCCATCTATTATATTTGAACTCTGCCAGAAGGCGAACGCCGATTTTGAGTTTGGTTGCCGGAATTAACCGCAAAGTCATTAGACCGAAAAGGTTTACAAACATTAAGCCGGTTGGCGCCAACCGGTTCGCTGGCATCGTTCCCCAGACCGTCAAGAAGACGGACGCTGAAACCACCGTCTTCCCAGGCGACCTTCTTGCCTCAAGGGAGCCCGCTGGGGTTTTGCCGCCGTGCGCGTCCCCTCAACTTACTCCCTCCCCCGCAGAAGAGAGGCGTGGCCCTGTCGGTGTCTGTTTTGACTTGGCGTGAACTCCGACCTAGGGTTTTGCGATCGTGCGGCCCGTGCTCAGCAATTAGCACCTGCCGTCGAGAGTTTGCGATACAACTTTCCGGGAGCTCATGCCATGCGAGTTTTGGTTGCCGACGATTCCAGCACGATGCGAAAGATCATCATCCGCTCGCTTCTCGCCGTGGGTGCCCCGGGCGCCGTGGAAGCCGCCGACGGAAACGAGGCCCTGCAACTCTTCAAGCCGGGCGAGTTCGATCTGGTGCTGACCGACTGGAACATGCCCGGCAAAAACGGCCTGGAGGTTGTCCAGGGCATCCGCGAACAGGACACCACCGTGCCGATCATCATGGTGACCACCGAAGCCGAAAAGGGCCGCGTGCTGCAAGCCATTCAGGCAGGCGTGTCTGACTACCTGGTGAAACCGTTCTCGGCCGACACTCTCCGCGAAAAACTGGCCAAGCACGGCTGCTAATAGCTCACGGCGCCAGCGGCGACGAAACGACGGCAAAACCGCCGCGCAGTCCTGGCCAGAAGCCGCGGTCGCGAGCTCCGCCGAGAGGGCAACCTCAAGCATGCCGCGCCAGCAACTGAAGTACGCCGCGCACGCTGGCCACGATGGTATCCAACGGAAGCGACGGCGACTCGCCCTGTTCTGCCGCCAGCGGCACATGCACAAATAGAGAGCGTGGCGAACGCCCTTGCTGTTGGTTCAAGTGATGTGCCCAGTAGCTGGCGGCGTTGCACAAATAGGCGCCGGCATGGTGAGAAACCTCCACCGGCAAGCCGTCCGCGCGCAGCATCGCCGACCACGCGGCCAGCGGCAGCGACGAACGATAGGCTGCTGGCCCCAGCGGTTCCAGCAGCCGATGTTCCATCGCGTCTTGGTTGATCTCGCTACCGATATTGAGCGCGAACATTTCCAGATCGATCCGGTGTCCGCGATTGGATTGGCCCAGGTGCAGCGAAGCCGCATAGTTTTCGGCCAGGTCGCGTTCCAAAGCCGCGCGCACCGCGGCAAATTCCACGGGGTAAATTCGCGGAACCAATTCGATGCCCTGGGGCGGATCGCGCTCCAGTTCCCTGAGGCAGAGCCGACTGCTGTTTTCGGCGTATCGCCAGAATGGTTCGAACGCGGTGACCAAAATACGCGTCATGGGTCCACGCCCTCGGTAATTTCCTGTCTACTCTTCGGTAACGGTCACTTCTTCCATCTTGTCGCCTTGTCGAATGGCGTCCACCACGTCTTGGCCTTCTAGCACCTGGCCAAACACCGAGTGTTTGTTGTCGAGCCAGGGCGTGGCGACGTGCGTGATGAAAAACTGCGAACCGTTGGTGTTGGGGCCGGCATTGGCCATCGACAGCACGCCAGGCCCCGTGTGTTTGAGCTCGGGGTGAAATTCGTCGGCAAAGTTATAGCCAGGGCCGCCGGTCCCGGTGCCCTTGGGGCAACCGGTTTGCACCATAAAATCGGCGATGACACGGTGAAATTTGATGCCGTTATAGAAACCTTCGCCCGCCAGTTTCTCAAAGTTGGCGACCGTCTTGGGAACCTTGTCTTCAAACAGCTGGCAGCGAATGACGCCTTTGTTGGTCTTGATCGTGGCGACTTTCATGGGCGTTTCCTTCAATGAATAGAGCAATTGTTGGGGGTGATAGCGGCGCCAGTGAAGTTGACGCCTGACAATCTTGGTTGATTGAGATGCTGACGTTTCCGCAACGCTACGGCATCGCTGGCAAAGGTGGTTTCAAAGTTGCGGCTTGGCCAATTTCAGGCGCCCATGTGCGTATGGCGCAAATCGGGCCGAGGTCTATTTGCCGCCGCGTTGCTTCTTCTTGCCGCCCGCCCCAGCCGAGCCGTTCGAGCCGTTCTTGCGCTCGGATCGGTCGCTAATGGCAGGAGCAGGAGAACTGCCGGCGGCATGCTTGCTCTTGGGAAGCAACTTGCGTTCGGTGATGCCCCACAAACTGGAAGCAATGAAATACAAACACAGTCCGCTGGGCACACAAAAGAACAGGAACCCAAAGAACACCATCATGTATTTCATCATCTTCTGTTGCATGGCCGCTTGCTCGTCGGCGGGCGGCGGCATGAACATTTTCTGATGCACCAAGAAGAGCGCGATCGTAATGATGGGCAGAATATTGAAGTAAGGCCCCAGCCAACCGGTTTTGCTCGCCAGGAACTCCGGCATGAGGCCGTCCCAGCGGAACAGCATGTCGGGC
Organism: uncultured Pirellulales bacterium; assembly: GCA_964445985.1. Lineage (GTDB taxonomy): Bacteria > Planctomycetota > Planctomycetia > Pirellulales > S012-138 > CAYUMU01. The sequence goes on along the minus strand of CAYUMU010000016.1, from coordinate 25,555 downwards.
GCGGCCAGGTTGGAGCACCACGACAATCCCGGAATCAGCGGGGCTTGTCGCAACTCCACATTCACCATCAATCCGCGGTACAGACCCACGAAAATGGGCAATTGCACAAACAACAGCAAGCAACCGCCGAAAGGGTTGTAGCTATGCTTGCGGAACAATTCTTGCGTGGCTTTGGTGCGGGCTTCATAGTTCTTCTTGTACTTTTCATTGATGCGCTTGAGTTCGGGTTGTAACTCTTGCATCTTCTGCGCGCTGAGCGCCTGCTTCCGGCTGAGCGGAAACATGCACGCCCTCACCAGCACCGTGAGCAGCAGAATGGCAATGCCGTAGTTTTGAACAATGCTATAGAAAAATCGCAAGATGGCGAGCATGGGCCGGGCAACCCAGCCAAACCAACCATAGTAGACGAGTTCCGACAGATTCTCGCCGACCCGATCGAGCAGCGCCGGGGCTTTGGGTCCAATGAATAAACGCATCCGCTGCGTTGTCGAGCCTGGTTGCCAATCGGCGTCGATCGCTTGCCCTGGCGGCAAACTGAGCGGCCTACCCACCAGACGAAACGAAGTGCTGGTCAGTTTCTTCAGCTTCGATTCCTCAGGCACCGGCCCCACCCGTAGCGGGATGAGTTGCTGCGGTTGAAGCGTGGACGTAGCCGTCGGCACAATGGCCGAGGCAAAATAATGGCCATCGACCGCCGCGTACCAGAGTGGTTCGGTGGGCTGAATTGCCGTGGCTTCGCCGGCGGCGATGGTGATGCAACTCACCATGCCGGGCGAGTCGTTGTGAACGTAGTACGCCACGTCGCGAACGCCCACGGCGCCCCACGAGCGACCGATCTTGTTGCCGAACCACCAGCCTTCAATCGGCAGACCTTGTGGGCCGTCCAACTGGTAAATCAAGTTGCGTTCTTGATCGAGCGTATTGATAAAGTCGAAGTCGAAATCCAACGCGTAGGCCGCTGCGTCGTTGTTGTCGACAACTTTGCCCAGCGTGTAGCGTTTGACGGCCGTGAGGTTCCGGCCTGGCAATTCCATCCGGAATTCCACGCTCGAATCAGTCGACTTGTGCACGCGCCAATTGCCCGTTCGCAAATTAAGGCGAGGGCCTTCAACCCCGGCCGCAATTTCATCGGGCAGGTGCAGCAGGGTTTTGCGCGGCAAGGCGTCCCGATCGAACAGGAGCACCGTGCTGGTGCCCGTGGGCAGCTTATTGAGGCCCTCAATCAGATCGGCGGTGGTCACAATCTCCAGCTCGTTCAGCCCCTTGACCTGATCTCCCGGCAAGAGCCCTGCTTTTGCGGCGGGCGAGCCTGGCGCCACCTCGGAGATGCGCACTCCGGGCGCCTCGGAAGTGGTGGCTCTCAAGCCCAGGGGCAGCAAGTCGGCCACCACGGCGGGAATGGATTCGTCGCCTAGTTTTTGCAGCGTGAGCAGCATTCCGTAGGGCGAATAGGCGTCGAATTCTTGCCGTGGATCGATAATGCTGAGCGGAACAGGCGACAATTTGGCCGTCAGGGTCAGTTCATCGGCCGGTTCTTGATTGCGGGTGCGATGGACGTAGAGCTTGATTTCATCGCCCACCTCAAAAGCTCGCAGACTCGTCCGGTAATCGACGGGGTTTTGGATGTTCTTGCGGTCGGACTTGGGACCTTGGATGCCCGTGATGATATCGCCGACCTTGAGGCCCGCTTTTTCAGCCACGGTGCCCACGCCCACCACACCCACGCGAGCGCCCTGCGATCCCGATGGTCGATCCAACGCCAATTCACCCAGATAGCCGCGATCGTCTTGCCGTGCTTCCAGGTCGAGAAAGCGGTCTTCGTTGGCTTCGGCGCGGTAGAGCGATGCGCCGCGCGAACTGAGCGTCACCAGCAAGCGAAATCCGCTGCTGGGGTCGGCCGAGCCCAACGAAATCCACTCCTCTGGATTCTGGACCGTGGGCTCGCGGGGGTCTTCCGAGGGGGCAATTTCCAGGTCGGCCACCACCGGACCTTCTTTTGGTCCGTCGTCGCCCTGTTTTTGGCCATTGGCAGCCGGGGGTTTCGGGGCGTTGGGCTGAGCCGGAGGTTGCTCGCGAGTAAGCGCCAGAAAATACAAATTGCCCAAAAACAGGGCCACCGCCAACAATATAAACAGCACGAGCTTGTTATTCATTCGCTACGATTCCCTTCCCCGATCCGCTAACACCAAAGGTTTGCTGCAGTTCTGCCACGATGTTCGTGCCACACAATGCTTGGATTAAGTAGCCACACCGCGGCAATGGCTCATTCGTACTTTGAGCGGAGCCCGTATCCAAACGCGCCAACCGCAAACGAATCCTGCCGGACTGCGTTCCATGGAGGCAGGCCCTTAGCGTAACAAGCCGCGTAAAATTAGCCTAGGGGTTGGCACGAATGCTGCGGTGCGAAGCGCCCACCCTGGCCGACTTCTTTCGCCGGTGGATCCACGGGCGATGATCGGCTGAACCGGACCCTGTCTGCGATTTTTTGGCAGCCACCCCAGCCCTATCGTATGATGCGTGAGGCGGTCGGCCATCATGCGATCTTCTCTCGCTGCCAGGAAAAGTGGGAAGGAACGAAATCATGCAGGGTGCATCGAGTCGCGACGCAATTCGTTGGATCGATGAACACGTGGCGGAACTGGAACCCGAGTTCGTTCCGCTCCACCGAGCGGCCGGACGCGTTTTGGCCGAAGATATTGCCAGTCCCGTGGAACGTCCTCCCTTCGATCTCGCTTTGGCCGATGGCTTTGCGTTGCAGAGTGCCGCGACCCGAGGCGCCAGCTCGTACAACGTGCATATTCTTAAATTGGTCGGCATTTCGCTGCCGGGAGCGCCCTTTGGCAGCGATTCGCCCGGCAGCACCTGGGCCGACAGTCCCCTGGAAGATCACCAGGCAGTGCGAATTATCGCCGGGGCGGCACTGCCGCGCGGGGCCGACGCCGTGCTGCCGCCCGAAATGACCCAGCAGGATGGCGATTCTCTCCGCGTGCAGGGCGAGGCGCACCCCGGCGCCAATGTTAGCGTTCGCGGCGAAGACATTAGCTTGGACGCGATCGTGCTTCCCACCGGCCAAAAACTGCGTCCCCAGGATATTGGCGTGTTGGCCTCGCTCGGACTGCCGCAGGTTCCCGTGGTGCGGCAACCCCGAGTTCGCATCGTCGTCATCGGCGATGAATTGCTCCCGCACGGCGCCAAGCCCGAGCCATTTCAAATTTACGACGCCAAGGGACCGATGTTGGCGGCCTTGATCCAGCGCGATGGTGGCGAGCTCATGAAATTGGAGATCATGCCCGATGATCCGCGCTTGCTGCAGATGGCGTTTCAAGATCCGGATATCGACGTGCTCCTGGTTTGCGGTGGCAGCCCGCCGCACCAGTCCGATCGTGCCGCCAGTCTGATCGCTGAGTTGGGAACCCTCGCCCTGCGCGGTTTCGCCATGCGGCCTGGCGGTTCCACTGGCCTGGGTCGCATCGACAACCGCCTGTTTTTTCTGCTGCCCGAAAACCCCGTGGCCTGTTTATGCGGCTACGACTTCTTCGCCGGTCGGGCAATTCGTGCCCTCAGCGGACGCCCGCGAGACTGGCCTTACCCCAGCGTGCGGTTGCCACTGCGCAGGGCGGTTGCCTCGGCCAAGGGGCGCACGGACGTCGTGCGCGTGGTCGTCACCCAGAACGACGTGGAACCCCTGCTGACTCCAGCGGAAAACCGCGGCCTGTCTTCGTTGACGCGTGCCACCGGCTTCCTGGTGCTGCCCGCCGAAAGCGATGGGGCCGCGGCCGGCGAGACCGTGGAAGTGTTTATTTACGACACGCCTTAACGCGGGTAAACCGCAAGCACACGCTGAGGCATTCAAGTTCTTTGCAGCTTGCGGAGATGTTAACGAACAAGAAACTAACCCCGTTCAAAGCAACCAGCCGCGTTCGTCGACTCTCGCGAGAATGAGCCCGGCCACGGCGTACACGGCGTATTCGTGTGAAGATGTTGTGAAGTCGGCAGGGGGGGGCACTTGTGCAAAGTGCCCGCGGCGCAGCATAACACGGAGATGCCGGGCAGGCTGTCCGAGGCCACGCCCAACGCACGGTGCGTCCCCCCTTGGATTTTGGCTGCCACCCTGGTTGGCCTGGTTGGCCTGGTTGGCCTGGTTGGTGGCTGGGGCGAGTGGCGTTGGCGATCCTAGGCAACGGCAGACACTGACATTTTTTCTGTTCCTCAAGGTGCGGTTCCATACCGTACCGTAGGCAATGGCATGCGGTCACCTCGCTTGTTTTGGAAGGTCTTTGGCGGTTACACGCTACTCAGCCTGCTCACGGTAGGCGCCGTGGTGTACTTTGTCACGGCTCGCCAGGACGCCAGAATCAACCACACCATCGAGCAACGCTTGAACAGCCAAAGCCTGTTGTTGGGCGAATTGTTTCGGCCCGCGTTTGTCGACACCGCGCCTTCTGCCGATCTGCAACCCCGCCTGAAGCAACTGGCTGCCGAAAGCGCCAGCCGGATCACGTTGGTTCGCCCCGACGGCGTTGTGGTTGCCGACTCGCACGAACTGCCAGCCCGGATGGAAAATCACGCGACCCGGCCCGAAATTGCCCAGGCGTTGGCCACGCGGGGTGTCGGGGTTTCCACGCGGCCGAGCCCTACGGTCGCGGTGGGAATGCTCTATGTGGCCCGCGCGGTAAACTCGGAAGATGGCTCGCGGGTGTTGGGCGTGGTTCGCACGGCGGTGGCGCTCGACGCCGTACGGCAAGAACAGGTTGCGGTGCAGCGCATCACCTTGATTACCGCCGTGGTCGCATGCACGGCGGGGTTGCTGCTGGCTTACTGGATTGTGAGTCGGATCGCGCGGCCCATCCGCAGCCTGACGCGCGCAGCCCAGGCCATCACGGCAGGAGACTATTCCTACAAGATCGAGACTCCCAGCCAAGACGAGTTTCGGCTGCTGGCCGACGCCTTCTCGCACATGTGCCGCGAACTGGCCAAAAGACTGGACGATTCGCTGCGATACGGCGACCAGTTAGCCACCGTGCTGGGCGGTATGGAAGAGGGCGTGGTGGCGATCGATAAGCAGAATCGGGTGCTGTTCGCCAATAAAGCTGCCCGCCGGCTCCTCGATTTCAATGCCGAAAACGTGGTCAAACTCCCGCTGTGGGAACTGATTCGCCACCCCGAAGTGCAGCGGGCCGTGGCCGACGCCATGGGAGGCGCGCCCGATCGAACCGAACTCGAACTGGGTGGCCCCGATCGCCGGGTACTGTCGCTGCACATCACGCCCTTGCCCGGCACGCCCTCCAGCGGGTTGGTCCTGGTGTTTCACGACGTGACCGATCTCCGCCGGCTGGAACGATTGCGGCAGGAGTTTGTCGCCAATGTGTCGCACGAGCTAAAAACACCGCTGACTTCGATCAAAGCCTATGCCGAAACCCTGCGGGAAGGAGCCATCTTCGATCCGGAACACAACCTGATGTTCGTCCATCGCATTGAGCAACAATCGGAACGTCTTTACGAACTGATTCTCGATCTGCTCAGCTTGGCGCGTATCGAATCAGGGCAGCAACCGTTTGATATTGTGCCGCTTCCGCTCGATGTCTGTTTGCCAGAATGGGTTCATCTCCATGGCCCGGCCGCCGAAGTCAAAGGCGTGCAACTTCAACTGGAGGCCGACAACGAGCCGCGAGAAGCCAGAGCCGACGAAGAGGGTCTGCGGCAAATCGTCGACAATCTGCTCGATAACGCCATCAAGTACACGCCCGAGGGCGGTTCCGTGATCATTCGTTGGTTTGCCGACGGCGATTTTGTGGTGCTGGAGGTCGTTGATTCTGGTATCGGAATCGCACGAGCCGATCAGGAGCGGATTTTTGAACGGTTCTACCGAGTCGATAAAGCCCGCAGCCGCGAACTGGGCGGCACCGGGCTGGGGCTCTCGATCGTCAAGCATTTGGCGCTATCGTTCGGCGGCTCCGTCTCGGTGCGCAGTCAGCCAGGGCAAGGCAGCACGTTCGTTGTGCGCCTGCAAAAGGCCTGACCGAGGAGAGCGGGGGCTTTCCCCTTGGAACCTATCCGAGAACCCTATTTCCCCTTCACCCCCGACCCTCTCCCGCGAGGGGCGAGGGAGTCATTGGATGGGCTCTTAGCACTATTCTCGCGGCAGCGCCAGCACCCAGGCCGGGCTGGGGCCAACCTCGTACGTGGCGAATGGCTGCAGCTTGCCGGTCTTGGCATCGATGCGATACGCGGCCAGCTTTCCCGATCCCTGGCCGGCCGAGTAAACAAACTTGCCGCTGGGATCGATCGCGAACTCCCGCGGCGTCTTTTCCGTGGCCACCTGCCCTAGCGCCGTCAAGTGACCGCTCTTGGCGTCAATGGCAAACATCGCCAGGCTGTCATGGCCTCGGTTCGAAGCGTAGAGATACTTGCCGTCGGGCGTGACCTCAATATCGGCGCAGGTATTGCTTCCCGAGAAGCCAGCGGGCAAGGTCGAAAGCTTCTGAACCTGGGTCAGCGCGCCGTTCTCCTTCTGCACCTCAAACAGCGTCACGCTGCTATCCTTCTCGTTCACCACATACAACCATGGCTGCGAAGGATGGAAAAACGCATGCCGAGGACCCGAGCCGGCCACGTTGGGCACTTCGTGTTTCTCCGCCGGTTGCAGCGCGCCGGTACGGCCATCCAAGCGGTATTGCAGCACCACATCGGCCCCCGTGTTGGGAACATACACAAACGGCTGTTGAGGATGGGGCAGAATGCAGTGCGGATTCTTCCGCGTGGCAACCACCGCCGTGGCTTCCGGCTCCACCGTGCCGTCGGCGGCGAGCCGGTATACGGCCGCTTTGCCATCGCTGTAGTAAGACGTCAGTAGATAGCGACCGCTGGGGTCCACCGCCAAATAAACCGGGTTGCCTTCCACCTTGGTGGTCGCGAGCAGTTTCAGCTTGCCCGCAGCGCGATCCACGGCCAACGTGGCAACCTCACCGCCGGTGCGAATGGCGGCGTACAGCCGCGTGCCATCGGCATTCAACGCCAACGATCCAGGAGCCCCGGGCAAGTCTACCTGGCCACGGGGTGTCAGTTCTCCCGTCTTGGCGTCCTGCGCATGGATCGCCAGTTTCTTTTCTCCCCCCACCGAAACGATCACCCACGCCCCGTCAACTGCGGAGGTCTTGTCCGCGGCATCTGCCCGACTGGCAGATGAGGCGCCGCCACTCAACACGGCAGCCCATCCCAGGGCCAATAACACGGATCGAAACGCTTTGAGCATCAGTTCATCTCCCAGGGCTGAAAAAGTGCGGGTTGATCATCGGTTCGCAAGGCGATGGGTTTGGTACGAATTCTAGTTGTCGCGGAGAACCACAAGCAAACTTTTCGGCAATGTTCGTGCAGGCACTCCAATCGGCACGGTCGTGCATGCCGTGCCAGGTAGTACCAGCGCTGCGTGTTCTGGGCGCGTCCCCGTACGAAGATCGGGGCCGACGGTTCGCTGGATTTTCAGGCGGGGGAACCACGTCCCCCTCACAGTGGGCGGCACGTTCGACGGCTTAAACCGCCTGTGCCGTTTGTGCTTTGGATGGGGTGCGAGTTTCTCCTTTCGAGCCTTCTCATTCTTTTGCCAGATAGGGCGTCGTAATGTAGGTTTGCCTAGCCAAACTACGGGAGCACACAACGTACGACTGAAAACCCCTAGCGCGGAAAGACGGGAATCCACACCGCTTCCGCAGCTCACGTTGGACCTTCGGCAGCGACCCCTAATGAACCGTTCCACACGAATGCCGACGGCGGTTTTGCCCGTCTCAACGCTGGCGTCCACGCAAGACGCGGCTGCTGCCGATGTTTCGGGTTCCCTGCGACAATGGTTTGGCAAAGAACTCTCCGTCAGCGATCCCGAGACGGAACGCCTGCTCTATCAAGGACAGGACCAGTTGCACTGGAACTGGCCGCTCCGCGATGCGCTGCTTCAGCAGGTGGATTGCCGCGGACGCGTGGAATTCATCGAAGAGGCTGGTCCGCTGCTGGCCATCGCCATTCCCCTGGTCGAAACGAATGGTGCCCGCTTTGTTGCCTGGGGTGTCTTTCTGACTCAATCGCTCGAGGCCGATGCGCCGGCGCTTGCGGAATACGCCGAAGCGTTGGGCGTGCCAGCCGCCGACCTCCAGCGCTGGTTGCCAGATCAAACACCCGTTTCTCCCGCCATGTTGGAACGGCTCGCCAGTCTGGTCCTGGCCCGCCGGGCCGCCGAGCGCCGCGTGGTGGACCTGGAACGAGAGGTCGAAAACCTGTCGGACCATTTGTGCGCCACCTATGAAGAAATCAGCCTGATCTATCGGTTGACCCACAACCTGACCATTTCTCGCCGGCAAGAAGAGTTGGCCAGCCTGGCTCTCGACTGGCTGAACGAGATTGTGCCCGCCGAAGGCATGGCAATTCAATTGCTAGGGCAACAGGGCGCCGGCGCCGAAAAGCAGGGAAGTTTGTGGATCAAGGCCGGAGATTTTCCGCTTTCGGAAGCCACCTTCGAAAAGCTGACGGAGCACCTGGGCCTAAATCGCGCGGTTCGCCCCGTGGTGGCCAATCGTTCGCTGACGGGACGCGACAACTGGCCCGAACCACGCATTCGCCAGTTGATCGTGGTGCCGCTTAGCGAAGGCGAACGCCTGTTTGGTTGGTTGATTGCTCTCAATCACAACCGGCAAGGCGAGTTTGGCACCGTCGAGGCCGACTTGCTCAGTTCGGTGAGCGCCATCCTGGGAATTCACCGCGGCAATACGGAGTTGTATCGCGAGCAGGCAGAACTGCTGGCGAATATCGTTCGCGCGCTCACCTCGGCCATCGATGCCAAAGACCCCTACACCCGCGGTCATAGCGATCGCGTCGCTCGGGTCGCCGTGCGATTGGCCACCGAGATGGGCTGTAGCCGCGAGTTGGTCGATACCATCTACCTCTCAGGCCTGTTGCACGATGTCGGCAAGATCGGCATCGACGATCACGTGCTCCGCAAGCCGGGCAAGCTCACCCCGGAAGAATTCGAGCACATCAAGACCCATGCCCAGGTCGGCTACAACATCTTGTCCGACATCAAACAACTCGGACAAGTCTTGCCCGTGGTGCTGCACCATCACGAAGCCTGGGATGGCAGCGGTTATCCCCACGGCCTGGCCGGGACGGATATCCCCTTCCTGGCGCGAATCGTGGCCGTGGCCGACGCCTTCGACGCCATGGGCAGCGATCGGCCCTACCGCGCAGGCATGTCCGACGACAAGCTCGACTCCATCATCCGCGGCGGAGCCGGCAAGCAGTGGGATCCCCAAGTGGTCCAGGCTTTCTTCGCCGCTCGCGCCGATATTCGAGCCATTGCCCACCAAACGGGCGACCCGCTCCCCATGGACCTGGCCACCTGCTTCGCGTTCTAACCGGGCGGAAAAGGGCCTGCAGCCATGCAAGGGCGGACCCGCTCTTACTTGGCGGTTACCGGCAACAGTTGCAAGGCGTCGACGACCACATGCCCATCGGCGCCTTCGTTGGAGATCCGCACGCTGAAGTCTTTTCCCGCCGGCAAGTCATAAGCGCCCAGCGAAATAAACGTGCCGTCGATCGGCGGCTTCTGACGTTGGTTCACTTCCTTTTCCGCCGCAATCGCGCCGGCGGAAATGACCACCCGCACATTCGTGGCCCGATTGGAAAACGCCGTGTAAGCCAAGCGGATTTCGTACCGTCCCGCTTTGACAATCTCAGGAGTAAACGTCGCCGACTTCTGCCCCGGGGCTTCGTGATTGTCGTGAAGGTAGCCTTTGCCCACAAAGCCGGTCGTGGAACTGCTTGGCAGCCAATCACCCACAAGCTTGGCATCCTGATCATCGACCACCACGCCGGGCAATTTCTTCGGGTCAATGCCCTGGGCGCTCGCGGCCCATTCCAGCACCTGCTTGTCGGCCAACAGCCGTTCTTGTAGGGCCGAGTACTCCACGGCCTGAACCGCAACGCCAGCATCGATCGCAAGCGCCGCGGCCGTGGCGGCCGATTGCCCGAGCACCATGAACACCGGCTCCATGCGGATCGACCCATACGCAATGTGCGAAGCCGACAAGCAGACCGGCGCCAGCAAGTTCTCGCACTGTTGGCGCGAGGGCACAATCGCCCGATAGGAGATTGGATAAGGGGGGAAACCGCCAACTTGCACGTCCCCCTCGTTGAGCACGCGGCCGTCTTTCACATGCCGCTGCACGTGGTGCGAATCCATGGTGTAAGCCGCCAGGCCCACCGGGTCCTCGGCCCGCTTGCGGCCTTGGCAATCGTGCTGGCTCATCACATAGTCGGAGACCATCCGCCGCGCTTCGCGAACATAAAGCTGATGGGGCCAGTTCTGGTTATCCGTAAACTCGTCTTTGGCAAGCGCCCAAGTGGTGAAATGCTGGCGAATCGGCTCCGGCACGCGGGCATGATTGGCTAACGTCCACATCAGCCCTTGCTGGTAATCCACGTGATCCTGAATGATCTCCTCGCGGCGTTCATAGCTGGCATCGGGGTAGTCGTAATTCATGCCAATGTTATCGGTGCTGACCGCAAAGTTATTGTTCGAGTCGGTCTTGCGATTGGGCATTTTCGACGGCGCCCAAGGCGTGCGAAGATCGCCGGCCTCAAAGTTGCGCAACAGCAACTCGTACCGCGACTCGTCATAATTCTTGGGCTTGGGCCAGGGCAACCGGTTGCGCGGGTCATCGGTAGCGCACAGCCGGAAGCAGTAAGCCTGCACGCGATGATCGCCTGCCCCATCTTCGCCCGGCCCATCCGCTTGAATGCCCTGGAGCAGCCCGCTGCTGGGATCGCCCGGAGTAACATACGGATCAACCGGCTTCACAAACTGGTGGTATCTGGCATGGGCAGTTTGCACGCCATTGAGCGTTTCGCCGTAGGTGGCGTTGGCTTCGCGGCCCACGTGATATTTCACCCCCGCGGCGGCCAACAAGTCGCCTTCGTAGCTGGCATCGATAAACATTTTGCCGCGGTAGGTTTGACCGCTTTCCATGGTGATCGCCTGGATCCGTCCCTGCTCCTTCTTGACACCCGTCTTGCGATTCAGCCGCTCTTGAAGCACCACGGGCACTTCGGCCTCTTTCAACAGCGAAGCGAAGATCTGCTCGGCCACATGGGGCTCAAACGTCCACATCGTGTCTTCGCCCGCTACCTGCCGACCGCTACGATAGTCGGAACGATCTTGGAACTTCCAGGCGCTGTCTAGCTGATAGTGCTGAAAGACGCGCTGGTAGAACTCGCGCGAGATCCCGCCGATAGCCGATTTGTTGCCAATATCGGTGGCGCCCAGGCCTCCCGCGGAAAGTCCGCCCAAATGCCGGCCCGGCTCGATCAAAATCACGCTTTTGCCCATCCGCGCCGCTTGCACGGCGGCGGCCACGCCGCCCGAGGTGCCGCCATAAACCACCACGTCGTAGGCTGGGGAATCCGCCGCGCGAATCGCGGAGAAGTTGCCCCCGCATGCCAGCAGGCTCGTCAACAGGGCCGCGGTCTTGATCGATTTAATCACGCTCTTCTTAACCTCAACTGAAATGCAAAATGAACTTGGACCTCAACAGGCGGCGCGCGGCAGCCATCGCTTCAACGCTTCCTCCCGATGGATCAAATGAATGGATCGAGCCGTGTGCTACTTCGCAACCTGTTCGTCCGTCTTTTTCAGCTTCTCGCCATGCACGTGGGCCACGTCCCACATGTAGTGCGCAATTTGCCGCTTGTCGGCCTCGGCCAAATGTTCGGCCGCAAGCTGCTTGTTGCCCACGACTTCGTGGTACAGACCCAAGTACAAATGGGCATAGAACAAGCGATGATGCAGCTCGTCTTCCGCAAGATCGCCGGCTTTGGCCGCCGTTAACACGTCGTCAGGCTTGAGTCGGCCGGCGTATAATTCGTAGATTTCCCGCATCGGCACGCGGTTGTCGCGGCCCACCTTCAGGATCTGTGCTTGCGATTTTTGCAGACCAACCTGGGGAACCATGCACAGAAATCGCCAGACGGCATTTTCGACGTCGCTGTCGTCGTAGGTCTGATAGGCCTCGAACTGCTTCTGGCCGGGCGCGAACTTGCCCGCGTAATAGTAAGAAATGCCGCGTTTCCAATGGCCGCGTTCCAGTTGCGGATTGAGTCCGATTTCACGGTCGAAATCGGCGATCGACGGCTCAATTTTTCCCAGGCAAAACTGCGCGCTTCCGCGTTCTTCGTACAGCATGGCCTCGCGCGGCTCCAACTCGATCGCGGCGGTGAAGTCGGCCACGGCCAGTTCGTATTGCCGCTGACGGCGATGGAGTTGACCCCGCACATAATACAAACGCCAGTCGCGCGGGGAAGCTTTGATTTGCGCCGTGAGTTGCTTGACCGCGCCATCGGTTTCGGCCGCGGGCGGCCGATTGCTGTTGGACTCGGGGACCCTGTCTGCCGCGGCCGCTCCTTCTCCGCCCCGAGTCTCCGCCGTGGGAGTTTCAGCACCCTTGCCTTCGGCGGCCTGAATTGCCGCATAGGCCACCATCGCTTGCAACGCGCACCGCATCCACATGGTCGCTCTCCTCCATTGAAATAAGTGACTTCGTTGCCAGCCCGACACAGCGGGCTGTTTCCCTTCTGGCGGCTTCCCAGGAACAAAACTGCCCTCCATAAAACGGAGGGCAGTTCAAAATCATGAAGATGGAAGGGACGGTTCCAAACGGAACGCGATCGTTTCTTGCTCGTTAACATCTTTGCAAGCTACGGAAAACTTTAATGCCTCAGCGTCCGTTTGCGGTTTACCCGCGTCGAGGCCTGCCGCAGTTTGTCGCCGTCTCATCGTATTCGTCTCGCTTCACCCGCCGACACCATCCGGTGCCCCGGCTTTAATAGGCGCTCCCGCCCTTGTTGGCGCCAGCCGGCATGGGCGGGCGACGTTGGCGGAACTTATCGGTCGCGGGCGGGGGATTGGAGTAGCGTTTGTCGCGCTCGTTATCCATGAACTGATTGGGGTTGGCCCGATTGCCGTACTGTACGAACCGGCTCGTCGAGGCGTACCCCACGTAATCCAGGAACTTGTCCAGCGGCAGCAAGGGGATTCCCTTCTTGACCGCCTCGGCACGCAGCTTGGAATACTCGTCGGCCTGGTTCTTGGGAGCGTCCCCCACCACCAGATACCGGGTTTGCACCGTCAGCCCACCTTCCAGCTTGCCGTTGTGATCGAGCCAGGCATCGACCACGGCATTGTTCATTCGCACCAGGTCGCGGACCACGTCCGAGTCGTCATTGTCATCGCCATCGATATCGAGCACGCCGGCAAAGGCAAAATGTTCTTGCCGCCCGGCTCGCCACAGCGGGGTGTAGATCAGGTCGCCCGGCAGCAGGGGATTGTTGATGTCGTCTTCCAAAATCCGGGCTTCCGCGAGATGCTCACCCAGAATCTTGGTGACCTCGACCGAACCTTTGGTGGCCGTGCGGGCAACCGCGCTGCCATCGGAACCAAATACGCTGAATTTCACCAGCGGAGTCAAGCGATCGGCGGAGCCCAGGTTGAGCCACACACTACGGTTGCGTTGGTTGACCCAACGAATCTGGCCGTCGGGAACTTCCGGGGATTCGTTCGTGAGCTCGTCCCGCTCAACCCTGAGGATACTGATGCCGCGTTCCAGCTTCTCGATGTCCTTTTGCAGAGCCTGCTTGGCGTCGGCGGCCGATCGATTGAGTTCATCGAGCTCCGCCTGTTTTTCGGTAATCTGCCGAACGAGTTCATCTTTCTGCGTGACGAGAGCCCGCTCTTTCTCGGTGAATCCCTGAGCGGTGGTGGTAAAGTCGTTGGCTTTGACCTCGAATCCACCTTGCACCTGAGCCACGCGCTGTTGGTTGGCGGCTTCGACCCCATCGATCCGAGTCTTGTATGAAGCATTGGCGGATTTTTCAACCAGCACTTCTTGCTTGGCGGCCAAGATATCCACCTGCTGCTGCACCAAGGCATCGCGGTAGAATTTTTTGTCTTGAGCCAACGTGGCGCCGTACTTGGCCATGTCGTCGGCGAAGGTTTGTTTGAGGTCGGCCAGCGGCGTTTCGGGCGGGACGCCAATCAAAGCCTTGACTTCGTTGGACTCGGTCAGCGCGGTGCTGGCCGCGTTCCTGAATTTGGTGGCGTCGGCAACGGCCGCATCTTGAGTCTGCTTCACCTTCGACAATTCGTTGAAGAAGTAAAACGTGGTGATACTCAGCGCGATCGTTAAGAACGCAAAGATAATCACCGCAATCTGTAGACCTTGGCTTTCGCTTTTCGCCATGATCGGAAGCCCTTTGTTGCCGGAGGTTCTGTTCCTGGGGGAGACTCTGCTACAAGATGCCCAAGCCAAGATGGGAAAGTAAACAGGCTGGGTCTGTAGAGTGACGTGCTAACCTTGGCAATCTGCTGGAAGTGCCTCTCGCCACCAGCCACCACGGTTACTCATCCAGATTAGGCAGCCTGAGCAGAAATGTCAACGAAATCGCGTCGTGAGAAGCATCAATTTCGCGAGGTCGGGGGGGCACTCAAGGGCTACCATCGGGCAAATCAAAAAAGCCCGGCCCCCTGTGCGTGCAGAGGACCGGGCCGTATTTACTCGTAATTCGCGGATCGGAAGAAAGATCCTTACGAGTGGTGGTGGCTGCCTAGGTTAGGAGACAGCCCGCCGGCTGTCATTAGGCGGGACCACCCTCTTGGCTCGTACAGTCAAATTTCACTGAACCACCTCCTTCCCACTAGAAACCAGCCGTTTCGGCCGGAGCCACCCAGCCACTTCACGGCCTCTAGTCCGTCGTGCCGCGTTAGCACGACCCGCTGGAAATATCATTCGCATGCCTGCCCAAATTGGCAAGTCCAATTTCTGGTGAAAAAAATCGGCGAACGGCGCGGGGGAATAACGCGACTCCATAACACAGTAGCGGCGCCAGCAGGGCCCCCCAGTATTGATTGAAGGGATGCCCCACCATGGCGAACAGCGCCACGTAGACGGCCGCCACATACCCCACGCGCTGGCCAGCTTCACTTTGCCAGCAGGTCACGCCCAGCAGGGCAGCCACCAGGTACAAAGCCGACACCCACTGCGGCAGCACCAGCAAGAACGCGTTGAGTTGCACCGTGGAGATCACAAACGGCGCTCCGCCCCAGCGCAGCCAACCTTGATCGTGGGCAACATCGCCCGCTTCACGCAGGGCAAACACCTGGCCGGCGTGCCAGGCAAAGAACAGGGCGTAGACGGCCAGCCCTGCGAGCCAGAGCCAGGTTTCGGTTCGTCGCCCCTGCCGCCAGGACAGCACCAACCCCACCACGGCATAAGGCCCCGCCAGGTCGCGGCAAAACAGCGCGGCCAGCCCCAGCACGCAGCCGCTCAGCGGACGGTCCCAACCGTAGGCGGCCACCGACAGTCCGATGAGTACGCCTGCCCACAGCACAGGCATCACGTAAAGTTGCCCTAGAAAGCAGGGCATGGCGGCGCCGAACAGCAGCACGGCGCACAAGGCGCCGGCGCCCAGCCCTGCCTCGCGGCTCACCCACACAAACCCGGCGAAGACCATCGCCACCGCCAATGCCCCCAGCAGAACTTGGCCAGCAGAGCCTGGCAATTTCGCCACCAGCCACATCGGCAAGGGGGTTCGCCAATTGAACAAGCTGGCGGTCGGATAACCGCGACTGCGAAGTTCCTCGGCCGCCGCCTGGTAATAGCCTTCGCCCCCGCGGATTCGCTCGACCTCGGCCTGGTACAGATCGATATCGGTGGGCGCCTGGAAGCGCGGCCCCGCGGTGTAGCCGCTCTTGAGCGGCGAGAACGTAATCACCACGCAAAAGGCGGCCAGCGAAATCCACAGCGCGAGCTGCAATCGGACCAACCGCACCGAACCCCAACTTCCCAACCGTAGCAGCGAATCGGTAGTCTGTCGGGCCGCGACAATTTCGCTCGAGCTCAACCGAGAATGAGATTCCATCATTGCAGCACAAACAGCGGGGGGGGACGGGTCACCAGGGGCGGAAGCCGTTTCGCTTGGAAGCAGAATTCCAATACTGCGAAACGGCATCCCCCAACTCTAGCTCTTGCGCAAGTAACCTGCGCGCGTCGCCCGCACGGCCGGCACAATCCGCACCATCGCGTCTGGCCAACTTTCTTGAATGATCGCTCCCTTCCCAAACGGCGGGAAGATCAAAAACAGCCGGTCACCGAGGCATCCCCTCAGGGCGTTTTGCCTTCCGCCGGAATAACCTCCAGGCAAACCAGTCGCCCCTCGCCCCGCACGTACATCAAGCCATGCGAAAGCACGGGCGCTGCCCACGCCGGATAGCGCAACAGCGGCGGAGCACCAAAGCCGGGAATCTCGCGCCCCCCTTTGTCCCGCATGATCACCCGGGAAACCACGTCGAACTTTTCGGGATTGGCCTTCAGCAACAGCAGTTCGCCGTATTCGCTCAGGCAGACGAAGTGACCATCGACGTATAGCAGCGACGACCGCGTCAGGCCCGGCTCGCTCCACATCACCTTGCCCGTCGCAAACTCCACGCACCGCAGTTCCGCGTCGCCGGTATGGCGTCCGCTGGAGCCGTACACATAGCCGTCGTGATACACGGCCGTGTTCCAGTGCGTTTGCAAACTTTTGTTGCGTCCCTTGGTTTCGTCGCTCCAAATCACCTGGTAGCCGCCTGGTTTAACTTCAATCAAAGCACTGCCCGGCCCGTAGGTCTCCGAAACCAAGACCTGATTGCCCACCACCACGGGATTGCTGGCGTTCACGCTTTCCAAAATACCGGCTCGCCAGGGAAACTGAAAATCGACCTTACCCGTCGCCGGATCGAACCCCACGAGGCCACCGCGGGCAAACGCAAAACACCAGCGACGGCCGTCGATCGTGACCAGCACGGGGCTGGAGTAACTGGCCAGTTCGTCGGTGATTTTGTATTTCACCTCGCCGGTCGCCTTATTAAAAGCCACAATGCCCGAACCATTGCCTTTGACGCGGTCCAGTCCGCCCGGCCCCGCCCCCTGGCTGCCCTCGGGGCTCCCCCCAACCAGCATGATCAATAGCTCGCCTTCCACGACGGGCGTGCTGCCCACGCCGAAAAAGTTTTGCACCACGCCAAACTTCTCAACCGTATTCACCTTCCAAATCAGCTCGCCGGTGGCCGCGTTCAAGCAGTGCAGCATGCCTTCGGCGCCGTGGATATAAACGCGATTGTCGTCCACCACGGGGCAGCAGCGCGGGCCGTTGTTGTAGCCGAAGAAGTCCTCGTAGTCGGTGGGGTAGGTGAACTTCCACAATTCGTCGCCGGTTTCGCTCTTCAAACAGTGCAGCGTGGCTTGGTCTTTCACCCGCTCAAACAGATAGAGCCGCCCTCGCCACACCGTCGGCGCGGCATATCCGGTCGCCAGTTCCCGCTGCCACGCCACGGCCGGCCCCGCCTCGGGCCAGGGCGAAATCAGCCCCGTTTCCGGCGATTTGCTATCGCCATGGAGCCCCAGCAGCGAAGGCCAATCGATGCCCGCCTTTCGCGTTCCCAGGTCGGGAGGAAGCTTGCCGTGCTCCTCGGCTCCGATCCAACTCCCCATCACGAGCACGGTCGCCAGCCCCAACGCGGCCCCGAACAAAACTTGCCGCCTTGCGCCAGCCCTACTGGCAAGAAACATCGCCTGCATCCTAAGACCTCGTCTGCAAGGGGGGTGCCTACCAACTCATTCGCTGTTGGGGAACGACTTTCGAGCCGCTGCCGCGAGCCGACCACGCGGCTGGCCCGCAAAATCCCGCCAATCCAACCAAAAAGTCGGCAATTTTGGGGGCTTCCGCGCCAAAAACACTTCCGCACACCGCGTAAGTTGTTAGTTTCTTGCTCGTTATCATCTCTGCAAGCTGCGGAGAACTTTAATGCCTCAGTGTTCGTTTGCGGTTTACCCGCGTTAAGAACAGTATAAAGAACGCCGGACGCCCCGTGCCACCCGAACCTGGAATGCCCTTCCATCCAACGGGCTTGGCGCACTTTCCTTTGGGGGCGGCGCGGGAAACAATTTCGGGAACGGCCGCTGCATCATGCAACCGTGTTGCCACGCTGCTGGCAAAAGCAAACTCTTAGCCAAAGACCGGTACGGTTCGATGCTTCACGTGAACGACCACATCTCGATTCCCCGCGACGAACTAAGTTTTACTTACGTTCGCAGCTCGGGTCCCGGTGGGCAAAACGTGAACAAAACGGCTTCCAAAGCCGTCATGCGGTGGGACGTAGCCGGCACGCCCAGCCTGCCAGAAGACGTGCGCTTCCGCTTCCAGCAGCGCTACGCGAATCGGCTAACCCAGACCGGCGAACTGGTGCTCACCAGCCAGCGATATCGCGATCAATTGCGCAACATCGATGACTGCCTCGCCAAACTGGCAGACATGGTGCGCGAAGTCTACGAACCGCCCATCGAGCGCAAGGCCCGCAAACCCTCGCGCCGCGCAGCCAAGCGCCGGGTGGAAGAAAAACGCCGCATTTCCAGCAAGAAGCAACAGCGGCGTTCGCTCGGCGGCGAGTGACGCTCGGGGGATCTAGCAAAAGCCACTCCGTAGAGCGCGATTAGACCCCCCCTGGCTGGCGGAAACCGCGCGAAGCGAGTTGTCACGGGCTGCGCGCTTCCGCCGCCGCCACTTCGTCCACCATCTCAACCACATTGCCCGCCGGGTCGGCAATGTAGGTGGAGCGGGTACCATCCCGATGCGTTTTCAGCGGCCCAAACCGCGACGCTTCTGGCACCATAAAGCCCAAGTGCGGAGGATGCTGCTCGGATACCACCAGGGCCAGGCTCACATTGTCGAATCGCAACATGGCCCAGGTGTCGTCTTCGTAAGTCACCTCACAGCGGAAGTGTTCGCGATACCAGCGCAGCGACTCCTTGAGGTTGGAAGTCGAGATCGCAATGTGATGTAGCGAATCGAGATGCTCAGCAGACTTCATGGCAGTGAACCGGCTTGGAGATGAACGGGCGCGGGGCACGAGACTCACGCGCCCATCCATGCATTCTACCCGCCGACGGCCATCGCGGTCAGGCGGGAGAAACCAGGTTCTTTGCCAGCGGCTGCCGTGGTGGCCGCTTCACGCCGCGCCCCAGCTAGTCGGCCGACGGGGACTCCAACTTTTGCGGCAGCGTGCCGGTATCGAGAAGCACATAGCCCGACCAGAAGAACGGATGCTCCGCCCGCGGAATCGTGTCTTTGGTGGTCGTGGTCAAGCGGGGTTCACGGTCGGGCTGAAGGGGTGCGTCGATGGTCAGGAACACCGCGCGTTGCCAGGCGGCGGCCGCGGTGGCCTGCGGCAATTCGCTCACGAACTCGCGCACCAGGTCGTACGACGTTTGCCCACCCGTTCGCCAGCGGCTCAGCAAAATCGTCCGCGAGCCAGAAGCCATCATGGCAAAGGCGGACAGAAAAATGTCTTGCCCGTCGCTCGACACCTTGAGGGCACTTTCGGCGGGCGTGTGGAACGTGGGCAAGATCACTTGCTCGGGGCCTCCCCACGGCAGGGTCAGCCAATCGTTGAGCGTGCTGCCAGCGCCGGTGTCCATGGCCGGGCTCCAAGCGTAGAGCCCGGTTGTCTGGGGTGGATAGTCGTTAAGAACCACCAACCGATCGAACAGCGAACCATAAATTGAAGAGGGCGCCGGAAGCGTTTTCGGAAGCTCGACCGCGCCGGGAACCACCCGGCTGAGCGACTGAAACTCTTCCTGGCTCAGCGTATCAGCATTGCTGGGGTACATCCGGCCCAACACCACGGCCATGTTGCCCGAGGGGCGCCGAGCCCGGTCGTCGGGCACCGCCATCGAAGCCGTGATGGCGTACCGGACGCGCGTTTGCGAAATCAGCGGCACGCGGCGATCCGCCTTGGGAACCTCCAACGCTTCGAACGGCACATACCACAGCAAACCATCGGGCACGATCACCAGTTCTTCCATATTCTCGGGCAATTGCACCTTGGCGCTCGAGGGGAGCAGCAGATCGAACAGACCCGCGGCGCTCTTCTTCCAGTCGTCTTTCGATAGCTCCGCCACGGGCACCGACCGATTCGCATCGTAATTGCCGATTTCGCGGAGCATGTCTTTCAGATGCTTGGCCACCTGCACGGGGCTCGAGACCGTCCAAGTGGAATACTTGGCTCGGTCGTTCCCCAGCAAGAAGCCGTACAGGTGGCGGCTGCTCACATAAAAGACCAATAGCGACTGCGTGGCTGGCATGGCCTTGAGAATATCTTTGGCCGTGCGCTGCTTGGGGAAGATGAGCGGGGCATACTCGCGGCGCACCGCGATTTGCCTCAACAGGGCCTCCTGCCGCGCGCTCACTTGCGCCAACTGCGCCAATTGCTCTTGCTGGGCCTTGATGTCGACCGGATCGACCGGGGCCAGCGGCTTGGCCGCCAGAGCCGTTTGCAACTGTTTCGCCTGTTGCGAAAGCTGATCGTAAGCGGGATATTCCACCAAGATGTCGCGGCGAGCCAGGGCCGCTTCTTGATCCATGTCCACGCCTTGCTCCATCAGCCACCGCATGCTGAGCAACCGCCCTCCCATGGCCAGCGTGCTGTAAAAGCGGTGACGCCGGATATAGTCGGAAATTTCCAAGGCTCGATCGATGTCGTTGCGGGCGTAGGCGATTTCAAACCAGTGCTCCATGGGCAGGGGATGAGGCACCACGAGCGAAGTCAGGCTTTCCAGCGGT
Organism: uncultured Pirellulales bacterium; assembly: GCA_964445985.1. GTDB lineage: Bacteria > Planctomycetota > Planctomycetia > Pirellulales > S012-138 > CAYUMU01. The sequence continues at coordinate 4,864 of CAYUMU010000016.1, read as the reverse complement.
TGCACCAGCCAATCGGCGCGGCCTGGGTCGCGGAGCACGGTATCGAACAACTGCTCGGCCGCGCGGGGTGACAGTTTGCCGGTGGTGTAGAGCGTGTCGGCGATCCCGATTTGGAACATCCAGGTTGAGCCGCCATTGCGCTGAAAGGTCATCGCGGCCGCCAGCGATTCGTCGCCCGCCACCGCATTGCCCTGCTGGTACGACACGATCGATTGCACGTAATTGTATCGGGCTCCCATTCGCCCAATCTGCATTTCGCGTTTCAACAGCACGTTCCGGCCCACGTTCAGGGCATTAGCCGCTTCGGCGGTTCGCCCCAGCAGAGCCAGGTCTTCGGCCCACGACGTTATCGCCGAGGCTTGCAAATGAAAGAGCTTGTTCTTGCTGGCGAATACCGCCACCACTTCCAACGGCACAAACGCCTGCTTGCGGTTGGAAAGATGATTGGCAATGAACCCGTAATGGAATGCCTCTTCCAGCACGTCGGGGGTGTTGTTGTCCTTGAACCCCATGGTGGAATAGCTGGCCTCGAGAAACAGGTTCGCGGCCTTGGCAAAGTCGGCTTCTTGTAAGGCAATATGACCGAGGTCGAGCAAGGCCAACGGCGTTAAGGGGTGATCAAACTGCCCAGCCGCCACCAGCCCGCGCTTCAAGTACTGTTCCGCGTCTCCGTTCTTGCCAATCGCCCGATGCGCGAACCCAAGCAGCACATCGACGAATGATTCGCCCCAACTGTTGGGAGGCACCGGCCGCCGGGCCAACTCCGTGATCAGGGCCAACATCAGCGGGTCGTGCAACGTATTGGGCCCCGAGAGTTCTCGGTAGCGGCGGATCGAAACCGCCAGGCAACGCACGATCTCAGGCACATCGACCGGAACCTTGCGCTGATTGTTGAACGCCACATTGGCCCCGGGAATCGCTTGCACGTCGCCCAGTGTCATCGGCATGCGGTTGGAATAAGCCCCAATCCGCATCACCCGCTGCGGCGCGCCCCACGGAATCTGCAGGTTGCCGCTCGCCGCGCGCACCGGAGTCCAGTCCACGCGAACCATCCAGTTCGGGTACTGCAGGTACTGCTGAATGGCGGAACGATGGTGATCCAGGGCCTTGGCGTTGTTGCCCATGTGGTAATAAGATTCGCCGGTCATGGCGTGGAAGCAAATCGAATCGATCCAGCGTCCGTTCGCCCCTTTGATGCCGGTTCTCCCCGCCCGCTCGAAGCCCTTGATGGCGTCAACAAAATCGCCCGCCTGATAGGTGGGGAACACAATGTAGTAGTTGCCCGACGGAATGGTGTCGACCTGAGCCCAGGCAACCTGGCCGTTGCCGCCCCACGCTCCCCACGCTGCCACCAACGCGCAAATGGTCCGCCCGATGATCCATCGATTTTGGGTGACGTTCATTCGCCTTCTCTCCTTGGGGAGCGACCGAAACACGCTGTTGATACGGCAAAACCCGCTCGTTGGTTTGGCCCCTGGCGCGGTGGCGTGCTTCAGAAATGGAATCGCGCCGCTGTTAAACCCGGCGGGTGGCGCCAATCCTTCTTGCCCGGCCCTCGGACAAAGTCGGATCGCTTCCGGCCCCCCTCGTGGCGAGGCAACAGCGGCCGTCTACACGTTCCAGCCTAACGTGTTTTTCCCCCCCGGCAAAGCTAGTTTCACGTCAACTAACAACCGGCCGACCCGAGCGAGGCTGCTGGCTGTGCGGAATGTGTGGTCTTGCCCGATAAGGCAGCCCTGGGCAACCGCGGGATTTTTCCACGAACCTGGCCCAGGCCTAGGTCCCTGGCAAGTGCGTGGCTACTTAGCTTCTACCGCGCCTGCTTCGCGCCGGTACTTTTCGCGGTACTTCTTCCACAACTCGGTATGACGACTTGACAAATCAATCGGCCGCCCGCCAATGAACGCTTGCTCCACCTGCGTGGCAATCTCGAGCACGTTCCCGGAGGTCACAATCAGCGTGGCGTCTTTGCCTGGCGTGATGGATCCCAGTCGATCGTCCGCTCCCAAAATCTCGGCGGCGGTGAGCGTCACGCTCCGCAGGGCAACATCGTGCGGCAATCCAAACGCAGCGGCGGCCGCCGCATGGAACGGCAAGTTGCGCTCGTTGCCCGTCCGCTCGCCTCCCGAAATGCAGAACGGCACGCCCGCCGCATGCAACCGCGCCGCCACGGTAAACGGAGCATCGTACGGATCATCGGCCCGCTGCGGCAACCGATACACGCCGGCCAGAACCACCGGAACCTGGTGCTGCTTGAGCAACTCCGCGCAGCGCGGGGCGTCGTAGCCGCCGTGCAAAATCATCTTGACCTTATGCTCGGCCGCAAACGCCACCGCTTCTTGAATCTGGCTCAATTCGTTGGCCGTGACGATCAGCGGAAGCTTCCCTTCCAACACCGGCAACATGGCTTCCCAGCGGGCGTCGAACGCGGGCGGCTGCACGCCGGGCTTGCGCTTGGCGCCCTTGGCCGTTTGATACGCTTTCGCGTCGGCGAAGGCCTCGCGAATGGCCTTGAGCTGCTCCGTTCGTTCCTTGCGCTGCTTGGCTGCCGTTTCTTCAATGTACCACGCCCTCAGGGGAATCGACCGGGGCCACCACAGGTGCATCCCCGCCGCCGGTTTCACCGCCATGTCTTCCCAGCTCCAACCATCGAGCTGCATCAGCGACGACGTACCCGATAGCAACCCTCCCACCGGCGCGCTCAGGGTAACCAACACGCCCCCGGCCCGGGTTACCGGGATGTGTTCGCTATCGGGATTAAAAGCCACCTGGCTCCGCGCGTTGGGATTGATTTGGCCGACTTCCACCTGATCGGTCGTGGCCCGCACGGCGTTTATCTCGACCAAACCCACGTGCGTGTAGCCGTCGATCAGACCCGGGTAAACGTGCTTGCCCGCCACGTCGATCACCAGGGCGTCTTTCGGAATTGCCACGCCTTTGGAACCTTGCTTGCCTACCGCCACGATCTTCCCCTGGTCGAAAATCACCACGCCCCCTTCCATGGGCTTGGCGTCGACCGGATGCACGGTCCCCCCCACCAAGGCCACCGGCTGCTTGGGCATTTCGCCAGGAATGAACGGCGAAGCATTGACCCACGACGGCGGCAACAGTAGGGCCAACAGAACGGCAACCCACGGCCCATGCCGCTGCGCGCAGCCAGGCATTCCAGATCGAGGCGAATAAAGAATCATGCCGGCCTGCTCGGGGGAAAGAACCAATAGAACTTCAACAAGCCTTGCGGCAAGGCTCACCAAAAGGCTTGCTGAACTCTTGCTCAAATCACGCAACATCGAGGGGCGCGCTTGGCGATCACACCTGGATTTCGTAACCCTTGCGCTGCTCGCGCGACTGCCAGGCGTTGGCCTCGTCGTCGCCTTCAATTTGCTGCGTCTGCGGGTTCCAGTTCAATTTGCGACCCAACCGAATCGCAATATTGCTCAGGTGGCAAGTCGCCAAAGCGCGGTTGTGCGAGAACACGTCGGAAACAGGCTGCGAACGATCGACCACGCACTCGAAGAAATTGCCCATGTGATTGCCGGGCTTCTTACCCTTGTACAGCTCGGCGAGGGTCTTCTCTTCCAGCGGCCTCTCTTTGAGGTCTTCGACCGCTTTGCCGGTGAGCTTGCCGCGGTTCACAAAAATGCGGCCCTCGGTCCCTTCAAACAAAATGCCGTTGTCAAAGCCCAGGTCGTCGGCCCGATCGCGAATGTCCATTACCATGCCGGGGAACTGGCACACGATCTTGAACTTGGTGGCGCAGTTGTACTGCGTTTCGTCGGTGGGATGCCCCTTCTCGAAAGGCACCGGGTGAACGGCCATCGCCGGATCGATGCTGGTCGGACCTTGGCCGTCGCCGTTCTGATTCATCGCCCATTGGGCAATATCCACATGGTGGGCCCCCCAGTCGGTGAGCTTGCCGCCCGAGTATTCGTACCACCAGCGGAACTCGTAATGGCAACGGGTTTTGCCCTTGCCATCATGCCGATATTCGACCATCGGCGCCTGGCCGAGCCATTTTTCCCAGTTCAAACCCTGGGGAATATCGGCCACGGGAATGGGGCCGCTGGTGGGCGAGCCGCCGATGGCGCAGGTAACCTTTTCCAGCTTGCCAATCCGACCCTCGCGCACGATCGCCACGGCATGCAAGAACTTCAGGCCCATCTCGCTGCGTTGCTGGGTGCCCACCTGGAACACACGGCCGGTTTTCTTGGCCACGTCGTCGATCAGCTTGCCTTCTTGAATGGTCAGCGTGAGCGGCTTCTCGCAATACACATCTTTGCCAGCCTGCATGGCTTCGATGGCAATCTTGGTATGCCAATGGTCGGTGGTGACCACGGTCACAATGTCGATGTCCTTGTTGTCGAGAATCTTGCGATAGTCATCGAAGACCGCGATGTCGCTGCTGCTCCCCTTCTTGCTTTGAATCTGCTGAACCTTTTCCTTGGCCTGGGCCGCATGGTTGGCGTCCAAGTCGCACACGGCCACGCAATCGCCAAACGCCAGTGCCGCCGGCCCCACGGCGTTCCACCGGCTGCCGGTGCCGATACAACCGATCACAGGGCGATCATTCTTGCTCTGAAAGTTTGCGGCAATTGCCCGCGACGTGGTTCCCCAAACCGGCAAGCTGGCAGCCGCCAGCGCGGCCGCCGAGCCTTGCAAGAATTCGCGCCGCGTAGGCTGGATGCTCATGGAAAAAACTCCCGGTGATCGTTGTGGAATGCGAAGTCGCCATTCGCCCCCCGTTGGCAATCGCTCCAGCTTAAACGCCCACCCGGCGCGTTGCAAAAAAAACGGCCCAAAGAAAAGCCGCCGATAGGGGTAGGGAAGCCCGCTTGGTTTCGGGCTCCCCTCCCTCCAAACCGTA
>CAYUMU010000015.1:0-91504 GCA_964445985.1 uncultured Pirellulales bacterium | reverse complement strand
TTTCGTGCCAAGATCAATTGGCTACGGTGTCAGACGATCCCCTAAAGTGCAGTGCCTATGGGACGAACCGGATAATCACCTGTCACTCTCTGAAGTCGGCCAGTTTGTGATGAGTTTACGGAAAATGACCAACCGGCAAGGGCAATTCATCGCCACGACCCTTCATCCCGAGACCGTTCGCAAGTTTTCAGACGATAACTCATACGTGCTAACACGCAAATCGCACCTGGATCCAACGGTATGTCGGTTGCTCGCCGATGTCCCTTACAGCGGAGACTTGATACATGCCCTCATTCGGGATGAAATAGTCGGATAGCCATGAACAAGTACAGGCCCCACGTCATTGTTATTCCGGAAGATCCCGCTGATGAAGAAATCGCAAACGGTTTCATTCGGCATCACGGCGTGAAGTTGCCGCGGATTCAAGTTCGGATTAACATTGGCTGAAAGTTGCAACTCTGGAGATGTGGAAGCGTGGAATCATCCGATGCTTCGGCACAACGACCATGAGCGCCTGCGACTCGTTCAAAACATCAAACCTTTCTTATTCGATGGATAGTCGAACAGCGGTTGATCGCTCACCACGACAGAATGTCCCCGCGGCCAAAGCGGCGCCATTGTCCCAAGTCGAGCAACCAAACCATCTCTACGACCCCCGCCGTGGCGATCCGCCCATTCGCGTGGGCCAATTGGAGAGAATACAACAGCCCCACGAACCGCCGCGCACCAACTGCTTCGCCATCTACCTCATCGAGTCAGGCTCGGGCGTCTGTTGGGCCAACGCTTCCCAGTTCTCTTACGAGTCGCCAGCCCTGCTGTTCTTTGTCCCCTACCAACACATCCGCCTCGTTCCCCAACAACCCACCGCGGGCCAATTCATTTACTTCCACGCCAACTTTCTCTGCGTCGAAACCTTCCATGCCGAGGTCGGTTGCAGCGGAATTCTGTTCAACGATCCCTACGGCACGCCCGTCGTTCCCTTAAACAATCAAGCATTCCGCCAAGTCAGCCGGCTACTCAAAAATCTACAAACAGAACAGCGCGACCAGGCTCTGGCTGGCGGCGAAATCATGTTGGCCTACCTCAAAATTCTGCTGATTCTCGCCACCCGGCTCAAAACATCGCAAACCGCTTGTGGACCAACCGCGGCCGATCCCCAACACCCCGTTCTGGGGGAACTGCGCGAGCTGATCGAGGCCAACTACCACTCGCTGCATGCACCCGCCGACTACGCCAAACTACTACACATCGCCCCCAAAACCCTCGGCCGCATCGTGCGCGAGCAACTGGGCGCCACGCCCACCGAATTGATCCGCAACCGCATCCTGATCCATGCCAAGTGGCAACTGCTGCATACGCTGAAACCCGTTAAAAAAATTGCCCGCGAGTTGGGCTTCAACGACGAGCTCTACTTCAGCCGGCTATTCAAAAAAGCCACCGGCTACTCGCCAACCTACTTCCGGGAGTTTGAGACCGAAATTCGCGGCGGGAGCAATCTGTCCATGACTTAGGGCCAGACGTCCATTCTTCCTTCCGCGCAGCCCGCCGATAATCCTTCTTAGCGGACAACGAACCACCAGCCCCCGGTAATCAATACCTGCCGGAGGCGACCAAAGAAGGATCATCAACATGCAACAGGCTTTTGAACTCGCCGCGCGAACGGACAAGCTGGGCATTACCGTCACCCGCGTAGGGCTGATCGTGGTGCTGCTCTGGATCGGCGGACTCAAGATATTTCCCTACGAGGCCGATGGGATCGTGCCCTTCGTCGCCAACAGCCCCTTCATGAGCTTCTTCTATGCCGACGCCGAAAACTATAAGCCCCACATGAACCCCGAAGGCGTTCTCAATTCCGAGAATCGCGCCTGGCATCAAGCCAACCATACCTATGAGTTCGCCATTGGCTTGGGCGCCGTGATCGTGCTGTACGGACTGCTGCTGTGCCTGCACCCTTGGCTTCCACAAGCGGCGGCGGTGGGCAGTTTCTCAGTCTTCATCATGTCGTTCGTCACCCTGTCGTTTTTGATCACCACGCCCGAAACCTGGGTGCCCAACTTGGGCGACACCGAGCACGGCTTCCCCTACCTGAGCGGCCGCGGCCGGCTCGTGATCAAAGACGCCGTCATGATGGGCGCCGCCCTGGTCACCATGGCCGACTCAGCCAAGGCCTACCTGAGAAAGCGGAACCGACTTTCGGATTCCACCTTGGCAGCGGTGACCGTCCACGAATGTTCGACACGTCCGAATACAATGCGGCCAGCAGGATCAAGCCCCGGTAAGTATCCTCGGCAAATAGGTTCCCGATAGTCTGTGGATCTTCAATTGGCTCCCAACGGCGTAGGGTGCCACTGGCTTTGCCTGGCATAGCCAGTGGCACACGACTGGGGGGCGTTGGGGGGGCGACAGCCGCCAGTGCCACCCCGCCGGATTAAAGTCTGGCCGCAGTGGGCGAGGGCCGCCAACCCCCCAGCCTGCTGGATGATTGGCAAGAATTGTGCCGCGCCAACTTGTCGCGCCCCCGTGCCGCGTCGAATGGGTGGCAGGGCGCATCGGGGGTAACGGGGTTTGATGGGGCCATGGGGCGTTAGCGTTGCTGGCAGCGAAAGCAGGCGCCAGGCCGCGGAAGGTGTAGATCGGGCGAACTGGGAGGCGTGCGGTCACGTTGCGGGTTTGGCGGACGTTTAGGATTGTAGCATTTCGCTGAAGATTGCCGGTTATCTCGTCGATATCGATTCAGCCGACTTTACTGCCTGGGCTGCCGAGAGGGGCGCCCTGCGCACTAGGTGGCGGCGGACCCCCTTTCGCCGAAATCAACTGCATCCTCGAAAAGGCGTGCTATCAGATGAGCCGTGAAGCAAGAAGATATTGGGCACTCGCACTGTCCTGGGTAATGCTTTACACCGGATGTGCGCCGAGCCGGACGTTTTACTTCTTTGAGGATGGCGATCTGTCCCATTACAAAGGGGTCGCCACGCAAATGGAGAGCCCCGACGTCGATAGCTGCACGCTCGACGAGGTGAGGTTCGCCACGGCGCCCATCTCGCTCGATAACTACGAGCAGATGAAGCCGGAGAACTTCTGGGATTTGTCGCTGGAAGAGGCGATGCAGATCTCGCTGATCAACAGCAAGGTGGTTCGCCAGGTGGTGGTGCCTGGCACCAGCGCCGCGGTGACCGCCGTGGCGGCCGTGCCCGACAACTTGCTGCGAACGGCGGGCGCGGCGGGCGATGGCGTGACCACGGTGTACGACCCGGCCATTCAAGACTCGAACCCGGCCGGCGGCTTCGGCGGCATTGGCACCGAGGCGGCCTTGAGCGCGTTCGATGCCCAACTCAGCAGCAGCATTTTGTGGGGTCGCACCGAGCGACCGCAAAACCGCATCATCAACCCGGTGGTGGACTTGTTCCAACCGCTGGTCACGCAAACCGAGTCGGCCACCTTCCAAGCGGAACTGGCCAAAACGGCCGTCAGCGGTGGACGGTTCTTTGCCCGCAACAACACGGTTTATACGGGCAATAATATTCCCACGCGGGCCGCACCGAGCGACTACCTGACCAACTTTGAAGTCGGCGTGAACCAACCGTTGTTGCAGGGCAACGGGGCCTTGTTCAACCGCATTGCCGGCCCCGGCAGCCAGCCGGGCATTTACAACGGCGTGGTGATTGCCCGGATCAATAACGACATTACCCTGGCCGGGTTCGAGGCCAACGTTCAAAACCTGGCCAACCAGGTGGAGTCCGCCTACTGGGAACTGCACTTTGCCTATCGGGCATTGGACGCCGATCGACGGGGCCGCGACGCCTTGCGAGACTACTACAGCAAGATCGCCGCCAAGCGCGAGGTGGGCATCCAGGAGGGTGACGAAATTCCCTTCTCGCAGGTGCTGAGCGAATACTACAGCTTCGAGGCCCAGCTCAAGAGCACGCTGCGCGACCTGCTGGCCGCCGAGAATCGCTTGCGATACCTGATGGGCATCGCCAGCAGCGACGGTCGCCTGATTCGCCCCACCGACACCCCGACGACCGCTCCCTATGTGCTCGACTGGAGCGAAATTCACTGGGAAGCCAACAATCGCAACGTGAACCTGCGGGCGCAAAAGTGGGAAATCAAGCGGCGGGAAATGGAATTGATTGCCTCGCGCAACTTCCTGTTGCCCCGGCTGGACGCGGTGGCCCTGTATCGCTGGCTGGGAGCGGGCGACGACCTGATCGATCCCAATGGCCGGGGCGTGTTCCCCTACGAGGGCAGCAACGCTTTCTCCACGCTGACCGACGGCAACTTCCAAGAGTGGGAACTGGGGTTGAACTTCAACATGCCCATCGGTTTCCGCCGGCAACTGGCGGGCGTTCGCAACGCTCAATTGCAACTCACTCGCGAGCGGGCCATTTTGCAAGACCAGGAACTGGAGGTCTCGCACTTGCTGGCCGACGCTTACCGCGACCTGCAAAGCAATCACGAATTGGTGCGGGCACGGTTCAACTCGTGGATGTCGGCCAAGCGTGAAACCTACTATGTGCGGACTCGCATCGAGGTAGGCCAGGGCGTGGCGATTCAGGCCGGCCGCGACCTGTATCGCGACCTTCGCGACGCCACCCGCCGTGAAGCCCAGGCAGAAAAGGAATACTATCGGGCGGTTGTCAATTACAATCGATCCATTGCCAACGTCCACTTCCGCAAGGGCAGCATCTTGGAATACAACAGCGTGTACCTGGCCGAGTCGGTGTGGCCCGGCAAGGCCTACTACGACGCCCGCGAGCGTGCTCGCGAGCGAGACGCTGGCCTGTTCATCGACTACGGGGTAACGCGTCCGCAAGTGTTCAGCCGCGGGCCGGTGGACCAGTGCCCCGCCACGGGCGGACGGCCGCCGATCAGCGAGCTGACCCCCGGCCCCGAGGAAATCTATCCCAGCGACAGCGAGGTGGATTCGATGGAAACCATGCCGGCTCCCGCGGGTTCCGGTCGCTTGCGGCCGCAACCTCAAGGGGGCAGCGCAACCCTGTGGCGGCAAGCAGGGCCGCGCCGGCAAGACTTGCTGCTCAGCCAGCGGGGTCGGCAACTCCGCCCCAGGTCTCTCACTCTGACTGTCAACCACGCTGATGAAACAACCACGGGCGACGCGGCTTTTGGAATTGGTGAACCTGTTGCAATCGTCGCGAGGGCACAACGCGCCTTCGCTGGCGCGGGCACTTGGAGTTAACCGCCGCACGATTCATCGCGACGTCGAGTTGTTGCGGCAATCGGGGATCAACGTGTTGTTCGACGAGTCGGAGCAATGCTACCGGCTCGTCGGCACGCGGTTGCTGCCGCCCACGCAGTTCACGCCCGAGGAAGCGATGGCCATCTTGGTGCTCTGCCACCAGGTGGCCCCCGACATTCCCTTCTACGAGCCGGCGACCAGCGCCGCGCTCAAGCTCGAAAGCGGCCTGCCTGCCCGACTGCGAGAGCACGTGGGGCAGCAAACGCACGCGGTGCGAATTCTGATCGAACCGATCAATCGCCAGGTGGCGCAGAACGACGCCATTTATCGGCAACTGCTGGAGGCCATTACCGGCCGGAAGAACGTGCGGTTGACTTACGACAGCGTGGCCGAAGGCGAACAGATTCAGACCAAGCTCAGCCCTTATCGCATGCTGTTCAGCCGCCGCAGTTGGTACGTGATTGGCCGGTCTTCTTTGCATCGGGGGCTGCGGACCTTCAACGTGGCGCGGGTGCACGGAGTGGAGCCGTTGGAAGACAGCTTCCACCTGCCGCGGGGCTTTAGCATTGAACGCTATTTGCGAAACGCCTGGCATCTGATTCCCGAAGCGGGCCCCGACCGCGAGGTGCGGTTGCGGTTTGCTCCGCTGGTGGCCAGGAACGTGAACGAAGTCACCTGGCACAAGACCCAGCGAACCCAGCTCAACGCCGACGGCTCGCTCGACTTTACCGTGCAGGTATCGGGGCTGTGGGAAATCTCCTGGTGGATCATGGGCTACGCCGACCAGGTGGAAGTGTTAAGCCCCCCGGAGCTGCGGGAGATGATCAAGGGCCGGGCGGAGAATATGGCAAAGCGCTACGCGTAAGCTGGTTCACATGGCGCCGAAGAATCGCGGGCCATCGGCTTGCTTTCCGGTCGCCCCCCTTCCTGGTCGCCGGGATGGCCCCACTTGAATAACCGGCCCACCATCTCAACGAATCGCCCAGCTATCAACAACCAGCCACTGCCCCACGCCTTCCGCCGCTCGGCTTGCACTTTCGCACTTGGCCGGCCGCGCTGAACTTCCTTGTCCCCGCAACCGGATCGGCAACCGCTAGCAGCTCTTAGCTATCGCTCACTTTGCGGTATTTTGCTGCTGCTCGCAGGGCGTGGGAAACCGAAATTGAGGTTGTTGGGTTACGCCCGCGCGGCGATACTCCCCCGCCGGCATTCGGCCGTGGGAAGATGCTATGCGCTCACGGCGGCCAATCCGTCAAGGTTTCGTCGGCACCAACCGTCCCCGCCCGGATGCCCCATGCGTTGGATCTTGTCCGTATCCGCTGCCTTTGCGCTGGCTGGCTTCGTGCTGGCGAGTGGGGCGCGCGCCGATTCGGATGCGGCTCCCCACGACTCGGAACGCGGTTCGGTGCTTTCCTCGCGCCGCACCACCGCGCGAGCGACGGACGCGGAGATGGAACCGCTGCCTCCGATTCGGTTGGTCAAACTCGACCCCAACATCGAAGCGGCCGGACGCGACCTTCGGCAGGCCGACGAGTCGTTCGACCCGTTCTATCCGTACCAGGACGACGCTGGCACGGGGCCAATGGTGATTTCCGCCGAGTGCCAAACGGCCTTCCAGGCGGCCAGCGTGGTGGGCACGCGGATCGTCGATGATTCGTTCAGCATCACCGATATCGATGTCTTCGGCACGTGGGCTTTTCCGCTCACGGAGAAGATGCCGCTGATTCTCACGCCCGGCTTTGGCGTGCATTACTTCTCCACCGGCGACGCGCCTGGCACGCCTACGCTGCCGGACCAGGTGTACGACTTCTACCTGGATGTGCGGTTCTTGTACCGGCACAGCGAACGCTGGACGCTGGATCTGGCCATCACGCCCGGCTGGTACAGCGACCTGGAGAACGGTAGTTCCGACGCGCTGCGAATTGGAGCCAGGGCGTTGAGCATTGTGACCTGGTCGCCCACGTTGAAGCTGGTGGGCGGCATTGTGTACTTGGATCGCGAAGATTACCCGTTCGTGCCTGGCGCCGGCGTTCTCTGGAACCCCAGCGACGATATCGAAGTGATGGCTGCGTTTCCCAAGCCCAAGGCGGCCTACCGATTCGACGCCACGCCGGAATGGTCGCGGTGGGTGTATCTGGCCGGCGAGTTTGGCGGCGGCGCCTGGGCGATCAATACGCCGACCACGAAAGACGTGATGAGCTATAGCGATCTGCGGTTCATCGTCGGCATGGAACAGCGTGCCTTTGCTGGCCCCACGTTGCGCGTGGAGGCTGGCTATGTGTTTGCCCGCAAGGTGGAGTTCAGCGACGGCTCGCCCGACTTCGATCCCGACAATGCGTTCATGATCCGCGGGGCGTTGGCTTTTTAAGAGGCCGGGTGAAGGATAGCTTCCCGCAATGCAGTTCGTGTCTCAATCGATATTGATTGCAGAGCTGTAACCGCCGCGCCTGGATTCCCGCCTTCGCGGGAATGACGAATGCATAGGGGGGATTCTTAGTCGTCGATCTCTATGGAGGAAATCGGCAAGTTGTTCATCTGTCGCCGGCTGAAGTAGGCCAGCACCAGGCCCACTCCCAAGATGCCGAGCGACCAGAATGCTTCGTACGACCGGTTGCTGAAGGCGTGCGTCAGGCTGCTTTGGAGCAGCGCCGCGCTCGATAGGCAGAACACGATGGGCGTGAATGGGTAGCCCGGCACGCGGAAGGCGTTTGCCGCAGGCGTGGCGGTACACTCGGTCGAGCCGTTTTCTGGTTGGGTTGGCACGGACGCCATGCCTGCTGAGTCGCGAGAAGTTCTCCGCAATCGGAACAGGGCCATGCCGACCATCAGGTAGAAAAACCACACGGCCGGCGTGGTGAAGTAGACCAGTTGCTCGAATGCCTGGGAGCCTTCGGCGGCAAGGTTGTTGGTTCGGCCGAGGAGGCGGTTCCACAGGGGCGTGCCGAACAGGACCGCCAGCAGCAGCGTGATCGCCGCTTGAGCCAGCAGCGAACGAAGCGGGGTATCGAGGCGGGCGTTCCATACCCCCAGGGCGGAGAACCCGCGATGCTCGCGTCCAAACGCATAGAAGATGCGGGCTCCGGCAAAGATCTGGCCCGCCACGGCGCCCAGGGCGGATACGCAGATCAGCAGGCTCATGGCTTTGCCGCCGCTGGGTCCTAGCACGCGCTCCAAGGTGTTGGCGGCCACGCCAGGCTGTCGCACGCCGTCGAAGCCCAGCACCATGAGGAAGGCGGCGTTGGTGAGGAGGTAGACCACGGCCACCGTGGCCAGCCCTAAAATCAAGGCTGGCAGAATGTTCTTGCGCGGTTCCCGCACCTCGGCCGCAACCAAGGCAATTTCGCTCCAGCCGCCGTAGGCAAACAGCACCAGGATCATGGCCAGCCCAAACGAAGGGGGCGCGGCGTTGGTTGTCGCTGCCGGCGGATGCTGGCCCAACGGTTCCGATGCGCTGAGAGTAGCCCAAGCGGCCACGGCGAACAGGGCCAGCAGGCCAGCCACCTTGGCCACGCTGAGGATGTTTTGTGTGTACTTGCCTTGGCGGGCTCCGGTGGCGTTGAGCAGCGTGAGTAGGGCAATCGCCCCGCAGGCGTACACCGTGTGCGGGTAAGCGGTGGCGGCATCGAGCGGCAGCAGCCGGTTGGCGTATTGGGCAAACACATAGGCCATGGCGCCAATGGAGCCGGGCCGCACGACCCAAAACTGTGCCCAAGCGAAGAGGAACCCCCACTCCCCTCCGAAGGCCCGATTGAGGAACACATAGTCGCCTCCTTCTTCTGGGTAATGCGTAATCAATTCCGCATAGCAGAGGGCGCCGGCCAGCGAAATCGCGGCCCCAAGTGTCCATACTAAAAATAGCGCGCCGGCCCCCGACACATTGGCGGCGATCAGCGGCGTGGTTTCATAAATGCCCGACCCGATGATGATGCCCACCGTGATACAGATGGAATCAAACAACGAGAGCTGACGGCGAGGCATAGTGGGGACGGTCATGCGTGCGATCCTCTCGCGGCGGCACTCCTGTTGGCAAGACATTAGACCGTGCTTTTTCGTCTTTCCCCCCCGATGACGGGGAGTTTTCGGCGAACCTGATAGATAGTATTTAACGTCTCGCCCACCCCTCTTCTGCCTGCCAGGTTCTGCTCAGTTGTCTGGGTCTTCTCGCCATGAGACAAGCAATGAGTAGCTCTTGGTTTTAAATGCCTACCCCCCCCGTGGGAAGTTGGGTTTTGCGAGGCCTCTGAGCGGCGCTGTTGATCGTAGCCTACCCGAGAGCGTTTCCCGACCCTGACTCGATTTGTCCTGTGACGGAAATGTTATCGCGGGGGGCCAACCCTCGTGTTCCGCGATCACGGCTGGATCTCGTGGCCGATCCGCAAGGCGTGGCGGCTGTTGATGATTTCGCTTGTCCAGAGCCGCGGCGGCGCTGGAGGAGCGGTTGGACCTCATTCTTCTTCCTTCCCATTCTTTATTTGTGTTTCGGAGAACGTCTGCATGCAAAATTTCTTGCGTTCGCGCCCTCGTCGTCAAGCCTTTACCTTGGTGGAATTGCTGGTGGTGATCGCCATTATTGGCATTTTGATCGCCATGTTGCTGCCGGCCATTCAAGCGGCGCGGGAAGCTGCCCGCCGCGCCAACTGTTCCAGCAATCTCAAGCAATTGGGCACCGGCATGTTGCTGTATGCCGATCGCAACAGTGAGCAGTTGCCCCCTTCGGGCGTGACCCCTGGCTCGGATGGCTGGGCTCATAGCTGGGTGGCGCTCATGTACCCCGTGATGGATGCCCAACCCTCGTACGATGCGCTCAATTTGACGCGCAACGCCAACGATGCCACCGTGAATGCCTCGGGCTTTTCCAACCGGGCGATGTCGAAAGATTTCCGCTCCGCCGCCATGTATTGCCCCACCCGCGGCTTTCGGACGAATGGCTGGAACACCGACGGTCAAGCCATCGACTACGTGGCCGTGGGCGTGACCCGCACCGATTCGGGGCACGCGAACAGTTTCATTTCCACCACGGCCACGGTCCTCGGTTCGATCATTGGTCCCTCGGCTCAGCCTACCGCGACCAACCCGGTGATTCGCTCGCGGGTCACCATTGGCGGCGTGACCGACGGCATGTCGTACACGGCGCTGGCCGGCGAGAAGCACGTTACCCCCGAGAAGATCGGCGTGGCCCAATTCGACTACCCCGTGACGGGTGGGGTGAAGAACGACTACCGCGGCAGCCGCATCATTGGCCTGGGCCTCGCCTCGCGGCCCGATACTCCGGCCATGACCCTCGATTCCACCAGCGTTCCTAGCGATACTCAAGCCACCAACAATTACTACTTTGGTAGCTGGCATCCCGGCATCACGCAGTTTGTGTACGGCGACACGCGGGTTCAGCCGGTGAAGAACTACACCGATGGGGCCACGCTGCAACGCATGGGTGAGCGTGGCGACGGTCTGCCTTACGACCTGCCGTAAGGTGTTCGGGCGCTAAGCCGACCAATCCGTCCTCGTCCCCGGCGGGCCGCGGTTAATCGATGATTACCGCGATCCGCTTTTTTGTTGCGCTTACCCGAGAGACATAGGAGTTGTGCGCCTTAGCCCTGCAAGAACTGGTCAAAGGCGTGCGGTTGCAGGGCAAAATTGAAGTGAATTCGGCTGCCAATCGCCTGCATGCGGCTGACCAGCGCGCAGGGTTCTTCGGGCTGGCGGATGCAGGAGCAGATTTGGTCGACGGGATCGATCTGCCAATTCGGGTTGAAGTACCCTCGCAAGGCATCGCCCGCCTCGCCCAGCCAGGTATGTCGCGATAGTCGCACTTCGACCGGTTGCACGGGCTGAAAACTGGGCGCGAGTCGGGCAATGGCGGGCAGCAAGCCGACCATGGTTTGCAGTCGCCCCGCGGGCGTTTCCAATCGCTGGCACAGATAGGCCAGCCCTCCGCCTTCGGCATAAATGCGACGACCCTGGCACACATGGCTGCGCAAGGCGCTGAGCATGCAGTGGTTGGCCGCTAGCTCGCGGGCAAAGCGGCCGGGGTGGCCGCAGCCCAGGTACACAATGTCGGTCTCCGGCGGCAGGGTTTCGTCGGCCAAGGGCGAAAACTCCACGACCTCGGCCCCGCGGAGTTCCAGCAGGTCGAGCATGTCGCAGAAATAACAGTGGAAGGCGTCATCGTAGGCCACGGCCACGCGCACCCGGCTCAAGCCGGCGCCGGGGCGAAATAGCCGTGGCTCCGCGACCGGCAACGCCTCGCGCGAAGCGAACGCATGCACCCGCTCGACCGATAGCAGCGGCGATAACCGCTGGGCCAGACTGTGACAAAGTTCGGCCGAGGGGGGGCTGCCCAAGGGCAAGGCGCTGACCTCGGCCCGCAAGGCGGGGGCGGAGTCCAAGGCGCCGAGCACCGGTTTGCCCCACAGCGGCTCCAGCATGGTTTGCCAGTAGCACAGGTCCACGCCGTCGCGCACGCCATCAAGAATGAGGGCGTCGGCCTCCACGGGGCGCGGGGGCAGCCCACAGCCGTGGCATTGGGTGACATCGACAATGGCCAGTCGCGGGAGTTGCAGCCACTCGCAAATGGTGTCCATGCGACCACCGGCAGCATCGGCTGCACCGGCGGCGGGTGGAGAGAATGAACCTTCCACCACGCGCAGATCGCAACGGCTGCCTGAGTGGAGGAAAACTTCGCGGCACAATTCGGGGGTCATCAGCCAGCTATCCAGATGCCGCGATGGCAAGCCGGTGGCGGCCTTGGCGCCGTCGTAAGGGCAGAACGAGGCTTGCGAGTAAAAGTGTTGCACCTGCCAACCGGCTTGCTCCAACAACGTGAGCAGACCCCAGATCACGGCGCGATTTTCCGCCAGGGGTTGCAAGCTGCCGATTGCTAATCGCGGCTGGGGCGCCATATCAAGCCGCCTTCAGAATGTAAGCTCGGACATCCACGGGTATGTTCTTAACGCGGGTATACCGCAAACAGACGCTGAAGCATTAAAGTTCTCTGCAGCTTGCAGAGATGATAACGAGCAAGTAACTAAAGAAGACGCCCGGGGGAGCGGGGGACGCCATGTGCGACCTTTCGTTAAGCAACCAGCGCAATTCTTAGGACGACTGGGGGGGCAGGTCAACCCTCACTTGCATTTTGCCCCGCGGAAACTGGGGGCATTCGCGTCCCCGGAGAGCTCCCCCCAAGGTATCATCGGCACAATCCAACGCAGGGTATATGTCTTGCAACCGTGATCGGCTGGGACCCGGGGAACGAAGTCTTGCCGCCAGTAACATTCCCGTTCGTTTCTCGCTGAGAAGGTAAGCCGCGACTGGCTACCTGATCCCCCCGCCGGGGTTGAGTTAAGACCGGGAGGTCTGGAATCGTGCCCCCCATTTTTTCGAGGCTGCGGAGCGAAAGACGACTTTGGCTGGCGGGGCTAGCAGAATCGCCGGAAGACACGATCTGTCTTGCTCAACCTCGTCTTGCGGGCGGGCGGTCAAGTGACTATTCTCCCCCCGCCTTTTCCTCCTCGCGAATTTCGCTTGCCCAGCGATGCCTGGCGCATTGCGTCTGGGCTTGCGCATGGTTGCCTGTCGGACGGCGGGGGAGGCATTGGATTGGCTCACTTCGTTCGGAATCTTACTGCGGTCGGAAAAACTCCATGGCTGGATACCAACGACTCGCGCTGACGCTTTCGTGGCCTGTCTTGTTGGCCGGGTGTCAGATGATCCCCCAGGGCTGGCGCCCGGATGAGGTTGCCACGGCCACGGCCAAGAGTGACCTCGCCAAGAGCGATAGCGCCCAGGTGGCGGCAAAACCGGCAGGCGCCGAGGCCACGGCCAAAGTGTCTTTAAGCGCTGCGGGCGACGCCACCGCCACGGCCCCAGGGCCGCAAACGGTGCAGCAGCACGAGATCCAAACCACGCTCGATCAGTTGCAGTCGCACGGCAAGCTCACGCCGCAAGCCAGGCGACAGCTCGAAGCCGACCTGGCCCAGAGCGATCCCGATTCCATCAGTCGCATTCTGCGAATGCTGAAAAGCTCGCTTTCGACGGCAGCCGGCGGAACGCCCTTGACCGATTCTGCGGCGGCGGCAAACCCGGCGAGCCCGGCTGAAGCGGCTGGTGAGCCAGCGGCGCCGCAAGATTTTGAGACAGCGCGACGCCAGGCGGTTGCCAAGGCGGCCGCGTTGATCGAATCGATCAGCGATGTTCCGCCGAGCGCGGCCGGGGGTAGAGCAGTGCCCGCCGTGGCGGTGAGCGCCAGGTCGGCGGCGGTTCGCCGGTTGCCGCCTGCTCCCCAAGAAGTATTCCAAGCTTACGAAACCTTGCTGGCAGCCAGGTATCCGCATACCGATCCGGCCGAGCACGCTGAGCCGGCCTTGTTGGCGGCGCTGGCAACCCAGTTGGCAGCCAACGCCAAACCGATGGCCTCGGCCGCTGCCGCGCAAGCCGCCTCGGGTCGCGAGGACTGGCGAGACGAAACGGCCATGTTGGCCAGTTTTGTGGGCGATTCCAAAACCACGCCTCCCGGCGCGCAACCGCCCGCCGCTGTTAAGAGCAGCCCGGCCGTGAACGCGGCTACCGCCACGGCGGCAGCCGTTACGCCCTCGGCCGAACTGCCCGGCGCCTGGCGTGATTCGCTGACGCACTTTATTGAACGGCTGGAAGAACAGAAAGACCGGCCGGCGGCCACGGCCGACGAGCTGCGCCAGCAGGTTTACTTGCGGCTGTTGTACGTGATGGCGGGCCGTCGCGAAGAGGCCCTGGAGCCGATCCCCGGCCTGTCGCTGCCGGAGCAAGAATTCTGGAACAAGCTCGTGTATGGGCTTTCCACCTATCTCGATGAGAACCGGATTCCCAATCGCGAACGGCGGGCCGGCGAAGCCAAGCTGTACTTCGCCGACGCGGCCACCCGGTTAGGCGAGGTCAGCACGCTGGCCGTGGCCCATGCCGCGTTTTGCACCGCCGTGCGCAGCTTTGGCGTGATCGAACGCTTTCCCCAAGACGACTTTCTGCCGGGATCCGAGGTTCTGATCTATGCGGAGCTCGACAACTTTGTGGCCGAACGCCAACCGGCTGGCTACCGCACCGAGTTCCGTGCCAGCTACCTGATCTTCGACCGCCTGGGCCAGCCGGTGGAAACCGAGCCGCACGAACTGCCGGTCATCACCGAAACCTGCGACAACCTGCGGCACGACTTCTTTATCAGCTACCGCGTGCGCCTGCCCGAACGCATGAACCCCGGCGAGCATCAGCTCAAGCTGACCGTTCACGACACGGTGGGTCAGAAGATCGGCACGGCGGAGGTGAAGTTCAACGTCGCGGGAGCCAAGTAGGCGAACTTTGCGCGGTTGGGGTGACACGTCCCTGAGCCCCAGCGAAGGGCGTGGCGGAAACGATCCGACGACATTCCCACAGGCTGGGGATGAGCGGGTTTGCTCGGGCTTGAGATTGCAAACCCAACTCCGCTTCCAAAGACCCCGGTATTTCCGGGGAGAGGGGAGCAAAAGTTTCTGGGGCTCAGGTTTTTTATTGGCATATTTGCAATCCACGATAGGCTTCGCCGCACTGTCTTTGCGCCAATCCGGCTGGCGGTGTGGTTCACCTGCCGGTTCGAGGGCGGCCTCGGCGAGGCCTGCCCTACGGTTTGCCAGCGCCCGCTGGAAATGGATCGCACGCCGCCAATGTTGTAAGCTGGAACGAAATAGCTGGCCGTTCCAGCAAGGCAACCACGCCCTTCGCTCAGGCTCAGAGCGTGCCACCCGCTCCGCACACGATCATTGCCATGCCTAGCCTCCGAGCCGTTACCCTCGGCTGCAAAGTCAACCAGTACGAAACCGAGTACCTCCGCCAAGGTTTGCTCGGCCTGGGCTATGCCGACGCCGCCGACAATCGGCCCGCCGACCTGTGCATTGTGAATACCTGCACCGTCACCCACGAGGGCGACGCCAAAAGCCGGCAGACCATCCGCCGCCTGGCCAAACACAATCCGCATGCCCGCATCGTGGTGATGGGCTGCTACGCCACGCGGGCGCCGGCAGAAGTGGCCGCACTGCCCGGCGTGGCCGAGGTGATTACCGACAAACGCGAATTGCCCGACCTGCTGGGCCGGTTTGGCGTGGTCGATATTCCCACCGGCATTTCTGAATACGGCAATCGCCAGCGGGCTTATGTGAAAGTGCAAGACGGCTGCCTGCTGCGGTGCAGCTACTGCATTATCCCCACCGTCCGCCCTCATATGGCGAGCCGGCCGACGGCCGACATCCTGGAAGAAGTTCGCCGCCTGGTCGATCATGGCCACCACGAGATCATTCTCACCGGCATCCACCTGGGTCATTACGGGGTGGACTTCAATCGCGGCCGGCCCAAGGAAGATTGGGTCCGGCTCTCGCGCCTGGTCGAGCAAATCGTGGCCTTGCCCGGCGCGTTTCGCGTGCGGCTGTCCAGCATCGAGGCCACGGAGGTTACCCGCGAGCTGATCGACGTGATGGCCGCGCATCCCGAAAAGGTTTGCCCTCACTTGCATGTGTGCCTGCAAAGCGGTTCGGATCGCATCTTGCGGCGGATGAAGCGCCGGTGGGGCGCCCAGCGGATTGTCGATCGTTGCCTCAAGGCGCGGGAAGCCCTCGATCGTCCGGCCCTGACCACCGACATCATCGTGGGCTTTCCCGGCGAAACCGAAGCCGACTTTGCCGAGACCCTTCGGGTATCGCAAGAGGTGGGTTTTTCGAAGATTCACATCTTTCCCTTCAGCGCTCGCCGGACCACGCCGGCCGCCGAGATGCCCGACCAGGTGGCCCCCGAAATCAAGGCCCAGCGCGTGCAGCGATTGGCCGGCCTGGAGGCGGAGCTTCGCCAGCAGTATTCGCGGAGCTTGCTCCACCGGCCGCTCGATGTGCTGCTGGAAACGGAGCTCGAACCGGAAGCTGCGGGGGGCGGCCGCCGTTTCGTCGGCACATCTTGTCGATACGTGCCGGTTGAAATTGAGGAAGACCACCACACCGGCCGCCTGGAGTGGGGCCGGTTAGTGCGGGTGCAAGCCTGCTCGGTGGCGGCCGATCGCCTGTTGGCCCGGCCGGCGGGCAGGTGAAATGGCGCTGCCGGCGCGCCGGGTGGCAAAGGCGTTGCCGCCCCCCGGAGCGGCGGCCCCCGGCGGCGAATCGAGGTCGCAGAGCGTCCAGATGCAACAGATCTGCGGTTCTTGACGGTTTTTCAGCCGAACTGGCGCGATACAACGGCTGGTTTTTTGAACCTCTGCTGTTACGATGGGGAAGTTATTGGACGCGGGTAAACCGCAGTCCCACAACAACTCCACAAGGGCGGCCTGCCAGGGGCGGCCCTGCGAGTTTGGCGTGTGACAAACCAACCTACTCCCTGGGGCTCCTACCTCCGACAACCCATGTCGAATGTGCCGTTAATTGCTCTGCGGGTTGCCTTTCTGTTCTTCTCCGCGACCCTGGGCATTTTCATCATCAATTCTCAGCAAAAGCTAACCAACGCGGGCCAATTGCTCTCGCTGGCGGTCGTGATCGGCATTGCCATGGTGGTCATCGCCCTGGATATGACGCTGCGCACCAAGCGGCTCGATACCATCTCTGCCGTGTATTTCGGCCTGATTGTGGGTCTGTTTTTGACCTACGTGGCCGGGTTCTTGCTCAGCCCGTTCCTCGACCTGATTGAGCGCGACGATCCCGCCAAGCCCTGGCACACCATCGTTACGCTCGTGGTGGGCATGGTGCTGTGCTACACCTGCGTGAGCTTACTACTGCAAACACGCAACGACTTTCGCTTTATTATTCCCTATGTGGAATTCGCCAAAGAGGTCAAAGGCATCAAGCCGCTGGTGCTCGATACCAGCGTGGTGATCGATGGCCGGATTGCCGACGTGGTGCAGGCGGGCCTGATGGATGGCCAGCTGATCATGCCCCGCTTCGCCCTTTCCGAACTGCAAGCCATTGCCGACAGCTCCGACCGTCTCCGCCGCAGTCGCGGCCGCCGAGGGCTCGATGTGCTCAATCAGCTGCGGGCCGCCAGCAGCGTCGATCTGCAGATCTACGATCGCGAGCTCCCCGAGTTCAGCGGCCAGCCGGTCGATCTGAAACTGGTGTTGCTGGCCAAACATCTGGAAGGCAAGATCGTCACCAACGACTTCAACCTGAACAAAGTGGCCAAGTTGCACGGCGTGGGCGTGATCAACCTGAACGAAGTGGCCAACGCCCTCAAGCCCATCTTTTTGCCCGGCGAACAGTTCGATGTGAGCGTGATCAAGCCGGGCGAAGAAGCCGGCCAAGGCATTGGCTATCTGGACGATGGCACGATGGTGGTGGTGGAGAATGGCCGCGACCACGTGGGGCACGTCGTTCATATTCTGGTAACCAGCGTGCTGCAAACCAGCGCCGGCCGCATGGTGTTTGGCAAGTTCGAGCGGCTGGCGAACAACAAGTAGTCGGTCGGTTCCCGCCCCCCGTTCCAGCCGCACACCCGTGCTCAGGCAACGCATGTCGCCTGCTCCCTTCACCGCCGCTGAATTGGAAGACTTCCACTCCGCCTGGCAATTGGCCGACGGCGTCACCTATCTGAACCACGGCAGTTTTGGCCCCGCGCCGCGGCCGGTGCTGGCCGCCAGAGACCACTGGCAGACGGCCTTGCAGCGGGAGCCGATGGATTTTTTCCTCCGCGAAATGCCGCGTCAATTGGCCAAGGTTCGCCAGGCCTTGGGCAACTTTGTGGGGGCTCCGGCAGACGACCTGCTGCTGGTCGATAACGCCACCACCGGCATGAATATCGTGGCCCGCACGGTGCGGCTTCGACCGGGAGACGAGGTGTTGCTCAACGATCACGAGTACGGCGCCGTGCTGCGAATTTGGCAGCGAGCCTGCGATACGGCTGGGGCCCGGCTGGTGATCCATTCGCTTCCGGCGCCGCTGGAATCGCCCGAGCAGGTGGTCGATTCGCTGGCCAGGGCCATCACGCCCCGCACCCGGTTGTTGGTAGTCAGCCAGATCACGTCGCCCACCGCGCTGATCTTTCCCGTGCGCCAGATCATCGCCGCCGCGCAGGCCGCGGGCGTGGCGGTGGCCGTGGATGGTCCCCACGCGGTGGCGATGCTTCCGCTCAACCTGGCCGAGCTGGCCGCCGATTTTTATACCGCGAGCTGCCACAAGTGGCTGTCGGCTCCGTTCGGGTCGGGTTTTCTCTATGTGCATCCCCGGTGGCAAGCGCAGGCGGAAAGCCCGCTGCGGAGCTGGGGGCGTCCACAACCCGGCGCGCCGCCCAGTTGGCGCGATGAATTCGAGTGGCTCGGCACCCGCGACCCGGCCGCGGTGCTCGCCTTGCCGGCGGCGATACAATTCTTGGGAATTGACACGCAGCCAAGTTGGCAGCGGTTCCGGCAGTATACCCACGCCGTAATTCGAGAAGTTGCCGAGAGTTACCAGGCGAAGTTCAATCAGCCGCCCCTCACCGCCGGCGATGGCCACTCCGCGGACGCCTGGTACGGCTCGATGGCGGCCGTGCCGCTTCCGCCCGGCGATGCTGCCGCCTTGCAAACGGCGCTCTGGAATCAATACCGCATCGAAGTGCCCATTGTGCCGTGGAAAGATGGCCGGCTGCTGCGGGTGTCGTGGCATCTTTATAATCGGCCCGAAGATTTGCTCCTGCTGCATCGGGCACTCAAAGAGTTGCTTGCCGGCTAACCTTCGATGACAATAGAATTTTACCTGGGCAAGGTCGCCGCGCGTGGCCGCCGAAGAACGGCTTCGTGGTTCAGCACTTAATTCCGGGTCGATTCCTCTAGAAGCGATTTATCTGCCGCTCCCTCGATTCCCTACCTCCCCCCATAACCTTTCTCGCCAACGGTCAACAATCCTCGCCGCCGACAAAGTCCACCGGGCTTCACCTTGCACCCGCTAGACAGTCGCCTTTCGCGCCGCGAAAGGAAATGCTTTTGCGGAGCAAAAACCGACTTTATTTCTCGCGATCCTTACCCGCACCGCCGCCGATTTCGCCATGGTCGATGTTTCGCCTACATCTGAAGAGCAGGCCCTGATCGAACGCGTTCAGGCAGGCGATCGCGTGGCCTTTGAATCGCTGGTGGAAGCCCACCAAGGGGCCGTGTATGGCTACTTTCGCGCTCGGGTGTTGCAGGCGCTCGATGCCGAGGACTTGACCCAGGAAGTCTTTCTGCGGTGTTATGTGGGCAGGGCTCAGTTCGATCCCTCGTACATGCTCCGCCCCTGGCTGATGGGCATTGCCCGCAATCTGCTGCGCGAATACATCCGCGAGCAGCGCCGCCGTAAAGAAGTGGGTTGGACCGAGCTTTGTATCGAAGTGGATGAAATGCTCGACGGCGACGATCTGCCGTACGAGGATGAATTGGCGCAGCTTCCCGACTGCCTGCAATCGCTGGGCAACAGCGCTCGCGAAGCCATTGGTCTGCGGTACGCGGCCAAGATGCGGCTGGCCCAAATTGGTGAAAAACTGCGGCGGAGCGAGGGCGCCGTCAAACTGCTCATGTTCCGCGCCCGTCAGGCCCTGAAAAACTGCCTTTCGCTCAAATGCGGAAGGAGCGGCGATGACGGATGACGAACTGCTCCAGCTCATCGAAGAAACGCCTCCCGAAGAGCTTACGCCGCAACAATTGGAGTTGCTCCGCGAGCGTCTGCCCCAATCGCCCGCTTTGCAGCAGGCGTTGCAAGGTCAGTTGCGGTTGGAGCACGCCCTGGGCGCGGTGCTGGGCCGCATGCGGGTTTCGGTCGATGCCATCTTGGCCAAGGCCGGCCGCCCGCGGCACCCGCCCCGCCGCCGTCTGCTAATTGCCACGGTGGCCACCACGATGGTGGCCGTGGCGATGGTGCTGTGGTGGTGGCGATCGCCCCCTCAACCCCGGCCCAACCCCAACCCAGCGGTGGTTCAGCAACCGGGGCCGGGCGATCCAGACGGCACGCAACCCAAGGACCCCGTGCCCGGCAATCCGGGCGATCGGGTTGATCCGCCGGTTCCCATGCCAGGCAATGTGGTCATGGCTCCCGATCCGGCCGGCGGCGGCGAAGACGAGCCGTGGTCCAAGGTGCTGAAAGAACAGGGGGAGCCGCCGGCGTTCGATGAAGTTTGCTTCGACGACTTCCCCGCATCGCAGTCCGCGGTTTCTACCGATGAGCTGGCCCGCTGGTTCGTGCCGATCGATCCCGGTCGGTTGCGCGTGCAGATCAGTTCTCGTTCGGCCTTTGTGGATGGTTTGGCGCGGCTGCGGCCCACCTGGCAAGAAGGCCTCGCCTTGCGACTGGCCATGCACAGTCAGCAAGACCTGCGACTGCATGTCTTCAGCGGCACCGAAGGCGTGACGCTGTGGAGCCAGGAGTACGCCGAGCCCGGTTGGGCCGCTTATGTAACCACCCGCAAGCCGCTGGAACCGCGGCCCACTACTTACGCGCTCGCGGCCACCGATGGAGGGCGTTTTCGCCGGCTGGGGCGCGGCACCGTGGAACTGCATTACGAAGCCGGCACGCTCACGCTGACCCGCGGCGATATTCGCCTGCTCACCGCGCCGCTGCCCGCGGCGCCGACCGAGATTTTTATCGAGGGCCGCGCCGGTTGGCGGGGGATCGAGCTGTTTCGCGCCGTGGGACTGCCGCCGGCCGCGGACCCCTGTCCGCTGGTCCGCCGGGTGGGCTCGCCCGCTTCGCTCCCCTGGCGAAAATCGCTCCCTTCGGGCAGCCAGCTGCAGCCCCAGCCCGACGGCAGCTTGCGGTTGGAAGCCGATAGCGCTCAAGAAAAAGCCAGGGCATGGATCGACCGCCCCGATTCGGGACCGCACGAATATGTCTTCGAAATTGAGGACCCTTCGCAGGGCTCGGGCCTGTTCTTGGGAGATCATCAGGGCCAGCCGCTGGCCGCCATCGGCGTGTTCCGCGAACAAAAGTCGGGGCAACTGGTCCTCGATTACAGCACCCACTCGGCCCATCGCGATACCGTGAGCTTGGACGACCGCCGCCAGGCCGTGGGCTATGTGCGCGGTCGCTGCTGGCTCAAGCTGGTGCTGGGCGCCGGCGCGTTCAAGTGCTTCATTAGCGCCGACGGGCTCAACTTCAGCCCTCTGGGCGAGAAGTTCGAAACCAACGTGCCGGCGGGCTGCCACACGCTGGGGCTTTACACGTTGCCGGGGGGCGAACGTCGGATCACCTTGCGGCAATTGCAGGTTCGCGAGCTGGATGCGATTGCTTCGCTGGCCGAGCCTGAGCTTCGCG
The DNA here is from genome assembly GCA_964445985.1 of uncultured Pirellulales bacterium. Classification (GTDB taxonomy): domain Bacteria; phylum Planctomycetota; class Planctomycetia; order Pirellulales; family S012-138; genus CAYUMU01. The sequence continues at coordinate 70,081 of CAYUMU010000015.1, read as the reverse complement.
ATCGGGCCCTGGCCCTGGACGACATGCCCGAGGTTGGCAATTGGTTGGCGAATGTGGTCCGCCACCAGCCGGCCGACGTGGAGGACAGTCCTTGGCGGCTGGCCTGCGCGGTTCGCACCCTGGCGGGCCGCCCCTCGCCCCGTTTGGCGGCCGGTTTGCTCGAGGCCCTGGCGGCCGAAGGCATCACCCAGCCCACGCCGCTGGCCCAGCGGGCTAAGCTGATTGAGCAGGTGATTCTGCTGTCGAACACGCTCGATGAACCGACGGCTTTTCGGCTGGCAAACCTGTACCAGCAGCTGGGGCAAAATCTACTGGTAGAGGGCGAGACGCGGCCCTACACGGTGGTGGCGCCGTCGTTGCAAAATGCCCCATTCTGGGGACCGGCCATGGTTTCGCTGATTCCGGAAGGCCTGGTTCGCCGGGAGTTTGCGCACCTGATTTACGGTGGCAACTGGGATCGCGGAGCGGACCTGGCCTGGCAGGTGAAATACTTCAATCGCACCGCCGATCTCAATTCCCGCTCGTTGCCCCCGGGCCGCGAAGATCTGGAACGCCTGGCCGACTGGATGCAGATCAATGCCGTGTTTGCCTCGCCCGATCAACGCTCCGACCCCCTTCCGCTGGCCCAGGCCGCCGCGGCTTCGCCCGAAGAACGTCGCCTTCGCCGCCGCGCGACCGATCGGCTCACGCCCCCTAAATTCTCCGACTGGCGGCATCCCTTTGTCGAGCAGGTCAGTAAAGAAGGTTACAACATTCTGGCCGAGTTTCAGGCGGCCCTGAATGGCGATGCCTACGAAGACGCCTGCCAGGTGATCACCGCCGGCCAGCCCGCGGGCTCGTTGGGGTTGCTGCCCGACGCGCACGATTCGCAGCTATTTGTATCGCTGCCGGCGGCGGTGGCGTTGGCCATGCAAGACCGGCCGGAGCTGCGCCGCACCATGCAAGAAAAGTACGGCGGCATCGGCCAACTGCGGCTCCGCCAGGCCATGCGCGATGGCGACGCGGCCACCGTGCTCAGCGTGTCGGTCCAGTTTCATGGCACCGCCGCGGCCGCCGAGGCCCATCTGTGGCTGGGCGATCGGGCTCTCTCCAGCGGCGACTTCGCCAGTTCGATGGGCCATTACCGCACGGCGCTGGAAACAGCGCCCGCCTCGCTGGTGCACTCCATTACCGCCCGGCTCCGGCTGGCGGCGGCCATGATTGGTCGCGAAGCGGGCGAGCCAGCCACGCAAGAAGTGCAGTTCGGCGGCGAACGGATGCCTCCTTCTGAATTTGAGCAACTCGTCCAAGAGCTGCAGCAGCGCCGCAAACCGGCGGCCAGCACCACCGCGGCCGAAGGGGCGGCCGCTTATCGCTTGCCGGCCCCCGCCCGGCTCGAAGCCGAGTCGCTGTGGCAGTTCGCCGGAACCAAGGGACGCGACGCCAACTCCGCTCCGCAAAAGGTGGATTGGGTGGCGCGGCAGCTGGCGATCGTGCCCCACGGATCGAAACTCTATATCAGCGATGGCTTCATCACCTCGGCCTTCGATGTGGCGGGCAAGAAGCAACTTTGGGCCACGCCCCTGGCCGGTTCGCCGCTCACGCATGGCTGGAGCTGTGTGCCCACCCCGCCGGTGGTCACCGCCAGCCGCATTTATGTGCGGCAGGTCACCCAGCGCGGCTCGCAGGTGGTATGCCTGGAAACGAACACGGGCAAGCAGCTCTGGGAATCGCGGGCCGACTTGCAAATCGCTTCGAATCCTATCCTCCAACAAGACGAACTGTTTGCGATTGCCGTGAGCAGCCGGCGCGATGGCAACCTCACGCTCTCCCTGATTAACCTCGATGCCCGCACGGGCGATTTGCTGTCGCGGCGACCGATGCTGCAACTGGCCGACTACTGGGAGTCGCGCCTTCCCTGCCAGGTGGTGGCGGTGGAGAACCGGATTGTGGGCAACTGCGGCGGGTGCGTGTTCACCTGCAATTTGCTGGGGCAACCCCGCTGGTTGCGGCGGCAAATCTGGCTCTCGCCGGCCGCCGATTCCGACTTTATCCAGCAGCATCACCAACCTCCGCTGGTGGCCGGCAAGCAAATATTTTCGACCCAGCGCGGCGTCAGGGCGGTGGAAGCCATCGATCTCGATACCGGTCGGTTGCAGTGGCGGGCCGCGATTGGCGATATCCGCCGGCTGCTTGGCGTTCAGGCCGGAGTGCTGGTGGTTGAAGCCGAGTCGGGCTGGCTGGGACTCGCGCCCGAAACGGGTGAGCGGCTCTGGCGCCGCCCCGCTCGCGGCGCCCATCTCGAAGGCGTGCTGGCCGGCGATGCTGGCACGGTGCTGGTGGCCGAAGCCCAGCCGTGGGAAGGGGGCCAATTCCGCCCGGTGCTCAGTTGGCTCAATCCGGCCACGGGGGAAGAAACGGCCCATGCTCCGCTTGAATCGCTGATCAGCAAGAACCCCCGCCTGGGTCCGTTGGCCGTGTGGCGCGACCGCCTGTTTGGCTTTGCGGCGCTCGAAGCCGATCGCGATCCCGAACGGCGGTTATTCGAATTCAAGAAATCGGGTCCCGCCTATGCGGCCCGGCCCAACGAACGACCGCTGCTGCACTGGTCGTCTGCTTCGCCCACGCTGCACGCGGCCGCGGCGCAACTCACCCCTGGCTGGGTATTAACGGCCTCGCTGCTCGACAAGCAAACCGGTCTGCGGCAGAAGGAAGGCCAACCGGCCCCTTCGATAACCACGCTGGCCGATACGATTCAACCCGTGTCGTTTGTGCGGAGTCTTCATATCCCCGCCGGCAGCAAGGCGAAGTTATCGCTGGAAGCCGCGGCTGAAGGCGACGAAGCCTGGCTGCTGGAAGTCGCCGCGAACGACGAAACGTTGCTTCGGCAAGAAGTTACCAAAGACGGCTTCCGCCGCGAGATCGATCTCTCCTCGTATGCCGGCAAAAAAGCCTGGCTCTCGGTGCGGCAATCTTATCCCCAGCGGGGCGATGCCTACGGCAAGTGGCAAAAACTCCAGGTGCAGATTAGCCCTTAAAGAAACGCTGGTCAGGTCCCACCTCTGGGCTGCGACCATAAGTCGCTAGCTAGCAGCGGCATCTCCCCATCGGTGCAGCGGACGAACTTCCCATAAATGGCCGGCGCGGAAGATTTCTTTGCACCGATGCACGTACTTTGATACGATACAGGGTGCATACGACAGATTGCCGCGAATCGGGAACCGAGATGGTTTCTTCTGCCGTGGCCGTCTGCCTCCCTCGGAATGGGGGGAACTGTTTGGACGAGTGCGGAGTATGATTGCCCGCCTTGCCTGAATGGAATCCCCACCTACCTTCCCTCCTTGGTAACAAAGGCACGCAAGCCATGTTGACCATCGTTAACTCATCGAATGCCCGCTCGTCGCGTTTTTGCGACGGTGTTTCCCGCCGCAACTTCCTCAAGATTGGCGGCCTGGCCCTGGGCGGAATGACGCTGCCGCGGTTGCTGCGCGCCGAGTCGTCTACCCCCGGCCGAGCCCGCTCTCACAAGGGGATCATCATGATCTTCTTGCCGGGTGGTCCGCCGCATCAAGATATGTTCGATCTCAAGCCCAACGCTCCCGCGGAAATTCGCGGCGAGTTCTCGCCGATTGCGACCAACGTGCCGGGCATCGAAATCTGCGAGCACATGCCGCGGATCGCCGGCATGATGGACAAGTTCGCGACGATCCGCAGCATGGTGGGTTCCGATGGCAGCCACGCTGCCTACACCTGCTTGACGGGCTGGAGCAAACGGGGACCGGCGCCGCAGGGCGGCTATCCCTGCCTGGGCTCGGCCCTTTCCAAACTGCAAGGCCCGGCCGATCCGGCCATGCCGCCTTCCGTGGGGCTGTCGCCGAGGATGGGCCATGCCCCCTGGGCCGACAACGGTGACCCCGGTTTCTTGGGCGCCGCGTATGGGCCCTTCAAGCCCAATGCCGAGGGGTCCGACGACATGGTGCTCGGCGGGATCACCCTCGATCGGCTGCACGAGCGCCGCAACATGCTTTCCGCGCTCGATACCTTCCGCCGCGACGCCGACGCCAGCGGCCAGATCGAAGGTCTCGATTCCTTCAATCAACAGGCGTTTGGCGTGCTCACCAGCAGTCGCCTGGTGGAGGCGCTCGATCTTGCCAAGGAAGACCCGGCCGTCGTCGAGCGGTACGGCAAAGGCATCGCCGCGAACAAAGACGATGGCGGCCCTCGGTTGATGTCGCAGTTCTTAATGGCCCGCCGGTTGATTCAAGCGGGGGTGCGATGCGTCACGCTCGGCTTTAGCCGCTGGGATTGGCACAGCGGCAACTTCAAGCAGGGCCGCGAAGAAATGCCGCTGCTCGACCAGGGCCTGAGCGCTCTGATTGAAGACCTCGAGCGGCACGACATGCTCGACGACACCTCGGTGGTGGTCTGGGGCGAATTCGGACGCACTCCCAAGGTGAATGGCAACGGCGGACGCGACCACTGGCCGCAGGTGAGTTGTGCCCTGCTGGCGGGCGGCGGCATGCGCACCGGCCAAGTGATCGGCTCGACCAACCGGCTGGGCGAACATGCCCAAGACCGGCCGGTCCACTTTCAAGAAGTGTTCGCCACGCTGTACAAGAACCTGGGCATCGATATCGACCAAACCACCTTGATGGACCGCTCAGGCCGTCCTCAGTACTTGCTCGATCACAACCTCTATGCCCCGCTGCCCGAGTTGATGTAGACGAGGCGGGAACCCGGCTACTCGCATGGACGCCAACGCCGATGAACCAACCCGATCCTGACAGCGGGAAACGTCTCGCCGCTTCGCGGCCATCGCGGCCCAGCACCGCTGACGGCATGCCTGCGCTCGATTCGCCCAGCCGTGGTTCCGCTGGTGGGCGCGGGGTGAGCGAACGCGAGCATTTGGCCGAGAGCCCTGGCGATGCTGGGGATCAAGGGCATTGGCCGTTGTCGCGGTCGTTCCCCTTCGGCGACGCGCCGCCTTGGTCGCATCTGTATGCTTGCCGCAAAGAGATGGCGGCCCTGCTGGGCAAAGACATCTTCCAACTGCCGCTGCGCCGCCGCGTGCGCGATGCCTTGCTGGAAAACATGGCCGACGGTGATCGCGTGCTCGAAGTGGGGGCCGGCCAGCGGAAGATGGGCGGCGAGTTGCTGGCTCGCTTGCCGCACCTGAAGTACGAGTCGATGGATATCGATCGCCGCTTGCCCCACGATTACTACGCGCTGCACGAAGCCGCCGGGCCGTTCGATGCCGTCTTCTCGCTGGAAGTGATCGAACACCTGCCGCTCTCGGCCATCCGCCCCTGGCTGGGAGAACTACGCGATCGGTTGCGGCCAGGCGGACGCTTGATCTTGAGCACGCCCAACACGTTCTACCCGCCGGCCTATCTACGCGACGCCACGCATCGCACGCCGCTGTGTTACGACGAACTGGCAGGGCTGGCCAACGCCTGCGGCTTTGACGTGGCGGCCGTGTACCGCATTTATCACGACCCCCTTCATCGCCGGTTGCTGCGGCAATATGTGCTCGGCTGGCTTTTTCGGGCCATCGGGATCGACTTTGCCCGGCAGATTGTGCTGGTGGCGCGCAAGCCCGTGGCAGGGGCGTCCCGCCCGTGAATCCGCGCCAATCCAAAATCAACCGTCAACTTCCCACTCGCGCCAAGCTCACTCATGGCCGAGGACGGCCAAGCCAGTGCGCCTGTGAAGGCGTTTGATCAGAAGGGTGCAAGGCCCTTCCAGGTCGATCTCAATTCCGCACGCATGTGGGCCGTTTGCGCCCCATCAACCTGCGCCCGATTCTCCAGCCCAGCGGGCCAAACCACAGCAGCAGCACCGCCAAGGCCAACAGGGCCGAAATGGGCCGCGTGAAAAAGTCCCACCAGTGCTCGCTCGTCCGCAGGCATTGAATGAAGCGATGCTCCAACTCGCCGCCCAAGATAATGCCCAGCACCACCGGCCCCAGCGGAATCTTGAAGCCTTCCAGCACAAACCCCAAGATGCCCATCGCCAGCATCACCCACACGTCGAACAGACTGCCATCGATCGAATACGCTCCCAGCACGCAGAACAGCAGAATGATCGGCATCAGCACCCGCCGCGGCACGCGCACCAGCAACGTTCCGCCGCGAATCGCCAAGAAACCAATTGGCAACAACACCAGATTCGCCAGCACAAAGGCGATGAACATGCCATACACCAGAGGCTGTTGCGCGGGGTCGGTAAAGATGCGAGGGCCAGGCTCGATGTTCTTCATCAGCAGCACCCCCAGCGCGATGGCCGTGACCGAGTCGCCCGGAATGCCAAATACCAACGCCGGAATCCAAGCGCTGGCCAGCGCGGCGTTGTTGGCCGTGCTGCCATCGGACAGGCCATCGCGCGAACCTTGGCCGTATTCCAAGGGCCGCGGTGAAACCCGCTTGGAAATCGCGTAAGAAATCCACGCCGCCAGGTCGGCCCCCGCGCCCGGCAGCATGCCAATAAACGAGCCCACGGCGCTCGACCGCAGGGCATGCCACTTGCGCTTCCACAGAAAGGGAAACACGCCGCCAAACACGTTGCCAATCGGCGCCAACAACCAGCGCCGCGCCACGCCGCCGCGCGGCTCGCCGTCGATCTCCAGCGGGGCGGGCGTCTTGCCCTCGCGTTTGAGCCACAGCAGGTTCCGCAGCACTTCGCTGATGCCAAACAGTCCAATCATGGCCGGAATGAACTTCACGCCGGCATAAAGCTCCGTCAAACCAAAATCGAACCGCGAAACCCCATGGTTGGGGCTCAAGCCAATGGTGGAGATCAGCAGTCCCAAAGACAGCGCGAACATGCCCTTGGCTTTGGAGCCCTGCGAAACCAAACCCGCGCACGACAAGCCCAGCACGCACAGCCAAAAATACTCATAAACTTTGAAGTCGAGCCGGGCCAACTGCGGCGCCGCGGCCCACAGCACCACCACGCCAAACATGCCGCCCACGAAGCTGAACACCAGCGAAATCCCCAAGGCTTGCCCCGAGTGCCCCCGCTGGGTGAGCGCGTACGAATCGAGCGCGTACGCCGCCGAGGCCGGCGTGCCGGGAATTCGCAACAAGGCGCCCGGAATGTCGCCCGCGAAAATGCTGCACGTGACCGTGGTCACAATGGCCGCGATGGCCGGCACGTCATCCAGGAAGAACGTGAACGGCACAATCAACGCCACGGCCATGGTGGCGGTGAGCCCGGGAATGGCGCCCACGAAGATGCCATACACGGCCGAAGCCAGCACCACGCTGATCACTTCCCACGAGAGATTGTCGGCCAGGGCCTGAAGCAACGCGTCATTCATGGTGCCATGCAACGATCAAAGTCTAACCGGGTCCGCCTGAGTTCGAGCTTGAAGATAACGACCCCGGCGGCAAGATGCCACGCCGAGATGCACCCAACCGCACAGAGTGTCAGCGCCTGGGAAGTGGGTGGAAAGCCGAACCGCCAAGCATGCGAGCAGCGCATAAAGCCCTCCCCCCGCGAAGCGAGGAACGAGCCCAATCAAGACATTCGCGCGGGGGGAGGGTTGGGTGGGGGGGCTGAACCGGGTATACACGCCGCAATCCTCAACGGCCCTTTGTGGATTCCCCACAAACGCTGCCCACAAATCTGACGCGCCCACCCGCACGGAAACCACTCCGCCCGCGCGAAACAGCCCCCCCCAGCGAACTCACGGGCGAATGGCCCGAAAATCATCGGGCAAAGCCCGCGCCTGCTTGGCCCTTTCGGCAATCTGCCGCGCTTGCTCATTGGCAGCCGCCACGCCGGCAGGGGAATCATCCGCCCCCGCGGCTAAAGCGGCCGTGACCCAAATTGCCGGTTATCCGCCGAAACGCAATCGCCTTGTGAACTTGGGCGTCATCGTAAGATTCACGATCGAGTCCAGTCGAATCACTTGGTCGCCGGCGGCGATGGGCATCGCCAGCAATTCGTCGTCGCTATCGCCGACCCGAACGAGGATCGCTTTTGGACCGAGCTTGGAAGTTGAGACCATCACCCCTCCATTCGCGGCTCCGACCCAGTCAGTCACCGTCTTGAGATCCAAGCCCAAAGCCGCGATTCGCTCGCGGTCGAGTTTCACGTTCAACCGTGCCTTGACCTTCGCGGCTGATCGAGCGCATGCAGCGAAGTTCCGGCAACACAACCAAGGCTAGTTCCACAGGGCCTGTCAGTTCCGACTCCACCTCCTCGGGCGAGGCTCCCGCGTAATCAGCCTGCACGGTCAGCCAAACGCTTTCTGGCCCCACCGCGCCCGCGCCTCTATTGCCCGCGGGCGAAGGGGCTTCTCGGTCAGCGCATCCGGCCAGCAAGAGTGCCAGGCCCAGGGCACCCAACTTCCACGCCGATCGATCGTTCACCATGACTGCCATCTCCCCGCGAGCCATATTTTCGGGATCCCTTGCCCGATTCTAAGAACCGCGCGGGCTGTAAACCAGCACCGCTCCCGTTCTACCTGCCAACTTGCCCCTGCGACTTGCATGTTTCATCGCGTATAAACTTACCACTCGCAAGCTAGCTTCCCCCCTTCCTTGCCCCGGCGGTCTAAAATAACCTTGGGCTTTCAATATGCGCATTTACCGAGATCGCCATGAAGATAGGGTTGCTGGGATACGACCGCGATACGCCCGAGTTGCTGGCCGCCGCCGCGGTTCGCGGCGACCGCATCGCTTGGGCGGCCGAAGTGGAAGGGCATGCCGACGAGCTCCAGGCCCGCTTCCCCGGCCTCAAGCTCGAACCCTACTGGGAAACCATCCTCACCGGCCAGGAAGTCGATGTGCTGGTGGTGGCCCGCGCGCACCCCGGCGTGCCGGTCGCCGGCGAAACTTTAATGGGCGACGACCTCCGCGAAGACCAGCTTCGCAAGCTGATTCAAGAGCGGGTGCCCGTGCTGGTAAGCCACCCGGCCTGCAGTTCCATGCTGGTTTACTGGGAACTGGATATGATCCGCCGCGACACGGCTTGCCCCGCCGTGCCGGCCATCTTTTCCCGCTGGCATCCCGCGGTGGCGGCGCTGCGAACCCAACTGGTCGCTGGCGAGCTTGGCCTGCTGGAACAGGCCGTGTTTGAACGCACGCTGGCCGATCGCCGCCGGGTGCTGGTGCAAAGCCAGTTTGCCCGCGATGCCGATCTGCTGCGCCAACTCACCGGCGAAATTACCCGCGTGGGGGCGATGGGCACGGGCGCCCGCGTGGAAGGCGCGGCCGTGAACATCGAGGCCGATTTTGCCAACCTCGGCCTGCAACTTTCCGGACCCAGCGGCGTGGCCATTCGCTGGCAAGTCGCCCCGGCCGACGAAACAGGGCCGCGGGGCACGCTCACGCTCCGCGGCGCCAACGGACGCGTGGAACTGCACATGCCCCACAATCCGGCTGCACCCTGGACCGTGCGCTGGTTTTTGCCCTCGGGCAATTCCGAACAAACCTACCCTGGCAACAACATCCACCGCCAGGCGCTCGACACCATGGAAGCCGCCCTGGCCGGCCAGGCGATTTCACCCCATTGGGTCGATGGCTGCCGCGGCGTGGAGCTGGCCGACACCATCGAACGCAGCCTGCACAAAGGCCGCGTGATTGAGTTGCACTTTGAAGACCACACCGAGCAGGGCACCTTCAAAGGCACCATGACCTCGCTGGGCTGCGCCATCATGCTCGGCGCGCTGGGCCTCATGCTCTTCGCCGCCGTGGCCGGCAAACTCGGCTTCGCCATTGCCCAATACTGGCACTTCATGCTGCTGGGCGTGCTAATCCTGTTCCTGGCCCTGCAATCGCTGCGACTGGTGTTCGCCAGCGAACCGCGGAAGAAGTAGGCAGTGTCGGCAACAGGTAGGCCGCACTGTAGCAGGCAAGAACGGCAGCCCCACGTTTGCTTCGTTCGACCGTCAAAAGTAAAGTTCCATTAGGCGGGTGAGGTGATTAGGGCGGGTGGTTTACAAGGATGCCCCAGCCTTATGAACATCCAACCGATTCAATAGCTTGCCGTACCACTTCATAATGTCGTTTGTCCGCATTGAACCACCGGTCTTCCTCAATTTTCTTGATTTCCTTTCCAACCCTGGGAATCATCAAATTCAGTCGTACCGACTCCGCACTCAGCCCGCGGACATCGACGCGGATTTCATAAATACAACCGCTCTGCTCGCCGACCATCAACGTGAGGTGTTGAGAGTGAAGTTTCGGAACCAAGGTTTCATCGCCGTTCATATATTTTAGCTGAATCACGAAATGTTGCGAATCTGGATCATTGAATCCACGAACAGCTTCGGGGATGTCATACGGCGACAGTCCAACATTGATTTCGACTCCGTTCTCAAGCGATCGCTGATTGGTAGGGAGAGAGCCAATATCAACGGGTATCCAGTCAATTTGTGCCATTACTGAACCCTTTTAGTCCAACACACCCAGATCACGTAATTCATTTTTTAGCTCGGTAAGTGCCTTCCGAAATTGGGGGCTATTTGTATCGATACATTCGTACTCGTTGCAGCTATCCATCACGAGCACTCCCCAAGGTGAATTGTGACGGTCATTTAACCTTACTCCAAGTATGGAGGTTGGGTTGTTGCGCCTCATGCGAATGCGTTTCCACACAAACCGTGACGAGCACATCGTCATATCCGCATAGAGATTTACTTTACTTTCCGCTTTATGAAATGAAATTGATGTTCTCGGAACGTAAAAGCGTCGAACGCACCGGTAGAAAGTGGACGTGATTCTTGAAAAGGGCCGTATATCACTCAGGTCGGGAAGTCGGTGCTCTGCACGACCGACACGAACTGCACCACTTCGCCATGCTGCGCCCGCCACTCCTTCGGTCGCTATGGCATCATCTGGCGCGAGGAAGACCGCTCCTCCCGTCTGAGTTACGTGCCCAGACCGTTGGAAGACAGCCAGCCACCCTGAGCATGGCCCTCTTGGAAATCCCCACGGGGTAATAAATCCTCGGAACGGCCAAATCCACCACTGCGTCTTGTAATGTTTGAAAATAGTGACTCGGTTGTGGTCGCTTGGAACATTTTCAGGCAAACCAGAAAAACAGCGTCCCCTAAAGGTATCCAGGGCCTTGGTAGTTAATCTATCGAGAATCAACGCTTCTCGCGTTCGCTGTCGATTAACCGCTCGTCCAATTTTCGCGACCAGCAGGACCACCGCAGTCGTTAAGCCCAGCCCCATTGCGTGTAGTTTGATCCATCCCACTAGTTCCTGCAATTCGCTTCGATGCAACGAATCTTCCGGAACGTCGACATCCAGCATGAAGGAAATGCCGCCAAATGCAACGATACAGGCGTACTCCGTGAGTCGAATTAGCCATACAAAGAAACCGTAAAGCCCCTCCATCCCGTCACCCAATCCTCATTGCCAGTACGACTGTGACACGGCCCAACACAGGCAATAGCGTAGTTGCTCCCTAGTCCTCCCGCAATTAACGTGCCAAGAAAACCTCACCAAGCCGCAACGAGTTCTGGAAACTGGCTGCCCAAACCCGCAGAGAACGAATGTCTCCCGTCTCGTTCATTTTAGCTGGCCAATCGAGGAGGTAAACCGACAGCAAGGTAAAACCGACCGCATCACCGCACCAGCGGCACCGTTCGGGCCACCACACGGATTCCAGATCATCGGCATTTCTCAGCGGCGACGAGCCACACTGCGAGACCGGCTGGTAGCAGCCGTAGCGTGACGGGCAGCGGAATAAGGCTTTGTACGGGGCCTTGAGCCTCAGCGAAGTGTATGCCACCGCAGTCGAGTTTGACGGGGGAATTCTTAGCGAGTCGATTAATGAAGTGACGATGGGGAACTGAGACTCGTTGCGAGATAAAAGTAACTTCTCAAAAAACCTGGGTACGAATCAAGCCGTATTTTTTTGAGAATTTTGCGGGGTCGATTTGCGGTTGGAGAGCGTCAACCAGGGTTGTCGCTGACGCTCAAACCCTGGCTACTAGCTACCATCCCGGGATGAAAACCCGGTAACCCAGACCTGCCTGGCAAGCTCATATCCATGAGCGACATACCAACTCGCACTCACTGCTGCGCACTGGCCGCTTTCGCCGCTTGCGCATCGTCGCCATAGCCGTACTGGGCAATGAAGGGCGCCCAGCGCCGCGAGATTTCTTCCCGCAGCTCGTCGGGCATCTGGTAGCGGTTCGTCTTGTAGTCCTCGGTTTCTTCCAGGTACTTCTCCACGGCCGGCAAGGCCATCTCGAAGCTACCGAGGTCCAGTTGTTCGTAAATGGCGCGCAACTGCCCCACGGGATCGGCAACCAGGTCCTCGTAGCGAACCTCGTAAAACTGGTCGTCTTTGAGCAACGGCCGGTCGGCTTCAAACGCCGTGTACATTTGGTTGAACGTGGTGAACACATATTCTTCGAGCCCCACGTACTTGGGCTTTTGCAAGCCCTGGGCGGCGTACATCTTCTTCCACAGGTTCACCGTCGAGACGTACACCGTGTAGGGGTCGCGCACAATGTGAATGAACCGGGCATTGGGGAACATCTCCAGCAATACCTTAACCCGCGCGGTATGCGTGGGCGATTTGAGCACCAGCCGCTGCTTGGTGCGGCGAAAACTCAGCCGCTTCATGAAGCCTAGCAGCGTGTTTTGCCACCGCTTCACCGCCGAGGGCGACACCCCTCGCATGTCCAGATACTCTTGAAATTGCGGCGGATGGTTGGGGAAGGCCACCGTCCAATAAGGGCTCGGGCGGCCCAGCGCGCACAGCGCGAACTCGTCTTCCTGCGGCTTCTTCCAGCCCATCGCCATGTTGTCCATTGGCCGTTGCTTGGGCATCATAAAACCCAGCATGCGGGTGGCGAACCACTCCGAAATCAAGAAGTGGTTCGGCGCGAAGCATTGGTAGCTGTTGGGGAAAATGTGCCGCTCGTCGAGCACCATCAACTCGTGCAGCAGCGTGGTCCCGCTTCGCCAATGCCCAATGATGAACAGCGGCGGCTTGACAATCCGCGTGCGGGCCAACGGGATTCCCAAAATAATGCCCTGCACGGCCCACAGCACCGTTTGAATCAGGCTCAAAAACGTGATTACGAACGAAGCCGGCGCCATGTGCCAGCCCACCGCGAACCGGTTCTTGATCAACAGCCGCATCCAGGGAATGAAGTTGAACCCATGCCAAATGCGGGCGTGGTACCACTTGTCCACGTAGCCGGTGGGTGGCTTCTTCTTTTCTGGAGAGACGGAACTCGACATGGCAAAACTTTAACGGGGTGGGAGAGAGGCCTGAGGGAACTTGTGCCCCGCTGGGCGGTGGAGGGGGGAGAAGGCGTGGGACCCAAGCGAACCAAGGGCGAGAACGGCGGACGGCACTCGTTTCTTCCCCGCGGCCCTCAAAGCCCTATCGTAATGAACCCTTGCGGTCGCCGAAAGTATAGCGGGTCGGACGGGGGGTATGCGCAATCGTTCGCTGGGCCAGCGATGCTTGCACCCCTGTCAACAACAAGGCCACCTCGGGCGCGGCCAACTGCCCGGCCACCCGGCGCAGGGCCACGCCGTCGGGCGACACAAACTGCAAGGTCGGAAACGATTGCACCCGAAACTCGCGACACAACCGCGGATCCTGCTCCAGTTCCACGTGCACGCACAAAAAGCCCCGCGCCGGCCCCGTGGCCACCGGCTCGCGCAGCGCATGCTGCAGCATGTACCGGCAGCACGGACAATCGCGGCAGGTAAACAACACCAGCACGGGCCGCCCCGTTTCGGCCGCCTTGCGAATCGTGGCCTGATAATCCGTGGCAAACTCCAAGCTGGCAGCCGCGGTAGGCCGCGGCGTGGGCCGCGGCGCCTGTCCGTCGCAGCCAGCGCAGCACAGTAACACCAAGGCCAGCCATCGCCGCCACGTCAGGTGCCGTTGTTTGCCGTGCGCCCCAATGAGCTGCATTCGCTCGCGACCCAATGCTTACCGGTTGTAGAACCACCCCCAGATATCGCCCCGCGGGGTGGAATCTCTTGAGCACAAATGCCAACCACGACCCCGGCCCGTGCCAGCAGCGATAGTATCTGCCCGGCAAACCCCCCGGCGCCCACCACCTCCCCCGCATTCCCGCGCCCACATGCTTGACGTAAAAATAGTTGATGTATAAATTAAATACACGCCAACCCATTTGTCCCCTCCCAGGCTTCGCCGCCCCGCGAGACAGCCCATGACGGCCAACCGCTTGCAACAAGAGCTCAAGAAGAAGGATCCCTTCGAATCGCCCCAGCAAGAGGCCGTGCTGCAAACGCTCCGTACCAGCGATTGGCTCGAAAACCGCCTCGGGCGTTTGTTCCGCGAATACGGCCTGACCTCGTCCCAGTACAACGTGCTGCGAATCTTGCGAGGCGAAGGGCAGCCGCTCCCCTCGTTGGAAATCGCCAACCGCATGATTCAGGTGGTGCCGGCCATCACCGGCCTGATCGATCGCTTGGAAGCCCAAGAACTGGTGGCGCGCCGCCGCTGTACCGCGGATCGCCGCGTGGTGTTCGTGGAAATCACCAGCAAAGCCCTGGCGATCTTGAAACAACTCGATCCACCACTGCGCAAGCTGCACGGCACGCTCATGGCAGGGCTCAACACACATGAACTAGCCGAGTTGTCGCGGCTGCTCGCGAAAGCCCGCGCGGCCGCCGACCCCGCGGAATGAATTCCAACACCCCCCGCAATGTGTCTCCGTGTTTCATGAATACTTTACATATCAACTATCTCTGTTCGCCCGATTTAACCCAGGGAATGATCCCATGATCCGTATCCGACCCGCGGCCGAGCGCGGCCACTTCAATCACGGCTGGCTCAATACCTATCACACCTTTTCTTTCTCTGCCTATCGCGATCCGCGGCACGTTAGCTTTCGCTCCCTGCGCGTGATGAACGAAGACACCGTCGCCCCTGGCCAGGGTTTCGGCACGCATCCGCACAACGATATGGAGATCGTCACCTACGTGCTGGAGGGAGCCCTCGAGCATCGCGACTCAATGGGCAATGGCGAAGTCCTCCGCCCCGGCGAATTTCAGCGCATGTCGGCCGGAACCGGCATTACCCACAGCGAATTCAATCCGTCGCCCAGCGAGCCGGTCCACCTGTACCAAATCTGGCTGTTCCCCGAGCGCAAGGGGCTCGAACCGAGCTACGAACAAAAGTTCTTTCCGGCCGAAGAACGCCAAAACCAACTGCGGTTGGTGGCTTCGCGCGATGCGGCACAAGGTTCGCTGCTCATCCAGCAAGATGCCAGCATCTACCTGGCCAGTCTCGCAGCCGGCCGCGGCCTGCGGCACGGCCTGCCCACCGGCCGCCATGCCTGGTTGCAGGTGCTGCGCGGAAGCGTAACCCTGAATGATCAAGATCTCGGCACCAGCGACGGCGCCGCCGTGAGCGACGAAACGTCGTTAACCATCCAGGCGACGAGCGACGCCGAGATTCTGTTGTTCGATCTGGCCTGATGCCCGCTTCAATCCGTCATCCCCGCGAAGGCGGGGAACCAGCGTCTGAAAGAGGCAGCGCGAATTGAGACCACGGTTGAAAACGATGTATCCGCAGTTCGGACAAAGGACAACGCGATTCGACTAGCCCGGATAAAGACAAGGCGGAATGACAGTTAATCCACCGTGGAATGTTGTTCTGATTCCCACACCCACTCCCCCAGCACATTGAGGACACTCGCATGAACCCCCTCGTTGGTATCGGTAGCGTATTGGGCCGCGTGCTGCTCGCCACCATCTTCTTGCTCAGCGCCGTCGGCCATAAGATCCCCGACTTCCATAGCGTGGCGGCCGAAATGGAAGCGGCCGGCGTGCCTGCCGCCAAGATCATGCTCGTGGGAGCGATCGTGTTCCTGATCGCGGGCAGCCTGTCCGTCATCGCGGGCTACAAAACGACCATCGGCGCCGGCCTGCTGCTGGTGTTCCTGCTGCTGGCGACCTACTTCTTCCACAACTTTTGGGTCCTGGAGGGCAAGGCCCAAGAAGCGCAGATGATCCAGTTCATGAAGAACCTCGCGCTGATGGGCGCCATGATCTTCCTCATGGCCAACGGCCCCGGCGCCTGGAGCCTCGACGGCCGGCTGGCCCACGCCAAAACGAGCGCCTCGCCGTCGCTGTAATCCCGTGGCACGGGCGTCCCGCCCGTGAATCCGCGCCGGCCGCGCACCGATTATTGCGACCGGCCTTTACTCCCTTCGCAGCCGATTTTTCTTACATTATGGCCCAAGTTCACTTTGCCATCACCCGCCGGGTCAAGCCCGGCCAAGAAGCCGCGTATGAAGTCGCCCTGCGGCAACTGGCCCGTGAGTCCCTGGGCGTGCCTGGCATGCTCGGCGTACACTTCATTGGCCCCGTGCCCGGCTCCACCACCGGCGAGTATGGCATCTTGCGCTCGTTCGAGAGCGAAGCGGCTTCCGAAGTGTTTTATCAATCCGCATTATTTCAAGATTGGGAACAGTCCGTCGCGCACCTCGTCGAGGGGCCGGCCGATTATCGCAAACTGCATGGGCTGGAAGCCTTCTTTGGCGGAACGCCCGGCATGTCGCCGCCCCGCTGGAAAATGGCCATTGTCACCTGGATCGGCGTCTTCCCCTCGGTATTGCTCTGGTCGTCGCTGCTGCCAGGCGTGCTGATCGGCCTGCATTACCTGGCCGTGGCCGCGATCGTCAACGCCTTCGTCATCATCACGCTCGCCTGGGTGGTGATGCCGCTGCTCACCCGGCTGTTTCATCGCTGGCTGCACCGTGGTTCGCTCATTTCAATTGGCAACATCCCGCGTTCCCCCCACACCGATCCATGAGCGAAGGCCAATCCAACGCGGGGCAGCTGCCCCGCCGCGCCGCGTTTCACTGCCACGTCCAACGGCCCATGATGGCGCGGGTTTGCCGCGGAGTGCCGGCGATCAGGTCGCGGTCGGCGAAAGCCAACTACATGTTTACCGCCGTTTTCAACGCCGCTATCAGGCGGTCTTCGCCGTCCAGCAGTTCCAGCCCCACGCGCACCGCCCACAGTGGCAGGCCGCCCAGCGATTCCACGCCCAATTTGACCAGGTCCTTGTGCGTACAAACCAGGGCTTTGGCCCCGGCCGCTTGCGCGGCGGTCGTCAGCGACACCACATCCTCGCGGCCGTAGTTGTGATGGTCGGGGAAGGGCCGGAAATCGGCCAGGCGGTAGCCCAATGTATCGAGCGTGCCCTGAAATCCGGCCGGGTTGCCAATGCCGCAAAACGCCAGGACCGGCTTCCCCTGCAAACTTTCCAGCGGTTGCGTCTGGCCAGCGAACGAGAGCAATTCCAAGGGACGGTGAGCCGCCTCGACGCGCGCCGCGCGCGGCGCGTAACGCTCGATTTGCTGCCAGATTTTCTGCCGTTGGTCCGCAGGGCAGAGGTCGGCTCGCGAGAGCAAGATGACCTGAGCGCGGCCCAAACCAATAAGCGGCTCGCGCAACGTGCCGCGGGGGAACACATGCCCAAACCCGAACGGCTCCAGGGCGTCGATTAGCACAATATCCAGATCGCGCCGCAAGCGGCGATGCTGGAAACCATCGTCCAGCAAAATCACCTCCGCTTCAAACTCTTCGATCGCCAGCCGGGCTGCTTCCACACGGTCGGCATTCTGCAAATGCGGCACGTCGGGCAGCTTCTGCTCCAACTCCAGCGCTTCGTCATTCCGCGAACCGTCGGCCGCCCCGTAACCTCGGCTCACCAGCGTGACCCGCCATCCCTGCGATCTGAGCCAGCGGGCAATCCATTCCACGGTGGGTGTTTTGCCGGTGCCGCCCAAGGTGAGATTGCCGACGCAAATCACCGGCACATCCACGGCGTGCGACTCGGCGCGGCCGCGATCGTAGCGGCGATTGCGCCACTTCACGGCCAGCGCGTAGGGAGCTTCGGCCGCGCGGAACAGTCCGCGCCACAACAGCGCCCCCAAGCCACGCTGGCGACCACTCACAATCTGACGAAAATGTTCGGCGTTCAACACAATCCATTCGTGCGAAAAAATGGCTGGCGATGGCGGGTGGCCCTTTCCCGCCGCGTTAGCCCTTAACGGTTTGCGTGGTCCCGGTTTCGGCCGCCCGGTACATGGCGAAAATCGTTTCCAACACGTTGAGACATTCCCGCGGCGTGATTGGCGGATCTTCCAGGTCGGCCGCCGCGCGAACGCAGCGTTTTACCCAGGGATCGTAGCCGCGGCCGCCGGCGGGGTAGACGAACTTCCGCACCTCGGGCCCCACCTTCCGGCTGTACCACTCCAGCGGTTCTTCTTCAATGGCCGCCACGCGGAGCCAGCCATCGGAGCCCCAGATTTGCAGGTGCGACTGGTAGCCCTTTTCCAGCAAATAGCCGGCCGTGAGCGTACCAAGCATGCCCCCTTCGAGCTGCATGGACATCGCCACGGCGTCTTCCACGTTGAGCGGTTGCCCTCCCACCACGCCCGCAAAGCCGGCCACGCGTTCGACCTTTTTGCCGGCGATCAGCAGCGCGGCGTCGAGCCAATGGATGGCCAGCCAGGTGAGGAAGCCGCCGCCAGCCCGCTCCTTCTTGGCAAACCAGGTATCGTGGTAAGCCGGCTTGGTCAGCCGGGTTTGATCGGCCATGATGTGAACTTCCATGGCGTACAGCTTGCCGAGCTTGCCCTCGGCGATCAGCTGCTGGGCAAACCGCACCGGCGCGTGAATACGGTTGGCCAGGGCCAGCATCAGGTGCAGATGCTTGCTCTCGGCCATTTTGACCAGCGGAGCAAATTCTTTAACGCTGGTGCAGGCCGGCTTCTCCGCCATCACGTGCGCCCCATGCTCCAACGCCAGGGCAATGGCGGCGGGCGATTCGTTGGCCGGCAACGAAACCAGCACCATCTGGGGCTTGAACTTCTTGAGCATTTCGCGCGGGTCGGCATGGCTTTCGGCCAGCTTGCTGCCCAGGGCCGCTCGGGCGTCGCCAATCACGCTTTTGCTCGGGTCGGCCACGGCCACCGCGGAGCACTCTTCGATCTTGGCCAGGGCCGGCAGGTAGGCGCTGAGGTGAGCGCCTTCGCCGCTGGTGATCAGGCCCACGCGAATCGACTCTGGCATGGTGTTCGTCTCCCGATTGACTCACG
Source organism: uncultured Pirellulales bacterium (assembly GCA_964445985.1). Classification (GTDB taxonomy): domain Bacteria; phylum Planctomycetota; class Planctomycetia; order Pirellulales; family S012-138; genus CAYUMU01. Next base: position 51,030 of record CAYUMU010000015.1, on the reverse strand, counting down.
GTGTGGCGGGAATGCGGAGCAGGCGGACGTTCGCCTCGCCCCATCATAACCGCCCCCACCAGCTTATGCCTGCCGCCACAATGGCAAATTCGGCGAACCGGCCCTGCCGACTGACGCCCGCCGCCCGGAGTTGGTAAAAAAGGAACGCCAACAAAAAACGGTACGTCCTCGACTTCCTTGGCTTGCCATGAAAACGCTGATCAAGAATGCGCAAGTGGTCCTCCCCAGTGGGCTGGCCGAAACCTCGGTGCTGATCGAAGGCCGCCAGATCGCCGCCATCGACCCCGCCCGCCAAACGGCCGCCGACGAAGTCATCGACGCCGCCGGCCTGCTGCTGATGCCCGGCGTGGTCGACGACCAGGTGCATTTCCGCGAGCCCGGCCTCACGGCCAAAGAAGACCTGCACACCGCCACCCGCGCCTGTGCCAAGGGGGGCGTGACCACCTTCCTCGAAATGCCCAACACCTCGCCCACCACCACCACCGTGGCCCGACTGCACGAAAAGCTGGCCCTGGCGGCAAGCAAATGCCTGGTGAATTACGGCTTTTACATCGGGGCCACGGCTGAGAATATCTCCGAGTTGCAGCGAGCGCGGCGAACGCCCGGCATCAAAATCTTTATCGGCTCGAGCACCGGTGACTTGCTGGTCGACGAGCAAGACGCCCTGGAACGCATCTTTGCCGAAACCACGCTTCCCATCACGGCCCACTGCGAAGACGAAGCCACCATTGCCGCCAACAAAACTCGTTTCGCCGGCACCACCGATGTGGCCGACCATTCCAAAATCCGCGACGCCCAGGCGGCCATCATCGCCACCCGCCGCGCGTTCGATCTGGCCTACCGCCACCAGCATCGCTTCCACCTGCTGCACTGTTCCACGGCCGCCGAAACCGAACTGCTCGTCGATCACCGCAACCTGCTCACGGGCGAGGTCTGTCCTCACCATTTGTTCTTCAACGTGGATGACTACGCCCGGCTGGGCACCCGCGCGCAGATGAACCCTTCCATCAAAACGGCGGCCGACAACGCCGGCCTTTGGCAGGCACTGATCGACGGCCGAATACAGGTCATCGCCACCGACCACGCCCCGCACACGCTAGAAGAAAAACAACAAGCCTACCCGCGTAGCCCCTCGGGTTTGCCCGCCGTCGAAAACAGCCTGGCCTTGCTGCTCAACGAAGTCCACCGTGGCCGGGTGACCATGGAACAGGTGGTTCACTGGATGTGCGACGCGCCGGCCCGCGTGTGGGATCTGGTGGGCAAAGGGCGGATCGCCGAGGGCTTCGACGCCGACCTGGTGCTGGTGAACCTCAACCTCACCCGCCCCGTGCTCGATGAATCGCAAGAAACCAAGAGCCGCTGGACGCCCTGGCATGGGCAGGAGCTAACCGGCTGGCCCGTGCGCACCTGGGTGCTGGGCCGGCAGGTCTATCACGACGGCCAGTTCGACGAAACCGTGCGCGGCGGCGAAGTGCAATTCGACCACGCCCTGGGCGGCTATTGGCCTACTTTTCGCCCACCACTTTAATCAGCCGCTCGCCCAAGCGAATCACAAACGCGCCCGGCGCCACGGCCACGCCGTAAGCAATGCCTTCGGCAGGAAGGCTGTTTTCGGCCAGGACGTTGGCTTCATTGCCTTCGGCGGCCATCACCATGGTGGAACCGTCTTTGGTGAAGAAGTAAACGCGGTCGCCGGCGCCGATGGGGCTGGTCCAGCAGGAGCCGGGCAGGCGCTGGGTCCAAATGTTCTTGCCCGAGGCAATCTCCACCGCCGTGGCCACGCCCGAGCGATTCACAAAGTAAGCCCTGCCGCGGTGCACGAGCGGGGATCCAAAAGAACTCGTGGCGTCGGCTTTCCAGGCAATGCGGTCTTCAATTTTGGGTCCGCGCTTCAGGGCCACGTTCCAAGCGGCGTCGCTGGAGCCCACAATCACCAAATCGTTGGCCACCGTGGGGGAGGCAATGGTATTGCCATCCAGCCCGGTCTGTTCCCACAGCAGCTCGCCGTTGGCGGCCCGATAGGCTTGCACCAGGCCCTTGGAACTAATAAGGACTTCCTGGTCGTCGCCCTGGCCGGCAACGATGGGCGAGCTCCACGAAATCCGCGGCTCGCGATCCACCTTCCACTGGTTCTTGCCGCTGGCCGGGTCGAGGCACAGCAAGTAGCTGGGGCCGGAGTGGTCGATCAGCAGAATCAGACCCGCCTCGGCCAAGGCCAGCGAACTGCCCAAGCCGTGGTTGCCTTGATAGGCGCCATATTCCTGGGTGAGCTGCCGCTTCCACTGGAGCTTGCCGGCGTGATCCAGGGCAAACACGTCGCCGCTTTCAAAAAAGGCATACACGCGGTCGGCATCGACCACCGGCGTGGGGGCCGAGCGGCTCACGTAGTCGCTAACCTTCACCTTTTCGGTCGCGGGCAATTCCTGCTTCCACAGCAGTTTGCCGTCGGCCAGGTTGTAGGCGGCCACGATCAGGGTCTCTTTCATGTCGCCCTTGCCAGCGGTCACAAACAGCTTGTCGCCCCATACCACGGGGCTCGATTGGCCATAGCCGGGCAATTCCACATCCCAGGCGATCCCTTTTTCGGCCGACCACGTCAGGGGCAGGTTTTCCACCGCGGTGGTGCTCGCCCCGTTTCCGCGGAAGCCAGACCAGGCTGGGGGTTGCGAGGCGGCGTCGGTTCCGTCGGCGGCGCACAGCGCCGCGGCCAAGAGCAAAGCATGCATGAGCAAGGAGTCCCTTGAGTTTCGAGGGGGGGCAAATTTCGTGGCAGGTAAATAAGAAAAGCATCGCGTCAACTTGCGGCGACAATAGCCAGCAGCCCAGAGGGCCGAGTTGCCTTGTCTAACCGCCGCTCACCGGTGGGATGCAGGCCACGGCGGCCCCCGGTTCGATCCGCGTGCCGTCGCTGGCGTAGTCTTCGTTCACGGCAAACTTGAGCTGGCCGAGCAGACCGGCCAGACGGGGAGCTTGCGTGGGAATGGCCGCCTTCAGATCGCCCACCGTGGCGTTCTCGGGCAGTTGCAATTCCATCGTGTCTGCCCCCTGAAGTTGGCGAGCCACGGCGAATAACTGAACGCGTACTTGCATGCGGATGAATCAAAACCTGGGGGTCAACAGCCTGGACACGATGCCGGGCAAAAGACCAACAACTACCTGCCAAAGAGGTGGGTGAAAGAGCGCGAACCGTCCATGCCTGCGGGGGGGAATACCTGCCGGCATGGGCCGAAGCGGCCTATTTACCGTACCCTGAGCGGGGTGGAGTGGCAAGCGGGCCGGTTTGATCGAATTCTTCGCGACCATGCGATTGAAGAACGGAAGCAGACATGCTGTCCAAGCTCTCTGTCGTTGGTTAAGGTCGTTGGTACAATAAAAGCAATGTACAAGCCGGTGACTGCGGGCAACATTTCCGAGGTAAATTAAAATGGCGCAAGGCATGCTAGACGAAGCGATGCTGGGCGATCTTGCCGCAATCTTGGACGACTTCGATAACTTAACTGCTATCGTGAATTCTTCCGAGTGCGTTGGGGTAGGACTCAGCGGCCTTGGCAGGCGGATCGCAACCAAGCTGGGATTGGAACAGGACCGAGTTGGGAAACTGTTGACCGCGCTTATTCGGCTTCGACGATTCGCCGAACGTCAAGGAAGCCCTGCCGACGCCATCGAATGGATTGCCGAAGTGATCTCGGAACGAACTCCGTCCGAATGGCAATTGGCATATGGCAACAAATGGCGACAGCATTCCACGGATCTGCATTCGATACTAGAGCATATGGGCGGCGACCACCCAATTTCAATTGCCATCAAGGCTCAGACTCTAGCTTATACTCACCAAAACATTTTTCTCAACGCCAGGCTGATTACGGACGTCCGTCCGGTTTTTAGCGACGGAGGCACGTCCGTTGAAGAGTTTGTGATTACACACGTACTCGCGATCGACTACACCGATGGAACGCAAAACAACACGGTGCTCACTTTAGCAATGGATCAAGAGGACGTTGCTCAATTGCAGCGGCAGTGCGAAAGGGCGGCCGTAAAGGTTTTAACGCTTCAAAAAAGTTTGGCGTCGTTTCCCATTGTCGTCATGCCGGACAACTCGGAGGACACCCCATGATGCGGCAGCAATTTGGAAGGATGAAGCGCAGCCAGTCGAGGGGGGGCTCACTCGACAAGGTTTCCCCTTGCGCTGAGTATGCGGCGCCGCATCCAATGAGCGGCAAGTACCGCAATTCATTTGAGGTTCCGGAACGAAAAGGATTGGTAATCGACTTGCAGTTTGGGCAAGGAACCTCATACAAGGCGATGAATGAAGACGCGGTTTGCAACTGGACAATCATGGTGTCGCGACTGGACACTGCTCGTACTGCTTTTTTCGAGGTTGTTGAGGTGAATCCTCTTGTCAGGGGAGGCGTTCCCGTTATTCGAGGCACTCGAATACCATTGGCCACGGTAGTGGCTTGTGTCTCGTCGGACATGAAATTGTCGGACATCGCGGAGGATTTTGATCTGGATATGGATACATTACGAAAAGTGTTTGAGAGCTTAGCGACGGTATTTGATAGGCCTGCGAATGAATACCATTCAATTCGACGAATGCACAAGTTCGAGGAGGTTGCTGACTCGATGCACGCAGGAGGCGCTGATAGCGCCCTTGGCATTTCCAAAAATGTTGGCTGGGAGAGCGATTAAGGATCCCGAGTTGTTGCAGTGGTGGAGATCCCTGGACGTCATGTTGCTTACGACAGATGCAAGGATGGTCTACGACCATGCTCGATTTCTGCCAAATTCACATAGAGGAATTGTAGTCGTTAGACCGGCTGGTCCTTCCCTGGATCCGTCAAGGATTGCCGCTGCTCTAGGAAGATTTAAGAGCGCTTTTCCGACTTGGCCTACCCTTAATATCAGTAACGCAGTTTTAGAAATCTGGTCCGATTGCGAGACGCATGATCTGACTTTGGTTCGAATAAAAGACGGGGCCACGATCGACAGAAAGAGCTTCTCCTATGGCGATCACAGCTGGACCGGGGAGTTCCTGAAAACATTGTCCGATTACTCCGCGGGCATCGTTTAGGCGGTTGGGCGGGCGTGGAAATCGGCGAAAGAAGGGTAGTGTTCATTTGTGGACGCGGGGCAAGTCGATGTGACTGCCTGAGTCGCCAATTGCACGCTGGCGGTCTTCTTCCTATTATGCCCAACAGGCCGCGAAGGTTTGCGCCGTGGCGCGTTTCGTGGCGATGAGAGCGCCGCCTTCCGGCCCAAGAGACTTAATTTAGTGGAGCCGTTTGCCGTTATGACCACGCGTGCCGAAGCCTACGCCGGACTGAGTGTTGCCATCGTTACGCCCTTTCGCGGCGATAAGGTGGACTACGACCGCCTGGCCGAGCAGATCGAGTTTCAAATCAAGGCCGGCACGGTTTGCCTTTGCCCGGCAGGCACCACCGGCGAATCGCCCACGCTCACCCACGACGAGCACGACGAGCTGATTGCCCAAACGGTAAAGATCGCCGCCGGCCGCATCAAGATCATGGCCGGCACCGGCTCCAACAGCACCGCCGAAGCCCTGCGGCTGTCGCGGCACGCCGAAAAAGCGGGCGCCGACGCGGTCCTGGTGGTCGCCCCTTACTACAACAAGCCCACCCAAGAAGGTTTCTACCAGCACTACAAAGCCCTGGCCGAGGCCGTCTCGATCCCGATCTGCGTGTACAACATCCCCGGCCGCACCGGCAAGAACATCGAGCCCGAAACGATCATTCGCCTGGCCGAGTTCAAGAACATTGCCATGGTCAAAGAGGCCACCGGCTCCATGGATCAGGCTTCGGCCGTGATGGCCGCCACCGATCTCACGGTGCTCAGCGGCGACGACAGCCTCACGCTGCCGCTGATGTCGATTGGCGGACGCGGCATCATCAGCGTGGTGGGCAACGTGGTTCCGGCCGACATGAAAGCCCTCTGCGACGCCTTCGACGCGGGCGACCTGGCGACGGCCCAAACGTGGCACCGCAAGCTGTTCCCGCTCTGCCGCGACATGCTCTCGCTGGCCACCAACCCCATTCCCGTGAAAACGGCCATGAAAATGCTCGGCCGCGACAACGGCCAAATGCGGTTGCCCATGACCCCGCTCAGCAGCGAGCAGGAAACGGCGCTGCGCAACACGATCACCACCTATGGGCTGCTGTGATCCTCACCTGCCGATGGTCGTTCAACGTCACCTCGTTTAGAACACGAAGCAGGTGGCGCCTGCGCCCGGTTGGAAGCCGGCTGCTCTCAACTGTTCGACAATCGTACGAATTTCACTGCGTACCGCCGCCTCGTTGAGGGGCATGCCATCCTCGTCCAGAATTTCGCCTCCCAAGCGCTGCTGGGCATATCCAATCGCCTTGATCATGGAGTCGAAAACCTTTGCAGGTTCGGCCGACCGTGGAATCGAATACACAAAGACCAGGTCACCTAGCTGGGTCTTTCCGGCCGCAATGTATTCGGGAAGGAAGTAGCCGGGCGCCGTAGTCGTTTGAATGGTGAAGAACGTGTCGTCGCCAAGGCTCGAGTCATTATCCCAGTGGAAGAGATCGCCGTCGCCCCACGTAAGGCCCAAACATTGCATCACATCCCACACTTCCTTGCCGTCAAATGGCTTCCTTGCCGGTGCCTTAAGATAAACGACAACATCCCGATCGCAGCGCTCCACTAGGTTCCGAAGCTCGCTGGCTATTCGTTCGGCGTCTTCCGGCGGGCGATTGATGGTCAGCGTGGGCTTGCCCAATGGCTGAGTTAGTTGCCGAGTCGCGTTAAGAAACCGCTCCATCTGGTCTTTGGTAACGCGATACTCTGGGTCGTATGACTTGAAAAGTTGCCAACCCAGCGCCAGCTTGGTGAACGACTTTGGCGCATCTGAAGAAACAAGATATGTCCACCGGTTGATCTCAGGCGACCAACCGAACACGGTGGGATTGCCATTCGCTAAGAGCCAATCACTATCAAAAAGATTGGAAAATTGCTCCGCGGGAAAAACCGGATCGCCTTCAAAGGCAATGTCGATGACCCACTCTACGGCATCCTCGGGCCGATAATCTCGTTCGTCGTCGAACGTCTCCTTCGGGAGGTTGGGGGGTGGCACGAGAAGATGTGAGACGTTCTCGCTTCCCGTCTGAGGCAAGCCGAGATTGTTGACTCTTTCTTGGCTAACACTTGCCGGAACAAGGGTCATTTCCTCATCGCCAACTTTGACTTGGGCGCTGAGCTTATGCTCGTCAGGCATCTGACCCTCCTGAGGACGCTCACCGCATCCGGCCAATGGCATAATGCACAGCAGCAGAATAATTAGGTGCCTGCATAGCGAGGTTATTTTCATGCCGTAGTTCCCAGGTGCGGCGAACGCCTGCCGACGAATGTTGTCAGGACCACCGTCTCCGCAGCTTATTAACCTGACGACTCAAACACCACGTACACTTAGCCCAGCGACCGCAGAAACTCCTGCATCTCGCCGGCGGCATGCGCGTCGCCCGCGGATTGCGCGGCGGCAATTCCTACCCTCAGCGCGGTTTTGGCTTCGTCCATGCGATCGAGCCGCGCCAACTGCTGGGCCGCCATGAAGAAAGCCGGCACATAGGGAGGGCTGTCGTGCTGCAACTCGCTCAGCAAACCCAGGCTGCGCTCGTGCTGGCCTTCCTTCTCCAATTCCATGGCCAGGCTGTACCGCAGGAAGGCATCGCGGGGCTCGTCGGCCAACATGGCTTCAATTTTTTCGCGTCGAGACATGGCGGGGGAAGTGCGGAGTGGGGAATTCGGAGTACGGAATGGGGAAGGTGAAGTTCGGCGCGCGGCGGCAATCGATCCACAATTCAGGGCAGACTGCGGCTTTTTTCTAACTCCGAATTCCGAATTCCGAATTCCGCACTCAAAAAGCGCCAGCCCCGGTTTGGCGCCGGGGCTGGCAATATCTTGGCTAATTCAACAGGCGTTGCCTACAGTCCGGCGTCGATCTTCACCAACCGGCCCGGCTTCTTTTCCGAGCCTTCTTCGGCGGTGCCGAACTCGGCAATGTATAGCACGCCGTCTTTATCGAAGGCCAGCGACGACGGCTTGTTGAGCGAGGCGATCTTCACCGCCTCCACCGAAACCGCTTCGCCTTCCTTCTTCACATCCAGGCGGAACAGGCCGCCTTCCTTCTCATCCATCCAGGCAAAATCCACCGCGTACAGCTTGCCCGTCTTGGGGCTGTAGGCCACGCCAGCAATGTCGAACAGGCCAGTTTCGGCCTTCCATAGCAGCTTGCCTTCCACGTCGTACATGGTCAGCAGGCTGTCTTGCGGCACGTTCATTTCACCCATTTGGCTGACCACCAGCTCACCCTTGGGCGAAACCGTAATGCCCACGGGGGCATCGACCTCGACCGCCACTTTGGTGGCGATGAACGGCTCCAGTTTGCCGGGCTCGTTGTCCTTGATTTCCGCGCGGGCAATCCAGCCCTTGGTGTCGTCGCCATTGCAGGTCACGAAGATGGCTTTGGGCGTAATGGCCACGCCGTAAAAGTTGCCTTCGCCCATGGCCGATTTATCGGAGGGGGCAATGGGACCGAGCTTGAACTTCATGTCGTCGGCTTTCAGCTTGCCGGCGTCGGGAATATTGTAGATTCGCACCAGCTCTTCGCCGTCCACCTTGCCACCATCGCCCACGACCAGCGTGTTGCGATTCATGAAGGCCAGACCCAGGGGGCCAATGTCGTACATCGGGCCTTTGCCGTAGATGTCTTGCGTGAAGTCCGAAATGATGACGCTGATGCGCTCATCGCGCGGGGCGGCTGGCTTCAAACGCAGTACGCGCTTGTTGCCGCTGTCGGAAATGAACACGTCGCCCGTCTCGGGCTGAACGGCCACGCCCGAGGGGTTGTACAAACTGGTGACCACCGGTTTGACTTCCACTTCTTTGGGATCTTGCGCTTGCGCGGGGTTGGCCACCGCCATCAAGGCAGCCAGCGAAACGGCCAAGGTCAGGCACAATCGATGTTTCATCGTTCTTATCTCCTGGGTGTGGTTGATGCAGTCAGGACCGCGGCATGCCGGAAACACCTCCCGCCCCATCCCAAGGCAGGGTGGTTTCCTTCGCTCAATCTGCCCGCTCGGTGGCAACGGCCGCCGAGCCCCCGTCCCCCCATGTTCGGCCAGAGAAAATCCCTTCTCGGCCCGCTCGCGCCACCAGGGTGCGGAGGGCATTCGCGGAGGGTGGAGCAGATCGACGCTGCCGTAGTTGACCGCATTCCCAGAACCGAGACAAGTCTCTTTGGATGGGAAAACCGGCTCCGCGGGGGACGCCGCCGCGACGATTTCGCCATTCCCTTCGCAAATGTAGTGGAGCAATTTCCGCTCGAACCTTAGAATGAGCGCCGCCAATCTATGCTCAATATTCAACACATCGCAGTCGAGCAAGGATCGTGTCGGCCCGTCCGGGTGGCTCTCCGCAGGGGGGAGACCGGCTCCCGGCGGGGCCGCTCACACCTGGAAAGCGTGCGGTCATTCGATCGAGTTGCCCGAAGGGGGGAATTTAGGGCGAACCATCGCCCGAGATTATGATCATTGTGCATGAGTTGACGAAACGCTTCTCGGGCGGAGAAGACGTGGTCGCCGTCGATCAGGTTTCCTTTCAAATTGCCCCCGGCGAAGTCTATGGGCTCCTCGGCGCCAACGGCGCCGGCAAAACCACCACGCTCCGCATGATCGTGGGCCTGCTCACTCCCACCTCGGGCTATGCCGAGGTCGAGGGCCTGCGCAGCAGCGAAGCCCCCAACGAAGTCAAACGCCGCGTCGGCCTGGTTTCCACCAGCGCCGGCCTGTACCAATGGCTCACGCCGCGAGAAATGCTGGAGTTCTTTGCCGATCTCTACGGTTTGCGCTCCGACCAGGTGCAAGCCAACCTGGCGCGGATCAGCGAAACGCTCGACTTGAAAAAGTTTCTCGACCGGCGGTGTTCCACGCTCTCCACCGGGCAGCGGCAGCGCGTGAACCTGGCCCGAGCCCTCATGCACGACCCCCCCATCATGCTGCTCGATGAGCCCACCCGCGGGCTCGACGTGGTGGGGAGCCAGGTGGTGTTCGACTACATTGCCCACCTGCGCGACCAGGGCAAGTCCGTGCTGGTCAGCACGCATCAACTCGACGAGGCCGCCCGGCTGTGCGACCGCTTTGGCCTGCTCCACCAGGGCCAGCTGGTGCAAGAAGGAACCTTCGACGAGCTCCGTGGCCGAACCGGCTGCGACAACCTGGTCGAAATCATGATGCAATACGTCCGCGGCAGCCGCACGCAACCGGAGATCGAAAGCGCATGAATGAGCGAGTTCCTCCAGACAACGAGCCTGGGAACGCTCGACATCTGCCCGAACCTTCGCCCTCGCGGGCAGGCGACCCTTACCGCGGCAGAACCACTTCGCAACTGCGGGGGCGCCTCTACCGGCTGACCCTCAAAGAGCTTCGCGAAATCCTCCGCGATCGCCGCACCATCATCACGCTGGTTTTGATGCCGCTGCTCGTGTACCCGGTGCTGGGGGTGGTGTTTCAAAAGTTTGTCTTGACGTTGCCGCGCCGCAATTCGCAGTTTTGGGTGGGCGTGGAGAGTCGGCGCGACGAACAATTGCTCGCCCAATTCTTTAGCCCCGCCAACGAGCACCTTCAGGCTCTCCGCAAACAACATGCCTGGCCCCTGGGTACCCCGGGAGAAACGCCTCCTCGTTACGAGGTGATCGGAACTTCCGATCAATCGCTCGAAGACCTGATTAGCGAAGGGGCCTACGACCTGGGCCTGCGCAGCCATCCCTTGCCCTCCGTGATGCTGGGTGGGCAAGTTTTCCCGCGCGTCGAAATCGAATTGATCTACCAGCCCGACTCCGTGGCGAGCCTCGCCGCGGCGGAATACCTGCAAGACCGGCTGGCCGCCTGGGAAGACCTGATTCGCTTGGAGTTTCGATTTCCCGCGGAGGTGCTGGGCGGAGTTGTCGCCACCACCGGCTTAACCGTGGACCGCCTCCAACAACGCATCGTGCAAACGCGGTTCGTGAATGTCGCCAACAACACGACGACCACCGCTGGCGTCAGCCTGGCTTCGGTGATCCCCTTGATCCTGATCCTGATGACGATTACCGGCGCCGTGTATCCGGCCATTGACCTCACGGCCGGCGAACGAGAACGCGGCACGTTGGAAGCCCTGGTGGCGGCGCCGCTGCCGCGCATGGCCCTGCTGTTCGGCAAGTACGTGGCCGTGGTGACCGTGGCGCTGATGACCGCCCTGGTAAACCTGATTGCCATGACGGTCACGGTGCGCACCGTCGGGCTGAGCATGGCCCTGTTTGGCCCCGGTGGACTTTCCGTCGGCACCATCGCGGCCGTGTTCGCGCTGCTGGTGTTGTTCGCCATCTTCTTTTCGGCCGTGTTGCTGGCGGTGACCAGTTTTGCCCGCAGCTTTAAAGAAGCCCAGGCCTACCTGATTCCGCTCATGCTGCTCTCCTTGGCGCCGGGCGTGATGAGCCTGGTGCCCGGCGTGAGTCTGGCCGGCCCGCTGGCCGTGGTTCCCCTGATCAACATCGTGCTGTTGGCCCGCGACGTCTTTGCGGGCAACGCCGACCCGGCCTATGCCACGGTGGCGGTGCTGTCCACCGGCTTGTACTGCGCGGCAACGCTGGCCCTGGCGGCCCGCATCTTCGGCACCGACGCCATCCTTTACGGCAGCCAGGGCACCTGGACCGAATTGGTGCAGCGTCCGCGTGAACCGAGCGCCCGCGCGACCTTGCCCATGGCCATGTTCTGCCTCGCGGCGCTGTTTCCCTTATTCTTCATGGCGGGCGGCGTGCTACGAGGCGATGGCACGTACTCCGTCTCGCGGCAAATGGCGATCTCCGCCATCCTGACCGCGGTGTTGTTTGGCGGCCTTCCCCTGAGTTTGGCCCTCTGGCGACGCTTGCACCTGCCGACCGCATTTGCCTTTCAACCGGCCGCATGGCTTGCCTATGCGGGAGCCATCTTGCTGGGATTGACCCTCTGGCCCGCCGCCCACGAGGCCGTGTGGCTCAGCAAAATAGTCGGCCTGGCCACGCTCGATACCGAAGCCCTGGCAGGCTTTGAAAGCTCGATCAACACCTGGGCAAGCGTCCCCACCTGGCTCATGTTGGTAACGCTGGCCATCGCCCCGGCCGTGTTCGAAGAGATCTGCTTTCGCGGCTTTATCTTGCAAGCCTTGCTGGGCCGCCTCGCCCCCTGGATGGCGATCTTCACCAGCGCCCTGCTGTTCGGCGTGTTCCACGTGCTGGTCAACGGCGTGCTGATGACCGAACGGCTCATCCCCAGCACGTTTCTCGGCGTGGTATTGGGCTGGGTCGCCTGGCGGAGCGGCAGCATCCTGCCAGGCATGGCCCTCCACGTGTGCCACAACGGCCTGGTAACCTGTACCTTGCTTTATCAGCAAGGCCGCTTCGGCCGAATTCCCGCTCTGGAAACAACCATGGAGTGGCTAGGGCTCAAATCGCAAGCCTTGGATCGAGCGGTCACTCACTTGCCCCTGCCCAGTTTGCTGCTAGGAATTCTAGGGCCGGCGTTGGCAATCTGGCTGCTATCGCGATTGCCGACGGCAGGCGAGAAGTTGCACGATCGCAACCACGGTTAATACTCTCCAGGTGGGAATAGCGTGTTTCCGTCCCAATTCATGTGGGGTCGATGAGCGAGACGGACGGGCGGAAGGCAGCCGTCAGGCATCGGCTACCATCCGTTGGTTCTTAAATCTGCCGAAACAATGAGCCGACGACAATCGCTGACGAACAACGAGTTGTGCCGGAGAGGCCGCATCGGTCGACGCTCTTGTAAATTCAATCCCGTCCGCCCTAGCCCTCCATAAACACTCCGATCTGGCCCTCCATTCCGAACGCAACCCTATTCCCCATTCCCCATCCAGGAGCGCCCGCCGATGGCCTTGTTTGCACGTGAAGAAATTCTGGCCCGGCTGGAGGCCAAGGTGGCCGCTGGCCGGCCGATTATTGGCGGCGGGGCCGGCACTGGCCTGAGCGCCAAGATGTCGGAAGTGGGGGGCGTGGATCTGCTGGTGATTTACAACAGCGGCCGGTTCCGCATGGCGGGCCGCGGCTCGCTTTCGGGCATGATGCCTTACGGCGACGCCAACGCCATTGTGATGGAAATGGCCGCCGAGGTGATTCCGGTCGTCAAGCACACGCCGGTGCTGGCCGGCGTCTGCGGGACCGATCCCTTCCGCCTGATGAAGCTCTTCTTGCGGGAGATCGATCGGGCTGGCTTCTCGGGCGTGCAGAACTTTCCCACCGTGGGCCTGATCGACGGAACCTTCCGGCAGAACCTGGAAGAAACCGAGATGGGCTACGGCCTGGAGGTGGACATGATCGCCGCGGCCCATCAACAGGGAATGCTGACCACGCCCTACTGCTTTAACGCGGACGAAGCGGCGGCCATGGCCGCGGCCGGGGCGGATATCCTGATTCCGCACATGGGCCTCACGACCAAGGGAGCGATCGGGGCCGGCACCGCCAAAACGCTGGAGCAATGCGTGGCCGAAGTGCAAGCCATGCACGACGCGGCCAAACGCGTGAACCCGAACATCCTTGTCCTCTGCCACGGCGGCCCCATCGCCGAACCGGCCGACGCGCAGTTTATTCTCGACCACACCGAAGGCATCGTGGGCTTTTACGGCGCCAGCAGCATGGAACGGTTGCCAGTGGAGCCGGCCATTGCGGGACGGGTGCGGGAGTTTACGGAGTTGCGGTTTCGAGGGTGAGGCGGAGAAGGAGTTCGGAGTGGGGAGTTTGCGGGCTTGCCTTGCGGGGCGGATGGTTGGGGTTGCGTTTTGAGACGAGTGCCGTTGCAAGCCTGGCGGGCTGGGGCGGATTGGATTGCAAATTGCCTCACCCTACCCCTATCGATTCGCGGGGGAGGGCTTTCGCGGTTCAGCTTTTCACCCACTTTCGAGACGCTCACCTCCCTTCATCGCCTCTTCAAATTTCCCTTGGAAAAACTCGCCTCAACTGTCAAGATAGTACGCAGCACGGTTCGCCCGCCCACCTTTTCCGTTCCCGCCATTCCCTTACACTGCATTCCTCGACAGCCCTGGAAGTTGGCCGGCGCGCTCAGGCGTGTTGCCAGCGACGGGGGGCGCGAGGTGTGCCGCATCTGATCGTATTCTTGGCCAACCATGCAAACGCTTGACGTAGAACGCCTTCTTGACGACCGGGAAGGCGGCCGGGCTCTCTTCTCCTCGTGGGGAATCAAAGACACCCTTCGGGCTCACGCGAACATCGTACGGATGGCCGCCAGCGGCATCACCCTGGACCTGATGGCCGTGATCTGCGACCAGTTGGCCGAGCATTTGCCGCCGCTGAGCGACCCCGACATGGCGCTCAACAACCTGGAGCGGTTTGTCGAGGCCACTCGCAGTCCGCTCAGCCTGGCGGCGTTGTTCGAACGCGATACCGAAGCCCTGCCGATCTTGCTGCGAATTTTCTCGACCAGCCAGCATCTCAGCGACGTGCTCGTAACCGATTCCGAAAGCTACGATCTGCTGCGGGCTACCGAGGGGCGCCCGGTGAGCCGCGAGGCTTTGGTCGCCGAGTTCCGCGCCGAGGTGCAAGCCCTGACCGGCGACGCGGCCGTGATGTCGGCCCTCCGCCGGCTCAAGCGGCGTGAAACGCTACGGATTGCCTACGGTGACTTGATTCGCGGCCAAGACCTCAAGGTGGTCACCGAACAGATTTCGTTCCTGGCCGACGCCATTTTGGAAGGCGCGGTATTCGCTGCCCGCCGCAAACTGCGCGAAACCCGCGGCGAACCCAAGGCGGCTGGCGGAAAACCGGCGCGGTTTGTCATCCTCGGCATGGGCAAGCTGGGCGGAACCGAGCTGAACTATTCCAGCGACATCGACCTGATCTGCCTGTACGACGGCGAGGGCAACACCGACGGCCCGCGCTCGATCAGCAATTACGAATACTTCCAGCGGCTGGTGCGCGAGGTGGTGCAAATGCTGACCATGCCCACCGATACTGGCGCTGCCTATCGGGTGGATTTGCGGCTGCGTCCCAACGGCAACCAAAGCCCCATCGTGCACGACTTTGCCCTGGCTCTGCAGTATTACGATAAAAAAGGCCGCACCTGGGAACGGCAGGCGTTTGTGAAAGCCCGGCCCGTGGCGGGCGACCTTGACCTGGGCCAGGAATTCCTCGACCGGTTGCAGCCTTGGATTTATCGCCGCTACTTGGGCCTGGCCGATATCACCGGCATCAAGGCTCTGAAGCGGCGGATCGAACAGCGCACCATCAAAGACCGGGCCGACCATCGCGATGTGAAAACGGGCCACGGCGGCATCCGCGATATCGAATTCACCATCCAGTTCTTGCAACTGCTGCACGGCTGCGAGGCCCCGCAACTGCAAACCGGCAATACGCTCCAGGCGCTCGTTCAGCTGGAACGCATTGGCTGCATCACGCATCAAGAACGCAGCCTGCTCGAGGGCAACTATCGCTTGCTGCGAAACATTGAGCACCGCTTGCAGATCATGTTCGACCTGCAAACGCACCGCCTGCCAGAAGAAGCCGAGGAATTGCAAAAGCTGGCCATTCGCTTGGGCTACGCCGACAAGCCGGGCGGCCCTTCGGCGATGGAAGCCTTCCGCAACGATCACCGCCGAATTACCGATGAGAACCGCAAGATTCTCAATCACCTGCTGCACGACGCTTTTCACGATGACGACGAATCGCGGCCCGAGGTCGATCTCATTCTCGACCCCGACCCAGGCCCCGAGCAAATTGAGCAGGTGCTCAGCCGGTATGGTTTTCGCGAAACCCGCAAGGCGTATGAGAACCTGCAAGCCTTGGCCACCGAGCGGATTCCGTTTTTATCCACCCGCCGCTGCCGGCATTTTTTGGCGGCGATCGCCCCGGCGCTGCTGCGGGCCATTTCGCAAACGCCCGACCCCGACGCCACGCTCGTCAGCCTGGAAAAGGTGAGCGACAGCCTCGGCGGCAAGGGGGCGTTGTGGGAGTTGTTCAGCTTCAATCCGCCCAGCCTGCATTTGTATGTGGAACTGTGCGCCACCAGTTCGTTCGTGTCGGGCATTCTCGTCAGCAACCCCGGCATGATCGATGAACTGCTCGACAGCCTGATGCTCGACAAGCTGCCCAAGCTGACCACGTTGAGGGCCACGCTCGCCGAACTGTGTCGGGCTGCCGAAGACGTCGATCCCATTCTGCACTCGTTCAAGAATGCCCAATTGCTGCGGGTGGGGGTTCGCGACATTCTCGGCAAGGAAGACGTGATTTCGACCACCGGGGCGTTGAGCGATGTCGCCCTGGTGTGCCTGGAGCAAATTGCCGAACGCGAGCGGCAAAAGCTGATTCCCAAGCTGGGGCAACCCAAGATCGGGAGCGGGCCTCGGGCTGGCCAGCCGTGCGAAATGGTGATCGTGGCCCTGGGCAAGTTCGGCGGCGGCGAGCTTTCTTACCATAGTGACCTCGATATCGTGTTCTTGTACGAAGACGAGGGGAACACGGTCGCGACCAGTCGCCAGGCGTCGCCCACCACCAACCAGCACTTCTTCAGCCAGTTGGGCCAAAAAATCATCAAAACGGCCACGTTCTTGGGGCCCAACGGCCGACTGTACGAAATCGACGCCCGCCTTCGTCCCACGGGCCGCAATGGGCCGCTCGCGATGTCGCTGCCGGAGTTTGCCAAGTACCATGCCAGCGGCGACGGCAAATTGTGGGAGCGGCAGGCGCTGTGCCGAGCCCGCGTGGTGTGTGGAACCGAATCGGCCCGAGCGGCGGCCACGGCGGTGATCGAACAGGCGGCGTTCGACCACGATTTCCGGCCGGAGCACGCGATGGCGATTCGCGAAATGCGCACCCGGCTGGAAGAAACCGTCACGCCGCACAATCTCAAGCGCGGGGCCGGCGGGCTGGTGGATATCGAGTTCATTGTGCAGCTGCTGCAATTGAAGTACGGCCGCGAAAACCCCAAGCTGCGCACCCCCAGCATTTTTACGGCGATTTCGGCCTTGGCCGCCGCGGGCCATCTGTCGGCCGACGACGCCAGCTTTTTTTGCAAGAGCTATCGCATGCTGCGAACCGTGGAAGCCCGGCTGCGGCTGATCTACGGCAGCAGCCGCGACGACCTGCCCAGCGAGCCCGATGAACGCGATAAACTGGCCGGGCAGCTCGGCTACGCCGACGGCACGGCCCTGGTGGCCGATTGCGAGCGGGTAACCAGCGAAACCCGCGCGCACTTTAACCGGCTGCTGGCGCAGCACGAGCGGTAAGGGATTGCCTTCTGACGCGGTCAACGCCTCATGGCCTTGGGTTATTGGCTGTCGAAGGAGGGGGGGCGGGCTTGCAGCGGAATGTGAGGTGGTCTCGCATGGGGCTCTGCTAGTTGCTATCATTCGCAAGATGCGATCTCACAAAGCTTTGCAGGTGCTTCCAGGATGGATGCGAGTCTCAAATCCGTTGATTTCGAGGACGCTGACGGCGTTCCAATCGATGGACTGGTGTCTACCAGAAATCCAACGGACGGACTCTCGCTTGATGAAGCATCTGTGGTCAAACAAGCTGCCTGTTTTGATGATGTTTCGTATGTATTCTTTCGACGCTTCTCCGATGGCCGCTCATCCCAGGCAGTTGCTTTCGTTGTCGCCAATGAGGATGAGCATTTAGACAACGCTCAGCTCGCCGAATTGCATAACGCGCTTTGGCTGCATGGCGTGGCTCCGCTTGTGTATGTAGCTGGGCCGGCGCGAGTCGACATCCTGAGTTGCGCACGTGGTCCAGACTTTTGGCAGGACGACGAACTTATATACCGGCCAGCGGAAGAACTTAAAATTGCGTCGGCGGTCAATTCCGAACTGGAAAAGAGACGCCGGTTCTCCGCGTTCCGCCTTGCGGATGGCACATTTTGGGAAGACCAGCGAAATCACACGCTGGCGGACCATGAAAAGGCCGCTCATCAGTCCTTGATTCAAGCGATCGTCGATACCGACCAGGCTCTGGACGGTGGGTCTAATCCGGCCCTGCGGCGGTTGCTGCTTCTGATGGTACTGATCAAATACCTCGAAGACCGGCAAGTGTTTCCTCGTCCCGCGTGGTTTGGACACTATCATAAAGGAGCGCGGAGCTTCTTTGACGTGCTGAAGGGTGGCGAACCAGAGAGCGTGTTGCGTTTGCTGCGAACGCTGGAAGATAAGTTTAACGGTGACGTGTTTGCTTTACCGGCAGACACTCCGCTGACCCAAACGGCGCTTCGTAATTTTGCGACGCTTGTCGAAGCGAAGACAGTCGATAAGCAACGTTACCTTTGGGCTCCGTTTTCGTTTGCTCACCTTCCCGTCGAAGTCATTAGCCACCTTTATCAGCGATTCGTGCAGGGCAGCACGGCGGTCTACACGCCGCCCTTTCTGGCAGCATTGTTGCTGGACTTCGTCATGCCTTGGGATCACCTGACTGGCTATGAGCGAGTTCTCGATCCGTCCTGTGGGTCGGGTGTGTTTCTGGTGGGAGCCTTCCGCCGCCTTGTCGCTGCCCGACGGAGTATGTCGCCGGATGTCGAGGAGCTGAAGTCGATTCTTCGCGAGCAGATATTCGGCATTGAGCTCGATTCCAGTGCGGTGGATTTGTCGGCGTTTAGCCTTTCGCTGGCGGTGTGCGACTGCTTGCAACCGAACGTGATCTGGAACGACCTGAAGTTTGACCGGCTTCGCGACCGCAACTTGTTGGAAGCGGACTTTTTTGACTGTCGGCCGACAGATGGTGCAGGTGAAGGACATTCGCTCGGCCCCTTTGACATCATCGTGGGCAACCCGCCCTTTGAGTCGGATTTCTCCGAACCGGCCCGGCGAGTCAGCACGGAACGCTCCGCCAATGAAGGAAGCATTCCGGACAAACAAATCGCATATCTGTTTCTTGACCGCTGTGTGCGGTTTCTGACCAAAGATGGTCAACTTTGTTTGATCCAGCCATCCGGGTTTCTGTATAACCTCCAATCGCACGCCTTTCGCAGTTCTCTTGCGCGGACTCGACGTTGGCACACGATCCTGGACTTCACCTCGATTCGGGCGTTGTTCAGCGGCGCCGGTGCGGACACGAAGATAGTGGCTGTAATCTTAGGCAGTGAAGCCGAAAAGCCGATTCAGCAACTCACGTTTCGTCGTACCTACGAAGCAACTCAACAGATCGGATTTGAACTCGATCATTACGATCGTTACCAATTGACCATTGACGAAGTGACCGCGAATCCACGGGCCGCCCGAGCCAACCTGCTGGGAGGCGGCCGGTTGGGCATGCTGGCTTCACGGCTCTGTTCGTTGCGTAGCCTGCGCCAGTTCGTTCAAGAGAAAGGTTGGCTGATGGGGGAAGGCTTCATTGTTGGCAACAAAAAACACGAAGCCGACTATTTAACTGGCCTGCCACTCCTTCCAACAAGTGAACTAAAAGACAATGGATTCAGCGCCGACGCGATATCCACAGTTAACGAAACGCACTTCGAGGCTCCACGACAAGCAGCAATGTACCAGCCACCGATGGTGTTGATAAAAGAACACGAATCATTGCCCATCGCGTTTTGGGATGAGACGGCCTTGGCTTACAAAGACAAGATCGTAGGGATTCTCGCACCACCAGGAGAGGCGTCCGATCTTCACGACTTCTTCCAAAGGATTCGTTCACATCGTGAGCTTCTTCGATTCGCCGCTGCCATAAATGGTTCACAATCGCTCGTTGGCAAAGCAACCGCGCTGCTGAAAAGTGATATCGTGGCTCTTCCATTTCCCGAAGACGAATCCGATTTGGAACTCACCGATTGGGAATCCGTGCTCGCCGATGACACACTTAATTACTTCACCGAGTTCGTCCGGCTTGGACAGAATTCTAAACTTCTGCGGAAGACCGCTGACACCGACGTTCTGGCGGCCTACTCCGCTCTTTACTGCCAGATGCTCGGCAGCATCTACGATAATCTTCGGGCAAGCGAACCGGTGTTTCTCGATGGACTCATCTGCCAGCCGTTTTTCTTTGGCGAGGAACCAGCCATCGAATGGCTGGGGTCAGATTGCGAAGAGCAGTTACGAAAACTTGTGTTCGACAATTCTCGCGACACTCTCAGAACAGTTCGGATCGTTCGATATTATCACGACAACGTGGTGTTCATCGTCAAGCCCAATCGCTTGAGGTATTGGATTAAATCGACGGCGATTCGCGACGCCGATGATACGCTCATTGAGCTACGAAGGCAGGGGTACTAACGGTGAGCAATCAGATTCACGGGCAGATTACGAAAGGGATTTCGCCCGACACCACGGTCCTGAAGACATTGCAGTTTGTTCAATCGCAGTTGCCAAGATGGAGGGACGATCCAGATCGGGAAGCTGCGATTGCTGAAGAGAAACTCAATGACCAATTGTGTAAGCATCTGAACGCCGCAGCCCGAGTACAATTTCAGATGGTTTATTTTCACCACGAGGAACGACAGGCCGGTCGGCGACGCGTGGATTTGTCGGCACTTCTAGCGGAGCCGGGCATCATTGAGGGCCGTACCTATTCAATCTACGATCCGATTCTCGTTCTAGAAGGGAAGCGATTGCCCGCCCCTGCAAGTGATCGTGAACGCGAGTACGTGACAGGGCGAAAGCAGGCATCTGGAGGAATCCAACGATTTAAACTTGGACTGCACGGTGCAAAAATGTCGCGGGCTGGAATCGTCGGATACATTCAAAAACATTCGGCCCAGCATTGGTTCAGCTCTATCAACATTTGGATCGACGAGTTGGTAAAAGATGGCGGTGAATGGAAGGAGAACGATCGTCTGGGAGATTGGTCTTTCGATGTGGTAGGGCGAGTAGCCATTTGTTCGTCTCGTCACGTCCGAGTCGACAGCGATACTGATGAGATCGAATTGACCCACCTTTGGGTCGAAATGACTGACAACGGAACGCAATCGCGTTCACGCAACGTCATCTGATGTGGGCAATTTCGAGAATTCTCCCCACGCATTGGTGTTTTGGGCTTCGAAGCGGCATTGTGGGTTTTGATCTCCTCCGGGTATGTTTTCGCACAGATTGCCCAAGTGCGAGCGAAGTACCATGGGAGTAGGTCAAGAGAGTTGGCTGCCGCGTGGTGGCGTGTTTCATGTCGCGTCATTCCGGTTGGGTATGCCGCGCGGCGATTGCCGGCTTTCCGCCCCCGATTATGTAAAGGAAGATCGCCATGAAGCGTTTTGCCCTGTTGACGGTGTTGGTTGCGCTCGTCGCCGGCTGCGACTCCCTGCAAAATCGGGCAGAAATGCCGGCCCCGCTGGCCGCCGGCGGCGAGCACGTGGTGGAACTAACGGTCGACAACTTTCAAGAACAGGTGCTCGAATCGGACAAGCCCGTGATGGTGGATTTCTGGGCCACCTGGTGTCGGCCGTGCAAGCAAATGTCGCCGGTGGTGGATGCCCTGGCGGGCGAAACCCAGGGTCGCTTTGTGTTTGGCAAGGTGGATATCGATAGCCAAGCGGAATTGGCGCGGGAGTATAAGGTTTCATCCATCCCCGCCTTCCTGTTCTTCAAAGATGGCCAGGTTCAAGACTCGATGATCGGCGGCGCCACCAAGGCCGAACTGCGGGCACGACTGCAAAACCTGGAATAATCCACCGTCCCTTCTCGTCCGGCCCCTCTCGTCCGGCACCGCCACGCCTCCTCCCTAAGGACCGCACGAGAAATCATGTCGGCTTTCGCGGAGCGAAAGGCGACTATGTGCGGAAGTTATTATTCGACGCGCCCTAATTCTTAGTGCTGGCTCGCGGCATTCTTCGCGCGCGGACACGCGTTTCCACCTCCAGTTGGGGAGACTTCCGGCAAATTCTTTTGCCGAGCCCCAATCGAGCATTTTGTGGCGTTTGGGGCTGAAACAGGTCTCAAATAGACGGAAAACTGCCTTGAATGCCGATCGCGGGGAGGGCACGGTGGCAACGGTCGCGGGCTTGGTGTTGTAAACCTTTCTCAATACGGGGTTTGGGGTATAAAACTCTAAAATTCGGGCTTTGCAAAGCCGATGGGGGGTTCTAAGATTCCGGCGCTGACCAACCACCGCGAATCGCCAGTGCAATTTCTCTCCGGTCATTTCAGGAGTTTTCCCCGATGAATAACGAAAAGCTCATTGCCAAGCTCAATATGTGCCTGTCGCACGAATGGACAGGCGTGGCCCAATACAGCCAACAAGGCTTCATGATCCGCGGCCTGTGGCGTGAAACCTACTCCGAAATGTTCTTCGACAGCGCCAAGGAGAGCTACGGCCACGCCCAACGCGTGGGCGATAAGATCGTGGCCCTGGGCGGCGTGCCCACCCTGGAGCGCAACAAGGTGCAAGTGGGCGACGACGTTCACGGCATGCTAGAGCACGCCCTGGAGTTTGAGCAAACCGCCGTGAAGCACTACCTGGAAGCCCTGGCCCTGGCCGAAGGCAACCGTCCGCTGGTGGTGCTGCTGGAAGACATTTTGCTCGAAGAGCAAGACGGCGTGGATCAACTACAGAAGATCATTCAAGAAGGCGCCACGGCCGCCGGCGCCGAAGGCCGCAAAAAGAGCAAGACGGGTTGAGGTTGAACCCGTGGCAACTCGTCGAGTGGAGGGCTTGCTCCCCAGCTAACAGCCAGGTTAAGCCCTCTGCTCGGATGCTTTAGGCCGATTCGGCCCGGCGGAAGTCGCACAGCGACAGCACGGCAGGACCGGCTTCCACCCGCTTGCCAGAGCCGGCAGCAGCGCGGCCCTTGGTAGGGCTTTGTGCGGGGGCCGAAGTGGCAATGCGATTGGCGCCGCTCACCCGGCCCAGCGAATTGCGTAGCAACGCCACCTGCTCGCCCGTCATTTCCAACGAAGTTTGCGTGTACCAGCCGGTCGATTCCGACCACGATTGTTGGACCAATTCCAGCGCGGCGCCGGGCGTGCCCGACATCAGCAGGACCAACCGCTCGCGCTCATTGGCGCCGGGCAACACAGCCAGCACGGGTTGTTCATTCATGGGCGTGACGCAAACCAGGCGGGAATGAAGGGGGGGCCAATCAGCTGTTCCGCAGCCAAAGGCATGTGTTGAGACTCAGTCTCACTTGCAGCATATTAATGACTCCCATCCCTGGTGTCAACTATTTTGCCCAGCGGAAGTACCACGGTTCTTGCTACGGACGAATCCCTGGTTCAGTTGGGGTGACTTTGCCCAGGGGGCTTCTCTGCCGGGAAACGCCGTTACAAAAAGGGCCTCGGCCGACTAGCCCACGATTTTGACGTGTTGCACATCGTGGGCGACCAGCCATTCCAGCCAGGCCTCTTGTTCCTCGGAAAACTCCACCTCGGCCGGGTGTTCGCTATCGAGGGGCGAAATGATGGTCAGCACGCCATCGTCTAACCAGGTTTGCGCTTGGGCTCGATGAATCCAGTATTCGCCCGGTCCCAGCGGCGGCACGCCGGGCTCGTCGGGCGCGGCCATAAAGTAGCAAACGTCGTGGCGAAAGCGATCGGGCATTTTCAGCACGGGGGCTTCCGGCCGGTCGAGGGCATGGACTTCTACAGCCATGGGTGAGCGTTTTCTCTGTTGGAAACAGCAGGGAGATCGAATTGTGTCGATGGCAGTGATCATACCATCTTTATCGGGTCTAGCAGCTAACGACCGCGCCGCCACCCCCGAGCGCCCACCAGCGCGTGCTAGAGTTGAGTAGAGGGGTGCCTCTTTTCGCCGCCAACCTTACCGAGGTGTGCCATGAATTGGGAAACAACACGCAGCCGTGGGCAACTGACCGCCCGAGGTTGGTTTACGGTGGCGGCACTGGTGCTGGGGCTGATTTTGCTGCTGATGCTGACGAACTCCTCGGCGGCCGCCACGCGGATGAATCGCCCGCTGCCCGACTTCGCGGTGATCCAGGGCGTGGTGAAGCGGCATTTCCTGACCGAAACCGACTACACGCCCGGCGACATCATTACCCGGTCGCAAGTGGAAGCGGCCCTGGAAGGCGTGGAGGCCGTAGGCTGGCGACCGCTCGGCGCCGAGGCCATGGTCAAAGACACCCTGGAAGATCAGTCATTTTTGCCGCGCAGCTTGCGGACGGACGCGGGCTTGAAGTTCATGCAGCACGTCAAACGCGACCCGGGCGCCTACGATCGACTCGACCGTCTCTCCGCCATGCCGCATGGGCGGGCCGATATTCTGGCCATGATCAAGGGTCCCGACGGCTGGAAACTGATCGACTACATGACCAAGACCGAGGGGGGAGAGAACCTGGGCAAGCAACTTTCCAACGCCCCCACGGGCAAGAATTTCAACAAGCCTACCGGCCGCATCTATACCGAAGCCGACCTGATCAGCCGACTGAAGACCGCCTACGACCGCGAAGCCGCGGCGAAGGCCAAGTAGGAAAGGTAGGCCAGCCGGTCGCCGACCGCGGCCTAATCAGCGGGCAGCGGCAGCGCATCCGCGCCGTCATTCGTCAACGGACGCGGCAGCGAAAAGGCGCGCACCGCGGGACCAACGCCCCCACGTCGATTCTTGGGCGAGGACGCCCGTGCCAGTGCGCCTGTGACGGCGTTTGATCAGAAGGGTGCAAGTCCCTTCCAGGTCGATGTTCCCGACCTGAATCCGACAGTGGCAACTGCGTTCCCGTGAGGGAGGGTGGAGAGCAACCTGAGGAGCCCGAAACCAAGCGGGCTTCCCTACCCCTATCGTATTGCGGCATCGCCCCTACTTGCGATCTACCCGTCGGCAATACTCCAAGATGCCTTCCACCGTTTTGGGCAGGTCGCCAGCCTCGGCAGGTGCAGCGGCTTTGGCCGCCGGAGCGGGGGGCGCTGGAGCCGCAGGCTTGGGGGCGGCCGGGGCCGGCTGAGGGGCTGCGGCCGCTGGTTCGGGGGCTGGCGGGGCCGCGGGGGCCGAACCGCCGGCTGCCTTGGCCCGCGCTGCCGCCAGAATATCGGCCGTGCTTGGCTTGGCGGCGGGCTTGGATTCCGCGGGTTTGGCTACGGCTGGCTTGGCTTCGGATGGTTGGGCTGCTGAGGGGGCGCCGCCGGCCTTGGCCGCTCGGGCTGCCGCGAGGATGTCGGCCGTGGAAGATTTCTTTTCGCCCGCCGCGGCTGGGGCAACCGCTGGTTTGGCAGCCGCCTTGGCCGGAGCTGCTTTTTCAGGGGCCGGCTTGGCGGGGGCTCGGGCGGCCTTTTCATCCTTGGAAAGGGGTTGGTCGATCACCTTCAAGAAGTTGAGGTTGATGTCGTACCAGCCAATATTATTCCAGGCGTCGAACTCCACGAGCGCGTTGCCATTCATGTTGATGGTTTTCACCACGCCGGTGTGACCGCGAAAACGGGCCAACTCGGGGCGATGATCGTCCACCACCACAAACTTGTTGGTGTACTCTCGTTTGAGCTCTTCGATCCGCTGGAATACTACCATCGCTGCGATTTCCTTCCAGACACCCGACCCCGCGGGGAAGGGAAGCCGGTCAACGGGGCCTGGCAACATCCCCCACCCGCGAATCAGGCTGGCCGCCCTGGCAGGCGGGGATTGCGAAAGCGACATTTTGGATGATTGAGGGCCAGGAATCAAGGGAGCCCCAACGGTCGGGCTCTTCGCCTCTTCGCTCGTGGGGCCACCGGGCCGCTATGTGGATCGTCCGGCAAAAACGGCGGCGAAAGCAGCGCATTTCCCCCCTTGTGCGGGTACAATGCCCTGGATACCGGCGACCGTACTTCCCGCGGGCCGAACACTTCGCCACCCTCTGTCTCAAAGGCAACGGGGCTTCCGTGAGCAGGCTAAATCAACATGCGCGGCCCTGGCTGGCTGCCTTGCTGCTGGCGTGGTCCATCGGGGCGCAAGCGGCCGACGAGCCCACGGCGCCGGCGAACCCATCGATTGCGCCCGCTGGCTGGATTTGGGAATCGCGCCTGCCGCCGGCAGCTTCAACGGCCGTGGCAGAAACGCCAGCCCACACTTATTTCCGGGGCATGATTCGGATTGAGCGACCTCAAGCGGCCCAGTTGGAAGTTTCGGCCCAGGGCCGATTCACGCTGTATTTAAACGGCGCAAGGCTGGGCGCAGGTGAAGGTTGGAGCACGGCCGCCTGGCTGGCGGTGCCCGAGTTGGCTGCCGGCGAACATTGCCTGGCCGTGCGGGTTTCCAGCCCTCGGGCTTTGCCTGCCGCGGATTCGGCGGCGCCAGGCATTGCGGCCCCGCCAGGCGTTGCGGCCCCGTTCCCCGCCGCCCTGCATGTGAGGCTCCGAGAGAAGCTGTCCGCACCGCTGGCGCCCGAAAAGGGAAGCTTACCCTTGGGGACCAACCCGGCCTGGCGCTGTTCCACCGAGTTGGTCGAGCGTTGGACGGAAACGGCCTTTGACGACAGCCGTTGGTCCCCGGTCCAAAATGGCGGTGATTTTTCGCCTGCCGAACGTCTGGCCTGGCTATCGACCGCCGACGCGGCTCCGGCCATCGCCCAGGCGCTGCTCAGGCAAACCTCGAGCCTGTCGCACGACGAGCGATTCGCGCTTCGCGAGCTCGATCAACGGCTGTTGGCCCAGCAAACGCCCGTGGCCGATCCGCTGCTGATCGCCGTGTATTCGTCGCTGGCCGTGGATGGCGACGAGCGTTCGCTGGCCCACCTGCATCAGGTGTTCGAAACCTACCCCGAGCGGCGGCACGTGGTGGCCCTGGCGCTGGCCCGCTATGCCCTGGCTCATCGCCGCCGCCAGGCCGATTGGCGGTTGCTCGTGAGGGCGCTACCCCTGGTTGAAGGCGACCTGGCGCGGGAAGTGATCGCGGCCATGGTCCGGTTCCCCGATCGGGCCACGCGGGCGCGCTGGCTGCGTCAGGCCCTGCTGCAAGGCTTGCAGCTCGGCGAAAACGGAGGGCGAGACGCTTTCGAGCTGCTTGAGCATTGGGCGGCCGACTCCATCTTTCAGGCCGACGACGACTGGCCGAGCCGCGTGGCCGCCGCGCAGAACTGGTTCGCCCGCCGCTACCCCGACCAGCCGCCGCCTCACCTGCCGGCGGAAGATGTGGCAGCCCGCTACCGTTACGAACCGCTATTGGAATGGCTGCGGGAAAGCCCTCCGGGCGATCTGGCGAGAGGGCGGGAGGTTTTGCGGAAAGCCCGCTGCCATTTGTGCCATCGCCATGAGAACCAGGGCGAACCGCTGGGGCCGGAGCTGACCGGTTTGGGCAGCCGGTTGCAGCTCAAAGAGATGGTGTACGCCACGATCTTCCCTTCGGAATGGGTTGCCGACGAGTATACGGCTTACGCCATTGAAACCACCGACGGCCGCATCCTCACGGGGCTTGTGGGCCGGCAAGGGAACGACTCGCTGATGATCCTCCAGCCGGATGGACAGAAGGCCAGCATCCCGCAGAAATCGGTCAAGCGGTCGGCAGTGCAGCGGCTTTCGATCATGCCGCACAACATGCTGGAAAGTCTTTCGGAGCAAGAAGTGCTCGACCTGTTCACGCTGCTCCGCCGCAGGGCCACGGCAGATTGAATGGGCCAGGTGTGCCATGCTTACGCCCACTGGCGTAAGCATGCTTGATTCCAAGCAGTCGCGTGCCATCGAAGCCTAATCGCGAACGTCCTTCAAGTCATCCGGATCGCCTATTCTTGCACGGCCGCGCGCGAAATCGTCCTGCTCCCAACAACTTCCCGATCCGGCCCGATCGTGCAGTTGCGCAGGATGATTCGTTCAAAGTTGGGCAACGAACGAAGACGCTCCCATGCGTCGGCGTCGATTTGGTACGAGTCCAAGGTGAGCGTTGCGATGTGAGGCTGCGATTCTAATCGGCGCACATAATCCACGGTGAATCGCTCGTAAACGACTTCCCCATCGGCGCCACTAATAATACTGATAGGCCCTAAGAATCCACCGTCGACAATTTTCTCCTCAGACCAACGAAACTCGATTTTCCCGTGCAGGATAACCTGCACGATCGAGTCACCTGAACGCATCGGATATTCTCCCCAAAAATTTCGCAGCCAGAGGGGATTCGCTGGCTTTGTCACAATGTGGGGAAAAAGATATCCCTTCGGGAGGCTCCAAAATACGCGCCAGTAATCACGTGATTCGGAGAAACTGCTTACCATCCATCCACAAATCACCGCGACAACGGCAACCGTTCCCAGCATCGCCCGCAATGTGAATCCCCAGCGCGGCACCGAACGCCGTAGCTTTAGGTACAGGCAGACGACGAATGCCGCCAGCGCTACGTTGATCAAGAGATTCCAAGGCATGAAGCGTACGGCTTGGCCGGAGAATGACCACTCATTGACGTCCTCAAACGACCGCGCAGAGACGCTCCGTTCGAGCCACAAGAGCGGAAAGCCATGACCCAAACGAAAGTGTCTGGTGGTGCTTGTTGTTTCGACTGGCTCAATGTCGATAACATTCCCCGGCCAATTCAAAATGACGACCGCGAGCGACGCGAGCAGGATGACGAGCCATTTCATTATCGCCCCCTGCTGGTTCGTGTTGGCCCGTGTGCCATGCTTACGCCCACCGTCATAAGCATGTGGGCTTCCAAGAATGTTGTGTGGGGGTGCAAGCCTAATCGGGAAGGGTTTTCAATTCGTATGCCTTGCCATCGCTGCGATTGAATAGCCGCCGTAGCGTTTCGACCGATTCGTCCTTGGAAACGCGCTGCACGCGGGTATCGCCGAACACGGCCTGAAAGAATTTGTCTTCCGGCGCCCCGAGCCCTTTGGTGGGCTGATCGGGGTTGAACTTGTAATCTTCTGGCTTGGCCCAGGGCACGCTCATGGCCGGTTCTACCTCGACCAAGAAGGCGGTGTAAGACATGCCATCGGTCACGCTGCCGATGCTGACGACGCCGCGACCATTCCGCGATTCCGTCGGCGAAAAGCCAAAGCCTTTGCCAATCACCGCCAGCATATCAGCATGGCCGTCGGGCGTTTTGGCATTGCTGGCAAACAACCGCGGATCCACCTGTTTGAGCAATGCGGCGTTATGGGCGCTGTCCCACGGTTCATTCAGCCGCAGTTTTTCGTAAATGTGCTCGTATTCCATCACCGGCAAGAGCGCCACGCGCCAGCTCATCAGTGGTTTGCCGTCGGCGCTGATGATGTTGCAGGGGAGTCGTTCGTTATACCGATCGGCGAATAGCAGCAGCCCATTGGCAAGATTCTTGAGTTTGCTCGCTCGCTGCATGGTGGCGGCCACTCGCCGGCGAGCAGCAATCATGTCGGCTACGGCCCCCGGCAACTGATTCGCCAACTCGGGGCTCGATTGCCACTCGAACTGCACCACGCCATCGCGATCCATGACCCGTCCCCGTTGGGCAACATCTTCAAAAAATTTGGCAAACACGGGCGGTTCAGCAGCTTTTTCCTCGGCTGTCGCCGGGTCCACTTCTACCGTCGACTGCATCACGCGCACGAATGCCTTAAGGGAGTCCAACAGCGATTGGGCATGCTTTCGAATGAGCGCGGCATCTTCGGGGGCATTGGGGACAAACCGGAACATGCAGCCCAGGCGGGGCGATACATCGACGGACACACCCACCGATTGGGACTTGCCCATCATTTCGAAATACTTCAGCATCGCCGCCTCGCTCGGGCCCGCGTTGATTGGGCCGCGTTCCTCCACGCCTCCGATCGCCGCATTGATCTGCGCCCTGTCATTTTCGTTGATCTCTACGTTAACCCTAAAAGCGTGCTCTCCCAGAGCCCCCAGTGCTTTCACCATGCCGGCGCCAGCGCCGGTTTTGGCGTGCAGGGCGTCTACCGTGCCAGCCAGCCCTAGAATTACGGTGTTGCCGTCCACCACCATCTTCGGGGCAATCTGCCTCGCCAAGGCCGGATCGAACTGTGAAAACTGCTGCTCGAACTCTTCGTCGTTCTCAGGCAAATTCATCAAGCCCCGCAGCATGGCCGTAAACTGTTGTTGCCGCTGAGCGGTCAGCGGCGTCTTGGTGCGAAGCAAGACCGCGGCTTTCGGCGGCACCTCTGGATCTGCGGTACGTCCTACCAGGAGCGCTCCGAATTCCAGATCTGCGAAGTCGGGAAGCTTTTCGCCGCCTTCCAGTTTGAGGAGTGCCTGGGCCGTGGGCCAAAATGGCCCCAGTTTCTCCACATCGACCAACACCACCATGGAGAAATCGTCGGTAAGGTAGGGCGCCACCCAGCCGACGGCTTTGCCTTCGGCAGCGGGCGCGGATTGAGCGGATGCACCTGCCCACCAACACCCGCAAGCAGCCACGAAGGCCATCCAATATTGAGCACCAAATCGCATGACAATTCCTTCGAAGTGGTTGTGAATTCAACTTGGACGAATCCGCTTCCGCGCCGCCGGCCATCTTCAGGGCCGATCTGAAGTTGCAACCGGCCCGGCCTAATCTTGGATGTCTTTCAGGTCATAGGGCGTTTGGTCTTGGCGGCCAAACAAGGCGCTCAGTGTTTCGGCCGATTCGTCCTTGGAAACGCGCCGCACCCGCGTGTCGCCGAACACGGCCTGAAAGAATTTGGCTTCTGGCGCCCCAAGCCCCTCGGTGGGCTGATCGGGGTTGAACGTGTAATCCTCTGGCTTGGCCCAGGGCACGCTCTTGGACGGGGCGACCTCGACCGCAAAGGCGGTGTAAGACATGCCGTCGGTCACGCCCCCGATGCTGACGACACCGCGACCGTTTCGCGATTCGTTGGGGGAGAAGCCGAAACGCTCGCCAATCACGGCCAGCATATCGGCATGGCCGTCGGGCGTTTTGAGATTGGCGGCAAAGAGCCGCGGGTCCACCTGATTCAGCAGCGGCGCGTTGTGCGCGCTATCCCAAGGCTCGTCCAACTTCAATTGATCATAAATGTGCTTGTGATCCATGACCGGCAGCATGGCCACTCGCCAACTCATCAGCTGCTTGCCATCGGCGTCCTGAATGTTGGTTGGGAACATCTCGGCATTTCGGTCGGCGAATAGCAAGAATCCATTGCCGACCTGCTTGAGCTTGTCTGCCCGCATTTGCGGAGTGGACTCCTTAACCACGGGTGCAGGCGGTGGTTCGACCGGTGCTTGCTCTCCTGAACAACCAGCCAACAACAGCCCACTGGCAACCGACACGGCCAGCAGATATTCGACGCCATATCGCATGAAACGGTCCCCTTGATGAGTGATGAACCAATTTTGAAGTGAGTTAAACCGCGGACCTAATCTCTGAGGTGCTTGTGGGTGTCTATCAAGTCGTACGGCTCGCCATCGTTGCGGCCAAACATCCGCCGCAGTGTTTCGGCCGATTCGTCCTTGGAAATGCGGTTCACCCGCGTGTCGCCAAACACCACTTGAAAGAAGTTGTCTTCCGGCGATCCCAAGCCCGCCGTGGGCTGATCGGGGTTGAACACATGATCCTCGGGCTTGGCCCATGGCACGCTGTTGGCCGGGTCCACCGCCACCACAAACGCCGTGTATGCCATGCCGTCGATAACATTGCCGAGGCGGGCCACGCCCGCAAAATCGGGCGCTTCCTTCGCGCGATACGGATCGTCCGTGTTGCTCTGTTTGGGCGAATCTTGCGGAGAGAAACCGAAGTCTTTCCCAATCACCGCCAACAGGTCGGCATGCCCATCGGGCGTTTTCGAATTGGCGGCAAACAACCGCGGGTCGACCTGCTTGAGCAGCGCCGCGTTGTGCGCGCTATCCCAGGGTTCATCCATTCGCAGTTGATCAAAAATCGCCCGATGTTCCATCACCGGTAGTAGGGCCACGCGCCAACTCATCAGCGGTTTGCCGTCGGCGCTCATAATGTTGCACGGGAGATGTTCGTGGTAACGATCCGCGAATAGTAGCAAGCCGTTTCCCACTTGCTTCAACTTGCTGGCTTGCATTGCAGTCTGCGCGGCTCGCCGTGAGGCGGCGGCGGCTTCGGCAATTGCGGCAGGCAGCGCGGCCTGAAATTCGGTGGCCAACTCGGGACTCGATTTCCATTCCAACTGCACCACCCCGTCGCCATCGGTAAGCTGGCCCTTGCTGGCCATGTCTTCCATCACTTTGGCAAACACCAGGTCCGATCCGCCCTTTTTCTGGGCTGCCGCTTTCATCTCGGGCGCCATGCCCTGGAACAAGTCCAGCAGCGATTTCCCCTCGTCTCGAATCGTCGCCAAATCTTTGGGCAACGCCGGCGCGAATCGGAACTTCCAACCCAGGCTGGGCGACATATCGACCGCAAAGGCAAACGACCGCGACTGGGCCATCATTGCATAATACGTTTGAATGGATGCTTCGCTGGGGCTTGGCTCGTCGCCGCGCTGCTGTTGCGTCTCTGCCATGGCCGTCAAATGTGCCCGTTGCGGCTCGCCGATCTCCATGTGAACGTTCACCGCGTGCTCTCCCAGAGCGTTGAGGGCTTTCACCAGGTTTGCGCCCGCGCCGGTCTTGGCCTGCAGCGAGTCGACCGCGGCCGCGAACCCCAAGATTGTGGTGTTGCCGTCCATCACCAGCTTGGGGGCGATCTGTTTGGCCATGGCGGGATCGAGCCACGCAAGCTCCTCCGCATACTCCTTGTCATCGGTGGGCAGGTTGAGCATGCCACGCGCCATGCCCAGCAGCTTTTGTTGATCCTCGGCGCTGAGCGGCGCTTTGGTGCGAAACAAGATCGCGCCGTTGGGCGGCATGTCAGGATTCGTGGCATACCCCGACACGACCGCGGCCAGTTCCACATCGGACAAGTCGGGCAGTTTGTCGCCGGCGGCCATTTTCAATAGCCCTTGCGACATCGACCATAGCGGCCCCAGCTTCTCGGTATCCACCAGCACCACGGCGGGAAAGTCGTCTGTTAGATACGGAGCCAACCAGCTCAGCGCTTTTCCCTGGGCAGCTGGCGGGGAATCGCCCGAACAGCCCGCCAACAATAGCCCGCACGCAACCGCCGCGGCCGCCAAACATTGAGAACCATATGGCATGAAACTGTCCCCTTGGTATGCGAGCGATCCAATGGAATTGAATCCCATCGCGGTGGGCCGAAAAAACTTGTGCCGGCAATGTGTAGTGATGCGATGGAAAAAATGCCCAACCCGAAATTTGGCCCCGGCCACGATGGACGCGAAGACCACGCTGGTAGCCTACCGCCGTGGCCCTGCCCACACAAGCATTCCGCGCGGCGGCTCTGCCCGCGGCTCCCTGGGGTGCGGCGCTGGTCGCACCCGGGGCGAAGGCAGGCGTTTCGAACCGGCATGCGCTGCTGGCATGTTTACTGGCCGGCGCAAAAAAGGCTGGCATCTCATCCCGGTTTCGCGCAAGCTTTCACAGCATGTGCCGCCCCCTATTCGACGTGCCTTTGAGAAGCAGAAAGGCCCACTCCATGTTGCCCATGATCCCTCGTTGTGGCGTGATCTTGCTTTGCGCCGCGTGGCTATTCCCGTTCGCCGCCCAGGCTGCCGAACCTTCGCGGCTGGCTGTCAGCATCGACTTCCCCGGCGGCTCGGCCGAGATCGAGCAGATCGACCAAGAGGAGCGGCTGATCCGCATTTTGCCCAGCGACCATCCCCAGCGGGGTTGGCGCTGCTGGTGGTATATTCACGTGACGGGAATTCAGCCCGGCGAGACGATCACGCTCGATGTGGGCGGCGGCGTTTGGGCCACCCCCGACCGCGCCGCTTTCAGCACCGATGGCAAAGTTTGGGAGCAAACCGAGCCGGGCCAACGGGTGCCGCAGCGGATTGTCTTCCGCCAGCAAATCGATGCCAAAGAGGCCTGGTTTGCCTGGGGTCCGCCCTTTGTGCCTGGCGATGCGAAAGACCTGGTCAAAGCGGCGGCCAAACGCTGCCCTCAGGCCACGGTGTTCAACCTGTGCACCAGTCGCGGCGGCCTGGAGACGCCCGCCCTCAAGATCGCTCCGGCCAACGAGGCCGACGCCCGCTATGGCATTTGGGTGCAAGCCCGGCAGCATGCCTGGGAGTCGGGCTCGAGCTGGGTGTGTCGCGGTTTTGTGGAATGGGTAACTTCCGACGATCCGGCGGCCGTGGCTCTGCGCAAAGAAGCGGTGATTGTGGTGGTGCCGATCATGGATATCGATAATGTGAACCGCGGGGCGGGCGGCAAGAACGAAACGCCCCAGGACCACAACCGCGACTGGACCGGCGAACCTCACTGGCGCGCGGTGGCCGCGGCCCAACAGGCCATTCGTGAGCTCGACAAGCAAGGCCGCTTCGACCTGTTCCTCGACCTGCACAATCCCGCGGCGAACGACCGCGAGCCGTTCTACTTTGCCTCGCCGAAAGAAACGCTCAAGCCGGCCGCGCAAGACAACCTCAAACGCCTGGTTGCCCTCTCGAAAGAGCACATGAACGGCGGCCTGGCCTACCGCGGCAAGGTCCGCGAGTCGGGCGCCAGCTACGACAAAGCCTGGACTTCCATTAGCAAGAACTGGGTCACGGCCCATTGCCAACCGCATGTGGTCGCGGTGACGCTGGAAACGTCGTGGAACACGCCAGAAAGCAACACCGCCGGCTATTTGGAAATTGGCCAAGGTTTGGGGAAAGCGGTGCGGGAGTATTTGCAGAAGCGATAAACGACCCAGTTCCCTGCCCAGAACTGCGTCCGCTGCCGCCCCAGCCAAAACCAATCCCTGCTGGCTTCAGCCAGCACCCCCGTTAGACACCAGCTTTAGCTGTGACGTCGGTGGCCGCGTCTTCGTCTTCGTCGCGGTCTGCGTACTCCAAACGGGCGATGGCCGTGCCGACGGCGTGGTGTTGTTTTTGGTTGGCGATGTAGGCCAGCACCCAGGCGAGGTGCTGTTTGCCAAAGCTCACCACCCCGAATCCGCGCTGCCACTCCAGCACCTTGTGGCCACGCGCTTTGTTCAGTTCAAAGGAGCAAGCGCCCTTTAGTTCGCCGACCAGGTCGCTGATTGTGACATGTGGCTCAATGTTCAGCGCGAGATGGACGTGGGTTGGCGTGCCGTTGATGCCGTGCAGATAAACGCCCTTGGTCTTCGCGCATCGGCCTCGAAAGAACGCAAACACCTCCGGCTCCAACTCCGGCGTGATCAGCGCTCGACTCCCCTTGGTATGCCAGGTGAGATGCAGGTAGATTTCGTGGAATACGTGCGCGGCCATGGTTGCCCCCGGTTTCCACCGGCTGAAGCCGGTGGCTGACAAAACGCGAACTAAACCAATCTCTGCTGGCTTTAGCCAGCACCCCGGTTAGACACTAGCTTGAGCTGGTGGTCTGGTTGGTGGATCTGATGGCTCAATACCGCATGATCGCCTCGTGCAGATTCAGCAGCACGCGGGCTACCGAGGTCCAGGCTGCCAGGTCCGCGTCCTGCATATCGCCGGGCGAGATGCGCAGGCCAACATTCAGGGTCTTGGCCGCCGCGGCGGGGTTGGCCCGGTACTCGGCCAGGTGTTTGTCGAGCAAGGCCAGCAGCAGCCGGGTTTCTTCTGGCCGGGGCTCGCGCGCCAAGACGCGCAGGTAGCCGAGCTTCAGCCCTTGCGATTCATCGCCGCAGGCCAGCATTTGCTCGGCCAACGCTCGGGCAGATTCCACATAGGTGGGGTCGTTGAGCAGCACCAACGCCTGCAGCGGCGTGTTGCTGCGCGGCCGGTCCACCGTGCACTCCTCGCGGGTTGGCGCGTCGAACGCCAGCAGGCTGGGGTGCAAGAACGTGCGACACCAATAGGTATACAGGCCGCGGCGATACTGGCTCTTGCCTGTATCGGCTACCCAGGCGCGCTTGGGGAAATTGAGATGGTCCCAGTACCCCTCGGGCTGATAGGGCTTGACGCTCAGCCCACCGACTTCGTCGACCAGGAGCCCGCTCGCGGCCAGGGCCGTGTCGCGAACCATTTCGGCATCGAGCCGGAACCTTGCCTGGCGGGCCAGATACAAATTGTAAGGATCGCGGCGGATCGCTTCCGCATCGGGCGTGGAGCTCATGCGATAAGCGGCCGAAGTCACCATCAACCGCAGCATGTGCTTCACGTCCCAACCGCTATCCACGAACTCAACCGCCAACCAGTCGAGCAACTCGGGATGCGTCGGCAAGGGACCTTGCGAACCAAAGTCATCTTCGTTCCGGGCCAAACCATCGCCGAAGGCCAGCTTCCACAGCCGATTCACAAACACGCGGGCTGTCAGCGGATGATCCTCGCTCACCAGCCATCGCGCCAGGTCGAGTCGCGTGGCTCGGTCGTGCTTGTTCAAGTCGCCCAAGAACCGCGGCACGCCCGGCTGAACCACTTCGCCCGAGTCGTCGAGCCAGTTCCCGCGAGGAAGCACGCGCACCGTGCGCGGCGTGCCCGCCATGGCCACGAGAATGGCTGGCGCGTCGGCGTTGATCCGCTTTTGTTCTGACTCCAGATGGGCAAGCTCTTTGCGATCCGCGGCGAGCGGCGGCGCGAGCGAGCGGTAATGAACGACGATGGCCTGCTGGGCTTTGGCCGTCCGCTTATCAGCAGGCTGCCGCAAGGCTTCGGCCACCTCGCTGGGCAAACCAAGATTCTCATCGAGAGCCGGCTCCGCTGCCGGGGTTGACAATCGAGCATGCTGCTGGGCTGCCCAGGCAGCGCGCAGGGCGGCAATCTCCGGCGTATCGATGGCCAGACGAGCTTGCACCGCGCGCATGGCGGCTGCCAACTCATCGAGCTTGGCCTGCTGGTCCTCGGTGGGAATGCGGCTGACCTGCTGCGTGCCCACGGCCGTTTCTTGCACGTCGGCAAAGAACGCGGCAAAGCGATAGAAGTCGGCCGTGGTGAAGGGATCGAACTTGTGGTCGTGGCACTCGGCGCAGCCCAGGGTGCCGCCCAGCCATACGGTCGAAGCGTTCCGCACCCGATCGGCCGCGTACTTGGCGATGTATTCCTTCGCCTGCGCGCCCCCTTCTTGCGTGGTCATGTTCAGCCGGTTGTAGCCCGAGGCGATGCGCTGATTGCGGTCGGGGCTGGGCAGCAAGTCGCCCGCCAGTTGTTCGATAGTGAACTGATCGAACGGCAGGTTGCGATTGAATGCCTCAATCACATAATCGCGATAAGGCGCATGGTCGCGATGGTTGTCGCCGTGGATGCCGTTGGTGTCGGCGTAGCGTACCAGGTCGAGCCAATACATGGCCATCCGCTCGCCGTAATGCGGCGAACGCAACAACCGCTCCACCAGATTGGCGTAAGCCTCCGGCGAGTTGTCGGCCAGGAATGCTTGCACGTCTTCCGGCGAAGGTGGCAAACCTGTCAGGTCGAGCGACAACCGCCGAATCAGCGTGGCCCGCTCGGCCTCGGGGGCCGGCTGAAGGTTCTCCTGGCGCAATCGCGCCAGCACAAACCGATCGATCTCGTTCCGCGCCCAGGCGTCATCGACTGCCGGCGGTTCCGCGCGGGCCGGCCGGGCATACGCCCAGTGCTCTTCCCAATTGGCCCCTTCGGCAATCCACCGCCGCAGGGTTTCGATCTGCTCGGCCGAAAGCGGCTTGCCCGCCTCGGCGGGCGGCATCCGCGCGCTTTCATCGGTCGATGTTACGCGGGCAAACAGTTCGCTGGCCTGTGGCTGGCCTGGCCGGACGAGATGCGATTCGCCCTCTTCGGGAAACAAGCCGGCCCGCAAATCGAGTCGCAGCTCGGCCTGCCGCTGCTTTTCGTCTGGCCCGTGGCACTGGAAGCAGTGGTTGGACAGGATGGGCCGCACATCGCGGCGGAAATCGATAGCCGCCGGCTCGGCGGCGACCAATGGCGAGGCAAGCCCACAGGCCAGCAATACCAGGCCCAACGAGCTCCAACCAAGACCACGGCGGTCGCAAAGCAGAGCTTCAAACATAGCGGTAAGCATGAAGGAAACTTCCCTAACGCGGCGCCCGTCGAGGCGCACCTTGGCGTGTCTGCCGTAAGTCCGTGGGAATCGAGTGGCAAGGTGCCGGTCGCTGGCAATGCCGGCCGCCACCCTTACCCATGTAGTTTATCACGCGGGAACGCGACTTGCGCCGGTCGTGCCAGCCGCTCACGGTGAGACCCAATTCGTCAAACACATGAACGGGATTGTTCCGGTGGCCCGCCGGCGCCGGCTGCCAGCCTGTATAAACGCGGCTAGGGCTTCCGATCACGCGCAGCAGTTCGTCAATCGGAAGCGCGGAGCGAACAGTGGTCCCGTTCAAAACCACGTGCGGTGGTGATAGGAAAACCTGAATGACGGCGGGGCGGTTCAAGTTCAAGTCTCGGCTCCCAACTGGCATTCCGCCAATAAAGCCAGCGTCAAACATTGCAGCAGCGGGGCCACGCTCCCTTCGTTGAGCTGCGACAGTTGAATCTCGAGCAGCGGTTGGCCAGCGGCGGCCAGTCGCTCGCGCAGGCTCGGCGACCGCGCGGCCGCTTCATTCCGCTGGCCGGGCATCGCTCGACGCGGTTGCAACGATCTTAGGCCGATAAACTGCCAGGGGCCAGCGATCCTCGGTTGCCAGCCATCTCGCATCGTCGTTGCCAGCATGGAAGGTAGCCCGATCGACGACTCCGCCGCGCCCGCCATCGACGACTCCGCCGCGAACGAGCCCAGTTCATGCCCCAGCGACGCATACCAATCGGCGACCGCCGCCAGCGCCTGTTCACCGGGGCAGATCAGCCGCACCGGCGAAGCGTGTTCGCGGCCCAACAGGTGGCAAGCGGCGGCCAGGTCGAGGGCCGCATTGGCGCCGGGCGGGGCGTGAAGAAACCGATCATTCCACTCGGCCGCCGCCCTCAAAAGTGTCACCACATCTGCCCCCACGGCGGCCAAGGGGAGCAGCGTGGCCAGGTTGAGCAGGTGAGCCCATTCCCGCTGGGGTTCATCCTCGCTCCCCACAACAAAAACCTGTTCGGGCGGCAGCTCCATACATGCCTGGTGCAACCAATCCCCCGGCCGTGCCACGGCAACCACCCGACGGGCAAAATCCTGGTCGCGCAAGCAGGCCGTTCTCAACCTTGGTTGCACTTGCCGCCAGGCGTTTTGCACGGGGTTCAATTCTGGGCCAGACTCGGAGCCTGATGCGGGGGCAGCGTCACGCCCGAGGCTGCTCACGCACACCGCCCAGCGGTCTTCGCGACGGGCCGAAGGGCGATCCGAAAGCAAATCCAACATCCCCCACAGGGCATCGTGGTCGGACTCGTTCGGAAAAAAATGGAGTCGCGGCGCACCACCCCGTTCGCCGGCCGAGAGCTGATTGTGCCGCGGATGACAGCAAGCCGCGAAGAGGGCAGCGATCGTTTGCTGCTGATGGCTGCCACCCAAGACCACTAGCCGATCGGCCTCGTCGGCCATGGCCCTGGCGGCTTGCAAAGCTCGGTGCAGTTCGCTCTGTTGCCGGCGCAGCTCGTAGGCTTGAATCAGCCGGTGCGGTAGGGCCAGCAGCAGCGCCGCGCGCGAAGCCAGATCGCTGGGGGCAGAGGCAGACGTGCCTGGCGGAAACGCCGCAACATTCTTGGCCCACCGCTGGCGAATGCCGTGCAGCGCCCCGGCGACCTCAGCGGTCGCCCCGCGGGCTAAACCATACGGCTGCGTATAAACACCGGCCAGATCGAGACGCAGTGGTTGGCTCCGCGACATGAAAAGTGATCGTTCATCAGGTTGGAGGGCTGATTGCACGTCCGAGAGATTTTACGGCAGGCGATCCGTTCTGGCGAGCGTGGATCGCTTTCGCGAATCGCCGCGCATTTAAGGGCAGTGGAACCCAGCGGACGGACACGCCGGGGAAGCAGCAGCCCTGGGGAGACAGCGCGCTGGATCTCTCGGCCATCGTCTCGTCGATACC
The DNA here is from genome assembly GCA_964445985.1 of uncultured Pirellulales bacterium. Classification (GTDB taxonomy): domain Bacteria; phylum Planctomycetota; class Planctomycetia; order Pirellulales; family S012-138; genus CAYUMU01. The sequence goes on along the minus strand of CAYUMU010000015.1, from coordinate 11,297 downwards.
GCTGGAAGACTGGAAGCCGACGTCCCAAGAGTTTGAAGGCCATGCGGGCAACGCCGGCAACACGCTCGACCGCTGGTATCACCGCTCGGCGGTTGTCGTCTGGCATCGCGATCATCACTTCGATGTCGTGGCGAGTTCCGGTTCGTTCGATCGGGCCGTGAAAGCGATCCGAAGCCGACCGCCGGCTCTTGAGCGAGTTGCCGCGGGAGTCCTGATCGCGGGCGCCAGGCGTGCAGCCTACAAAACACGTTTGACTTTCAATCCGTGCCCACGGTTTCGACGTGTTGCATTGGATTTGTCCCCTCCGCGCTTGAAGTGTTTTTTGTGAGCGCGCTTCTGACAGAAGCAATTCTCACAGAGCGACTGATACGCAACTTGCTCGTTTGGATCCAGTTGGCGTCCACATTGATCACACAGTTGCGATTGCACAATTGAGTCCCTTGAAAAGCAGTCTGGCCCGCCTAACGACTAGGATCGCCGGGCCTGTTCCTTGCTAAAACGCGAGATCGGCGGCTCTGGCGCATCCGTTTGTTCGATGCGATTGGTGTTTTTGCGTGCCCATTCCTCGATTTGCAAGAACCGCATGATCGGCGATTTCAATTCCTTGGTCTCGGAGCGAGCATAGGCGCGTAACGCCTCCATTGCATTGATATATGTGCGGTTGATGACCAGCGTTAGCTTGACATTTGTCATAGAGAAGACTTCGTCTTCCACGCGTTTCAGATGCACAAATTGATTATACTCCGGCTTGCCTTTCGAGCGGCGCACAACAGGCGACCACAGCATGTATTCAACAGTATAGTCCGGAAACGCATCGGTTCCATATTGAATATCTTTGAGAAATTTCTTGATCAGCCGATCCGAAGTGTCGGGGCGTTTGTTTTGTACGTACTGAATTCCGGTAGTCAGGTGGGTTACAACCTCGCAAATGTAAGCGAGCTTTTTATTCTGATTGACGGCAACAACATCAATTTCACCTTGAATCGCTTTTGTGTAAACGTTGAAGTCAACGAAATCACACTCTTTAATGAAGCGAAGGTAGTCCCCCACCAAGCGCTCGCCCGGATTCTCCATTCATTTGCCTCCCATCGAACTCGTTGTCAGGAAGTTTCAGTCTATCACGCGTCGGGCCGGCGGGCCAATCCGTCAGTCGACCTGCTCTGCGCCAAGGCACCGCTGGCCATTGAACTGGACGGCGGGCAACGTCTCGATAGTCCCGCAGCCTATCGTCGCGACCGCCGGAAGGACATGCTCCTGCAGGAGCACGGCTATTTCGTGCTCCGTTTTCTGGCCGAGGATGTTGGCAAGCATCTCGACGCCATTCTCCGCGCGATCGCGCACCGCTTGCGCGGGTCATCGGACGGCCCCAAGCCAGAGAGCGGCGGCGCCTGAGCGACCATAACGCCAGTTAACGCCGACGAGATCGAGAGGAAGCACTCCCCCGAAAGACCGAAAACCGGAGGAACCCCGTTATAGCCGCGAAACTGGCGACGGGATTTGAACTTCTCAAGAAACGCGCCACAAAATCCTTGCCCCGGCGGCGTACCCTTGGTATCTGTACATTTGTTCCAGTTAAGGGCTCATCCATGTCGGGCAAATTCCACGCGCATACGTTGCAAAACCCAGACGGCTCTCCCCGTCCTGAAGAAGATTGGGAGCCGCTGGAAGACCACCTCCGCGCGGTGGCAGATTTGGCAAGAACCTTCGCCGCCAAGTTTGGCGCCGCGGAATGGGGATATTTGGCAGGGCTGTGGCATGATCTGGGGAAGTATCAACGGCGTTTTCAGTTACGACTTAGGGATAGCTCGATTCATGCTCCCCATGCAGGTGTCGGAGCTGTTTTGGCAGCCAAGAGGGGCGCGCAGTTGGGCGTGCTAATTGCGTTTGCAATCGCTGGACATCATGCCGGGCTCGCAAATCTTACCGAAGCGATCGGACCTCAACCACTTCAGGAAGTGATCGCTGAGTACGAGTTTGCCTTGGCTGAAGTCATTAAGGCGGCGAACGATGCCATCATCCAAGCGCCAATTCCAGATGCCCCCGCCTGGATATCAAAAGCCGTATCCCTACTTGGCTCTCAAGACGGCAGGCAAGTCATGGCATTTTTCACGCGGATGCTCTTTTCTTCACTTGTAGATGCTGACCGATTAGCGACCGCTGAGTTCTATGCCACCGGAGAAAGCAAAGCCACAAAGTCATTATCGCCGAAGTACGATCCAATCCCAGTATTAAGGGATCGCTTGGATGGTTTCATTGATCGAAAGGCTAGGATTGTCGCCAAGACAAGCATCACCCCTATCAATGTGCTGCGCGCTAAGGTTCTAGCTGCATGCCGCACGGCCGCGATCCAACCGCCGGGTGTGTTTTCCCTCACTGTGCCAACGGGGGGTGGCAAGACATTGGCTGGCATGAGTTTCGCGCTACGGCACGCTGCCATTCATGGCCATGAACGTGTCATTGTCGTTATTCCCTTCACGAGCATCATCACGCAAAACGCTCAGCGGTATAAGGAGGCGCTTTCCGAGGACGGAGTGGTGCCCGATCCCCGAAATGTGCTGGAGCATCATAGCGGCATTGATGAGCAAGCAAGGCAAGAGGAAAACGCTGAGCAGGAACTCCGAAGGCAAGCCGCCGCCGAGAATTGGGACGCCCCGATCATCGTGACCACCACCGTACAGTTCTTTGAATCCTTGTTCAGCAATCATCCCTCCCGTTGTCGCAAGTTGCACCGAATCGCTGGTAGTGTGGTCATCTTGGACGAAGTTCAAACGCTGCCGCCAAGTTTGCTAATGCCGATTCTGCATTCACTTAGAGAACTGGTCGAACACTATGGCTGCTCATTGGTTCTCAGCACGGCTACTCCCCCAGCTTTGCAGCAGCGGATCGGACTTCAAGCAGGACTTGAGGGCGTTGTCCCAATTGTGCCGGATGTTCGCGATCTTTTTAACTGCGACGCCGCAAGGCGAGTTCAAGTTGAATGGCGAGTTGATCGTGAAACGTCATTTGATACGTTGGCGGCAGAAATTTCCGTTCAACAACAGTCGCTGGCCATCGTGCATCGCCGCCAGGATGCTCGCGAGTTGTGCGAACTACTGCCAAAGGACGGAAGATATCACCTATCGGCACTTATGTGTCCAGCTCATCGCATGGCAAAACTTGCAGCGGTTGAGCATTGCCTGAAGGAAGGGCAAACCTGCCGGCTAATCTCGACGCAGCTAATCGAGGCGGGAGTCGATGTGGACTTTCCAATCGTATATCGGGCACTTGCGGGCGTGGATAGCCTGGCTCAAGCCGCGGGTCGCTGTGACCGCGAAGGAAAACTTACACTGAAAGCGGGCAGGGCAGCAGGTCGCTTTATTGTTTTTTTGGCATCAACTTCGCCACCAGGGGAAACACTCCGAAAGGCCCTGCAAACAACCCAAACACTCCTCAAACTACAAGACCATGAAGCGCGGCTGAGCGGCGGATTGGATATCCTCAATCCCGAGCATGCGAACTTGTTCTTTGAAGAATTCTATAGAGCACATCAACTTGATGCGAAGCATGTTCTTCGATCTCTCGCCGCCCTCAACTTTGCCAATGTTGCCCGCGACTTCAAGATGATCGCGGATGAAGGGATGCGAGCCATTGCTGTGCCGTGGGGCGATGGCCTGAAGCGGGCGGAGCGATATCGCGATAAGCCCTCGCGTGAAACGGCCAGGGCCTTGCAGCCGTTCCTGGTGCAAGTAAATCTCCGGTACTTTGAACACATAGCAAAACGAGGACTCATCGAAGTCAGTAGCGATTCGATTGGTCTGCCAACGAGTCTATTTGGAGCCGATTGGTACAGCGAAGAATTTGGTTTAGAAATCGATGCGGAGTCGCCTATTTCTGCTGATGTGATGATCGCGTGAAACAAGAGCCCGCGTGCGCGCCGTTAAGCACGCACGCGGTCCACTAAAGCAACAGCCAAAAGCCGAGGTAGGCCGTTTCAATCCGCGCCCCCGTGAAGGGGCGAACCCGCACGGCGGAGCCATTCAACTTCGCGTGTGGCAGGTTTCAATCCGCGCCCCTGGATTTAAGGGCGAACCATGTCCATAATGAGGATGAAAGTGATGTTGCACATTGATCCCCCTACTGGAACTTTGCTCCGGGTGGGATTCGAACCCACACGATCTTCGGGACCCGCGGATTTACAGTCTGCTGCGTCTGCCAGTTCCGCCACCGGAGCTGGAGTGACCCGCGTCGCCACTAACGACGCGGGTTCTTTCATGTTACTTCGGTCTACCTCGTCTTTTTTTCTGTTGCTTTTCGACACGGACTGATGCTACCTTAACTCATGACGCTAGTCAATCCATAGGAGATGCCCAATGCCTCAAATCGGTCCTACTCTGGCTATTCGCGTTAGCGGTCCCATCGCCTGTTTCACGGCGCCGGAGTTCAAGGCTGAACGTGTTTCCTATCCCGTCATAACGCCTTCCGCGGCTCGGGGGATACTTGAAGCTGTCTTTTGGAAGCCAGCGATTCGCTGGCGAATCGACCGCATTAAAGTTCTTAGCTCAGTTCGATGGATTGCCTTTCGACGCAATGAAATCAACAGCCGTGCGGCTACCCCTTCGACGGCCACTGTAGAACGCGGAGGGGCTGCGCCCGTGTTGATCGTCGAGGCCGATCGGGCACAGCGCAACACCGTGGCGCTGCGCGACGTCGATTACGTCATCGAGGCGCATTTCGAACTAACGCATCGCGCAGGGCCAGAGGAGTCCATTCGTAAGTTTGTCGAAATGTTTCAGCGACGACTCCATAAGGGGCAGCACTACCATCAAGCCTATTTAGGATGCAGGGAGTTCCCGGCTGACGTTGAGCCTGTAACCGACGATGTTCCGGCTCCCATCAACCACTCCCAAGATTTCGGTTTGATGTTGTGGGACATCGAGTTTTCTAAACAGCGGAACCGCGCCCGCTTTTTTCGCGCTCGAATGAAGCACGGCGTGATTGACGTTCCGGCCGAACCCGTAGGTGTTTTACCTGGCGAAGAGGGAGCGGCTTCATGATCCTCCAAGCACTGGCACAATTGGCCGAGATTGAACACCTGGTTCCCGATCCCGATTTTGAAATAAAGCCCGTTGCCTGGACAATCGTGCTTCGACCGGATGGGAATCTGGTTGCTATTGAGTCGCGACGCACCGACTTGAACGCTGGCGCAAAACGCAAGCCGAAGTATGTCGGCAACCCCATGCTTGTGCCACGTCAGCCGATCCGCACCAGCGGCGATTTAGCCTTCTTCCTCGTTGACAAATCCGAGTACGCATTAGGTTTTGACCCTACAGCCACGCGTCCAGCGAAAAAACTCCAGGATCGAGTCGCGTTATTTCGTGGACGTGTTGAGGAATGTCTGGCCGTCACGCAAGATTCCGGCATTGCCGCTATGGCAGCTTTCTTTGAGACCCTTGAAAGCCAACGCTTCCGAATAGAGCAACTCTTCAAAGAACTTTCCTGGGCTCCAAACGACCAGTTCGCATTCCGTGTCGGACTAAGCTCCGAACCAGTGCATCTTTCAAGGTCCGTAAAGGGATATTGGAAAGAGATTCGAAATCAGACGCCGGCTGGTGATAGCACGCCGACGTTCCAATGTATTATTAGTGGAGAACTCATTTCCGAAGCAGGATTGTTCCCTTTGATTAAGAAAGTCCCAGGTGGAACCTCTAGTGGTGTTTCATTCATTTCATTCAATGCCCGTGCCTTCGAATCATATGGCCTATCGAGCAATGAGAATGCGCCAGTTTCGCGAGAATCCGCAGAGAAAGTAGCGACGGCCCTTAATCGTCTGATCGATACTTCCTATCCCGATCCGCGGAACGCAGAACAGGCATTGCCACCACGCAGCATTAGGATATCTTCCGATACAATGGCCTGCTTCTGGTCTGCGTCGAACGATCGCGAGTCGCAGAATGCTCTGGACGCATTGTCTGGCATTTTGGAAGCCGAGAAGGAAGAGAATGTCGCCCAAGCATACAGATCCGTATGGCGAGGCAAGCCGGCTAGAATTCGCGACCCGTCTGCCTTCTATGTGTTGATCTTATCTGGAGCGCAAGGTCGCGCTGTGGTCCGCGACTGGATTCAGAGTACGCTAGGCGACACCCTGGGCCATTTAAGTCGGCATTTCGACGATCTTAAAATGGTCCGCTCGGCGCGTCCTAAGAAAGGCGCTCAAGAGACGCCAGCCATTCCGCTCCGCTGGCTCATGAGCGTGTTGGCGGCCGAGGGAAAATCCGAGGGCATTCCAGCCTCCCTTGAGGCAGCTTTCTTACGCGCCGCATTCACGGGCACGCCATATCCGTTTCAGCTTTTGCAGCGAACGCTTGTTCGATCCCGCGTTGAAGCCGGCCGGGATGAATGGCTCGACCGTGCCCGCTTCGATGCCCGCACGTCCATAATGCGTGCCGTCTTGAATCGTCGTCGTCGCAATGACCCTCAACTCTCCTCTCAATATCCAGAGGTTCCCGTGGCATTTGACCCAAATACCGATAGTCAAGGCTATTCGTTAGGCGCCCTCATGGCTGTACTCGAACGACTTCAGCAAATTGCGCTCGGCGACGTAAACGCAAGTGTGATTGATCGATACTTTAGCGCAGCCTCAGCTTCACCACGATCCGTGTTCGTGCGACTCCTGAAGAACTCTCGCCACCATGCAAGCAAAGTAACAGACTCCAGCGAACGCAAGGAACGCGGACTGGGGCAGCGACTTGATCGAATGATCGACTTTGTCTGCTCGCGATTCGAGATTAGCCGTAATCGATATCCCTATCGCGCGATGGGAATTCCAGCGCACCTCGACCTTGAACAGCAGGGCCTGTTTGTAATTGGTTACCATCAAATGCGGTATTGGCTTTGGATGCCCAAGGACGAGCGAGCGCAGTGGGAGGCGGATCACCCAAATGCTCCTCCTGTGTTCCGGTACGGACGTTCGGAATAATTGGCATCTCTCCAGTGATTCTATCGAACACTTTCTGTTTCAAATGCAGCCTGACAATATTTTAGGAGTTGCAAATGGTTACCAAAGAAAAGACCACCAGTAGCGAGACTGTCGCTCCGACCATCGACCGTCGATACGAGTTCGTTCTTCTGTTTGACGTTCGAAATGGCAATCCCAACGGTGATCCCGATGCCGGAAACGCACCACGGGTCGATCCGGAGACAGGACACGGTTTGGTTTCGGATGTGTGTCTGAAACGCAAAGTCCGCAACTACATTACTCTCGCGAAGTCGGCAAGTGGCGAACCTGAAGCTGGCTACGACATTTACGTCAAGGAAAAGGCGATCCTAAATAAGCAGCACGAACGAGGCTACCAGGCGTTAGGAATCGATCCCAAGAATGTTGGCAAGCCGAAAGAGGGCGAATCTCCCGCTGAGGAGCGGGTTCGTCGCTGGATGTGTCAGACATTCTTTGACGTTCGAATGTTTGGTGCCGTCATGAGTACCGGAGTAAACGCGGGGCAAGTTCGTGGCCCAGTTCAAATCACGTTTGCTCGTTCAGTTGAGCCAATCGTTTCTCTGGAACAGTCCATCACCCGCATGGCGGTCACAACGGAGAAGGAAGCCGAGAAGCAATCCGGCGGCAATCGCACTATGGGACGGAAAGAAATCGTGCCTTACGCCCTGTACCGCGTGCATGGTTTTGTCAATCCTCATTTAGGTGACCAAACGGGCTTTAGTCAGGACGACCTTGAGCTTCTCTGGTCGGCATTGGAAAATATGTTCGAGCACGATCGCTCCGCCTCTCGAGGTGAGATGAGCTCTTGCCGACTCTTTATTTTCGAACACAGCACAAAACTGGGTAACGCGCCGGCGAGAAAACTGTTCAACCTTGTGCGTGTGTCGCCGAAGGATCCCAGCCGGCCGGCGCGTGACTTTGACGACTACGAAGTTGAAGTGAACAAAGAGGGCTTACCCGAAGGTGTTGTTCTCTACGATCGACTGTAGCGGTTGCTCGAAGTCATTCATTTTAGCAGGTTTTAGTTCGTCCATGCCCTACCCCGAGTGCGATCTTATCCCCCTTTCCGCCTTGCAGCACTTGTTGTTCTGCGAGCGGCAGTGCGCGCTCATCCATGTCGAACGCGTGTGGCTGGAGAACCGCTTCACGGCCGAAGGTCAGGTTCTCCATCGCCAGGCGCACGAAGGCAAACCGCGCACCCGCGACGGTGTCCGCATCACGCGGGGCTTGCCGCTCCGCGGCCTTTCTCTCGGTGTCAGCGGCCAGGCCGACGTAATCGAGTGGCGGGCTCCATCCCACTTGCCGGATCGTCAGGCCGATCGCACCTTGGCCAAAGTCTTGCGCGACGCGCAGCCCGGCGGCCTGCAAGGCTGGACCATCACGCCCATCGAATACAAACGAGGGCGTCCCAAGGCCAACGATTGCGATCGCGTGCAGCTTTGCGCCCAAGCCATGTGCCTGGAAGAAATGCTGAACATCGAAGTTGCCGCGGGGCAACTCTTTTACGGCACAAAGCGGCGGCGGTTCGATGTCGCTTTTGACGAACCTTTGAGAACCTCAACGCGCCGTGCTGCCGAGCGTCTGCACGAAATCATCGATTCTGGCATCACTCCTCCAGCAATCCGCGAAAAGAAGTGCGATACCTGCTCGCTGCTGTCGATCTGCATGCCCGATGTCACCTCGGGCCGCCGTTCGGCGAAGGCGTTTCTCGCCCGTGAATTGGCCAAAAACACTGACCCGCCGACCAGTTTGGCGGTCGATCCGAACGATGGTCTTGGCGATAGCCTATGAAAACGCATCTCAATACCCTCTTCGTGACGACGCAAGGAGCCTACCTGGCGAAGGATGGCAAAGCGGTGGCGGTGCGCGTGGAGAAATCCACACGGCTAAGAATTCCACTGCACAACCTCGATGGGATTGTCTGTTTCGGCAGAGTGGGCTGTAGCCCCAGTTTGATGGGCGCCTGTGGCGAGGCCGGCGTTGCTCTATCCTTCCTTACCGAGTCCGGACGCTTCCGCGCGGCGGTAAACGGGTTTACGTCTGGCAACGTGTTGCTTCGCCGTCAACAGTACCGAGCGGCCGATGCCCCCGCGGTTACGCTGGAAATTGCCCGTGCCATCGTCCTCGGTAAACTGACCAATTGCCGCACGGTGCTCTTGAGGGCAGCTCGCGACACCAGCGAAGCCGAGCGTATCGAAGCCCTCAAGCGAGCGGCTCTTCGTCTCGCGGGCGCCATTCCCGCAGTTCAAGAGGCCATCACGCTGGACCAACTGCGAGGACTAGAGGGCGAGTCGGCCGCCGGGTATTTCTCGGCGTTCAACCAACTCATCGCCGCCAACCAAGAACTGTTTCGGTTTGTGCGCCGCAGCCGTCGGCCTCCACTCGACCCCATCAACTGCCTCTTGTCATTTGTCTACACCCTACTGATGCACGATGTTCGTTCCGCATGCGAGGCCGTAGGTTTGGATTCGGCCGTTGGTTTCTTGCATCGTGATCGGCCGGGCAGGCCAGGCTTGGCACTCGACCTCATGGAAGAATTTCGGCCCTGGCTGGCCGATCGACTAGTGCTTTCGTTGATCAATCGCCGGCAACTGGGACCATCGTCGTTTCAAACGCTGGAAACGGGGGCGGTCTTGATGGACGATGCCGCCCGCAAGGCGGTGCTCGTGGCCTGGCAAGAACGCAAACGAGACATCGTCACCCACGGTTTCTTAAACGAGAAAGTCTCCGTGGGCTTACTGATTCATGTGCAAGCCCGGCTCTTGGCTCGTCACCTGCGGGGCGACCTCGACGGCTATCCGCCGCTACTCTGGCGATAAGGAGCGCATCATGTATGTGCTGGTAACCTACGACGTTTCCACCAAAACGCCTGAAGGGCAGCGCCGGCTGCGACACGTGGCCAAGGCCTGCCTTGACTTCGGTCAACGCGTGCAGAATTCCGTTTTCGAAATGGAAGTCGATCCAGCCCAGTGGACGCTCTGCAAAGAACGCCTGCTAAAGCTCATGGACCCAGCGGAAGACAGCGTGCGATTCTACTTTCTCGGACGAAATTGGCATCGCCGCGTGGAACATCACGGGGCAAAATCGTCGTACGACATTGATGGCCCACTGATTGCGTAGTCACCGATTTTTCAATGCTCCCCAACGGGCACCATTCCCGCGTCTGCGAACATGAAGCGCGCCCATTTTGCCCCGGCGGTTCGCGATCGACGCAACCGATTGCTATTATTGGACTAATCTCTTGCCGTTCCAAAGCAGCATCTGGCTGGCAGCAATACAACAGACGGTTCGCGAAAACCGCCATGTAAGTTCCAGCTTGAGTTCGCCTTAGGAACTGTGGAGTTCGCCCCTTCACGGGGGCGCGGATTGAAACGCCCAGCAATTGATTGGCTGCCGAAGTGATGCGGTTCGCCCCTTCACGGGGGCGCGGATTGAAACGCCTCCACTGACATTGGACTTAGGCCATCTTTTCGTTCGCCCCTTCACGGGGGCGCGGATTGAAACCCGCTCAAAACCGCTTAACCCGTTCAGGCTCCCCCGTTCGCCCCTTCACGGGGGCGCGGATTGAAACCGCTTGCGTTTTTGGAGGCGATCCGGCCTGGTGCGGTTCGCCCCTTCACGGGGGCGCGGATTGAACCCGCCCACGAGGCCACGCTACGGCGCACGCGGTGGGTTCGCCCCTTCACGGGGGCGCGGATTGAAACACGAGTGCGAGACGACGCATTGCCGCGCCGGGTGGGTTCGCCCCTTCACGGGGGCGCGGATTGAAACGCTTCGCGAATGACATTACCAGACCAGCGGTTGGTTCGCCCCTTCACGGGGGCGCGGATTGAAACTGACAAGGCCACTGTGCTTCGCCAGATGGGGCGCAGTTCGCCCCTTCACGGGGGCGCGGATTGAAACCAGCGGGCGGGTGGGCACTACTCGCGGTACTCAGCGTTCGCCCCTTCACGGGGGCGCGGATTGAAACTGCGAGCCGCTACCGGGGCCTCGTTTGCAGATCATGTTCGCCCCTTCACGGGGGCGCGGATTGAAACATTTGGCCAGCTATCGACCATGCCGCGAATATGAGTTCGCCCCTTCACGGGGGCGCGGATTGAAACATCGTCGGGCCCATCCAATGCGGCCAGCTCGATCAGTTCGCCCCTTCACGGGGGCGCGGATTGAAACAGGCAACGGGTCCTCCGGCGAACTTTCTTGGGGTTCGCCCCTTCACGGGGGCGCGGATTGAAACCAGCGGAGTGCTGGGATGCTGGTGACATGGTGACAGTTCGCCCCTTCACGGGGGCGCGGATTGAAACCCTGAGGCGTGCCACCCCATCGC
>CAYUMU010000014.1:0-93070 GCA_964445985.1 uncultured Pirellulales bacterium | reverse complement strand
GCACGCTCCAGGTATTCCAGACGCCTACTTCTCACTACAACGCGATTCCAGCCGTGCCGGCACCAACAACAAAGAACTTACGACGCAAAAGCCCCCAAAATATCGTCGAAAATCGCCATTTCAACACGGCTGGGGAACTTGGGCTAGCGCGGCGAGGCGGCGGCGGGGCGGCCGGTTACGGTTTCGCGGGGGCGCGGGGCGCCGTTGCCTGGCAGAATCAGCTCGGTGCCTTGGCGAATGTAGTCGAAGTCGTTGCTGAGGCGATCGGCGTTGAGCTCGTAGATTTCCACCCAGCGGGCCGGGCTGCCGAGCTCGTGCCGGGCGATGTCGAACAGCGTATCGCCGTCTTCCACCACGTAGATTCGCGAGCCGGCGAGCTTTTGCGCGCTGGCCGGGCGATTGACGCCGGGGAGCGGTTGCCGCAATTTGGGACAGAGGTCGGGGTAGGCCTGGCGGAGGTCTTCGGCGGCCGGGGCGCTAACGACGTCGCCCACCTGCAAGTTGCGCGATTGAGGATACTCGCGGCGGTTGTGCTCGGTGAGGGCCTTGAAGAAACTGCCATCGCCGTACAGCTTGCGGGAGATGACCCAAAAGCTATCGCCGGGCTGCACCGTGTATTGACCGTTGGGCGCTGCCGCGGGAGCGGCGTGTGAAACGGCCGAGGCGGGCACCGCGGCGCGATCGTCGTAATACGGTTGCTGGGGCTCGACCACGTTGCGGCGGTCGGGCTGCCAGCGGTCCTGGTTTTCGGCCGGCCGCGCGGGGGCATTGGCGGCGTTGGTATAGCCGGCGGCCGAGGCTTGATCGACCGCTCCGGCGAACCGTCCTTGCACCACGGTTTTGCCCGTGCCCGTGAGGCTGCCGCGGACGGGGGCCGGTTCGGCTTGGTAGTGGTGATCGGGAGGAAGCTGGCCGCCGCCTTGTGCGTAGGGATCGACGTTTGCGGCGGGCGCGGCAGCGCTGAAGGCGCCGCTGCTATAGCGATCGCGCGGGTCGGGGCTCGGTTGGGCTGCTGCGGGACCAGGGTTGTGTTCGTAGTCGCGGTGCGATGCCACGGGATAGGCGGCGGCAGGCGGCGAAGTTGCCTGGCCGGGAGTCGCGTGGCCGGGAGCTGCGTGGTCGAGGTGCGAGGGCGGCGTGGTATCGGCGTAAGCCAGCCGGGCCGGGGGTGGCGGGGACCGGTCGGCGCCGTGGAAAGCATCGACGGCAGCGGGGGGCGGTTCGTCGAGATCGCCCCCAGGCAACGGCGCGGCCGCGGCGTAGCGATCCGCGGAGCTTCCGCTGCCAGCGAAAGGATCGCGGGCCGGGGAGGCGTTGCCGCCGGGAGGCATGTTGGAGAGCGTTGCCGGAGGCGTTTCGGGCCGCAGGGCCGAGATCGGATCGACGGTGGTCGGTCGAGACGAAGCGGCCGGGGGCAACGTGGCATCCGGCAGCGTGGAGTTCGGCGAGGCCGAATGGCCAGGCTCGCTTTCGGGCCGGTGGGCAAAGCTTCGCTGGGGCGAACCGGCAAAGTCGGTCAGCTCGGGTCGGGCCGTTTCTTCGGCGGCAGCGGCGGGCGTGGAAGCAATCGAGAGTTGGCTGCCCGACTCGCGAGGAGATGGGGCCTGCCATTGTGAGCGGGCGGGCGGCGCGGCGGCGTGGGTATCGCGCGAGGCGCTGCCGGGCTTGTTCCAGGCGTCGTCTAGCAGCGAAGAGCCTTTGCCCTCGGAGCGATGTTCGGAGGCAGGCCGCAAGGCCGTGGTGGTGGTCGCGGCGGTAGACGAGTGAGCCTCGCCGGGGTTTGCCTCGGCCGGGTTAGCCCCAGTGGAGGCATCGCCAGCAGGTCCTTGGGCGATGTCAGCTTTGGCGGCGAGCGCTTGTTGGGCTTCGAGCTGGCGACCCTGAATGCGCTTGTAGAGCACAAAGCCAAACACGCCTAACAGCAGGCTGATTAGCGCGAGTCCTATTTTGACTTCTTTCCGCATGGTGCGGCTTCCTTCCTGCAAAGCAATCGAGCTTGCTGAACCAGACGCGGTATTTCAAGCGGATGGATGCTGCAACCGCTGCCGCGCCCGGGGGAGGTTCACGAACCGGTGGGGGAAGTAACAGATTCCCGCAGGGCTGTCCAGATCGCTCGCTGACTGCACGCGAGCACGAGCTGCGAAGCAGGGAGGGGCCGCGCCGTGTTTCATGCGGCGAGCGGCGGGAGTGAGCCGCGACGGAATGAGTTGCGACAGAGTGAGCCCCGACAGAATGGCCGGCGGCGGGGCGCGAGGGGCAGGAGCGGCGCGTCAAAATCGTCAAAGTTTAACCAGCCTACGAGGCAGGCAATGTTTGCCTAATGCAGCGCGTAACTCTTTTACCGAAAAACACTTTCGAGTGTTCAAGCCTTTTCAGTTTGTTGGTCGATACCCTAGTTGTCAAACATGCTCGGCAACGAGCATGGCAGGGAAGCGCCAGGATTACCGAGTTCAGTTCGAGCCTGGGCGGCTCGACGGACCTGGCTTATGGACCCAGAGAACTGAGGTTACTGCCAACGAACGCTGTCCGCCGATTCACCCGCTGCGCCCACCCAACGCTTTGTCCCCCGCGACAGAGCGCATTCGAGATTCCCGCACGGCCGTCGCCGGTGTTCGTTGGGGATGCATCCGACCCCGGTTCCATGGAAAGGAGACGTTGCGCAATGAAATGGAAAATGTTAGGAGCGCTGGTCGTCAGCATCGGTATGTGTAGCCAGGGCATGGCCTTCGAGCTGCTCAACCGCATGATGTTGGCTAGCCACAGTCACGGTTGTTGTGAGCCCAGTTGCTGTGCCGCTAGCAACTGCTGCGAGCCCAGCTGCTGTGCCGCCAGCAACTGCTGCGAACCGAGCTGCTGTGCCGCGAATAGCTGTTGCGAACCCAGCTGCTGTGCCGCCAGCAACTGCTGCGAGCCCAGCTGCTGCGCCGCTAGCAGCTGCTGCGAGACCAAGTGCTGCAAGAAGAAGTGCGACCTGTTCGGCGGTCTGAAGAAGATGTTCTCTTGCAAGAAAAAGTGCAAGAGCGACTGCTGCACCAGCGCTTGCTGTGACTCTTGCGAGCCCAGCTGCTGTGCCGCTAACAGCTGCTGCGAGCCCAGCTGCTGCGCCGCTAACAGCTGCTGCGAACCCAGCTGCTGTGCCGCTTCCAACTGCTGCAACAGCGGCTGCGGAAACGGCTGCTGCGAGCCGAGCTGCTGTGCCGCTAGCAACTGCTGCGAGCCCAGCTGCTGTGCCGCTAGCAGCTGCTGCGAGTCGAAGTGCTGCGAGACCAAGAAGTGCTGCAAGAAGAAGGGCGGCTTGTTCGCTCACCTGTTCGGCGGCTGCAAGAAGAAGAGCTGCTGCACCAGCGCTTGCTGCTCGAGCGCTTGCTGCAACAGCGGCTGTGACGCTTGTGGCCACGGCCACGGTCACGCTCCGGTTCCCGCTGGCAACGGCGGCATGATGGACATGGCCCCGCCGGCTCCCCCGGCGCCGACCGCTGATCCCTCGGCCCGCTACAATGCCCGCCGCGTGGTTCCCACCTCCGCCCGCATGGCCCGCTAAGCTCTAGCGTGCCGCCCGCGAAGGCGAACGACGGATTCGATTGAAGGCTGCCCGGTACAAATGTGCCGGGCAGCCTTTTTTCGTTGGCCGACCCGCCTTCCAATTCTTCAAGCGCCCCGCGCCCCCCTTTCCTATCGTGCGGCCTGCCCCGGGGCGATTCTTCTAGCTGGGCATGGAGTATACTGAACCTGGCAGTTCTCGAAGCTAACAGCTCAGCGAAGAAACCCGGCGGGCGAAACCTAGCGGATGCCCGTTCCCTTTCTTCTCTCCCCGGTGCACCAAGGCCGCAAAGTTAATGGAAAACGCAGCCATGCTAAATTCCACCAGGTTTACGCATGCTGTTCGTGCCCGCTGGCTGTGGATTGCACGAAAAACAAAGTCGGCTTTCGCTCCGCGAAAGCAAATCCTTTCGCGGAGCGAAAGGCGACTATGCCCGAAAGTTATTCTTCATGGGTTTCTGTGTGCCGTGTTGGCCCTGGTTGTTGCTGGGCAGGTCGCGCCGGCCTGGTGCCAATCTCCGACCAACTTGCTTACGGGACCGGCATTTTTTCGCCGACTGGAAGATTCTTCCACGATTGCCTGGCAGGGAGTTCCGTTTGGCAATGCCCTGCGCAACTTGGGCCGCGAGCACCAGCTGGCCGTGATGCTTGATCGCCGCGTGGACCCCAGTCGCGAGATCAACTTGCAAGGCAAGTTGAATGTGCGCGACCTGTTTTTCAACGCGGCCCGGGTTTACACCGAAGCCTACGCCCAGCCCCAGGCCATTCCGCGGCCGGCCGAGCCGCTGGGAGTTACCTTTTATGGGCCGGTGGTGTTTGTGGGCTCGAACAACGTGGCACGTTTCTTGCGCACGGTGGCCGAGCGGCGCAAAGACGAAATTCGCGAGCTGCCCGCGACGGTTCGCGCGCGGCTGCTGCGCAATGCGGCGCTGTCGTGGCCCGAGGCCGCCGAGCCTCGCCAACTGGTGGAGGAGCTGCTGAAAGAGGCCAACCTTACCGCCGAAGGCATTGCCCTGGTTCCCCACGACCTGTGGCCGGCCAACGCGCTGCCGCCGCTCCCCTGGTGCGATCGGCTGACACTGTTGCTCTCGCAGTTCGATCTTGCGTACACCCTGAGCCCCGATGGTCGCGGCATCACGATTCGCCCCGTGACGACGAGCGACGTGGAACTCGAACGCCGCTATCCCTCGGGCAGCAGCCTGGACAAAACGCTGGCCGATTTCAAAGCCCGCGTGCCTGAGGCGCGGGTGGAAGCAATCGATGGCCAGGTAGTATTGCGGGGCCGGTTGGAAGACCACGAAGCGGCCACCGGGCGAACCACCAGCAGCGGCAACACAAGCAACCCCCTGGGCAAGAACGAACCGGCCGGCGTGGACCTTTACACCATGAACAGCAGCGACGTGCCGCTTCGCGCGGTGCTCACCAACCTGCAGCGCAACCTCAAGCTGACCTTCAAAACCGATAACGCCGCGCTGCAAGCCAGCGGCATCTCGCTCGACCAGCGGATCTCGTTCCGCGTGGAACGAGCCCCGCTCGACGATTTGCTAACGGCCATTTTAAAGCCGGCGGGACTGACGTTCCGACGGGAGGAGAAGCAGGTGGAGATTGTGCCGGCCGAAAAATAGAATGGGCCGCACGACTCTCAGAAGCACTTCTCACCCAGGGTAGCCATGGCAATCAACGCACGCAGTAACTCGATCATCGTTGGATTGTTCGTACCCCTGATCGGCTGGGCCGCCTTGACGCCCACTCTGCCGGCTCAGGAATCTCCAGCGAATCAGCGAGCGGCCTTCTTCGATACGCTCGATTTCAATGGCGATGGCGTCCTCACACAAGACGAGATTCTCCAGCCCGCGAATACCGTGGATTTGGTCATTGGGTCGAAGGGGAATTCGCTGCAACTGGTGTTGAGCTCGCTGTATCACCAGAGCATGCCCTCTGACAACGTGTCCTATAGCTTCTATCAGCAATTCATCGAGTACGAAGATCCCTCGGGCAAGAAGATTGCCGGCCGCTTCAGCAGCGCTGTCGAGCTGGCCGTTCCGCTATGCCTGGGCGACAGCTACGAGGGCTTTCGCGTGGTGGGAACCACGTCCGACTATCTCGACAAACTGGATTTTAAGAATTCGAAGAAAGGGCCGGTGCAGAAGCACCAATTTGCCGAGGGTCGCAATTTCAAACAAGACGATACGTTTGGCGCAGTGGTCGGGGCCGAGGTGGCTAAGAAGACAGGCCTATCGATCGGTGATGCACTCCAACTCACCCACGGAATTGGCCCCGATGGGCATAGACACTCGGGCGAATTCAAGCTGCTCGGCATTCTCGCGCCCTCAGGCATGCCGAATGATCGGACCCTGTTCGTCAATATGGAAGGCTTCTACCTGCTAGAAGGACACGCGTTCGATTCGGCGGTTCGATCGTCGCCTGCTCCGCCCGCTTCTCCCGTTCGCAAAGACGCACAAGGCGTTGTGCTGCTGCCCGACGAAAATCGCGAAGTCACGGCGATTCTGATTCGCACCGATCTGGATAATCCCATTGCCGCGCAGGCATTGGCCAAGTACATCAACAAGGGCAACGAAGCTATAGCCGTACAGCCCTACCGAGAGATATATCAACTACTTAACCGGCAGGACGACATCTCACTATTTTATTCTTTGGGTCCGGCTTTGCGAGAATCAACAGACCAACTGAAGCGGGCGACGTTTTCCGAACAAGGCCAATCGCCTTAGGATGGTTCGGCTGGGCGGCACTGTCAAAAGGTTGTTTTCGTGTGCCACGGGGGCACCGGCGACAAAAGCTTGTTGCGCGGTTAAGGTCGTCGTTATAATCCCCTTCAGTAGCCAAATGCGGGCAGGCCGCATGATTTGGGTTGCCGGTTGATGGCAACACGCAACGAACGATGCCCGGCCTGCCACCCGCATCCACCGCGTACCTTCCCACCACACGCCCCTGCCGCCTTGCCCCACCAGGAGATTGTTGCCGTGAAAGACCAGGCTCGCTTTGGTTGCAGGTTGGGTTTGCCTCGCGTGGCGACATTGTTGTCGGCGGCGCTATTGATGGGCGCGGCAGCGGGAACGGCAAGCTTGGAAACGGCCGTGGGGGCCGAGAATTGGTCGCGGTGGCGCGGGCCGGCGGCCGATGGGCACACCACCGATAAGAACCTGCCGGTGACCTTTAGCGAGGCCGATTTGGCTTGGAAGGCGGAATTGCCCGGCGAGGGTGAGTCGTCGCCGATCGTGTGGGAAGACCGTATTTTCCTCACGACGGCGCTCGACGGCGGCAAGCAGCGGGCGGTGCTCTGCCTGGATCGCAAAAGCGGCAAGTTGCTGTGGCAACAGGGGGCGCCTTGGGAGGGCACGCCAGAGAGCCTGCACAAAATGAACACGTGGGCCACGCCGTCGTGCGTGACCGATGGCGCGCACGTGTGGGCCTTTTTTGGCCAGGCGGGGCTGCACTGCTACACGGTCGCTGGCGAGCACGTGTGGTCGCGCGATTTGGGTGACTTCGTTAGCCCCTGGGGCGTGGCGGCCTGCCCCGTGCTGATGGGCGACCTGATCATTCAAAACGGCGACGCCGACGCCGAAGCCTGCATTTGGGCGGTGGATAAGCTGACGGGCAAAACGGTCTGGCGCACCGATCGCCCCAACAACCGCGGCTGGAGCACGCCGATTCCCCTGGAAGTGAACGGCAAAATCCAGGTGGTGGTGAACGGCCACACGGGTGTGCGAGCCTACGACCCGGCCGATGGCCGCGAGCTCTGGTTTTGCAAGAGCTTCAACGGCCGCGGCGAGCCCACCGTTACGCCAGGCAATGGGCTGCTTTACACGGTCAACGGCCTGCGCGGCGACATGTACGCCATTCGGCCCGGCGGCAGCGGCGACGTGACCAGCAGCCACATGGCGTGGCATTCGGCCCGCGGCGGCGGCGGGCGCGACCTGCCCAGCCCGATTGTGATTGGCAACTACGTGCTGGTGATGAACATGGGCGGCATCTGCTCGTGCTACGACGCCACCGATGGTAAAGCCCTGTGGCACTCCCGCACGCCGGGCAACTTTTCGGCCTCGCCAATCGCGGCCGGCGATAAGGCCTACTTTGTCAGCGAAGAAGGCACGGTTTATGTCATCGAACCCGGCCCGGAATTGAAGGTCGTCGCCGAAAACAAAATCAACGGCGCCAGCGACGAGATCTTTCGGGCTTCGCCCACGCCGGCCCAAGGGCAATTGCTGATCCGTTCGAACAAGGTGCTGTACTGCGTGGGTAAGGAAGCGCTAGCAAAGTAACTGCCGTCCAAAGTCGCCTTTCGCTGTGCGACGTGTGCTCTTTGCGTTGCTCGGGGGGAATCGTAGCCAACACGGCGCCGCACGGTTGGTTAGGGTTCGATGTCGGGAACTTTTCGCGAAGCGAAAAGCGACAGACCGCGATAGCATCGACAACAATGTTCCGTAATTCGGTGACAACTTCTGTCGCGAATCGGCGAATTTCACGGGATATTGTGGTTTTTCAGGGAGGCGAGCATGGACGGACTCGGTTACAAGGACTACTTTCTGCAACCCGCCGAAGGCTGGCAGCGACGCGACGAAGCCCTGCGATGCGTGCTGGTCGAAGAGCAACCGATGAAGCCAGTCGTCGGATCGTGGTGTATCTCGACCGCCGCGGCCACAACCCAATTCCGCAGGAAGCGGCGCTCGACCAGGCCCGGCCACGGATTCCCTGGCTGGCGAATCACCGCTTGGAGTTTATGCACGCATGAATAGGTAAAATTGTCATCGAATTTCGCCCCGCGGAAATCGGCGTTAAACGATTTCGTCCGACTCGGTGGTGGTAGGGGCGGGGGTCGAGGCTTGGGCGCCTCGGGCCGAGCCCAGGGAATTGACCGCCTGGGTGAAAAAACCGGCGCGCCGGTAGCATTCGCTCAGTTCTAAATGAATCTGGCGACTGAGCGGCTCGGGCAGTTCGTGGCCGGCCGATTCCAAAGCCGAGGCGGCGTCTTGAAAGTGCTCATCCACCTGGAGAGCCATGCCGCGCATGTAGGCGGTTAATGCTGAAAAAGGGCCGTCCCCTGCCAGGGGGGAAAGGCGTTCCAAGGCCAACTGCGACAGACCAAGCTCAAGGTATCCATCGGCTTCGACGAGGCGTTTGGCAACTTGAACAGGATGGAGGGGCGTGCCCATCGTTCACCTCATAACCGGCAAACTGCCGAAAAAGCTGATTTAGAAACGCAGGGCTTTAAGAGCAACTACCATGCCAGCTAGCCCAGTGTGCCACATCCCACGGCGAAGCGGAAAGCGGGAGCCTTCGCTACATAAAGACTTGCGTGCTAGCGCCGAGGTTCACGTTTCTTCACAATTCCTGATCGGTTCGTCGTCAGATTGACAGCACTGTTGTCACACTGATGAAGAATGTGGCAAAACAGCAACAGAGTGCCGCGAAAAGGGGCAGGGAGTGCGGAGTGGAAGAGTCGGAGGGCCCGTCCCTCACTCGTATTCAACTCCGAACTCCGCGCTCCGAACTCCGCACTTCTTCAAAGGGCGCCTGAAGGGAGTTGAACCCTCACCTCCTGGATCACAGTCAGGTATGCAGAAACCGCTACACCACAGACACCATGTAAAGAGAGAGGAGTTACGAGCGGCCCAACCAGGATTCGAACCTGGAACACCTCGTTCGAAGCGAGGCATGATTTTCCGTTTCACCATCAGGCCGAGTATTTCAGCGGAATGCGTGGGATTCGAACCCACATCTCCCCGCATATGGGGAGAAGCTCTTTAGCAAAGAGCCCCGGCCAGCCGTATCCGGCTGCATTCCGTGTATGGCGTTGCTTCGTGGAACGCGATGGAAGTGGACCCACCGAGAATCGAACTCGGATCTCCGCCATGCCATGGCGGTGTCTTCCCTTTGGACGATGAGCCCTCGGCTGTTTTTGGTTTTTCTTGGGAAAAGTGGACCTGATGGGAGTCGAACCCATCGCACCAATCTTGCAAGGATCGGTCGCCCCCATCGGCATGCAGGCCCTCGGTTGGTTGTCGAAAAACTGTGCGAGTGACGCGGACGGGAATTGAACCCGCGTTGGCGAGATTGAAAGCCTCGCTGCAAAACCAGCATCGCACCGCGCCGTGTTGTTGATGACTTATTCGTTGTTTGATTGCTTGCGACGAAGCAGCCAACATTCGCTACGAAGTCCTGTCCTGATCGTCGAGCCGCAACCGCTGCTTCCTGGATTCCCGCCCCCCGTCTTCACGAGGGCAGGCTGCGCGGGAATGACGGTAAGTTTCGGCTTCGTGTAGGGATCGATCGCCATTCAGCACGTTCCCAAGGATTTGAACCCTGTCCCACTGGGTTGGAACCAGTGATGCTGCCGTTACACCAGGAACGCGTGTTGTGTTGCTGGGCGTTCGCGCCGCTCGCGGTTGGCGAGAGCGCGGTTGCCAGAACTGCGGCGGCAGGAATCGAACCTGCGTCGGGCCGGTTCAGAGCCGGATGCCCGTACCAACACGGGCTCCACCGCAAAACGGGGTCAACAAGTCGCTTGCCGTTGCCAGCCAACGGGCGCAACAACAAAGCCCGGAGTCAACTGGCTGACACCGGGCTTGGAGAAACTTCCAAGGGGGCCTGGTTGTCAGCCGGTCGAGCGATGCGCCGCGGAACGTCGCTGACTCGCGCGTTCACTGCAGGCACAGGCTCGTTCGTGGGATGATGCACGCCAGACAGTCATGGGAATACCTATGGCAACCTAGAGGGTTTGATTCGCGACGGGCTTGTGTGAGCCTCGCTCGCAAGCGTTACTCGAGAGACGAGGAACCGGCCAGTGAGGTTCGCCAGAAATTTTGGAAAGAGGCGAATCCGGCGGCGGGGCTCACTCCTTGTCGCGTCTCAGATAGGACGCCTGACCGCGGAGTTTTTTGCGGCCGCAAGGCAGAAGAATTTGCGCGGTTCATCTGGGGGCAAGTTGTGGATGGCGCTGCTTGAGAATTGCTGACTTGGGGGGCCACAACTTGCCCCCACCCCTCCCTTGTCAGTTCAGCGTCACGTCGTGGGGGAAGTGTTTGACGCCGATTTGCCGCAGGAAGTGTCGGCCGTGGGCACGGAGGGCGCGGTCCCAGAGGTTGTCGGGCGAGGCAAAGACCAGTTCGCGTTGGGCCGGCATCGAGAGCCACACGCCGGCATCGATTTCCGTTTCCAACTGGCCTGGTTGCCAACTGGCGGTGCCGACGAACAGCCGGAAGGGGCATTGGGTTTGGTGGACAACCCAGTCGAGATTGTCTCGCTGCACGGCGAGGAACACGTCCGATACCACCCTGAGGTCGGCGAACGATTCGTCGGTATGCAGTGCCATCACGGGGCCATCGACCGGTCCGCCGACATTGGCCTGTTGCTGGCTGGCGCAGGGAGACTCGCCGATTTCTGACCAGACCTGGCCGACGGTTTCTTCGGTGGGCCGGTTGAGGACCACGCCGAAGGCCCCTTGTTCATTATGGGCCAGAAGCAGCACCACGGTTTGGGTGAACCAGGCATCGGTGAGATGCGGGGAGGCAATTAACAGATGGCGCTCAAGGTTCTTCATGGCAAAGACTCTTTTCGCAAGATATGCGGGAAATTGCGGGTTGAGGGGAACGCATGAGCCCTTAGCCACGCGGGGGCAGGTACTCAGCCCGCCCCCCAAACCTCGTGGCAGTCCGCCAGGCGATCGGTCACCACGTAGTCGTGATGGGGAATAGTATGCGGCATGTGTTCCGGAGGCCAGTCGTTGGCGAGAGTTTCTACCGCATGTTGCGATGCCAGCTTGGGGCGGCGCCTTAGTTGCCGGCCGTCTGGCGGGCTTTCTTGATCACGTCTTCTACCCGCACGGGGGCTCCGCCCTGGCGGCCGCTTTCATGAGCGGCTTCCATAAAGCCAAACAGCTCGATGGTTTCGGCCGGTTCGACGGGGAGCTTGCCCGTCTTGAAGAACTTGGCAATTTCGGTGGCGACGCCTTCGTAGCCTTTGTAGCGGCCCTTGGGAGGAACGACGCCTTTCACGGGGGCTTCGTAGCCGTACATGCCGGCCGGGGCGATGCCGCGATCGCCGAAGACCACCGCGCTGTACTTCACGGCGCCCTTGCGAATGATGTTGGCCGAGCCGAGGCGGCCGTCTTTCCAGGCGCCGGTGACCACGTCGCCGGCTTCGGCCTGGGTAAGGGTGACGGTTTCGGCGCCAGAGCCCATGATGGTGTAGAGGGTTTCGAAGGGGTGCAGGTGCCAGATGTAGCCGTCGTGATGCGGCTCGCCTTCAAAGCCGCCGTAAACCGTGCAGCCCAGCACCTTGCCAACTTCTTCGTGGTTGCGCATGCCAATGAAGCCAGGGCTGAAGCGGTGCTGCGAGCACGAAAACAGCGGCGTGTTGTATTTCTTGGCGACGTCGAAAATGCGGATGGCATCGGTCAGCGAGGCGGCGAGCGGGCGGCCAATGTAGGTGGGCTTGCCGGCGGCCAGGGCCTTGGTGGCCAGGTCCAAATGGGTGCGGCCGTCGAGGCTCATGATGATCACGGCGTCGACCTGCTTGAGCACGGCCTCGGGCGAGTCTTCCATTTTCACGCCCATCGCGGTCAGGCGTTCTTTCCATTGCTCCACGCCCTTGATGCTCTCGGCAATATCGGGGCTGCCGCCGGGCCAAGCGGCCACGACTTCCATGCCCAGCAGGTCGGGATTGTCGGCAGGCGGTTTCTGATAAAGCTGCGTGAAGGCCACGGACTGGTAGTTATCGACGCCGAGGATGCCCACTTTCACCGGCTCGGCGGCCACGGCGGTTGTCGGCCCAGCCAGTGAGCCCAGCGCGCAACCCAGCAGGAGGGCCAAGGGGGCAAAGCGTAACATCCGGCGAGTTCGAGCCGCGTGCGGCATGGGGAGCTTCCTGGAGTTGGGTTCGTGCGGGGGTAAGGTTCCATGGTTCGCAGGATGGCTGCCAGCGCCGCCACGGTCAAGCAAATGCCGCTAACTTTCCTGGCCATTTGGCCAAGAAATCGCCCACGAATGGGTAAGTTATTCCCCACGAGAAAATTGTTGAAATCTTGATTTTCTCCTAGTTATACTAGTTCTTCCAGACGGGTTCCAACCACCCAAAGGTGGCGCATCTGGTCTGGGGGGGGATCATCCAGGCTATGAGCTTCCATCCTTTATTTTGAGGTTCGCCTCAGGTCGGGCATTGGCGTGCGTTCTTCGCGCAAATTGCTGGCCGGCGCGGCGGGATTGCCGGCCGGTTTTCGTTCCTGAGGCGACGATTTCCATGGGAGAGCAGATCCAATGTTGCGAGAACGCGCGCGATCGGGTTTTACTTTGGTCGAACTGTTGGTGGTCATCGCCATCATTGGCATTTTGATTGCCATGTTGCTGCCGGCGATCAATGCCGCCCGCGAATCAGCCCGCAGGGCCGCTTGTCAGAGCAACCTTCGGCAAATCGTGCTGGCGGTGCATACTTTTGCCGACCGCAACGATGGCCGCTTGCCAGACGCTCGCGTTACCAATCTCCCGGGCGGCTCGTTCACGAATTCCGGGGGCACGGTTTCGAACGTGCAGAATTTTACCGTGCATGCGCGACTGCTCCCCTTTATTGAGCTGCAAACATTATACGATGTGTGCCTGCGGGGCCTGAATGGAGCGGATGGCACGCTGATGGCTACCAATATCAGTTTTTGGGACTGTCATGCGGGAGTCAACATCGGCGCGGCCGACCGGGTGCGCTGGGTATCGATTGCCGCGTACCAATGCCGTTCTGACTATGGCCTGGCCCCCAACGGCAGGAGCCTGCACAGCAGCGACTGGGCCGGCGCGTCTTATGGTTTTAACTTCCAGGTTTTTGGCGGTCCGGCCAGCGGAACCGCCACGCCCTCGCATACCAGCAAGTACCAGGTCGGCAACATTCCCGATGGCGATTCCAACACCATCATGTTTGCCGAGAAAATGGCGGCCTGTCAGCGGTCGCCACAGCGGATCGCCGCGGCGGGGGCCAATGCGGCCACCGGCAATTTTTGGGCCTACCCCGCTGGCCAATGGTCAGCCGAGTGGCAACCGGCCATCGGTTTCCGCTCCATGGCCACCGCCGACTGGGATGCCAGCACCGCCAACTGGAATCTGCCGCCTCAAACCTCACCCAAAATTACGGCGACCCCGGTCGGTACCGTGGACCCCAACCAATGCGACGGCAGCCGCCCGAGTTCTGGCCACCCCGATATTTGCATGGCGGCCATGGGAGACGCCAGCGTGCGCGTCGTGAAGGGTTTTGTGAGCCAGCCAACCTGGCAAGCGGTTCTGCTGCCCGCCGACAACACGCCGCCGGGCAGCGACTGGTAACAGCAACCGGTAAATCGGTACGGCGAACAGCCTGGCTTGCCGCGGGGACGCGCCGATCCGCAAGAGTCGCGAAGCGACCCATACCCTGGCGGCCAAATTTTTTGGCGAGCAACGGCTTGGCCGCCTGGCGCGGCCGTATGCGCAGGGCGAATATTGTTTGCAACATGCCCACGGGCTTCCAACCCAATAGGCCAGATTCGCCACCCCATCACACTTCAGAACCCCGAACTCCCCACTCCGAACTCCGTCGCCAGGCAGAAGCCGCGCATTCGGATTAATTTTTGCCACTGGCCGAATCGTGATCTACGGTTTAGCAGGGACAATCATTACAAGGAGAACGTGCCATGCGTCACGGTTACATCGCATGGGTTCTGGTCGGCAGCGGCAACCGGTCGCCCCAATCGGTGCTGATTCGGCAGGACGGCAGCACCGAACCGCCCAACTATCACATTCCCTCGCACGCCAACGTGAACGTGCAAATGCTTGTCCAACAGAAACACCTGGGCGTGGAAGTGCGGGGGGACCGGTTCGTGGTCCGCGACCGCTCGCGGGCCGAGTCGTAGCGTGACGCCCTATTTAATCCTTTAGTCGGAACCTGCCAGAAGCCGCACGGATTGTACACGTCAACATCCGATAGAATAACCTGAAGTACGATTCATATGTACAAATGATTGGGCGTGCACTATTCGTGCAGACCTATCCGGTTGAATCCCGTCCCCGCGTGGCATCGCGACCAAGCCCGTACAGCCCCGCTGGCGCGTTCTAACGGCCAAGCATGCGAGCAGCGCAGCCGGTGTCTTGGGAGCCCTGCATTGCTTTACTGGGCTCCACATACCCCGCGATTTCTCCCCTCACTTCGTAGTGGGAGGGACGGCAATTGGGGTCGTGCGCCAGAAGCCCCGCTACAAACTTTAGGGCGTCACCCTCCGATCGAACGCGCCAGAGTTCCGCACCCGTGCGCGAAATCGGCGGCACGATTGAGTGAGCGGTGGGCAACTCGATTGCTTACGCTTCGGCGACGTCGATCGCGTTCGCCTTAATCTGGCGGACTTCACTTTCGGAGATGCTGTTATCTCCCAAGGTGACCATGAAGTAAGACACGTTTTAAGTCTCCGGGTGAGTATTGAGGGGCTCGGGGTGAACCCTTCATTCATCCATTTTGGCCGATCCGTGGGGAAAGGTGTGATAGCAGATTCAACCCGGTAGCCGGTTGCTAATGTGCGATGGCCAGAAGCTGGGAATCTTGTGCGCAAATGGGCGCAAATCTGGAAGTCTGGGGTGAATGGGGTGGATTGGCGTCGGCGCATGAAAAAACCCTAAGTCTTTCCAGACTCAGGGTTTATCTTAGTGCCCCCTCATGGACTCGAACCATGAACCCTCTGATTAAGAGTCAGATGCTCTGCCGATTGAGCTAAGGGGGCTATTGAGACTTGGCTCGAGTAAAACGAGCACTATTTTTATCGGTTTATCCGCAACCTAACGGTAGCCAACTTGTTACCACCGAGGCAATTTCGTTCCGGTGGGAATTTTACTCGTCTATTCGGCGAGCGTCAATCCACCGGACGGCGCGAAATGGTGGCGTTGCTGGCATCATCGACGACTCCGCGCCTTGCCTCGCTTCGCTTGGGGGGACATCGTTCCCAAGTGTGTCGATCCCTGATTTGCACTTCGCCCAGTTTCTGGATCGACACGCAGGCCGGTGGGGGCCTATCGCGGCATGAGCACCAACTTGGTTAGCTCCGGGGGGCAGCCGTATCGAAGTGGCGTCTTTCCTGAGATTCCTCGACTTACATGCAATAGGGTCGGACTCAGGTCAAAGCTGCCCGCGGCGTATCGCACCCCATAAAAACTGGGCGAAACGATGGGGCCGATGCCAGGAAAACAGATCTGTCCGCCGTGCGTGTGACCCGCCAACATGAGCTGAAACCGGTGCTGTTGTGCCCAGCGGAACTGGTCGGGCGAATGCGACAGCAGAATTCGCAACGGCTCGTTCGCGCGATCAGGCAGCAAAGGCCCGGTTTCGGTGGGCTTGAACCAGGGAAGTTCGTTGCCGGTAAGAAACAGCCTGGCCCCGCCATGTTCCAGGGCAACCCGTTTACCGCCAATTGCCTGGATCCCCAGTTTTTCGAGCATAGCCAGCAACGGCGGCGTGTTGATTCTGCGGTCGTGGTTGCCCAACACGCAGTACACGCCGAGCGGGGCTTTGAGCCGGCCCAGCGTTTCGGGCAGCCAAGCCACCAGAGCACTTTTGTCGAGCAGGTCGCCCGTAATCGCGATCAGGTCCGATTCCAACGCGTTCGCGCGGCGGACAACTTCTTCGAAGTATTCGCGTTGGATTTTGCCCGTGTAATGCAGATCGGAAAGGTGCGTGATCGAAAGGCCAGCCAGGCGCGTATTGAGCTGGGGTATGCGGAATTGTTTCTCGTTAATCTCCAATTGCAGCGACTCGTTGCCAGGCATCCGCACCAACCAGCCTCGCCAGCCTGAGGCCGAAAGGGTTTGGCCCGATTGGCGTTGGACGTCGATCACTATTTTTGTGGTCGCGGTCACGGCCGCGGGCAGCCGGGTAAGATGGTGTCGGATGATGAACCAGGGCACCACCGACAGCGAAATTGCCAGGCAGGCCACGCCATAGGCCATTGCCAAACGGCTCGCTGGATCCAGGGACGCGTTGGTTCCGCTGGCGCCGTCACTCGGTGTTATCGCCCACCCTTGCGTGATCCCTCGATTCACCGTCCAGGCCAAGATCAGCAAGGGTCCAACGACCGAAATGGCCAGGGTAAGCACGTTAATGGGCTTCTGCAGCCAGCGAGGCAACGAGAACGCGTTCACGCAGTTGTGCAGATACACCCAAAGCGAAAAATGCCCTAGGGAAACCAGCAATGCGATGAGCAGCAACGGCAACATGCGGAACGGCGTGGGTGTCGGGTGGCTTGTTGCTGGTGGCAGGATTTCGCCATCAGGAAGACAGCAGGCTCAACACAACATGAGCTGGCGAATCAAAACCACCCCAATCGGGCGGCCAACTGTTTGGCCAGGCGGCAGTGAGGGCGGCAGACATCTTCCCCCCCCCGCGGAGCGCAGCCTAGCTCTGGCGAACGGGTCCGGGCGTGGTGAGCACCAGTTCGACCGTTTGCAGCAACTGGTCCAATCGAAATGGCTTGTACAACACCGACTGGAGACCGGCCTGACGGGCTTTTACCAGCGAATGGGAGGGATCGTATCCGAATCCCGTCATGAGCACCAGCGGCAATGGGTCGAGGTAAACTTGCAGCTTCTTGAGTAGTTCGTAGCCGTTGAAGTCGGGCAGACGAATATCGGCGATGACGCAATCGTACTGCTCATCGGTACTGGCGTTGCGGACCATGAAAACCGCTTCGCCGCCGTTGTGAGCCGTCTCCACCACGCAGCCGTAACGCTCCAGCAGGGCGTGGGCGGCGCTGCGAACCGATTCGTCGGCATCGGCCACGAGAACGCGGGCGCCGCGGAGCAGGGGACGATTTTCGCTCTGCCAGGGCTGGGGTAGCGCCGTGCTGGGGGCCATCTTCTGGCCCACCTTTTGAATCACTTGCTTGATATCGCGGGCATTGCGAAGGATGCGCTGCAATCGGCCCACCACCTCGGGCTCATGCCCGATATAGCGTTCCATGATATTCACGGCTTCGTTCAGAATGTCGTCAATCGGCAGGGCCACCGCGCTGTGGATGGCTTCGACGCTGGTCATGGCCGTGCTGGCCTGTTCCGCGGCCAGCAAGTCGAGGGTGTTGAGCGCCACGGCCACGTCGCGGCTAAAAATCTCCAAGAACTGCAGATCGCTTTCGGTGAAAGCACGGGGCTCGGGGCTTTCCACATTGAAGGTGCCCATGACCTCGTCGTGCAGAATCAAGGGAACCGTGAGCGAGCTCTTGGCGCCCTTCGATCCCTCCAGATAGAGCGGATCTTGCGTGGTGTCTTCGCAGAGATAGCTCTTGCCGGTGGCGGCCACGAAACCCGTGACACCGTTATTTTGCGGCTGCGCGTGCAGCACGCGTTGTTCGGCTTGGGGGTCCATGCCCACGGCCAGCAGCGGTTCCAACCGGCCGGTGGTGGAATCGAGCAGGCGAATTTCGACGACGTCGAACTGCAGCAGGTCTTTGGTGAAATGCAGGATGTTGGATTTCACCAGCTCGATGCGGTCGGCGACCGGCATATCGAGAATTTCTTCGGGCTTGAGGTCGGCCAGCTCGATGCCTGCCTGGTGAATGGCGGCCAGCTTTTGCTGCTGCATGACCTCATTGGTGACGTCGCGAACGGTCACAATCAGGTGCCGCGGACGTTCATCGCGTTCGATGACCGGGGCGGCATGAACCTGAAAATATCGGGTATCTGCCGTGCGTAGCGTGGAACCACTGGCGCGCCCGGTGGCCAAAGCCGTGTGGAACGGACAGAAGTCGGGTCCTAGAATCTCGGGGCTGCCCAAGGCCTGGTAAAAGTTCATGCTGATCACGTCGTCGCGGCCCGACCAGCGCTTGATGCAGTCGTTGCCCCAGACGATTTGATTTTCGACATCGAGGAGGACCACCCCGTCGGGCATGCCTTCGAGGATGCGTTCGCTTTCCAGCAAACTGCCCAATTCGACCGCTGCCTGAATATGGTCGGAAGCGAAGAGAACGCCAGCAAAGCTCTCCTCGTTGCCCAGCATTTTGATCGCGAAAGAGGGCGACGGGGCAGTAACGAGATCGTACTGCTCTCGGAGCGAGCCTGAGAGGCTGGCCGCATGGGGCGAATCGTCGATGACCAGAATTTTTGGTTTTTGCACCAAGCCCCTGCTCTCCCGGTAGGGGAAACGGCCTGAGGTGACCCATAGCCTATTCTATGTGTCGCGCCGAACCAAGCAACCCGCCACGCTTGCATCAACGGCAAATCCCCGACAAACCCAACCGTGGAGTGTCAATTGGTAATGGTTGAGGAAGTTTGAGAAGGTTTGCCGTCCATAGTTCCTTACCCACGAACCGAACTTTGCATCCGCCGGCACTCCGCACTCCAAACCATTCGCGCATCGGGCGATTCCTGCTGGAACCAAACAGGGGATGAAGGCGATCGGATTGGGGACGATTGAGTCCAGATTGACCGCCGCCTGATCCAAATATTTGGAGAAGCAGGATCGGCCACGAAAATCGGCAAGCAATGTTTGGAACGAGGCGGGACCAACTGCGGTGGAGTTTGGGACGCGGCGGCAGTTCTCTTGAACCGAAGACTCACCACGAACCGGATGTCCTGACTACTTATTATCTCTACGGCGAGTTTAGCAACCCAACTTGAACTTTGCGCCAGCAGTTGTGCCTTTTTTGCGCACATTGAGCATAATTTTATCATCCACCCCCCCCAACAGCACGTAGGGATTTCACTGTGCTTCTCCTTTCGACGGCCGCTGCAGCGTTTCGGAAGAGGTTCCCCGCTGCCAGGGTGAGCTGGTCGCAAACGTCAATCGGCCAAGGGTATGGAGCCGTCGCGAGCCAGCGGAATGGGAGCGTTGTTGAAGTTGGCTGAGCCCGGAGGGCCGGAGGCGATCAACTCATCCACGGGGCAGAGGTCGGAAAGTTTCAGCCGGGCTCCGAAGATCCCGCGATAGGCGTCCCAGGTGCAATTCCGCGAGAGCGAGCGGAAGTCTCGGAACAGTTCGCTTGCCGGCCCTTCCACATGGAACACGCCCTCCGAGTTTTGACGCTTGGCAAAGGCGATTCGTTCGCGAGGGCAGGGGTGGGAGCCGAACAAGCTCGTGGTTTCCCTGGCCGTCTGTTCATCGATATGGCGCCGGATTTCCGGGGGCACCATCGGCAGGTTCAAAATAATCAAGGCGGGCAGGTTGTCGGCCAGCTTGCCGTCGTTGAAATAACCTTCCAGATCGTGGAAGGCCGCGTGCATCGAAATGCCAATCAAGGGGAGCCGCCGACAGGTGATCTCGAAGGTGCGGCTGCCCGCCAGGCGGATTTCGTTCAGGTCGGCATCGTACTCCATTTGCCGCAACAGGGCGCCGCCCACCGCCAGGCCTAAAAACATTACCAATTGCAGCACCCGGCGACCGCACCACACGCCGCACCGGAGCAGTTGGGCTGGGATCGCGAGAAAGAAATTGCCCGAACTTGCCCCTCGAGCCAGCATCAGATCAAAGATGTCGCGCTCGTACACCAGGCGGGCAAACCACATGTTGATCGACATGATCAAATACGTGGCCCGCATGCCGGCCCCTTGGGCAAAATGGCCGAACTCATGGGCCAGCACACCCGCGAATTGACGGAGCGAAAGCCCGGCCACCAGCGGCAAGCCGATGGTGAGCACCAAATCGCCGTTGAACATGCCGCGAAAGCCATCGCGGAAGCGGGCGGAAGCGTTCACATCCAGGTCGACGTCGATTCGAACCGGCGGAGTAGCTCCCACTGCCTGGCACAGTCGATCCACAAATTCAAACAACAAGGGTTCACCGTCACGAGTCAGCGAACGCCGCCGCTCAATCGTCACCGGCCGCGCAAAAAGGGGCTTCAGCAAAAAAATCAACATCATGCCGCCAATGACCAGCGGAATGACGTAGAGCAGGACGGTTAACACGC
The DNA here is from genome assembly GCA_964445985.1 of uncultured Pirellulales bacterium. Taxonomy (GTDB): domain Bacteria; phylum Planctomycetota; class Planctomycetia; order Pirellulales; family S012-138; genus CAYUMU01. Next base: position 72,624 of record CAYUMU010000014.1, on the reverse strand, counting down.
TCGCGCGCGAGTTGCCTAACACGGGCGAAAAGTTGGTGGCATAATAAAAAACGCCCCAGCCCACCAGGGCCACGATTCCCAGGTACAGGACCGGCAGCAACACCATCACCACCGAAACCAGCACCAATGCCAGGCGATAGGCCAGCGTGGGGCGGTCGCGCTCAATCTTGGTGGCCAGGCCCGCCAGAATTTCCCGCTGCCGCTGAGGAGTGCCCGCGGAGGCCCATGGATCATGCCCATGGGGAGTAAGCGGAGCGTTCCGTGGCCGCGCGCCTACCACAACCGGCCCAGGGGGCAATTTGGCGGGGCTGCCGGCTAGTGTTCCCACAATGCATACGGCCGCGTCTTGGGGAGTGCGTTTGCCGGGAGCAGCATTCGCCGTATCGGCTGGCGCGTTGCCGGCCTGGCTCGTGGCCGATTCTGCCCCGGAGCTGCCTGGATCGCCTGATCCCTGGTAAACCAGAGAATTGGCGCCCCCGTAGAACCCTCTTCCGTCCATGCCGGCGATGGTTTTGTTGGGCGAGTGGACGCCCGCTGACATACCGCCGGGCGAGTTGGCTTGAAGTCCGCCGCCGGGCACGTGAATCACGCTTCCGCAGCGAGGGCATTTTCCCCGCTTACCCGCCTGCGCATCTTTTACCCGAAATGAACTGTTGCAACTCGCACATTGCACCGCAATGGCCATGGCTGCCTTGCCCCCCCGGAGCTATCGATGGGATCCCGTGTTGAGTTGGCCCGACGCTCTGCTGCCGCTTACTATCGCCGACTCTCCAAACCGAGTCCAGAAGATTTCATCTTTCTGAGTTATTTCCTTCATCGACGACGGGGCACATTTGATCGGGCGACTTGAGGTAGCCCGCCGCCAAAAAACGAGCGGTGTACTCCTGCACCCGGCGGTCATTCATAATAAACGTGTGCTTTACCGGCACCGTGGTAAAGTCCGCGGCGCCGGCCAGTCTCGTTGTCGCCACGCTCACGCAGGCATCGTCGTCGCCGGGCAGGTAGTCCTTCCAGCCAACGCCGTCTCCCTTGGCGCCCGCGATGATGGCGAACGGAAAGGGCGGCGTGGCCAAATGTTGCTGAAGTTGTTCCCAGCGGATCGACAGTTCCTGGCCAGCGCTACCCATGGCCAATTTAAAGAGCGGATTGTCCGACCACTCCATGGCTCGGAGCGAACCTCGGTTGGGCGGGGCGATCATCACCATGCGATGCAAGCGGGGGTCGATCCGCCCCTGGGCCGCCAGGCAATCGGCCAGGTAATGACGAACAACAATGTTGCCCAGGCTGTGAGCGACAAAATCAATCCGCGTGACCTCGGGCCCCAGGTTTTTGATCACGCTGGCCAACTCCGACGCATGCCGGGCAACTTCGGCCCGCGTGCTGGGGTAACTGATGGTAATCACCTTGAGCGGCTCCGGCTCCGAGGTTGGCAATTCGCCAGCGCCTGTCGTTTGGTTGGCAATCGCCTCGATTGCGGTCGGCAAATGTTCTTGCAGGTAATCGGCCAGGGGCAACATGGCCGAGCGGGTGCGGATCAACCCGTGCAATACAAGCACCACTCGACCCCGCATCGGCGGCAGTTTTTGTTCAGCGCGAATTCGGGCCAGCTCCGCCTGGCAGGCTTCAAAGCTGCCCCAGGTATGGCGAACGTCTTCGGCATCGAGCAATCGGCAATGCCCCGTGTAAACATTCCGCTGGATGCGCCAGCCGTGGAACACCAACTCGTCTCCCCAAAATTGCTTGCCGCCCAGCGTGGCCGATTGCAGATTGGGCCGAGCAGCGTCAACTGGGTTCTCCCGAGGGTTGGCGTCGGGCTCACTCATGGGGGTTGCCTGGCTGGGCGGGGTGGCAAGAACAAGGGTTCCGGCGAGCAGCAACGTGCATGACAGCATGCGAAAAGTTCCGCTATTGGATTTTTTGCTGGTAGTATTGTAGCCAACATTCGGTATTGGGGGCCGCGAATGGGCACAGGAGATAACGACGGTCACGGCGAGCCGCGCGGGGCCGCGTGAGCAGATATTGCGAAACATGGTCCGATTTGCCTACGGCGATTGCCCGTTTGAACCCCACAAAATCCAAAAAACCCGAGGTTTTGCTGAATAAGTCGCGGTGTTCGCGCATCTCATGTTGCGAGCCCCCCCTGCGCTGGCGGTTCGCGCCGCTTGAAAGGCCGTGTAAAAAACGCAAGTCATGTGCGGATAGAAATTTACAATTAAGCAGTCGCCTCGCCCAGACCCGCGGCGAGCGACCTTGCTCCTTTCACACCAAAGGTTGGAATTCACACCATGATTCACGTCGCCCTGAAGTTGTCGCTTGCCATGTTCGCCGTTTGGCTGATCGATTCGGGCCTTCTCGCCGACGATGTCGTGCGGTTCCGCGGCGAAGCCGGCCAAGGTGTTAGCAGCGAAAAAGGCCTGCCCACCGAATGGTCCGACACGCAAAACCTGGCCTGGCGAACCGAATTGCCTGGCGGCGGCAGCAGCAGCCCGATTGTGCTTGGCGATCGCATTTTCCTCACCTGCTATACCGGCTATGGCTTGGATGAGACGGATCCGGGCAAGCCCGAAGATCTGGCTCGCCATGTGGTGTGCGTGGATCGCGGCGACGGCAAAATCCTTTGGCAAAAGTCTTACGCCACCGACGGCAAAGAGCCCAAATACCAGGGGAACGGCGCCCGCCACGGCTATAGCACCAGCACCTGCACCACCGACGGTGAGCGGCTGTTCGTGTTCTTTGGCCGGCATGGCGTGCTGTGCCTCGATCCCAAAGATGGGGCCGAACTCTGGAAGACTTCGGTAGGCGACGGCGACAACAGTTGGGGATCGGCAACTTCGTTGGTGCTGTTTGAAAACCTGCTACTCGTGAACGCCAGCATCGAAAGCCGAATGCTGGTTGCCCTGGATAAAACCACTGGCAAGCAAGTCTGGCACGCTGATGGCATTCGCGGCTCGTGGAATACGCCCCTGCTGGTTCAAGTGCCCGGCGGCGAAACCGAGGTGGTGCTATGCCTACCCGAACAGGTGCTGGGCTTGAACCCCAAGACCGGCGAAAAGCTCTGGGAGTGCGAAGGCATCCCCGATGGCGGATACGTTTGCCCCAGCGTCGTCGCGAATGACGGCGTGGTGTATGCCATTGGCGGCCGGAAGAATACTGCCCTGGCGGTCAAGGCGGGCGGACGGGGCAACGTCACCAAAACCCACCTGCTGTGGAAGGTGGGCGCTGGATCGAACGTGGTTTCGCCGGTCTACCACAACGGGCACCTCTACTGGATGCACGAACGGAGCGGCGTGGCCAACTGCCTCGATGCCGCGACCGGCAAGGTGGTTTACCAAGAACGCGTGGAACCTCGGCCTGGCACCGTCTACTCTTCGGTTCTGCTGGCCGACGGCAGGCTCTACTACGTGAGCCAGCACGACGGCGCCTTTGTGGTGGCGGCCAAGCCTGAGTTTGAGCTGATCGCCGTCAACAAGTTCGAGAGCGATGAAAGCCGGGCCAACGCCTGCGCCGTGGCCCACGATGGCCAACTGCTGATTCGCAGCGACAAGTATCTGCATTGCGTGGGCAAATAGCCTAAAACATGGCCTGGGGGGCACGTTATATCGGCCAACGGTTCCCGCCTTAGCCAGCAGATCACTTCGCTGCCAACGCGTATTCGCGCGGGAGAGTCGGCATGTTCGCGGGGCTGTTGATGCTGTTGATGGTGTTGGTCGGGCTGGCAGTGGGCCTGCTGGTGGGGAGATCGCTGCGCGCAGGTTCCACGCCCCAGGGCCGGTGCCCCATGTGCAACCAGTTGCGGTGGCAACACGGGCGATGCGATAGTTGCGGCTGGACCGGCTTGGGAAGTCGCGAAGACGCGCAAGCCCACGCCCTCTCGGCCCTATCCGGGCAGGTCTGGCGGCTCGCCCAACAGGGCTGGTTGGCGGCCGACGTTCGGCAGCGATTGCTGGGCGCCGTCGAGCAGGAGCAAGCCCGGCTGCAACCAGGCTTTTCGCCGGCGAATCGCGCACAACCAGTCGCGGGAGAACCCATTCCGGTCGAGGCTCGGCCAGCGATGGCCGCGGTGATCGGGCGCATCGCGCCGCCCGTGGACGAACCTGCCAACGCTTACGGGGCGCGTCCCCCCCAAGCGGATTATGCAGAAGAACCGCCAGTTGACGCCGTGGACGAAGAGGTCGTGGAAGGAAGGCTGGGGGCGGAGCAACCGATCCTATTGCCCACGAGGGAGCCAGCGCCCATCCCAGAGCGGGCACAACGATACGCCGAAAGCGGCGAGCGACATCGCCAAGAGCAAGCGGCAGCAACCAACACCGCGGCGACCAAGCCCAACACGCCCTCGAACGCGCAACCTTGGCAATGGCTGGCCGCCTTCATGGAAGAGCGCAACGTGCGCTGGGGCGAATTGATCGGCGGGCTGTTGATCGTCAGTTGTTCGATCGCCCTGGTGATTAGCTTCTGGGGGGCCATCGCCGAGCGGCCTTGGCTCAAGTTCGTGGTCTTCAACGGCGTAACGGCCGCTCTGTTTGGGCTGGGCAACTATGTACAGCGGCACTGGAAACTGCCCACCACCAGCCGCGGCATTTTGGTGATTGCCTCGCTGCTGGTGCCGCTCAATTTTCTGGCGATCGCGGCCATGAGCCAAGGGGCAGCCACGGCCAGCCCTCTGCTGCTACTGGGCGAAGCCGCTTCCCTGCTGCTTTTTGGCTGGCTGCTGTGGATGGCAGGAGGGCATCTGGTTGGATCGCAGGTTGCCGATACCGAACCCCACGAATCAACGGGGGGCGGCCGGCTCGTTTTGTTGCTGGTGGCCGGCGTGCTCGTCCCTTGCGCCATTCAATTGTTTTTGGGCCGCTGGGTCACGTCCGGCGTTTCGGCCGCATCCATGTACCTGCTGGTAGGCGCCTTGATTTCGGCGGCGGCGGCGGGGCCAGTCGCATGGAGCCGTGCCACCGCCGATCAATCCCTCAGCGAGGCCAACGCTCGCAGAGGGTTGCGAATCCTCGGCCTGGTCACCTTCGCAACGATCGTAACGCTTGGTTTAACCCTTTACCGCTGGGGCGGCATGACGGCCGTGGGCATGTCGCTGGCGGCCGCGCGATTGTCGCCGCTGCTAACGCTGTTGTGCTTTCCAACGCTACTGGTTGGCATGCGGCTCGGGCAGATTCGATCGCGCGAGCTTGCCAGCCTGCGTGTCGTAGGCACCGTGCTAACGCTCGCGGCGGCGGTGGGCAATCTGTATTGCGTGAGCCTGGCCTGGCCGCATCCGGCGATGCTGTTGCCGACCGCTCTGCTCAACATCGTGGCGCTCACCATCTTGGCCTGGCGATGGCGTTTGCCTTGGCTGCATTACGCGGCAGCGGGCTGCCTCTTCCTGGCCGGTCTGATCAGCCATCACTTGATGGCCGGCAACCTGGCCTGGTTCAGCCAAGCGGGCGGCAACGAGTTGCCGCGGCAGTTGTTCTCCCTGGAATCGGGCTACGCGCTGTTCTGGCTCACGCTGCTCATGGGCCTGATTTCCGCGGGCGCAGGCCAAGGGGGGCGACGAAACTCCGCGGACGATAGCGGCAAGCATGCCGGTCCAGCCGGCGATGCATCGCGACCCTACGCGCATTGGGCCTTGGCCGCCCTCGTGCTGGGGCCACTGTTGCTACTGGTGCAAGGTCCGCTGCAAGCGATTCATCCGGCAGGACTTGGGATCTGGCTGGCGGCCTACGCAGGCTTATATCTGCTGGGCGGCATGCAGTTTCAGCCGGTCGTATCGCGGCTGGGAATCGGCGTCTGCCGAGGTTTGGCCCAGGCCGGCGCTCTGTTGCTATTCGCCGCCATCGCCGAGGGGCTGGTGTTCCACGGCCGCGGCTGGCTGGTATTCCAGGAGCCCTGGCTGGCCGCCACGCTGACCTTTGCCTTGCTGAGTTTGGCCCTGGCGATCGGGGTAAAATTGGCGGCCCGCCGTCACGGCAACTTGCACTATTTAGGCGAAACGCTGGCCGATGCGGCCTTGGTGGCGAACGTCATCTCTTTCGGACTTTGGGGGTACGTGGCCTGCACCCAGCCGCTGACCACATCCTCGGCCTACATCGGTCCGTTGGCGGTTATCTGGTTGGTGCTCGCCCTGTATCAGGCTTCCTGGCCATTCTGGTTGACGTTCCAATGGTTGCTGGCATTGACCGTGGTGTTTCACGTGGCCGCCTCGGCGAGCACGACTCCGTGGTATCTGGCCTCGCCCCGACCTTGGTTGGAAATGCGCATGCTCCAAGCCCTGGGCATCGCGGTGGGACTGTATTGTTTGGGCTGGGTGCTGCTGCGCGTCATGCTGCGAAGGGCGCGAGCTCGACGCCCCCAGTTTGTTGCCGGCGCGGCGGTTTCACCCTGGCAAACGTGGGTGCGGCAGCAAGTTCGACTCGTTCTGGCTTCCGCGCGTTGGCAGCCCGACCATGTGTTGGGGGTCGGCGTACTGCTCGTCGCCAGCGTGGTGGCAGGCTACGCCGCGCTGCCGGGCGCTGCCCAAGAATTGGCGCCGCGAGCCTTGTCGGCCAGCCTCGCAGGGCAATCACCCACGGGGCGAATCGTGGCCGATGTGCAGCATTTTGAAGTATTGGGCGTGCCGCACGCGGCCGCAACCAGCAGCGCCAGTTGGATCCTGTTAGCCACCGTGGCAGCCTGGTTGCTTGCCGGCTTGTGGGAACGCTTCTCGGCCTGGCGCATCTGGGCGTTCGTTGCCGTGGTGGGATTGGCCGCGCCGCTCGCGGCCAGTTTCTGGGAAGCCGACGTGGCGGTGGCCTCCGCCCTGCGTTGGTCGAGCGCCGCGGTACTGCTTTTCTTGACGTTGGGCATTTGGAATCGAACCTGGCTGGCCCGCTGCTGTTCTCCTTTAGGTTGGCGCGGCTACAACCGCTACACAAGCGCCCATCCCAGCCTCGTGTGGAAGGGCGCCACCGCGGTGGCCTACGGCATGGCTTTGCTGCCGCTGGCGGCGATGGTGGCCTTTGTGGGCGCCGCCGCGGTGCAACGATTTCCCACCCCGCCGCTCCTCGCTGCCTGGCTGTCCGACGCCACAATGCTAGCCTGGCTGGCGGCCCTTATTGCCGTTGCGCTACTCGCAGGCAGTTGGCTGCTGCGGCACGCCGCCGCAGGCCAAACAACCACATTGCAATCGGCAAGCTCCGCGGAAGTTGAGAACCACGAATCGGCAACCTGGGCAGGACCGATCGCGCTGTTGATCTTCATCCTGGGAGTTTCCCCGGCCGTCATTGTTGGTATCACCTGGATCTCGCAGGCGCTGCAATCCAATCCCATCACCGGGCCCAACCCCGCTTCGTTCTTTGCCACGGCCGGCCTCGCGGTTTCCTACGTCACTCCGGCCCTGTTGATCGCCGCCACCTTGGTGGGCTGCGCCCTCCGCGAGCGGTCGGCCGGCTTTGCGTTCATTGGAGGGCTGGCCCTCAATCTGTGCGGCACCGCGGGTTATTTATTGACCATCAAGGGCCTGGGAGTGCCGGCCGAAATGTGGTTGAAGGTGGCCTATCTCAACGCGCTGGTGGCGGCCGTTTACGCTTGGGGTTGGACCACGGTGGCCTGGGGAGTACGGCAAGAAGTGTCTGAACTGCGGCCGGTTTCGTGGCTGCAACTCACTTATACCGCGCTGCCACTCACCATTCTCGCCGCGGTGCTCGGACCCCGACTAGGGGCACTCTACCTGTGGCCAGACAAGGTATTGCAATGGCCGGTGGCGTTGACCGGCGGTTGGGCCTGGTCGGCGGCCGCGTTGGCGTTGGCGGCGATGGCCTGGTTGTGGATGCGTTCGCGCAGGCCCATCGCCTTTCATCTGGCGGTGCTGGGATTGGTGGAAGTCGGTTTCCTGGCGGCGTTTGCCATGCGGCACTGGGATGTCGGCAACTGGTTCACCTTCCACACCGTGCAAATGGTGCTGGTCGCCACCGCCTGGGCACTGGGGCTGCGGATGCTCTGGTTGCGGTTCACTTTCGCTGGGGCCTACCTGCCTTTGGCCGAAGGTGTGGATCCCCCCAATCTGGAAGCACAGCGATCGCTGGCAGGCCGCCATTTTCGCGCAATGGTGGCGAAATCGGCAGCCGTGGCCATGCTGATCCTGGCCACCTTATGGTCATTACGAAGTTGGCTCGACGATCCCGTGCCCGCTTGGGCCGTGGCGGCCCTGTTGCTGCTGGCGGCGTTGGCCGCCACGATTGCCGCCACGGTGCAGCGGCACAAGTACGTGTACCTGAGCGGCGCGCTGTTCAACCTGGCGGTCATGCTGGCCTGGGTGCAAACCACGCCTTTTATCTTAGATTGGTCGAGCGAAACCTGGTTGCAACTGTTGGCCGTGAACAGCATGGCCCTGTGCGCGCCGGCCGTGGTTTGGGCGCTGATGACCGCCCGACGGGGGAGCCGATTCCGGGATGACGTACCCCATTTGCACGCCGAGGCCGGTTGGCTGGGGCTGGCCATCACGGCTTACTTTGCCTTGCTAGGGCTCAAGGGCGATGCCTTCGGAACGCCAGCGGGACCGGGGGCGGTTTACGTCTGGGGAACCTTCGCCGCTGCCGCTTGGGCGTTGGCCGCCGGTCTGTGGAATCGCGCGAGTCGACACGCCGGCGTGGGCCTGTACTTGCTGGGCCTGGTGGGACTGGCCTTGGTGATCGATAGCCTGGATCAGCCGCCGCGCATGCAGCTTTGGCTGGGGGTGATTTTTGTCGGCAGCTACGCTCTGGCGAGCAGCTATGTTGGCAGCCGGTTCCTCCAAAAAGGAGCGCCCATCTGGTTGATTGGCGTCAATCAGATCATGGCCACGGTGGTTGTTCTGGCCGCCATCGGCATATCGCTCACGTTCAACAGCTTTACCGAGCGGGTAATCGCCGCCCAGGCAGGCCTGGTCCAGGCGGTCACTTTGGGACTCTTGTCACGTCGCAAGCCGTGGGCCGATTTGCAGCCACACGCCTTGGCACTCTTCGCCGCCGGGGCGTTGGCCCTGGGCTGGAGCGTGCAGCCACTTCCCGAGCCCGGTGAAATCCTCCTGCAGCGGTCGCTGGCCGCGATGGTTTCGCTGGGAGTGGTGAGCCTGTTATACGGCCTGGGGTTTGGCAAGTTCTTGCCGAAGCTGGCAGCGTGGACACCCGCCGCGCGAAAACTGCTCCCCTGGCTGCTCGGGTCGGCCGCCGTGGCCCTGTTTCTGGTGCTGGAAGCCGAAGTGCGAGCGTTCCTCGGGGGCGAAGTTCCGCCGCTAGGGCCTGGCGGAATTGCGATTGTGATGGCCGTGTTGGCCGGGCTGGCTGCTGCCGCCATCGTGGCCGCCGTGGTTCCGGGCCGCGACCCCTTCAACTGGCCTGAGCGGCAGCGAATGGGGTACGTGTACGCGGCCGAAGGGCTGCTGGCGATCCTCTTGATGCACGTGCGCGTCACCATGCCCTGGCTGTTCACCGGCTTCTTCAGCCGATATTGGCCCTTGGTCGCCATGGCGGTGGCATTTGCCGGGCTGAGTTTGGCGGAAATCTTCCGCCGGCAGCAGCGAAACGTGCTGGCCGAGCCGCTCGAACGCACGGGGGCTCTGCTCCCGCTGCTCACCGTGCTCGCCTTTTGGGCGGCGCCCAGCCAGGCCGATTTTGGCCTGGTGCTGCTGGCCGCGGGCAGCTTGTATGCCGGCTGTTCGGTCCTGCGGAAATCGTTCGCCTATGGAATTGCCGCCACCGTGGCCGCGAACGGCGCGCTGTGGTTCTGGCTGCATGGCACCGAAAACTGGGGAATCGCCCAGCATCCGCAGTTGTGGCTGATTCCGCCCGCGCTCTGCCTGTTAGCGGCCGGCCATTGGAATCGCAAGCAGTTGGACGCGGGCCAGGCCGCGGCGCTGCGATACGCGGCCTCGCTGGCGATCTATGTTTCTTCCACGGCCGACGTATTTTTGAACGGCGTGGCCGAGGCCCCCTGGCTGCCGCTGGTGCTGGGCGGCCTTTCCGTGCTGGGAATCTTCGCCGGCATTGCTCTGCAGGTGCGAGGTTTTCTCTATCTGGGAACGTCGTTCTTGCTGTTGGCCTTGGGCACGATGGTCTGGTACGCGGCCGTCGATTTGCAGCAAACCTGGGTGTGGTACGCCTCGGGCATCGTGCTGGGAGTGGCTATTTTGTTGGTGTTTGCCCTGTTCGAGAAAAAACGCTTGGAGGTGCTGCACCTGGTCGATCACGTACGGAAATGGCAGGCCTAAAGGTGGATCGGCCTTATCGGCCCAACCCCGCGGAGGCCGGGCAGCCCTTGGCGCGCCAGCTTTGCTAGCACCTGCCGCACCGCAAGCGGTGATCGTCCCGTTGAGCCCCGGAGAGGTATTTCCTATACTGCCTCCCTTGCGATAAAGGTCTTAACCGTTGAAGTCCAGCACAACCGGCGCGGGGAGTTGCGAAATAGCAGCTTCCCCGATTGAGCCGGTTAGCCCCCACAGGAAGCACGATGTCTCTCCCTTTACCTCCCCATGGCGGATTAACTGAACCCGTTTGCTGCACGGTGCCCGAGGCCGAGGTTGCCTCGTTCAAGGCCGAGGCGGCCAAGCTCCCCAAGGTGCCGGTCACCGACGCCGATTTGTCCACCGTTTACCGGTTTGGCGATGGTGCCCTGAGCCCCCTGACCGGGCCGATGGATAGCGCCACCTACAACAAGGTGCTCGACGAATCTCACATTGTTCACGAAGGCAAGAAGTACGCTTGGACAATTCCGCTCGCCTTCCCGCTCACCGCCGATGTTGCCAAGAGCATTGCCGGCCAAAAGTCGGTGGCCTTGACCAACAGCGCGGGTGAGATTGTCGCGACTCTCGAAGTGAGCGACATTTTTGAGTGGGACAAGCCCAAGTACATCAAGTCGGTATACGGCACCGAGCGCACCGATCACCCGGGCGCCGACATGGTGCTCAAGGGCGATGCCGACAAAACCCACCTGGTGGGCGGCGCCATTCGCGTGCTTCCGCAGCCCAAGAATCCGGCGTTTGGCAAATACGTGCTCAGCCCTCGCGAAGTGCGGGCGCTACTCAAGGCTCAAGGCTGGGAACGCTGCGTGGCCTTCCAAACCCGCAACCCTCTCCACCGGGCTCACGAATACGCGCTAGTTTACGGCCTCGAAAAGCTGCTCAGCGACGGCCACAACGCGGGCGCTTGCCTCAATCCGTTGATTGGCGAAACCAAGGGCGACGACGTCAATGCCGCCGTGCGGATGAAAACCTACGAAGCCCTGATTCAATCGCGCGGGCTGGGTGAAGGCGATAGCGATACCGAACTGTGGAGCAAGCGGGGAGAGAGCGTGCCCGACCGGGTGCTGCTGTTGGGCCTCGACATCAAAATGTTCTACGGCGGCCCGAAAGAAGCGGTCATGCATGCGATTTACCGCCAGAACTACGGCTTCACCGATATTGTGATCGGCCGCAAACACGCCGACGCTCCCTACGCCGACGGCACCGCCATTTGGGGCGATTTCGACGCCCAAGAAATCTTCAGCAAGCTGCAAGGCGATCTGAAGATCAAGCCCGTGAACGTGGGGTTTGCCGCCTACTACGACTCGATGGGCCGCGTGGACCTGATGGAGAAGCACAAGGACGAGAAGCCGGTGTTCATTTCCGGCAAGGAAGTCCGGGCCACGCTGCTTTCGGGCAAGGCTGTTGATCCTCGGATCATGCGGGAATCGACCAGCCGCATTCTTTCGGAAGCCATGGTTGGCACGGCCTAGGATCCATCGAGTTCGCGAAGGCCCCGTCATTCCCGCGCAGAGCCTGCCCTCGTGAAGACGGGGGCGGGAATCCAGGAACCGGCGAGTTCGCTCGCGGCTCGCCGAGTTCCCGATTCGTAAAGCAAAAAAGCACCCCAGACAGTGTCAGTTGGCTGTCCGGGGTGCTTTGCTTTGGTCAGCGGCGATGGCAACTCGCTGATCATGGTGGGGGCCACGGCGAGCTCGCCGATCTGGAGCTACGATATCCATTCGGGTTCAAGCCACCAACTGGGCCGGCGGTCGCTGACCGCGACCTGATGAGCGGCACGCCGCAGCGAAACGCACCGCAGTTGAGTCGGTGCCGCATTCTGTGAAGATCCCCCGCCGCGCAGTCTTCGCGCCCATCCATCCGGCGATTCACTTCCGCTTCCGGTTTGAGGGCAGCCTTGGCCGGGGCTTGCCCTACGTGGGGGGTGGGGAACCTGGGGCGAACCGCGTGGACTCCTTTCGCCGGTCAGCTGGCCGGTTCCAGCTCGCTTTCAATTTGAGCACCCGGTCAGGCTGTCGCGGGTGGGCACCCTCCCGAAGCGGCGTGAATTTGGGTATCATTGCGAACCGAGGGAAACCATGCGGCACAAATCGTGCCTGAATTGCGCGCATCGCGATGCGGCGAGCGTGTTTTCCTGGAATCCCCCCTTCACTTATGCAATTGTCTCCGTGAAAGGATGTGCGGGCCTTGATTACCAAGATCACCGGCAAGTTGATGGCCGTGCGCGATGAAGCGCTGACGCTCGAGATCGGGGCCATGGAGTACGAGGTGCTGATTCCCGATTTTGCCCGGCGGCAATTGCAAAACCGGCTGGGCGAGAAGGTCTCGCTGCACACGCTGGAATACCTCGACGGGAATCCGGCGCACGGCCGGTTGGTTCCCAAGTTGATTGGGTTTTTGAACCCCATTGAGCGGGAATTCTTTGAGCTGTTTTGTTCGGTGGACGGCGTGGGCGTGAAGAAGGCGCTGCGGGCCATGGTGCGGCCGGTGCGCGAGGTGGCGACTTCGATTGAAGAGCAAGACGCCAAGGGCCTGGCCATGTTGCCGGGCATTGGGCCGGCGGTGGCCGAACGGGTGATCGCCAAGTTGCGCCGCAAGGTGCCCAAGTTTGCCCTGATGGTGGCTCGGGACGAACCGACGGCCGCCGACGTTGGTTTTGACCTGGTTTCGGAAGCCTACGACGTGCTGCGGCAACTGGGGCACTCGGAGACAGACGCCCGCAAATTGCTGGATACGGCCTTGGCGGAGAAGAAAAAGTATAAGGATGTGCAGGATATTCTGCAGGCCGTGTATCAGAGGAGCCAGGGGTAAGCGAATCTTGCGAATAAGAAGAAAAGATTAGGCCACCTCTGGCGAATAAACGGGGGTTCTCGTATGCTCGGCTGCGCCGGCATCCACTTGCGCATCAGGGGCTCAGCTTGATTCTTCTCCGGTATCTCCACTTTCCAGGGGCCAATCTTGGCGCGCTGTGAGCCCGCCAGGCATTTCGACTTCAATTCACCGATTGTTCGCCTTTGAAAGGAAAAACCATGCAACGTCTTGCCGTACTGTTTGCCGCCTGTGCTCTGGTCACCCTTGGGGGTTGTGGCGCCGACACCCACGACGGCCTGATGACTGAGCAAGTCAACCTGATGACCGAATTGAACGAAACGCTCGATACGGTGAAAGACAAAGCGAGCGCCGAAGCCGCCAAGTCGAAGATCGAATCCATTGGTGAAAAGATGAAATCCGTGGAAGCACGCGCCAAAGCGATGGAAGATCCAACGCCCGAAGCTCAAACTGAGCTCTTGGAAAAGCACCAACCCCAATTGGCCGCGCAAGGTATGCGCCTGATGGGGAATCGAGGCCGGATCATGGCCATCCCTGAAGCCGCCGCCATTATCGAGTCGGCTATGAAGGATGCTCAGCCCTAGCGTGCTTCGCCATCCTTCGCGAGAGGCAACCTTTGCCCCCGCAACAACAAGAAAACTCCGCCTGAACCACTCGGTAGACAGGCGGAGTTTTTTTATTGGCAAGATTCCCTTCGCCACGCACGACAATATTCCGAGGTTTCTTAAGACTACTCCGCTGCTTTCGCAGTTTCGGCTGTCTCCGCTTCGCGCACGTCGCGCTCTTCTTGCTCATATTGCTGCCGGCTGGCTCGCAGTACGTCTTCAAACGAAACGCCCGCTTGTTTGCAGACGTGCATGACATCGGTCACCAAATAGGTCATTGCCACATCGACCGGTTCGCCCCCCAGACCTTCAGGCAGCCAGGTGTAGTGGCGAGAACGCAAGACGTTTTGCACATGGTCCAGCCAGTTGCTGCGATCTACAGACATGCTGTTCAACTCCGCAGTGGGTAAATCCGCGCCCGCACATTCGGGTGCTATCGCAGCTGATTGCCACAGCAAATGCCGCGCCAACGCTTTCCCGAACAGGAACGCCGATTCGACTCGAACGAGCTTGAGATGGGATACTGACGGAATTGTATGCGCCCGGCGGGTCCGGGTAAATTGCCTAATCGGTTTGAGCCGTATTTGAGGGGGAAGGCGGAGGCCCTGGAAGGCGCTGGGGCAGTTTGACCCCATGGCTGGCAGCTTTTAGAATCCGCCTTCATCCCAAATTTGTCTGTCGCGCGACTTTCTGAGGTAGTGCTCTCATGGCGGAAAAACAAGGTGTCCACCCCGATAAGGCTCTTTACCCGCCCAGCCGCGAGTTTTCGGCGTCGGCCGGGATTGGCTCGATGGAGGAGTACCAACAACTGTGGGACGCCGCCCAGGCCGATCCGCAAGCTTTTTGGGGTGAGCGAGCCAAGGAAAAATTGCACTGGTTCAAACCCTTCCAGCAGGTGCTGAAGTGGGAGGAACCGTTCGCGCGTTGGTTTGTGGGCGGGCAGACCAACGCCAGCTACAACTGCCTCGACGCGCACCTGGGCACCTGGCGGCGGAACAAGGCAGCCCTGATTTGGGAAGGCGAGCCCGGCGATATTCGCACCCTCACCTATCAGCAACTGCACACCGAAGTTTGCAAGTTTGCCAACGTGCTCAAGGGCCTGGGGCTGGAAGCCGGCGACGTGGTCTCGATCTATATGCCGATGGTGCCCGAGTTGGCGATTGCCATGTTGGCTTGCGCCCGAATTGGCGTGATTCACTCGGTGATCTTCGGCGGCTTCTCCAGCGAAGCCATCGCCGACCGCAACTGCGACGCCTCGGCCAAGGCGATCATCACCTCCGATGCGGGCTGGCGGCGCGGCTCGCAAATTCCGCTCAAGCACAACGTGGATGCGGCCCTGGAAAAGTCGCCCACGGTGCAGCACTGCATCGTGCTCAAGCGGTGCGGCGTGCATGTGCACATGGAACAGGGCCGCGACCATTGGTGGCATCACCTGATGGAAGAGGCCTCGGCCGATTGCCCCGCCGAACCCCTCGATAGCGAGCACACGCTGTACATTCTCTATACGAGCGGATCGACGGGCAAACCCAAAGGCATCCGCCATACAACCGCTGGCTACAACCTTTTCACGCGGCAAACTTTCGAGTGGGTGTTCGACCATCGCGACGATGACATTTACTGGTGTACGGCCGATTGCGGCTGGGTGACGGGGCATAGCTACATTGTGTATGGCCCGCTTTCAGCGGGGGCGACCGTGCTGATGTATGAAGGGGCGCCCAACTGGCCCGACGAATCCCGGTTTTGGGAGATGATCGAGCGGCACCGGGTGAGCATTTTCTACACGGCGCCCACGGCGATTCGCGCGTTTATCAAGTGGGGCGACCAGCATGTGCTCAAGCACGATCTTTCCAGCTTGCGGCTGTTGGGTTCGGTGGGCGAGCCGATCAATCCGGCGGCCTGGCTGTGGTATCACCGTTTGATCGGGAAGGAGCGTTGCCCCATTGTCGATACGTGGTGGCAAACCGAAACCGGCGGGATCATGATGAGCCCTCTGCCGGGGGCCACGCCCACCAAGCCTGGCAGTTGCACCATGCCGCTACCCGGCGTGGTTCCGGCGATTGTGACCGACAAGGGGGAAAAGCTCTCGGCCAACGAGCAGGGCATGCTGCTGATTACGCAGCCCTGGCCCGGCATGCTGCGCGGCATTTGGGGCGACAACGAGCGTTACCAGAAGCAGTACTGGAGCACCGTGCCGCACAATTACCTGGCGGGCGACAATGCCTTTTGTGACGAAGACGGCTATTACTGGATCATGGGCCGCCTGGACGACGTGCTCAATGTTTCTGGCCACCGCCTCAGCACCACCGAGATCGAAAGCTCGCTGGTCAGTCACCCGGCCGTGGCCGAAGCGGCCGCGGTGGGCCGGCCTCATGACCTGAAGGGCGAGGCGATTGCGGTGTTTGTGACGCTTTCGTCGGGCCATGCGAATGAAGATCTTCGCCAGGAGCTTCGCCAGCACGTTCGCACTCAGATTGGCGCGCACGCCACGCCTGACGACATTCGCTTCGCGGCCTCGCTGCCCAAAACCCGCAGCGGCAAAATCATGCGGCGTCTGCTCCGCGACATCGCCGCCGGCCGAGAAACGATTGGCGACACGACCACGCTGGAAGATTACACGGTGCTGGCGAAGCTGCGCGGGGATGAAGACTAACCCAGGCGGGCCGCGCGGCGGGGATCAGGCTGCTGTCTTTTGGTGTGCCATGCTTACGCCCACCGGCGTAAGCATGCGCGCCGGTTATGATTGGATGAACGTGGAATTGTGAGGGCTCGCCTGGGCTTTTTGCCCAGGGGCGAGCATGGACGGACTCGGTTACAAGGACTACTTTCTGCATCCCGCCGAAGGCTGGCAGCGACGCGACGAAGCCCTGCGATGCGTGCTGGTCGAAGAGCAACCGATGAAGCCAGTCGTCGGATCGTGGTGTATCTCGACCGCCGCGGCCACAACCCAATTCCGCAGGAAGCGGCGCTCGACCAGGCCCGGCCACGGATTCCCTGGCTGGCGAATCACCGCTTGGAGTTTATGTACGCATGAATAGGTAAAATTGTCATCGAATTTCGCCCCGCGGAAATCGGCGGTGAATTGAAACCCATCGGCCACGAGTTCCCAGCCTTGGCCATCGATCAGCGCCTGCGAAAGCGGCATATCTTGCGCGGCGAGCGGCGCTGGCCCCGGGCAGGTCAGCCAGCAGCTAGCCAGCAGCAATGCAATCAAACCACGCATGGTGTACTCCTCAGACAACAGGCGGGGGGCTCATCAACGCACAGCCAGCCAAGGTAGAAGCGGCCAACCACCCCTCGCCAGTCATCAATCATCGCCACCAGCAACCAGCCAAGCCACCAGTGGGGGTGTAGCCGCGCTAGGCGATCTGTGCGCGGGGACGTACATTGGGAAGTGCCGGGGAGAGCATTTCTCCCGGAATTGCCCCCGCAAGTTGCTTCCCCTCTTCGAAGGCCCGCCATGTTCGGACCCACGCAGCGATCGACTCAGCGGCATGAAGTACGCCAGCCGCAGGCAAATAAACTGTGGGGACAGGGCTGGTCGGCGATGGTGACGATGGTGGGATTGTTGGCGATGGTGGGATTGTTGGCGATGGTGGGATTGTTGGCGATGGTGGGATTGTTGGGGGTGGGCGGGGCGATGGCCGCCGAACCTCAAGCGCTGATGAACCAGTTGGGCAGCGCCACGGTGCAGGCCCGCGACGAGGCCAGTCGGGAGCTGGTGATGTTGGGCGAAGCCGCGCTGCCCGCGCTGGAATTGGGCCTGGAGCACGCCGATGCCGAGGTTCGTCGCCGGAGCCGCAAGATTCTGGAGTCGGTGCAAGAGAGCGTGCACCAGGCGCAGCTGGCCGCCTTCATGGAGAATGCGCGGGCGGATGTGCAACTGCCTGGCTGGCCGCAATTTCGCCAGTGGGTGGGCGACGACGCGGCAGCCCGAGGACTGTTTGTCGACATGCAGCGGGCCGAACCGATCTTGCTGCGCGAGGCCCAAAACAATCCCCAGCGGGCCAGCGAGCGCGTGGACCGGCGTTGCCGCGAACTGTATCAGGAGTTGAACCGGGCAAATTTTGCGATGCGGCAGCAGATTCCGGCCGATTCGGTGGTGGCGCTGATGTTCTTGACCGCCCACAACGAGCTGAAGGCCACGGAAGACACCGTGAGCCGGTTGCAAACGTTCGCGTATCAGCAGGTGTTCCGCCACGCCATGCTGAGCGGTCCTCGCAAGGCGGCGCTGCAAAAACTGTTCGGCACATGGCTGGCGAATACGGCAGATCGGGCCGAGTCGTACAGCCATCTGCGGCTCTCGCTGCTGTATGGAATACCGGCGGGTTTAACGCCGGCCAGGCGACTGGTGAAAGCCAATGAAACGCCAGCCGATCAGCGGGCTTATGCGGCTTTGGCGGTTGCCCGATTTGGCGGAGCGGCGGACGGCCCCGCGCTGGAAGCGTTGCTGGACGACGTCCGGGTATTCGAGCAATTCAATCGCGACGGTCAGCTGATGACGACCGAAGTTCGCGACGTGGCCCTGGCGGCGCTGGTTCATTTGGCGGGCGAAAACCTGGGCGACTATGAGCTGGGTGGCGTGATTGAAAACACCGAAACGGTGTTCGCGCCCGCCAGCATTTATTTTGAGGACAGCGTCAGCCGTGATCGGGCTTTGCGGCGGTGGAAGAAGCGGAAGGGCGCGAATTGATCTCTCGCGCGCAGATTCCATTGCCCACCGGTGACTGCCGTTGCCCAATCCCCATTCATTCGCGGTTTGCAAATTGGAGGACGCTGGGCTGTTCCAGCCACCAGATACCAGCCACCAGATACCAGCCACCAGCCACCAGATACCAACTACCAGCCACCAGCGGGAAGGGCGGCGGGGGCATCCTCCTTACCGGCCGGTCATCATCACCAGCAGGTAAACCAAGAGTATCAGCAACAACATCCCGCCCACGGCCAGGCCAATTTTGAGCCAGGAAACAGGCTTTTCGCCGGCCACCTTCCCGGTCTGGCCATTCACGAGGAACCGATACAGTTGGTCGCGATAGCGGTAACTCACCAGGTAGATGGGCAGCAGGCACAGGTCCGAGGTCACATGGCTGAACGCGGTGCGAACGTCGAGGCCGCGGTTGGTGTCGCCGGGTAAAAAGGCGGCGATGTTGTCGTGCTCTTGCCGTTCGAACTCGCGGCGGCAAATGTCCTCCGCCACCTCGCGCTCCACCGAGTACTCCTCGCACAACCAGCCAGCCAGGTACTCGGGCGTGTACCGCTTGAGCGCGGGAAGCTGGAACGGCTTGATCCATTCGGCCTGCTGTTGCGGCAAGCCCTGGCTGCCCGAGACGAGAAACCCGTTGTAGTAGCGGTGGTGCTGGCCGGCGAGGTTCCACCATTCGGTCTCGCGGACCTGCCGCGTGCGGGTGACCGTTTTGCCGTTTTCGGTGGTCGTGTAGGTCTCGGTGCGATACCAGTACTCGCCAATCTGGGCCGACCAGCGGCTTTGAGCCAGCATGGTGAACGCCCAGAACGGCAGGTACACCCCCCGCATTTTCTCGGCCACCTGGGCCATCCGCAGATCGCCCGGGCGAAACCAGTTGCCGCGGCCAATCCACTGCTTGAACTTGGTCAGCGATTCTTCGGGCGTGATCCGGAAGCCGATCACGAATTCCGGATCTTGCCGGCCGGTCAGCTGGGGCGAATATTCCACCACGTAGGTGGAATCGCAAAAGGGGCACACATAGCTCCGCTGATCGGGATCGGTGGCCACCTTGGCCCCGCAGTTCTCGCAGGCAAAGTAACGCGAAATTCGCTGGCCGGGGGCGGCCGGCGCAGCCTCGGGCTGCGGCGTTCCGCAGGCGGGGCAGAACTTGTCATCGTTATCGACGGGCGACCCGCAGCTCTCGCAACCATGCCCTGCCGCGGTCGGCGCCTGGTCGGCGAATTCTGCCTGGTTAGCGGAAACTTCCATGGGGAGCGATGGAGATCGAGCAGGCGAAGGAATGGGACAGCGACGGCTCAGCTTATTCGTGTTTCGCCGAGAACGCCACCATCTTGGAGGCCGATCCTTTGGCAGTTTACTCGAAGCACCAATCGCAAACGTCACCAAACGCGCTGAACGCCGTAGGGATCAAAGGCACTGTCGGCGCTGACAAGCGGTATTCCCTCGACAAGTGATTGTGCGATCAGCAGGCGATCAAACGGATCGCGGTGATGCATTGGCAGTTCAGACACGGCCATCGCATGCGACGGTTCGATCGAGAGGACTTGAACTTGATTCAACGATAGCTGATTGGCCATGAAGGCATCGAGCGGCCGTGGAAGCGGAAGGCGGCCGATGCTGACCTTGATGGCAATTTCCCAAATGCTCGCGACACGGAAAAGGACTGTGTGCGGGCGATTGCGGATCGCGTTTTCCGCGTTGCCGCTGAGTCGCGAATCGGCCGTGATGAACCAGAGGAATGTGTGGGTGTCGAGAAGTAGTTGCACGTTGGGTCTGCGCTACATGTAATCGCGGAAGTCTTCCAGGGGGGCATCGAAGTCATCCGGGACCACGAACAGCCCTTTGGCCGAACCGGGCTGGCGCTCTCTGGGCAACTCCGTCGCCGCAGCCAAGCGGGCCACTGGCTGACCGGCTTGGGTGATGATGATCTCCTCGCCATCGCCCACCTGTCGCACCAGGTCGGCCAAATGCAATTCGGCTTGGCTCAGTTCAATGAGTTGAGTCATGACGAGTTTCCCTTGGCGAGCCTTTGTCCCCGGCAACATTCTTATTCTAATCACACCCGTAGCCAACCACCCTACGAATTGTTCGCCGGCCGCACGTGCTTTCGCACCACGTGCATCAGTTGTTGCCAATCAAAGGGCTTGGAAAGGTAATCGTCGCAGCCCACCGCCAGGCATTTTTCGCGGTCGCCCTTCATGGCGCCGGCGGTGAGGGCAATGATCGGCTGGCGGTAGCCATCGCGCCGCAGTCGTTGCGTGGCTTCGAACCCGTTGAGGAGCGGCATTTGCATGTCCATCAGCACCAGGTCGTACGACTCGCCGGCCTGTTCCGCCCGTTTCAGTTCGTCCACGGCTTCCTGGCCGTTGTTGACCACGACCACTTCGCCCACCAACTCTTCGAGCATGCGGCGGAGCATGAATTGGATCCCCCGCGTGTCTTCGGCCACCAGCAGCCGGCAATGGCTCAGGTCCACGGTCAGCGACGTTTCGGCCGGGGCGACTTGTTCCGCCTCGATTTGCGCGGCGGGGCGCAGCTCCAGTTGCATGGTTGCGCCCAGCGGCAAGGCAATGCGGAACGTGCTGCCCTGGTTCAATTCGCTGGAAACAGTGATCCGGCCGCCGAGCATGTGGATCAAGCGTTGGCAAATAGTCAGCCCCAGGCCGGTGCCGCCCACGCGCCGCGAGGGCTCTTGGTGCTGCTGGGAGAAGGCTTCGAAGATTTCGTCCAGCTTGTCGGGAGGGATGCCAATGCCGGTATCGGCCACTTCCAAAATGAGCTCGGCCTGGAGCCCCGCGAACTCGCAGCGGCCTTCGATCGAGACCGTTCCGGTATCGGTAAATTTGATGGCGTTGCTGACCAGGTTCAACAGAATCTGGCGGATCCGCAGGCCGTCGGTATTGATACTGACGGGCATGTCGCTGGCGAAACCGGCATTGAGGATCAAGCCACGTTCTTGGGCCAGCGGTTCCATCAGCGAACGCACGTCGTTCACAATGGAAACCGCCGAGCAGGGCTCGTGATGAATTTCCAAGCGGCCGGCCTCGATCTTGGAGAGGTCGAGCACGTCGTTCAAAATGCCCAGCAGCAACCGGCCCTGGCTGCGAATCATTTGGATGAGCTCGAGCGACTCCTCTTCGTCGAGCTGCGAAAACAGCGTATCGGCGCAACCCAGGATCGCCGTGAGAGGGGTGCGGATTTCGTGGCTCATGTTCGCCAGGAACTCGCTCTTGGCGCGGCTGCCGATTTCGGCCTGTTGTTGGGCGTGCCGCAACTCTTGTTCCTGCCGCGCCCTCGTGGTGACGTCGTTTTGAATGCCCACAAAATGCGTGACCTGGCCGTGTTCATCCTCCACCGGAGAAATATGCAGATCGTTCCAGAACGGCGTGCCGTTCTTGCGGTAGTTGAGAATGGTGACTTCGCAGTCGTGCTTCTGCTCCACGGCCGCGTGCAGTTGAGCCACGGCCCCGGCGGCCGTTTCCGGCCCCTGCAAGAACCGGCAGTTGCGGTTGAGCGCTTCATCGAACGAGTAACCGGTCAGCTCCGCGAAGGCCGGATTCGTGTAAATGATGGGGTGATCGTCGCGGCGGGCGTCGGTAATCAAGATGCCGTTGGTGGCCGACTCGATCGCCCGGGTGAGCAGCCGCAGGTCTTCGTCCACGCGTTTGCGATCACTAACGTCGAAATTGACGCCCACCATGCGGATGCTTTGCCCCGCCTCGTTGCGCAGCACGCTGCCGCGGCCAGAGAGCCAGCGAATTTCGCCGTTGGGGCGCACCATGCGAAACTCGTGGCTGTAATCGTCCAGCCCGTCAAACGCGCGTTGCAACGCCGAGCTCACCCCTGCCCGGTCGTCGGGGTGCACGCGGGCGTAGAATTCATCGATATGGGCCATGTTTTGGACCGTTTCCACGCCGGTCAAAGCAATCTCGGTGTCGTCGAAATGCACCATGTTGGTCACCAGGTCCCAGTCCCAAATGCCCATCCGCCCGGCCCCCAAGGCCAGCCTCAGCCGGGCTTCGCTGTCTTGCAGCGAGACCGAAATTCGTTCCCGCTCGTGGCTATCTTGCCGCTGGCGCTCGGTGGCCTGCTGCAAGGCCAGGGTGCGGGCAGCCACTTCGCTTTCTAGCTGCGCGGGGCTGCGCAGCGTGAGGGCCCGGGGAATGATGGGAATGATGGCCACCACCGTGGCCCACGAAACCAAGGCCGTGGCCAATTTGACCACCGCCGATAGTCGATAGAGGGGCACCCAGAAAATGATGGCTTCAATCAAGTGCACGGTGCCGCAGGCGAAGATGAACGCCCCGAACAACCAGAACACGCGGGGGAAAGGGATATCGCGGCGATGCCGGATGAAATACAGCAGCACGATCGGAATGGCCAGGTACGCGCCCCAGATGAGCACGTCGGAAACGATCGTGATCCATCCCCAGGCAGGCTGCTCTTGCCAGGCAATGCCGCAAGCCCAGCGCGGCGGAAACCCTGACGCATCGAAGACGTCCATGATCGGCGGTAACCTCAAAAAGTTGTCGCGCAAAGACCAGGCAAATATACCCGCTCCTTAGCGTACCCTGCCCAGACCATTTGAGATACCGCCCCCCCGCCAGTCATGTAGGACGGGTCTTGCCAAGACCGCCCTCCGGATCGGAGGCTGAAGCGAATCGCCGGATGAATTGGCGTGACGACAGCGCGGCGGGAATCTTCGCGGAGTGCCGCGCCTACCCAGCCGCGCCGCGTTTCACTGCCGCGTCCAACGGCCCATGATGGCGCGGGTTTGCTGCGGCGTGCCGGCGATCAGGCCGCGGTCGGCGACCGTCGGCCTACGGGGGGGCCGTTCCTCTTCTCCGATGGGTTTGCCCCGGCCAATCGCCACCAGGTAAATCAAGAGTCCTACGATCAGGGCCACGGTAAATGCTGTCACGAGTGCCATGCGAAGATTGAGTTGAATCTCCTCCAATTCACGCAGGCGAGGTGTTTCGATGCCGTTCTCAAAGTCGTGTCCGCACCAGGCACACTGGCGGTAATGCCGCGGTTCGAACAGCCAATCGCAGAGCGGGCAGATAACCGGCCAGGCCGCATTCGCCAGGCGGTCTGGCGGCGGCCGATCGTTCTCAAATTCTGCAGGCACCAGTTCGGCCGCGGGAAAATGGCTGCCCGTCTCGCGACATTTGGGGCACCGCGTGTCGCGAGGTTTGCTGCACTGGGGGCAACAGGGCCATGCCTGCTGTGCGCCCGGCCAGTCGTGATCGTCGGCAGAACCCGGGCCGGCGAGGCCTAGCTTGCCTGCCAGGAATAAACTGGCCGACTTCTTGCCGGGCTCGAGGGCCTGCTTTCGGCTCTCCTGAAACTGCGCGACGACCGCCAGCGCGGTCGGTTCCGCGCGCCGCGGCACCAGAACCGTGTGGGAGGCCTGGTCGGCCACCACCTGAGCTTCAACGCCCGACCGCTCGAGCAAATTGGCCATCAAATGCGCTTCTTCGGGCGAAAACGAAGAATACACGGGGGTCAGGTTGTCGTCGCCCGGCAGTTCATCGAAGATGATTTCGCCCTCGATCTGGAGCGCTTCGAACACGGCTTCCAAGAGGGCTGCCTGGGCGCCATCTTGGGCATGGTAGCCCACGAATGACCGGAGCTGTCCTTCCCATGGCCTGGTGGATACGAATGCGACGATCCCCAGCGAGCTCAACTCGTTGGCAACGGCCGCGGCGTCGGTTTGCCTGTCGGTAATGCCCAGTACCAGTCTGCGTGACACCATGCGAAATGCTTTGCAAAGTAAGCTCGGGGACCGCCGGCCGTTAAATTTCCCAACGGGATCGACCGCTTTCATTCTCACCGTCGGCGGCGGATGGATCAACGCTCCCAAGGGCGCCCGGTTCTGAAACGGAGAACATGGCGGAGACGGATTGGCCGCGGAGATCATCTTTTCGATAGAATGAATTGCCTTGGCTCGATAGATGCATTGGGGGTTGTTTGAGCGGGGGGGACCGAACCGGGAATCCGCTCCCAGCCCCCCACTACGGCTCGGATACAAATCACGGAACAGTTTGGGTTTACAGAAAGCCACCCCATGCGGACCTTCAATTGCACCTGCGGCAACATCCTGTTTTTTGAGAATACACAGTGTTTAAAGTGCGGCCACGAGGTCGGTTGGTGCCCGGCTTGCGAGAACCTGTCGGCCCTGGTCCCCGACGAAGCCGGGGTGTTGCACTGCGGTCACGAGGGCTGCGGGGCGGCGCTCGTTAAGTGCCCCAACTACGCGGTCGAGCAGGTTTGCAATCGCTGCCTGGTGGTGCAAGAGGAACCCCACCCCCCGGGCACGCTGTGCGATTACTGCCGGTTCAACGACACCATTCCCGATCTCAGCATCGAAGGCAACCGCGAGAAGTGGGCCCGCCTGGAGGCCGCCAAACGCCGCCTGCTCTACTCGCTGGACGTGCTGGGGCTGCCCTACGGCAACGCCGAAGACGGAATGGAACCGCCGCTATCGTTCGACTTCAAGTCAGACGTGGAACTGCCCCGCAAGCTGTGGCGCACGATGGGCAAGCAGGAAATGGTCTACACCGGCCACGCCGACGGCAAAATCACCATCAATATTCGCGAAGCCGATCCCGTGGAGTTGGAAAAGAACCGGGTGAGCATGAACGAGGCCCATCGCACGGTGATCGGCCATTTTCGCCATGAAATCGCCCATTACTACTGGCAGATGCTGGTGCAAGGCAAACGCGAGCCGGAGTGCAAAGCGACTTTCGGCGACCACGAATCGCCCACCTACGCCGAGGCCCAGGAGCAGTATTACCAGGCGGGTCCCCCTCCAGTTTGGCAACAGAACTACATTAGCGGTTACGCCACGATGCACCCCTGGGAAGACTTCGCCGAAACCTTCGCCACGTATCTGGACATGGTAAGCGTGCTCGATACGGCGTGGAACTCCGGCATTGGCGACAGCCTGAACCCGGTTTCCGCCAGCCTCGATCAAATGGTGAAGCGCTACCAAAAACTGGGCGTGGTGTTCAACGAAATCAATCGCTCGATGGGACTGCTGGACCTGGTGCCCGAGGTGATCGTGGCGCCGGTGGTGCAAAAAATGGAGTTCATCCACACGCTGGTACGCGAATCAGCGCGCCTGCCCAAGCAGGTGGTGGAGACGCTGGCCGAAACCAATCTTGCCGATCCTTGGTAGGCGGGCGTACGGCGTAGGGAGCGACCGAGAATGGGGGCTGACTGACGGCTCCGATGGTACGCACAGGTTGCGTACCCTACCGCGATTCTGTCAGCCAGCGGTTTGGGTCGGTTTGCAGCGTGCTCATGGGTTGGCTTGAGTGGCGACTCAAGCTGCGTTGTGGCGAGCAGAATCCCTGAACTTCGAAGACGGAAGGGGATGGAAGATGGAAGAGACAAGTGCCGAGTCTCTGAAATCATTCTTGGCGAACGAGCTGAAAGTCTCGATAGAGAGGGCCACGCCCGACATCACGCTTATGTGGCGTGAAATGGATTGCTGCGCTTTGTTGGACGTTTGGGATCTGCTTTATCGAAACAGTTCCGAGCCATTGTGGAGGGATCTCTGGTTAGCTGAGCGTAGTTCCTTTGGCGACGTGAAAGAGGTATTTTTGGCAGGCGATCATGTAGCCGAGGTAGATTTGCTGACAGAAGCCGAGAAGAAAGAAGCCGTTGAAGTCATATTTGACTCATTTGTTCGAATGAGAAAGACCGTGATACCTGATTGTTTGAACGAATGGGCCGAATCCACTGGGAGCGAAGCTTTTCTTAGAGGTGTAGGCGCCGTGGAGTTTCTTACAGCGAGGGCGTATCGCAACAGCATGCAATTTCCAAATGCAGCACAATTCGAAGAGTATCTCCTGCAACTATCTCAGATTCATGGGTTTTTGTGCTACGGTACTCAGGGAAACCAACTCGCTTGCAGAATATACTTCGACGTAGTTCGCAACAAGAAATCAAGTATCCCGCCCGCTTGGCGTCGGTTGTATCTTGTCATCTCGAAGAAGGTTTACTGGGATCGCGTTGAGAAGCGAAAGGCGAGTGGTAAATCCACAACTTGGCACGTCGAGAGATTTGTCGATTCCATGAAGAAAATTCTTCTGTTGAAGGGCATTCGGTAGCATTTCTAGTACGCATGGCAGCGGAAGAGGCGTTGGAACCCATGAAGAATAACTTTCGGGCATAGTCGCCTTTCGCTCCGCGAAAGGATTTGCTTTCGCGGAGCGAAAGCCGACTTTGTTTTTCGTGCGAGCCGATGGGAACGATGCTTCCGGTCAGGAACCCATCTGCGAGGGTAGCGTCCAGAATCGTGATCCTTATGACCCGCATTGTGCCAGGCTACGACTACGGCTCTGAGAATGCATACATCAAGCCAGCCCACAAGGCTATGGTTCCAATTCCAATCGCAATCTGCCACCATCGTAAATGGCGCGCGCCAATCGCGACAATGATACATGCCAATACGCTGCCTATCATACCAATAGAAGCGATAATTGCCCCTACTCCAAACGGAGACCCCGTTTCGGTGTTTGCGGCACCAAGCAGCATTAGCCACATCGCGACCATCCATGCGAGCACATCGACGATCACGGTGACGTAGAGTAAAGTTGCCCATCGCCGAATTCCGCGCAGCCGTAAATCGCCAATGAGCAAGTCGTATCGTGATGCCTCGCGCCGACCCTCGTGGGCAACGCCTGGCCCGCCAGGAGAGCGATATGGATTGTCGTGGTTGATCTTGCTGCCTTGATCCATCGCAGGCTCAATTCCCCATTGGCGACCGGTGCTACTCTTCCCATGATTCAGAGGACGTGCGAATGAAGTTGGATATCGAAAAATACACATAGGTCAGGCAATGCTTGACCTACTGGTCTTCTGGCCGCAATGCGCCGGTTGAGAAATAGATGCATGTGGCGCGCAGGGGTCCGCGTGCCCTACTTCTCTTCGGCTTTCGTCAGATCGAATATTTCAGGAGCCGTAAGATCCAGCCACTTCTTGCTTGACGGAAACTCCCAAGCAAAGACAATCACCAGCGCCACCAGGGCGCGGCTGTCCGATGAGAATGCCATTCCGGCCACGGCTGGACTTATTGGTTTGAATTCTATTTCTCGGCGGGTTCCGATGCCAACCACACGAATCTCAGGTGATAGAATAGAGTTCCGCTTCATGGCGCACCAGCGACTGTCTCTCGAAAACACGATTGTCGCCAGGCGTGCCTCATCCCGTTGCGGTTGGCGGTTCGGAAGGGGCTTAGGCAATGAAAATGCCGTCACCTGTTTCTTCGAGTCAAGTTCCCATATCCCCTCGCTGGTTGCGTAGAAGTTGCCATCGGGCGAAATGACCAACGTCAATGCCGGAAAATCCAGGATTGCAAAGCGCTTCGCGACGCCGTTTTGCGGACTCCAAGCATTCAAAATCTTGCGGTCGTCTTTTGCCGTGCAAATAAGCGTTCCGTCAGGCAAATAACCACAGGGTCCGCTGGCCCCTTCCAACTCGGACAACAATTTACCTGTCTTGAGCGACCATAGCGTCACGGCAGACGCCCCGATCGCCAGCGTATCTCCCCGTGGGGAATACGAGATATTCCAAATTTGGAGTTCACGCTCTCCAAGCACAAATCGACGTTCGCCCGATGCCACGTCCCATACAGCGACTCTGCCATTGTATTGCGAATGGGCAGTCGACTTTGGGCTGCCAATAATGGCCGCCAACGATGTCCCGTCCGGTGAGAAATGAACATAGGACGCGAAACCCTCGTGTTGCAAAGCACGGAAGTGTTCGTTGTATGCAAGTCGGTCGAAAGACTCACTGATTGACTTGTTGGGAAGTAATGCATGCAATTCGACGCGTCCTTTCCCGCCCACGGCCAGCAGTTTCCCATCCGGCGAAAATGCAATCGACTCATTTTCCTGAAGCACCAAAGGCACGCTATTCTCTTCTCGATCCACGCGTTCTTGCCCGATCACTGGATCAACTGCAATTGAGCACGTAGCAAGGATGACAGCGTACGCCCAAGGACACACGAGTGATTTCGATTTGAATTTCAGCATGGAAGGCAAATAGGGTAGTTGCTCGCCAACCACTACGGCGGGTCGAACGCCGAAACGGCTGGCTGTTGAGGTTAGGCTCGGATAACCATTGATCGGCGGCGCCGGTGGTACGCACGGGGTGCGTACCCTACCGTGATTCTGTCAGCCAGCGGTCCTGGTCGGTTTGCAGCGTGCTCATGTATTGCCGCCAGCGGCTGTCGAGCGTTGCCCGCGTTGAGCCGAAGGCGGCGTTGAAGACGGTGGTGAGTTGCTCGGCGGTCGGTTCGTCGTTTGGCTTGAATTGGGCCAGGCGGCGGTAGTAATCGATCAACTGGTCGAAGTGATGTTCCATTAGATAATGTGTCAGAGCCCACGACTGGCCATAACCGTGCAGCGCCGCTTCCGTAGTGCGGGCGTGCGTGAAGATTTGATCGCCCACGATAAAATCGATGTTCGAATGGGTCCGATCGTTTTCCAAGGCCCGATACCACCGCAGCCGCTGGGCGTTCACCGCGCCAATTCCGGCCCAAATGGCGTCGTTGGGGGCTTCAAAATACGTGGCCAGGCCCTCGTGAACCCACACGGGAATGGGCAGGCCCCGCGGTAGCAGGCCGGTGTTGCCCGCCATTTGGTGGGTGGCTTCGTGGCTGACGACGGAGACGTCTTGGTCTTCCTGCTTGATGTTCACCAATTGAATCATGGTGTTGGCCAGGCGAATGATCTCGGCCCGTTGCGGCAACTTGCGGCGAATGGCCTCTTCGCGGAACTGTTGATACTTGGCCGACAGTTGCCGCAAGGATTCAAAGGCCGAGTCCGACGCCTGATCGTAGAACACGGCCACATTCGAACGCGAATCCCAAAAGCCTGCCGCGCTTTGCAGGCCGGGATCGAGCCTGGTGGCAAAGTTCAAATAGTCTTCGTGCTTGTTGAACAACACCACCTTCATCCGCTCGGTCGGCATCTTGAGTTCCACGCCGCGCGAGTAGAACTTGAGCAGAAAGCTTTCGTAAACCCGCTCCAGCAATTCCAGCCGTTCTTGAGCCCGATTGGCTTTGCGGCCCTCGGGCACGGCAGCGGGCGTGTCGTGCAGCAAAATGTAGTGCTCGCTCAGACGCACCTTCATATCGCTTTTCTGCACGAGGCTCCGCAGTTCGTCTTCGGCCTTGGTTTCCTCGGGCAGCGATTGCGCGATCTTTTCTTTAATGCGCGTCACCGCCAGCGCCCGAACGTGGCTGGGGTTGTACATCAGTGCCCGATCGACGCCTTTGTAAAACCCATGCAACAGGCCCTTGTTGAGCGCCCAATCGGCGGCGTCCATGGCCTGGTCGGCATCTTTGGCGGCAATCGCCGTGTTCAGCTTGCGATCGAACAGGGAGTACGAAGTGGGAACCTGCGTGACCCGCACATCGTTCAAGGCAAAGTACAACGCGCCGAACTTGGGATGGGTAAGGCTGACGGTGGCCCCCGGGTTCACCCGCGCCGAGCCCTGCAGCAAGATCACCAGGTCGGTCCCTGGCAAGCGGTACTCCACAAAATCGGCCCGAGCGGGCGAGGCCAGCGCGAACAGCAAGCTCGCCAGCCCAACCCCTACGAAACAAGGTCGCGCCAACAATTTACCCCGCGCGGCCAACAACCGCGCATACCCCATTGCCCAAGCCATGATTGCCACCCCGATGGTTTGTAGAATCGGAACGAATGTTCTTCGCGACCGCGAAAGGCTGGAGCCCAGTTTACCGCGACGGCCGGGGGGCTGCCACAGTGTCGAGCAGAACTGTGTTGTAGCAGAACTGTGTCGAGCAGAACTGCCAGCAGCTAGCAGCGACTCCTGCAACTCCGATTGAAGCACACCGGCTCCGCTTCCCGATGTTGTTACAAACCCCAGGAGCCAATTCCCGCTGGCCGCCTGGGTGAGGAGGCTCGCTTGCGTTGCTAGCGCAAGTGGGCTGACCATTCCCGCCTTTCGCCAACTTAATGACCCGGAAACGCTCATGCCCGCAGCGAGCGATGTGACGCGCCTGCTCGATGATATTGAAGCCCGGCAACAGAGTGTGATCGAAGAACTCGACGCGCTGCTGGCGCGCATCGAGGCGGTGATTGCCGAGTACGCGCCGGCCAAACCGGCCGAGCCGGCGGCGGGCTCCTCACCACTGCCGGCAGCCACCAGCGAGCAACTTGAGCCTGCTGGGGAAGACGGGGCTCAGAGCGATCCGGAAGTGGATTCCCTGGAAGATAGCGACAGGGAAGATAACGATAGGGAAGTTAGCGATAGGGAAGATAGCGAAGCGGCGGCCAAGCCTCGCCGGCGCAAGAAGGCGGCTTAGCTGCTTCCATAAACGCAACCGGGGGGTGGCTGGGGTCTGGTTGCCGTCTGCCGGCTGGTGATGCCAGGCAACCGCTGCCGGCAACCAGCCCCCAGACGAATCTGGCCGATACGGATGGCAGGCCTTGCCCCAACGTTTCTAGGGGCAAGTTGTGGGCTGGGCGGGCGGTTATTTTGCCGCTTCCACCAGCTTGATTTCCTGATCCGCCGCCACGTTCTTCTTTACCAGTTGCGTGCCGTCGGGCAGCGTGACTTGCACGTCCACCTGCTTCACGTCGCCCAGGCCAAAGTGGCACACGGGTTCTTGACCGCTGGCGTAACCATAGCCCACGGTCAGTTCTTGATGGCCGAGCAAGGCCTGGGCGTCGCCCAATTTGCCAGCAGGGTACAGGCTGACCTTCGACCCGATGCCCATCCGGTTCAGCTTGGTTCCTTCCACCCGCACATTGAGCCAACCGCCGGCGGCACTGGTGTTGCGGAGCAGGCGCGAATGATTGCCTTGGAACCAGTTGATCAGAAACAGATCGACCTTGCCGTCGTTGTCGTAATCGGCCGAGGGACCGGCGGGGTAGTAAACCATGGGGCCTTCGATGGCCCGCGTGGGCACGAACCGGGGCAGCCCATTCTTGAGGCCCTGGTTGCGATAGATCAGCGGCGTAACATTGCCGGCGTCATCGAGCCAGGCGGCCGACATGTAGATGTCGGGGTTGCCGTCGTTGTCGAAATCTTGCACCTCCACGTGAGGGCATTTCTGCGGCACGGTTTCTCCCAGGCCCACCGCGTCGGTCACGTCGCGGAATTGCGGCACGCCGTTCTTGAGCCCTTCGTTCAGATAGACCTTGTTCCTGGCTTGCTGGTAGTGCAGCGACAGCAGCAGGTCGAGGCGACCATCGCGGTTGAGATCGGCAAACACCGCTCCGCACGGCCATTCCTCACCATTGACCGGCTTCCAGGCAAAGGTTTCGTTGAGCTTGGCGTCTTCGCGGTACTTGCCATCGCCCGTGCTGAGAAACATGCGATTGCTGTGCGGGAAAAAGAAGTCGGGCCGGCCGTCTTCGTTGATGTCGGAATAGGCCAGGCCCAGGGCGAAAATATCGTTGGGCAGGCCGACTTCGTCGTTCGCGATTTCAAACTTGAGATCGCCCAGGTTCTTGAGCAGCAGCGTGCGGGGGTTCTTGATGAACTTGTCTTCAACCACCAGCAGGTCGAGCAGGCCGTCGGCGTTGTAATCCAGGGCGCCAATGTTTCGCGCGCTGCGCAGGCCTTCGGGGCAGGCCCCGCTGGATTTCGAAATATCGATCAGCTTGCCGTTCTTGTTCTCGAACAGGTTGCTCATCCGCATTTGGGCCGAGCGGCGAACTTCGTCGGTGTGGCGGGAATTGGCGCGGGCGTTGTTGGCCGAGTAGAGTTCCAGCGTGCCGTTGTTGTCGAGGTCGGCAAACAGCGCCCCCGAAACGCGGCCGTGGAACCTGGTCGCCTCCGGCTGCCATTCTTCGAAGCCGGCGCCCGTGTTGTGAAACAGCCGCGACGGCACTTGGGCCTTGGCGGGGGCGTATTCTTCCACCGGCCGATCGCAGAAACCGCCCACAAACAGGTCGGGTAGGCCGTCGCCGTCCACATCCCCCCAGGCGCCGCCGTGGCCCATCATGCCTTCCAGCGGTTTGAGCAAGCCGGCCTTCGCGGTAACGTCTTCGAACTGAATGGCCGGTTGGGCCTGGCCCGTGGTGGTGAACGCTACAGCCCACAGGGCCGCCGCCCCGCACGCTTGTTTCAAGCGGCGCACGGCAACGATGGGTCGAAGGGGAAGGCGTCGCGTCATGGTGTATCCTTCGGTGAGGCAGAGCCCGGCAGGCGGAGAATGTAATGGGGCGAGGACAATCGCAGGCCGCGATAAGTCTGAGCTCGTTGGGAATCATCATAACCTGCCAATCAGGCGGACAAAATGCGGCAGTAGCCCCCCGCGGAGCGAACGACCGTGGGCCGGCAGTCCGCTGGTCGCCGCGACCGCGGTGCCCCATAATGAAGGAACGGAAGAAGGACCGCGTCCGGCCCCGCCGGGCCTTCCCCGCGCTGGTCCGCCCAATACAGGCCGGAATTTTTTTTCGCAAGACGGATGGGAGCTTGAACGTGGAACAGATCGACGCGCTGCGCGAGCGGATGCCTGAGTCGTGCAAAGATATGCGGTTGAATTTGTCTTCGGTGTTGCAGGGCGCCATTCTCTCGCCCAAGCAAACTTTCGCCGTGGCCCTGACTTCGGCCTACTTCGTGAATGCCCCGGAACTGGCGGCGGCACTGATCGCCGATGCCGGCCAAAACCTGAACGAAGGCGATATTGGCGACGCGCAAGCGGCTGCCGCCTTGATGGGCATGAACACCATTTATTACCGCTCCAAGCACATGTTCAAAAAAGAAGCCTACGAGCAGCGCCGGCCCAGCTTGCGGATGAACCGGATGGCCAACCCG
The DNA here is from genome assembly GCA_964445985.1 of uncultured Pirellulales bacterium. Taxonomy (GTDB): domain Bacteria; phylum Planctomycetota; class Planctomycetia; order Pirellulales; family S012-138; genus CAYUMU01. The sequence goes on along the minus strand of CAYUMU010000014.1, from coordinate 39,443 downwards.
GCCAGCGGCAAAGAGCAGTTTGAACTGTGCGCCCTGGCCTGCGCGGCGCTGGCAGGCTGCGAAGCCTGCCTCAATTCGCACGAAGCCAGCGTGATCAAGGCCGGCCTGGGCGAAGACCACGTGCACGAAGTTCTCCGCGTGGCGGCCGTAATCAACGGAGCCGTGGTGGCGTTGCGGCTCGGGTCGTAATGGGCCAGGAACAGCGCCGCGGCCAGGACTTGCCGCGCCCCGGAAGCCGCCGCGGCCACTCCCGGTGGCGGGCCGGCTATGGTACAAACACCCATCACGCCCGTTGAATTGGGGGCATTTCGCCGTCGCCCCCCGGCGGACTGCCACCCTGGGCTGGCGCTCCGGTAAGTTCCTTGGTAAACCATCCCCCCTCCGAAGTCGCTCCCCCCGCTGTGAAACTCTTCCGCAGCCTCGACGAATTGCCCGACCGGTTTCGATCCGGGGCGGTGGCGGTTGGCAACTTCGATGGCGTGCACCGCGGGCATGCCCGCATTGTGGAGCGGTTGCTGGCCGCGGCCCAACGGGTAAATGGCCCGGCGGTGGTGTTCACGTTCGACCCCCACCCGGTGCGGCTGCTGCGTCCCGATCAGTGCCCTCCGCCGCTGACTTGGACCGATCGCAAAGCGCACCTCCTGGCCGAACTGGGGGTCGATGCCACGCTGGCCTATCCCACCGATCCGGCGCTGTTGGAACTCCCCCCCCAGGTCTTCTTCGATCACTTGCTGCGCGAGCGGCTCGACGCGCGGGCCTTGGTGGAAGGCCCCAATTTCTTCTTCGGTCGCAATCGGGCCGGCACGGTGGACGTGCTGCGAGAGTACTGCGAAAAGGCCGGGGTTTATCTGGAAGTGGTGCCTGCCCTGGAGTTGGAAGGGGCCGCCGTCTCTAGCAGCCGCGTCCGGCGGTTGATTGCCGCGGGCGATATCGACACGGCTTCCAAATTGCTCACGCACCCCTACCGCATCCGGGGCATGGTCATTCACGGCGCCGGCCGCGGCGCGCGGATCGGTTTCCCCACCGCCAACGTGGGGGCGATCGATACGCTGTTGCCGGGCCCTGGGGTGTACGCCGGCCGCGCTTATGTGGCCCGCGCGCCCTGGCCGGCGGCCATTAACGTGGGCCCCAACCCCACCTTTGGCGAGCAGGCCCTCAAGGTGGAAGTCCACCTGATTGGCTTTGCCGGCTCGCTGTATGGCAAGCCGCTAGAGGTTGACTTTCTGAGCCAGTTGCGCGACATTCGCAGCTTTGACGGCGTGGAAGCCCTGCGGGCACAGCTTCACAGCGATGTGGAGCGGGCCGCCCAAATTGCTCGGCAATTGTAGGCCAGCAACGGCTCTCCTTCCGCTCTCCCCATGCTCCCCCCCAACGATGAAACCGATATGACGATCAACTGGCCCCGCTTCGTCGAGATTGTGAAGAGCCACCAGCGGTTCTTGCTGATCAGTCATATTCGCCCCGATTGCGATGCCTTGGGGAGCGAGCTCGGGATGGCGGGCGTGCTCGAAGCCCTGGGCAAAGATGTCGTGATCGTCAACGGTCACGCCACGCCTGCCAACCTGCAATTCATCGACCCCCACCGCAAGATCAAACAGATTGGCGTGGATATCCAGCCAGAAGAGCTGGCCGAGGTCGAGGTGCTGATGATCCTCGACACCAGCGCCTGGGCGCAGATCGGCGAAATGGGGCCAGTCATTAAAGCCAGCAAGGCCATCAAAATGGTCCTCGACCATCACGTGGGCGAAGACGACCTGGGCGCCGAGCTGTTCAAAAACACTTCGGCCGAAGCGACAGGCCGCCTCGTGGCCGAAGCCGCCGAGCACTTGGGCGTGGAGCTCACGGCCGAAATCGCCACGCCGCTGTTTGCCGCGGTCGCCACCGATACCGGCTGGTATCACTTCAACAGCACCTCGGCCGGAACCTATGCCTTGGCTAGCCGGCTGGTGGCCGCGGGCGCCAACCCCACGCGGATTTATCACGACCTGTACGAGCAAGACACGCTGGCCCGGTTGCGATTGCGAGGGATCATTCTCTCGCGCACGCAGACCGAAATCGACGGCCGGCTGAGCCACACGGCCGTGCTGCAAGAAGACTTCAAGGTCACGGGCGCCCTGCCGACCGATACCGAAGACGTCGTCAACCTGACCATGGCCGTCAAGGGCGTGGAGGTGGCCGTGATTCTCGTGGAGCAGGCCAGCGGCGGATTCAAGATCAGCTTCCGCAGCACCACGCCCCAGGTAAATTGCAGCCAATTGGCGGCCGGTTTTGGCGGCGGCGGGCACAAGGCGGCGGCGGGCGCGTTTGTGGCTGGCAGCTTTGCCGAGGCCCAGCCCAAAGTGCTTGACGCTGTGCGCGCGGCGATGCGATAATTGCATTGGACCGAAAACAAGCGAGCCGCATCCAAACCCCAAACCATTACCTGCCGTGGAAAGCCATGAGGAGCGGGAGACATTCGGGGGAAAGTTCCGCCCTTTTTGGCGTGGGTTGATCCTGCATCGTCCTGTGCCTGTTGGGGGTTCGCGGAGCATTGCATTGGGCCTTGGAAGTCTCCCCGCTTCGTTCCACTCCCTCCTTGTGAGTCACGCCGCAAAACCTGCTCCCCACACCCTCCACCCTGGCCACAAGGCCGGTCGCTGCCTGGCCCGCCCGGTAACTACCAGCCGTGGCCGACATGTTTGTGTTTCTTCCCGCTTCGCCGTTGTCGCGCCTCCTGGCCCTGTGCCCCGCGCAAACCAACGAGAATTTTTGATATGAAAACGCCGCCCAAAAACCCGCCCTCCAAATCCGCTGCCAGTAAGCCCCAGGCCGAGCGTCCTACGCCTGCGGATGTCGATCGACGGGGGTTCTTGGTCAAGGCCTCGGCCGCTGTGATTGGCACGCTGATCGTGCTGGTGCCGCTGGCGACCGGGATCGTGGCTTTCTTCAATCCCTTGCGGCGCAAGCCCGGCGTATCCGAATCGAACTTTCTCCGCGTGGCCTATTTGGATGAAATTCCCGCCGACGGCACGCCGCGACGGTTTGAGGTGATTGCCGATCTATGGGATCAGTGGACCTTCAACGCCCAGCAGCCGATTGGCAGCGTGTTCATTGCCTGCGGCCTCGAGCCGTCGCCCGGCTTGCAATGTTTCAACACCACCTGCCCTCACGCCGGCTGTTCGGTGCGTTTGGCCAGCAGTGGCGACGAAAAAGAGTTCAAGTGCCCTTGCCATAATAGCGCGTTCCACCTGGACGGCACGGTCATTCAGCCCACGCCCAGCCCTCGGGGTTTGGACGCGCTGGAAACCGAAATTCGCCCTGGCCAAGACGGTCGGGACGAAGTCTGGGTGCGGTTCGAAAACTTCTACACCGGAAAAGCGGAAAAGGTCGCCAAGGTATGAGCAAATTCATGGATTGGCTGGATGACCGGACGGGTTACCGGGCATTGGTTCACGAAGCGCTCTACGAAAACATTCCCGGCGGATCGCGCTGGCGCTACGTGTGGGGAAGCACGCTGGTGTTTGCCTTTTCCGTGCAGGTGATCACCGGCGTGTTCCTGTGGATGGCCTATAGCCCCAGCGACAACACCGCTTGGGAAAGCGTGTACTACATTCAAACCCAAATGCAGGGTGGCTGGATGCTCCGCGGCATCCATCACTTTATGGCCCAGGCCATGGTGGTGCTGCTCGGTTTGCACCTGCTGCAAGTAGTCTGGGATGGCGCCTACAAAGCCCCCCGCGAGGTCAACTTCTGGGTCGGCCTGATCCTCATGCAAATTGTGCTGGCGCTGTCGCTGACCGGCTACCTGCTGCCGTGGGATCAAAAAGGCTATTGGGCCACCCGCGTGGCCACCAATCTCACCGGCCTGGTGCCGGTGGTGGGCGAAGACGCCCAGCGGCTGGTGGTGGGCGGCAACGAATATGGCCACCATACGCTCACCCGGTTCTTTGCTCTGCACGCCGGCGTGCTGCCCGGTCTGTTGATCGGTCTGCTGGTGGTTCATATCGCCGTGTTTCGCCGGCATGGCTTGCATGCCAAGCAGCCGATCAAAAAGGCCGACCAGGCCTTTTGGCCCGACCAGGTTCTCAAAGACGCCGTCGCCTGCCTGGCCGTGTTGGCCGTGGTGATGACGCTGTCGTTCTACTTCAAAGGCGCCGAACTCTACGCGCCGGCCGACGGCGCCAAAGAGTTCTCCGCCGCTCGCCCTGAGTGGTACTTCCTGTTCCTCTTCCAGTTCCTCAAGCTGTTTGAAGGGCACGGCGAGCTGGGCGAGTTCTTGGGCGCGATCGTGGTGCCGGCCGTGGCCATGTTGATCCTGTTCCTGATGCCCCTCACCGGCCGCTTTCGAGCAGGGCACTGGTTCAACGTGGCGTTCATTTTCTTGATCTTGGCCGGGGCGGGCGTACTCACCTTCGAAGCCATGCGCGAAGACCGCGGCAACCAGGACTATGCCAACGCCGTGTGGGTGGCCCACGAAAATCGCGACCTGGCCCTGCACCTCGCCGAAAATGGCATCCCCTCGCAAGGGCACCGCTATCAAATGCGCAACCACCCCAAGGCCACGGCCCTGAATGTGGTCACCAATAACTGCCTGGTCTGCCACGGCTACTCCAACCCCGCTGGCGAAGGCTTTTTCCTCGGCGAACAATCGTCCGCCCCCAACCTGTATGGCTTTGGCGCCCGCGATTGGGTGAAGGGCCTGCTCGACCCCCAGCAAATCGATGGCCCCAACTACTTTGGCAATACGCCCCTCAAAGAGGGCGATATGGTCAACTACGTGAAGTCCGATATGCAAGACAAGGACTCCGGCTACACGCCGGAGGTGATCGAGCAGATTGCCGTGGCCCTGGCCGCCGAAGCCGGCAACCTGCCGGAGTCGCAGGCCGATAAAGACCGCGCCGAAAAAGGCCGCGCCATCCTGGCCGACGACACCAGGTGTGCCCAGTGCCACAAATTCCACGATGCCGGCTCCGAAGGGAGCGCCCCCGACCTCACCGGCTGGGGTTCTCGCGAATGGCTGATTGGCATGATCTCCAATCCCAACGCCGAGCGGTTCTATGGCCACGCCTTCGATGCCGACCCGGCCAGCAATTCGCAATCCATGCCAGCCTTCGGCACGGTGGAAGATCCGGACATTCCCAGCGAAGGCCTCTCGCCCGAGGTGATCGAAAGCATTGCCGATTGGCTGCGAGGCACGCTGGCGGAGGCCAAGCCGCCGGAAACGCAGCCGCCAGAACCTGGGGCCTCGCCGAGGCCTGAAGAAGCGGCGGCCACGCCCTAGCCATTGCCCCTTAGCCCTAGCCAGACCGTCGGGCGGGCGACGCCGTAAATCGACCACGTCTGGGCAATCTCTTACCATTGAACCCTTCTGGATCCCGGGGGGCCGCAAACGCCCGGCAGGACGGAAGGCAGGAATACCCCGATGGCCGATCTCGAAGTCCAAAATCTAACCAAAGAATTCCCCACCCGCGCCGAGCCGCTCACGGTGCTGCAAGGCATTTCGCTCTCGCTTTCGGCCGGCGAAAACCTGGCGGTGCTGGGCCCCAGCGGCTGTGGCAAAAGCACCTTGCTGCATATCCTCGGCACGCTCGATAGCCCCACCTCGGGCACGGTGCAACTCGGGGGCGTGAATCCGTTCGAATTGCCCGAGCCCGAGCTGGCGCGGTTCCGCCACGAGCGCATCGGTTTCGTGTTTCAGGATCATCACCTGCTGCCGCAGTGCTCGGTGCTCGAAAACGTGCTGATCCCCGCCCTGGCCATCGGTCCCAGTCGGCAGCAAGACCTCGATCGGGCCAAAATGCTGCTCGACCGCGTGGGGCTCGCCCATCGGCTCGAACATCGCCCGGCCGAAATCTCCGGCGGCGAGCGGCAGCGCGTGGCCATCGCGCGGGCACTCATCGCCAGGCCCCAACTGCTGCTCGCCGACGAACCCACCGGCAACCTCGACCGCACCACGGCCGAATCCATCAGCCAGCTCTTGCTGGAACTTCAGCAGCAAGAACAAACCATGCTGGTCTGCGTGACCCATAGCCAAAGCCTGGCGGAAAAAATGCAGCGGCAAATGGAGCTGGATAGCGGCATGCTGCAAGTGGTGGCTGGTAGCTAGTGGCTGGTAGCTGGTAGAAATACTAGCAACCAGCAACTAGCAACTAGCAACTAGCAACCAGCAACTAGCCCCGAAATTGTTGCAGCCAGACTCAGCGGCACTCGATAACAAACCAATGCCCGCTCGATTGCCGTTCGAGGATGAACATGCCGCGGAAACAGGGATGGTGCTTTGTCGTGTTGCTCGCCGCGGCGTCGGGCTGCGCGCATCACGGGCATGGCGCCGTTCATGGGCCGGGCCGCGCCGAAACCGAAATGCGTCTCGTGGGCCGCTCCGCTCAGAACCTCGTCTTGCCCGCCCAAGCGGCGCTGTTGCCGGCGGCTTGTCCCCGCGAAGGCGATGGCCCTTACCGTGAGCTGACGGAAAAGGAGTGCCAATGCCTGGCCGCGGCCAATGCGTCCGTGGCCGCGCTCCTGCGCATGGAAAACGCCCTCTCGGCCCGCGCCGACAGTCGCTCCTGCTGCACCCAAGGCGAGCCCGGCAGCCTGCATCGCCGCTTGCGCAGCCTGCGAGAAGTGCAGATTCGCAACGAGGCAGCCCGCGAGGCGCTGCTCCGCTACTACGATCTGGTCGAGGCCGAATCGGGTCGGCAAACCACCTGCCGCAGCCTCACGATCATCGAAACCACGCTGCAAGACCTGGACCGAATGGCGGCCGACGGCGTGCTGCTCGACGGCACCGCGCAAGAACTGCGGCGGCGGCGGCTCGAATTGCAACAGCAGCAAGCCGAGATCGTGGTCACGATCGATGGCCTCAATCGCACGCTGTATTACCTGCTGGGCATGGGCGATATGCAGCCCCACCCGATCTGGCCCACGATCGATTTGACCATCGATCCCCTGCCGCTCAGTGTGGAACAAGGCGTAAGCCTGGCGCTCTCCCAGAGGGCGGAGCTACAAATTCTGCGCGTCACCCGCGCGGAAAATTCCGAAGAGAATCTTCCCATCGTGCGCAGCGTGTTGCAGCAGTCCGACCCTTCGCTCGGCGTTCCGCCAGGCAAGCAGTCGTGGCTCTGCAAGCTGCTCAAGCTCAATCAAGACGACGAGCTGGCCACCCGCGATGGCCAACTGTCGCGGCTCATCCTGGAAAACCAGGAACAAATTTCATCCCAAGTCCAAGGCTTTGTCACCTCCGCCAACGTCCGCGCTCAACAAACGCTGCTCGCCCAAACCCAGGTGGAGCACTCCGAGCAAACGCTGCAAAACATCCGCCAGCTGCGCGCGCTGGGCCGTGGTGACCCGCTGGCGCCGCAACAAACCGAGCTGCAGGTTTTGCAACTCCGCCAAAGCCTGTTCGCCCGCTACCTGGCCTGGAAAAGAGCCCGCGTGGAACTGGCGGCCGCCGAAGGTCTGCTGGCCCTGGAGTGCGGCTACGGCTACCACGCCCACGGCTGCAAGTGCCACTAGAATCGATAGGGGTATCCCCCGGACGGACTCAAGGTCGTGGGGGAAATGCCGTCGCGCGGTCAGGGTTCGCTTTCGCCAGCAAGCTCCCCGGTAGGCTTGGCCGAATCGAGTTCACTTACGTTACGGACTGGCCGTCCTCGGCCATGAATGGGCGGCAACCCTCAACAAAGCATCAAACCGCCCGTCAACTCCGAACTCCCCACTCCGCATTTTTCCTCGCTTCCCTCTTGCACGCCGCGAACGGCCAGCGCAGAATCAAACCATGACCTCGACCCTGCTCTACGATCGATTTTGGTATTATTTTGGACCCCCAGGCCCCGGGCTTGGAGGAGGCTGGTAGTACCACCCCACCCCTCAATCCAAGAGCAACAGCCCCGAGGCCTGGTTTCCCCCAGGCCTCGGGGCTTTTTTTGTTGGTTGGTTTTCTCGTGTTGTCTCCCCGTTTCTGCCGCACGCCGTAGTTTGCCGCGGAACGCTTATCCCGCCTTTGAAGAGGAAGTAGTGCGATGATCGTCGTGATGAACAAAGGAGCGTCGAAGGAAGAGGTGAACCACGTGGTGGAACGCGTGGCCAGCCTGGGTCTCAAGCCGCATGTGATTGAAGGGACCGAACGCACCGTGGTGGCCGCGATTGGCGACAAACGCGAGTCACACAAAGAAGCCCTGGAAAGTTGTGCTGGAGTGAATCAAGTGCTGCCGATCTTGGCCCCCTACAAAGTTGCCAGCCGCGAAGTCAAGCCCGAGCCCACGGTGGTAACCGCCGGCAGCCTGACGGTGGGCGGCGGCACGATCGGCGTGATCGCCGGTCCTTGCTCGGTGGAAGATGAACGGCAACTGCTGGCCACGGCCGAAGCCGTGAGGGCCGCGGGCGCCACGGCGCTGCGGGGCGGAGCGTTCAAACCGCGGACCAGCCCTTACAGCTTCCAGGGACTCAAAGAAGACGGTTTGAAATTGCTGGCGGCGGCCCGCGACGCCACGGGCCTGGCGATCGTCACCGAAGTGGTGGCCAGCGAAGACGTGTCGCTGGTGGCCGAGTACTCCGACGTGCTGCAAGTGGGTGCCCGCAACATGCAGAACTACCGCTTGCTGGCCGCCGTGGGCGACACCCATCGGGCCGTGCTGCTCAAACGCGGTCCCAGCGCCACCATGGACGAACTGCTGCTGGCCGCCGAGTACATTCTCGATGCCGGCAACCCCAACGTGATTCTTTGCGAGCGGGGTATTCGCACGTTCGAAAGCCACACGCGGTTCACGTTGCCGCTGGCTTCGGTCCCCTACCTGCACGCCAAAACACACCTGCCGGTGGTGGTCGATCCCAGCCACGGCACGGGCCACACCTACCTGGTGCCCGACATGATGGCGGCCAGCGTGGCGGCGGGGGCCGATGGCCTGATCGTGGAAGTTCACCCCCAGCCCGAGGCGGCCATGAGCGATGGCTACCAGTCGATGAACTTCGACCAGTTCGCCGCGGCCATGGAAACCGCCCGCCGCGTGGCCGACGCCCTGGGCAAAACGCTGGGCAGCCTGACACCCGTGGGAGTGTAGCAGCGACCCGGCAAAGACGCGACCACCGTCAAAAGCAATCCAGCGGGCCTGGGGGTTCATCCCCCAGGTCCCACGACCGGAGTTCCCCACTCGCACGACAGAACGAGAACAACCCAACATTTGATCGCCCCCGGTTCATCCCCTATGCTGAGGACTCCCCAGAGTGTCAGCCCCCGACTGCCGCACTCTCCTTTCTTCAATGATCTCTCATGGGAGCAGGCCCGTGTTCCTCAGGATGGCGACCGCAACGGTTTTGTCGGCGACTTTCCTAGTCAACGCCGGTTGTGGCCGGCAGGGTGCAGGGCCGGCCAAGGCTCAGCACGGGCAAATTCAAGAGAAGGACCCTCTGCCAGCGGCGGGGCCCATCCGCATGCCCGAGGCCGAGTTTCGCGCGGGCCTGCGGTTTGCCGATGAGCGACACTATGGTTTCTTGCTGCTACGTCCACGGAAAATGTACGCGTCGCCGTTCGTCAAGGAGGTCAAGCGTTCCCACGACGACGATGAACAATTGGCCGAATGGATCATCGATGAAACCGGCATCGATTTTCGCAACTCGGAATCGATGGCTTTTCTGTTTCGCGACGGCGAGCAAATGGCCGAACCCGACGACCCGAGCGGCGCCGACGAAGAGGGCGTGAGGGAACGAGTGGCCAACAGAAAGGCTCTGTTGGTGGTGCGAATGGCGCAACCTATTGATCGGGACTTGCTATGGAAATCTATCCGCATGCGGCGGCACGAGTTGCGGACTCACCAGCACAAAGAGTACTGGTGGAGCCCTGCCGAGTGGGAATGGGATTGGTTGCCGAACCTCGATGCATCCATCCACTTCGTCGATGACCGCACGATGGTCATTGGGGCGGAAGACGACCTCAAGCGGGTGATGGAGAGCTCCGCATCCAGCGGCCGCCTGCCTACGGTCATTCAGGACAAAGACCTTGAGAATGATCTCCTGTTGGGGGTCGCCCTGGAAGATCAGGGGGGCGAAGTTATTCCCCTGGACGATCCGGCGTTCAATTTGGAGAGTTGCGTCAAGCAAGTGGACTTTGCCTTGCTGGCGTTGGATTTGGGCAAGGCCCCACGGCTTTCCGTCCGTGGCATTTTCCGCACCGAAGCCGCGGCCGATTTCTACGTGAACCAGGCGCGGCCCTGGGTGATGATCGCCGTGGAGTGGCTGCGTGAAAACGCCCCAGGATCGATCGGCGACGTGCCTGTGGAGATCTCGGAGCCCACCCAAAAGTTGATCCATGACATTCTGCGGTCGGTCGAGCTAGCGCGGCGCGATTCGACCGTGGAGTTTGGCATTGGTTTCCCAGCGGATACGCCGGAGTATATGGCCGAAACCTTTCAAAAATGGCGGGCCATCGAGCGAGCGAACGCGGAGGCAAGACGATTGGCCGACCTGGAATCGAGGCGCAAGGCCCAGGAACTGTTTGAACTCGAACACGAGACGGCCCCTTGGGAGCCTCCTAAACCCGATGATCCCGTTGAAACCTGGTTTGTGAAATTGGCGCCGGTGCCGTACTCCCCCATGTCGGGCAAGTCCTTCCAGAAATGCTGGCAGATCGGGGAGGCGATTGTGCTTTTCCATGGAGACAAGGGCCGCTACCCCGCCGATATTCGCGATGCTCAAGGAACACCCCTGCTGAGTTGGCGCGTGGAGCTTCTTCCCTACTTGGGAGAGCAAGCGCTGTTCGATCGATTCCGGTTGGACGAACCCTGGGATAGCCCGGCCAATGCCCAATTGATCGATCGCATGCCCGACGTATTCGGAATCAACATTAGCTCGAGCGAGGGCCGCACCGATCTTGTTTCTCCGCCAGGAGACCACACGATTCTCGGCTCGAAACAACCGGTCTCGATCCGGAACCTTCCTAACGGTGTTTGGAACACGGGCTTGGCGATTCAGGCCAGGGCCGATCAGGCGGTTACCTGGACCAGGCCTGACAGCGCCAAGTTGCACCAAGCGTTAACGGATCATGGGCCTGGCCCCGATGGCGCTTCGCGTACCGTGGTCTGGCTCGCCGATGGCAATGTACACACCTATTCCAAGGCATTATTCCTGAAGGAATGGGCGGCTTTGTTCAGCATGGAGGGAGGTGAACCCACGCCCTCCGCTTCTGAGAGCGGCCCCCATAGTCTCTGGCATCGACAAATGACGCAAATGGGGCTCGATTTGCCAAAACCGCTTCCCGGCAAGACCACCCGGCGGCCAGCGAGCCTGTTTGGCCTGGATCAGCCCCGCGGCCCGGACCGAAGGTATTATCCGGGGCGTCCCCCGGTTCGTTCTCCCTGACTCCGGCTGCAAAGTTTCCTTGAACCCATTGCCAAACGTCCCCTGGAAAGGCAACGAATAACCAAGGGGCATGCATCTTGGTTGTGCCGGAGGTTGCCAGCGTCACACCGGCCTCGGCTGCTTGTTTACCCCACCCGCGCGCGGTATGTTGCGGGGCGGGTGAATTCACATCGAAATCCCGATTTAAGGAATAAGGTCATGCTGCGTAGATGGAGTTACGTGCTGGGGGCAACGCTGCTGCTCGGCGCATTTGGTTGCGGTGGTTCCCAAGAGACCCCCGGTATTAACGGCCCCGACACGATGGGGTTGCGGTATATCAACGCCCGCCACCAAGGCCTGGTGCTGGTGCGGCCCCAGAGCATTTTGAATGCTTCGGTCACCAAGACCATGCTCAGCCTGGCGCCCAAGGAGGAGAATCCGCTCGAAGAATTCAAGAGTAAGGTCGGCATCGATCCCCATTCGATCGAAACGGTGCTGATGATCGGCGGCATCGACGCCGAAAGCGCCAAAGCCATGACCGAGCAAATGCCGCTGGGCGGCCGTGGCCCTGGTGGGCCGGGCGATGATTTCGGCCCTCCGGTGGGACCTGATCCTGCCAGTCCCGACTTCCCCGGCAAGTTCGACCAGGGCAACTTGCTCCGCGGCATGCCCGGCCTGGCCATGGTGGCCGCCGCTGCTCCCGCGGCCAAGGGACCGACCGGCTGCATGGTGATTCACACCTCGACCGCCATCAACAAGGACGCCCTGAAAAAGTCGGAGGCCATGCAGCAATTGACCGAAGCCAAGCACGGCGACAAAACCTATTGGAAGTCGCCCGATCCGCAATCGCCCCCGTCGGTGTACTTTGTGGACGACACCACCCTGTTGATCGCCGCCGACGCCGACATTACCGGCCTGATGGATCAGCAGGCTGCCAGTGGCCCGCTGTACGAGTTGGTGAAAACGCTCGATCTGAACCACGACATTGTCACCGCCGGCGTGACCGATCCCTTCAAGGACTTGATGAAAACGCCGCCCCAAGGGGTGGAAGTGCCGGCGATGGCCAAGCCCCTGGCCGATGCGGCTCAGCACATCACCTCGGGCGTGCTAACCGTGGATATTGGCAGCGCTCCCAAGCTGCAGGGCACGCTGAATTTTAACGCGGCCGACAAGGCTCAGGCCTTCCAAAAGTCGGCCGACGGCTTCTTGCAAATGGGCAAGGGCCTGGCGGGCGTAATGATCCCGGGAATGGCACAAGAAGTTCCACCGGAGATTGACGGCCAGTTAATGGTGAGTCTGGCGAGCGATACCTTGAGCTCGGCGAAGCTCACCCACGAAGGCGCCTCGGTGGTGCTGGTGGTGGCCACGCCTGCCGACTTTCAGGCCAAGATCGATAAGCTGATGCCAGGCATTCTGGCGGTTCGCGATGCCTCGGCCAAGCGTGTCGTTGGACTCAATAACCTGAAGCAAATCGGTTTGGCCTTGATGATGTACTCCGATGTCCACAACAAGTTCCCCAGCGATATCAAGAGCAAGGACGGCCAGCCGCTGCTCAGTTGGCGGGTGGAATTACTGCCGTTTTTGGAACAGCAAGCCTTGTACAATCAGTTGAATCGGGAGGAGCCTTGGGACAGCCCCGCCAATGCCAAGCTCCTGGCTCAAATGCCGAGTGTGTTCGTGATTGATAAAACGATCGGTCCCGGCAAGACCGACGTGCTAGCGCCCAAGGGGAATGGCGCCTGGGCCGGCGCCGACAAGGACATGAATTTTAGTGCGGTTAGCGATGGCCTTTCCAACACGGTGTTGGCCGTGCAGGTCGCTCCCGACAAAGCCGTGCCCTGGGCCAAGCCAGGCGATTACGACTTTGATCCCAAGAATCCGGCAGCCAGCCTGAGTTTTGGACCCGAGGGGAAAACGCTTGTTCAATTTCTCGACGGCGCGGCGAGGTCTCTTGATAAGTCGCTGACCCCCGAACAGTGGTTGGCCCTGTTTACCATCGCCGGCGGGGAAACGATCGACTTCCTCGACTTTGGGTTCTCGATTCAGCCGACGACCACGGAACCCTCGTTTACGCCTGCTCCCATTGAAGAGGGCAAGGCTTTGGATGTTCCCGATCCCGATGTGTTTCAGAATCTGAAATAGCAGGCGAGCGATCGATAGCTCGCCTCGCAATCAAACAAAACCTCCCTGGTCCGTCCTCTTGGGCCAGGGAGGTTTCTTCATGGTGTGAGAGGGATCCACACGGTTGGGCGGACGCGGGCAGTGAAAGCCCTTGCGTCGCGGCTTGGAAAGCAGCGGGCGCGAACCCCTTTTCTCCCCTCTCCCCGGAGTACCGGGGGAGAAGGGAGAAAGAAAGTCATTAGCGAGCGAATCCCACAAACGTCCCTCGCCAACGCGCCGGGTTGCAAAGAATCAGGCATTCACAACACCGGGGGCTCGTTGCGAAAAGCCTGCAAAAATACACCGCGCCTAGAAAACGGTAAGGTGAGGAAGACTTCACCCGGAAGGCCGGCACAGCTTGGCCGCCAATTGAACGGCTTCCTTCATGCTGCTGGGGTTGGCCGTGCCTGCCCAGGCAATGTCGAACGCCGTGCCGTGATCCACGCTGGTTCGCACGATCGGCAGTCCCAGGGTGATGTTGATGGCCGACTCGAAGGCCAGCGCCTTGAGCGGGATCAGGCCCTGGTCGTGATACATGCACACGTAGGCATCGGTCTCGGCGCGCCGCCAGGGAAGAAAAGCCGTATCGGGCGGAAGGGGGCCTTCGATCTGGATGCCGGCCGCGCGGGCTTGCTCCATCGCCGGCACGATCAGGCGTTCTTCTTCCCGCTGGCCAAACAGGCCATGCTCGCCGGCGTGCGGGTTCAGCCCACAAATGGCCAGCCGCGGCTCGCGGCCGCGCATTCGCCGCAGGGCCGCGGCGGTGAGCTCGATGACTTCCACAATCCGGGGCACGGTGAGCAGCGCCGGCACTTCGGCGTAGCCCACGTGCACCGTCACCAGGCTGCAGGTGATAGCCTCGGAAGTGAGCATCATGCACGACCGCTCGGCCTGCATCTGCTCGGCGAAAATTTCGGTGTGGCCTGGGTAGAAGTGCCCCGCGGCATGCAGGGCTTCTTTATTGATCGGCCCGGTGGAAATGGCGTGCACCTGGCCGGCGAGCGCCCCGGCGATGCTGGCGTGAATGTAGCGAAAGGCGGCCTCGCCACAGCGGCCATCCACCTGGCCGGGGGTGACCTGGTCGGCAGCCAGGCCAGGCAGGTCGAGCAGCGAAGGTCGGTCCACCTGGGCGTAGTTCTGTTCCCAATCTGCCTGGGCGATCACCGGTGCGTTAAATGGCTTGCCGAGCTGGCGGGCGACGCGGCTCAAGAGGCGGGCGTCGCCAAACACGATCGGCGTGCAAACCTGGGCCACCGCTTGGCTGGCCAGCAGGTCCAAACAAATCTCAGGCCCCACCCCGGCCGGGTCGCCCATGGTTACGGCAATGCGAGGTTTGGGCTGGGGCATGGGACGGGGAGCTGAAAGCTTGGGAAGATCAACCACTCGGGGTGCCATGCTTACGCCCGTGGCGTAAGCAGCTGGGCAACTGAAATGCACGAACCACGAGTATAGCCACGATCGATTCTCGCCGGGTCGATCGAGCCGGCAAACCACGTCGATTTTGCCCTTACGGTTGGCCGTCCACCTTCAGCCAGGGCGAAAGGTCCACCGTGCGCAGCGGGAAATCGGTGGCCGAGCGCTGGCCGTCGCCGAACGAAACGTGCAGCTTCAGCGTTTGGGGCTCGAACACCATGCTGTGGGCCGTCCACCATTCCTGGCTCACCGCTTGCAACAACTGATGGGTTTCGGCCACGCCGAGCTTTTCCCATCCGCGGGCTGCCGCCAGCCGATCCATGCGACGGCAGGCCTTGCCCACCGATAGTTCGGCCGTTTCAAAGTGGTTGGTGGCGGCGCAGTAGCCGCTTTCGTCTTGTCGCAAGGAAACGGTCTTGGGCGTGGCTTCGATCACGCCGCCGCCGCTCCGGTCGCACATCACAAAGATGGAGCGGCCAGCGGGCTTGTTTTTTTGCATGAGCTGCTCGGCCTGGGCGATGGTGTTGCAACCTTCGAGCACCTGCCGGCAGAGCACGGCGGTGGGCGTGTTTTCCAATTGAAGCAGGGGCGAACGATCGTTGGCGGGGCCGACATCGTTTTGGCCAATGAACAGGCCGTGCGCGTTGACCGCGCTCATGGCGCAGCCCACCACGGTGGAGCCGGGAAACGACACCACCGCAAACGGCTGCTTGCCGGTGGGCCGGTAGACAATCACCAACCCGTATTGGTGCATGCCGCGGGCAAAGGGGTAATCGAGATTGCGGCCGATGAGCGCTCCGCCGGTTTTGCTGCGGTCGGGCGAAACCATCACCGCCGAGCAACTGGTGAGCTTGCGGACATCGTGAAACGTATTGCCAATCACCAACAGGTCGCGGTCGAGTCCGCTGGCCTTGATGGCCGCATCGAGCTCGCGGCGATAGTCGTCGGGGAATTTCTTGAGCAGCGAATTGGCGATGGCCGCCAGCAGCGGCTTGTAATCGGAGATGCCCTGCGATTGCAGGAATCGTTCGTAAACGGCGATGGCGCCAGCCGCCGGCTTCAGGGCCAGCACGCCCATCTGCTCGCCCATCTCTTCGGGAGTGCCGGCCACGATGAGCACGGGCACGCCCTGCACGTAGCGCAGCTCACCGCCGCCGTGCTTGCCTTCGGGATAACGAAAGCCCTGGGCTTGCGAATCAGCCGGCGCGACCAATGCGAACGCCGCCAGCGAGAGGCAAGCGGCCACCGAGAAACACGGGCGAATCATCAGTTTTCCTTCCGTCCTTGGGGGGCGGCGCGGGACAGCCCGGCGCGCAACGGCACGCCAGGGAACAACCTGAAGTATAGCTGCGTTGGAAAGAGGGAACGAAAGGGAAACTTCATCATTGCAATTGGAAAGCTTTCTAGACGACCATACAATGGCACTTATGGGTAAATCTGCCAAACGCGCACGTGGACGCCCGGCGACCGGTGAAACCCCGAAGCGATACTTTCGTATGTCCGACGAGGAGTACGCGCAGGTCATTGAGGCTGCGCAGTGTCGCGATGAAAGCGTCTCGGCTTATATACGGAATGTATTAATTCGCGACTCGAAGCGCGATTCAAAGAAAGTTCTAAAGGCGCAATAAATCTGCGGCGATGGACGCGCACTCAATTGCGCCAATGGTTTCTCAGATTCACCGCTGCCAATGCACGCGATGGGTTCTTCTCTCGCGATCCCGCAGGGATCTTTTGCGTCCACCCAAAAAACATTGACCGCGTGCTAGCAATGCTTATGATCTGGGTAGACGAAAAGCGTGTTGTGTGGTCATTCATTGGCCGATAACACGTCGTGGCGAGTCTTTCACTGCAAGCCGTGCGACAGGTGCAGATCATGCCACTTCCTGGGCTAACGGGAACTTTTGGTACTATACTGGCTGACCCCCCTTGGCGGTTTCAAAACCGGACGGGCAAGGTTGCGCCTGAACATCAACGATTGCGACGATATCCCACAATGTCGCTCGAAGAAATCTGTAGGTTACCTGTTAAAGACCATGCAGCAAAACAGAGCCATCTTTATCTTTGGGTTCCGAATGCGCTTCTGCGGGAAGGCCTTCAGGTGCTGGAAGCTTGGGGATTCGTCTATAAAACGAACCTGATTTGGCTGAAGGTCAGACGAGACGGTGGGCCAGACGGTCGCGGGGTGGGGTTCTACTTCCGAAACGTCACCGAAGTCCTACTGTTCGGGACGCGCGGCAAGCTTCGAACGCTACAACCGGGGCGAAGCCAAGTGAATATGGTGTCGTCTCGTAAGCGAGAGCATTCTCGAAAGCCTGACGAAATGTATGGAATTATTGAAGAGTGTAGTCCCCCAAATTACTTGGAGCTTTTTGCTCGTGCACCGCGGGAACATTGGCAGCACTGGGGCAACGAAGTGGACACATATCTCGAACGACGCGAAGTCCCGCCGCAATATCGAGGTGGTGCTGCGTAGCTATTTCGGACGGGGTTGAGCGGCACGTTGCTCGGGCGGATCGATGCTCAAATTGTTTTCGAGCCACTGGCGAAACTGCATCGGCCCAAGTCCAAAAACTTGGGGCACATGATTCTCATTGCAGGTGCGGAAGAAATCAGTCCCACCTGGCAATCCGGGCGCGCGCCAGCCGCAGATCTTGAGCTTGAATTCAATCAGTTGTCGAACTAAGTGACCACAGTTACCTAGCTCGCTCACGAGCGAACGCAGGTCATATTCTACGATTTGTGCTCCTCGAACGTAGTTGCAGAGGTCGCAACTCGCCATTGCATAGACCAAATTGGTAAATGCCTTATTGCCAACTTTTCCACGTTGCAGACGTCCCTTCATCTTTCCCTCCGAGGACGACTGCAATAGATTGATTAGATCGACATGTGAAAAAATAATCGCCACTAGAACGAATGATCGAATTGCTCGATCGCTATACGCGCGGATCTCATCCCAGAATTCGGGCAATTCACCCGAGAGGCTCTCTCCCATAATGTTCGCTGCTTGCGAGCGTGCCAAATTGATGCCGGGATAAACTCCTCGGATATTGTCAAGCACTTCCCACCGCGTGTGTCGTTCTAGGACATACGCAATCTTGATGTAACCGTTCTTCGTTAACGAGACACGGAGCGGATAAAGTTGGATCATTCGCGCAACCCTGTTGGAATCCTGAAGGGATCGGAGGTATCCCAGCAGGATACCGAGGATTTGGCGATTGTCAACCAGTCAGAGATGACCGCTCTTACTGCGGCATTTGCAATGGTGCCGAGTTGCGTGTGAACGGATCACAACTCGTCGTGGCTCACGGCTCCCTTGCACAGACATGGAGCTTTTTTCCAGCGCTCGCTTACCGATGCGTGCTGGCTCCGCTTGGCGACACCTCAACGGGCCGTATTGCCGTGCGGATGGGCGATTCCACCACGATTTCACCCTGCAGCCAGGCCAGCGACGGGGCCGTGTCGGCAATGGGGGTGGGCATGGTTGCCGCGGGGAGTTCCAGAGGAGCCGCGGCGGCCGGCGCGGCTGACTTTTTTGCCAACGGTTGAGAAGAATGAGAAGAAGCCGTGGAATTCTCAGGCTTGGCGGGAAACAAGCACCATACAAACGCCACCAAAAAGGCGACGGAATAGAGCACCCAGAACAGCCGGCATTGGTGCCAGCCCTCGAGCGGGGATTCGGAGTCGCCGGGCAGCATGGTCACTTCCCTATCCGTGGGGAGCAAGCAGGTAAATCAAGGTCGCCCCCCGCACCCCATCCTGATCCTGGGAAGCGGGACGCACCTTCGTCATCATCGGCCAACTGTAGCGACGGCTTCATCGTGGTTGGGTAGGTGTAACCGTGGAACGGGTGATCGAATCCCGATTCCACCCATTCAATCCCTACGATCCGCACGGTTGCCGCTAGCTGGGACGGCGCATCGACGCGGGTGGTATGCACGGGGTGCATACCCTACGCGGTCTCGTTCGCCGGCTCCAGTCCGCACTCGGGCACCACGGTCACCTGTTTGCCGGTAGCGCTGTTGGGAATCAGACACAAGAACCGCATCGGTTCGGAGCCGGTATTGCGAAATTGATGCACGTCGCCGGGGGCCACGTAGACCACGTCGCCGGGCGCGAGAGGGTGCTCGGTCTGGTTTTCGATCACCGTTCCCTGGCCTGAGAGGACGAAGACTTCGTGCTCGTAATCGTGCTGGTGGCGGGGCGTGAACCCGCCGGGGGCTACTTCGAATTGCCGCATGGCAAAGTTGGGCGCGCCGTCGCGCTCGCCCAGCAGCCAACGCACCTGGCAGCCCTGGGCGCCAGGCATTTCCACCGGTTTAAGTTCCACGTTGTGAGAAGCTTGCACCTTCATTGCTGTTTGCCTTGTGGGTTCGAGAAGAAACTCCGCCTTGCAGCCCCATTGCCTTCGGAGATAGGGGAACTTTCCCCTTCTTAAGAATACGGTTTGGTAGCCGTCGAGGGAACGTCGGGCCAGCATTACCGGCACAACCGCCCTACCAGGAATGGGCAGCGAAATTGTCGGCTCGCCGCCATTTATGTCCTAAGTTTTTGCATACCGGTGAAGCATCGACGCGCGGCTTCCCTCCCCTATGATCCCCCCTAACGCAAGGCATGCATTCATGGCCGCCGTTGCTCAAGAAGCCGAGGTGCTGCAACTGGTGACCGAAGGGGAGCTGTTTCCCGTCATTCATCGGGCAGTGAGCGAAGCCTTGGGGATGTGCGGCATGCCGTTCCGCTGCGTTTCGGTGTCGTGCGTACCCAGCCGCGAAGGCGGCACCGTGACTGGGTTGCTGGGCGTGCACGGCAAGGTGTCAGGGTTCATCACCTTGAACCTGTCCACGCGTTTCGCCGTGAAGGCGATCGGGGGACTGCTGGGCGACAGCTTCGAAACCCTTACCTCGCAAGTCGTCGATGGCGTGGGCGAGCTGACCAACATTGTTGCCGGCGGCATTAAGAGTGGGCTTTCGTCCGGCCCTTGGGCGTTCACCAATATCACGGTCCCTTCGGTGATCATTGGCTCCGGGTATCACATTGCCTACGCACCCGGTTTGAAGTTCATCAACGTGACGTTCGAGCACTCCGACCAGGAAGCCCTGCTGCTGGACGACCGGCTGCTGCAGGTGAGCATGTCGCTGCTCAAACTGTAATTCCAACCTCGATCAAGCCGAGGGAACGCACCCCGTGCGTACCTTTCGGGTCGCCGATCGCCCAACCGCGGCAGCCGCCCACGCGTATTGCCGATAAAGCCGATCAAGGGGCAGCGTCAAACGATCGGCGGCGCGGACGGAATTTAGCGCAATGCCCTGTCCACAAATGCTTGGGTCAGACAACGGCCGGTGTTCAATCGGGCCGCCGCAGGTAATAATGCCATTGCAGGCCGCGCCGCGCGGGCCAGCCTGTGAGTTTCTTCCGACCCACAACAGGTGAACTGGTGAGCGATCCCTCCTCGGGCACATTTTCCACCGTTGAAGCCGCCATTGCCGCCATTGCCCAGGGCAAAGTGGTAATTGTGGTCGATGCCGAGGATCGAGAGAACGAAGGCGACTATATTTGCGCCGCCGAAAAGGTCACGCCTGAAATCGTGAACTTCATTCTGCGAGGGCGCGGCGAGTTCTGCATGCCGGTGCTGCCCGACGTGGCCGAGCGGCTGCACTTGCACCCCATGGTCGATATCAACACGGCCCCGCTCAAAACCGCCTTCACCGTGCCGGTCGATCACCGCACCAACAAAACGGGCATTACGGTCCAAGAACGCGCGGCCACCGTGCGAGCCCTGGTCGATCCCCATAGCCGAGCCGATGATTTCGTTCGCCCGGGCCATCTGCACTGCATCATTGCCAAAGAAGGGGGCGTGCTTCGTCGGGCAGGCCACACCGAGGCCACCGTCGATCTGGCCCGCCTGGCAGGCTTGCGGCCGGCCGGCGTGCTTTCCGAAATTCTCAACGACGAGGGCGACCGCGCCACCCGCGAACAACTATTCGCCCTGGCCGCGCGGCATGGGCTGGAGATCATCTCGATCGAAGAGCTGATCCGCTATCGCCGCCGCCACGAAAAGCTGGTGGTCCGCGACGCCGAAGCCGAACTGCCCACCCGCTACGGCCTGGGCCGCATCATTGCCTACAGCGTCAAGCACGAGCATCAGGAACCGCTGGCCCTGGTCTTCGGCGACCTCACCTCGGTCGAAATTCCGCTGGTCCGGCTGCATTCCAGTTGTTTTACGGGCGACCTCATCCAATCGCTGCGCTGCGACTGCGGCGATCAACTGCACCTGGCCCTGGAACAAATCACCAGCGAAGGCTGCGGCGTGCTGGTCTATTTGCCCCAGGAAGGCCGCGGGATTGGGCTGGTCGAAAAAATCCGCGCCTACGGCCTGCAAGACGAAGGCCTCGATACGGTCGAAGCCAATATCGCCCTGGGTTATCAGGCCGACATGCGCGATTACGGCGTAGGCATCCAAATTCTCAAAGACCTGGGCCTCAGCCGCGTGCGGTTGCTCACCAACAACCCCAAGAAGACCGACGCCTTCATCTACGGCGGCTACGAGCTCGAAGTGGTCGACCAGGTGCCCATCGTGGCCCCCCATAACGAACACCGCTCGCGCTACCTGGCGGCCAAAAGAGAAAAAATGGGCCACCAACTGCCAGTGGATTAACCAACTCCTATCCCCCACCAGCAACCAGCCACCAGCCACCCACTACCAGCCCCCAATCCCCAGCCCCTCCGCATGCACACCGTCGAACAGGCACTGGCCCTCGTCGTTGAGCACAGTCGGCCGCTCGCGGCGCGTTCGGCGCCCCTTGCGCGCAGCTTGGGCTTAACGCTGGCCGAAGACATTGCCAGCGACAACGATTCGCCGCCCTACGACAAGGCCCTGATGGACGGCTACGCCGTTCGCCACGCCGACCTGCCCTCGGGCTTCGCGGACCTACAGGTGGTGGCTCAACTTACCGCCGGCGAAACGCCGCAAGCCGCGCTGCAACCGGGTCAAGCCATCCGCATCATGACGGGGGCTCCCATTCCCGCGGGCGCCACGGCCGTGGTCATGGTGGAAGACAGCGAAATGCTTCCCGGCGAACCAGCCCAAGTGAGGCTGAAAACCAGGCCGCCTCGCGATGGCCAGAATATTCTGCCGCGGGGCGTATGCATGCGCGCCGGGGAAGAAGTGCTGCCACGAGGGCATGTTTTGCGGCCGGGCGATATTGGTTTGCTGGCCGAAGTGGGTCGCGACCGGGTGCGAACCATTGGGCGTCCGCAAGTGGCGGTGCTGGCCACCGGCAATGAGCTGGTGACCGCGGGCCAACCGCTTCGGCCCGGCGTCATTCGCAACAGCAATGGCCCCATGTTGCTGGCCATGGCCGAGTCGGCGGGGGCCGAGGTTCAAGACCTGGGCATCGCGCGCGACGATCGCCAGACTCTCCGCGAACGCATGCAGGCTGGCCTCGCCGCCGACGTGTTTGTGCTTTCCGGCGGCGTGTCGGCCGGCGTGCTGGATCTGGTGCCCGACATGCTCAAGGAATGCGGCGTCACTCCCATCTTCCATAAGCTATTGCTGCGACCGGGCAAGCCGCTCTGGTTTGGTTATCACCGCGAGCAAAACACGCTGGTGTTTGGACTGCCAGGCAATCCCGTCAGCAGCTTCGTATGCTTCCATCTATTTGTGCGCTTGGCACTGGCGCGGCTGGCTGGCGAGAACCGCACGGCCCCGCCGCTGCAAACGGCCGCGCTGGCAGTGGATGTTCACCAAAAAGGGGACCGCCCCACCTGGCATCCGGCCGAGTTATTCACGCAACAAGGCCAGCTCACTTGCCGGCCAGTGGTTTGGCAGGGCTCCGCCGATCTGCGGGCATTGGCCCGGGCTCAATGCCTGGCGCACTTTCCTGCCGGCGAGAATCAGTACCCGGCCGGCAACGCGATCGATGTGCTGCCATTTTGATGGATTCGCACGCCCCCCGCCACAATCTAGCTCTTGCCCGCATGGTGGCCAACACCACCCTCGATGTGGGCGTGGGGGCGATCCCGCTGATTGGCGACGCTTGGGATTTCTTCTTCAAATCGAATCGCCGCAATTTGCGGCTGCTGGAGCGCGAGTTGGCGAACTGCGCAGCCCTTCAGAACCCCCACTCCCCACTTCGCATTCCGAACTCCGAATTCCGAATTCCCCACTCCCTCTTCAGCTCCGTTAGACTCGGTGTCAACAAATGCGTCGCCTTTTCCCAGGTTGCTGGTAGGATAGGCGGTGGTAAGTGCATCACGGCAACGAAGCTGATTTCATCTTCACGGGGGGGGGGGCTCCTACGGATCTGCTTCGGTGCACGCATGTCCTTTCGATCGAGAAACCTCGCCTTTTTCAGGCCCGTTGCTCCTCATGACAGCGCCCCGTCGTAGTCCCCTACCGTTTCAGCTTCAAAGAGAATGTAACCGCCATGACGACAAGAGATGAGATCGCCGATCGCCGCGAGGCGGTGAGCCTGGCCAATGAAGAGGACGTTAGAGAAGTCGTTAGTCACGCGATTCTAGGCCTCTGGGATGTCGTGAATAGCCTGACTCGACTGAAGCCCTCTCGGCGCGAAAGATACCGTGTCACGATCTTTGGATCAGCACGCGCGAAGCCAGGCACTTTCGCCTACGATCAGACCAGGCAATTTGCTGCCGAATTGGCAAGAATGGGCTGCGACATCATAACGGGCGGAGGACCAGGTTTGATGCAAGCCGCGAACGAGGGCGCGGCGTGTGAGCCAGACAGATCACACTCGATAGGAATTCGTGTTGATCTGCCATTCGAGCAGGATGTGAATGCATTTGTTAGCCAGGCTTTCGAACATCGCACGTTTTTCACGCGGTTGCATCAATTTGTGCTGACTTCAGATGCTTTTGTCGTCGCGCCGGGAGGCATTGGCACGGTCTTGGAAACAATGATGATCTGGCAGTTGCTGCAAGTTCATCACCTGCAGAGCAACCCGTTGATACTCGTGGGCAAAATGTGGCACGGTTTAGTTGATTGGGTACGCGACTCGATGTTGACGACCGAACCATTTCTTGCGAGCGCCGAGGATATCGCCATTCCTCATTGTGTCTCGAACGCCGACGAAGCCATCGCCTTGATCCGTGAGGATCTGGAAAACTGGTCGAAGTCAAAGGCCACTACGTGAGAGCGATCCGGCTAACATCAATACGGTTCGTATTCCAAAAATCAGGCCCAGCGCCAGCCCGCCCACGACGACAAACGCCTGAAAAGCATGGCTCAGCATGCTTACGGCTAATGCTGGATCGCTGCCGTTGGGCAGACGCGCGATCTGCAAGGCGCCGCCTAACGCCCGAAACAGACTCGATCCTGGAATCATGGTGACGGCGCCGGCGAAGGCGACAACAGCGACTGGCGCCCTGCTCGTGCGCGCCATCCAGGCTGATAAGACGCCCACGACGAGACCGCCGAGGAACGTGGCCCCTTCCATTCGAAGCCCCATGCTCAAAGCCACGAACCGTGCGCCATGCCCGGCCATCCCGCCTACCGCCGCCATGCCAATGTGACGCCAAGGCGTGTTGTAAAAAGCGGCAAAGCCGCAAGTGGCGATTCCTGCCAACACCATATCGGAAACAAGGTTGAGATCGCCGCCATGGGTTGTTGCCGGCAGGCTGGAAAGTGATACGGTTAGTTCGATGCCGATCACGATCCCCAGCGCGCTCGCCAACAGGATCCCCGCCGCGAGCCCTAGTCGCGACAAGCTCATCGGCACGTAATTATCGATCAAGTCAAAGAGGCCATTGATCAAGTGCGGCCCCGGCACCACCATGAGCGCGGGCACGATGAGAATGAGGTCTGGCGACTGCGTCCAACCCAACCGAATGGTCAGCCCTCCCAATAGTGAGCCAATGAATGCCGCGGTCAATGGCAGTGCGAAGAGACTTACATGCCAATGTGCTAGTCCTTGTCGAGCGAGCAGTCCGAGCCCGGCAGCGAGGCCCGTCACGGCCATGGCAACTTCATCTGCCCCCAGCAGCCGCGCGAAGCTCGACGCGGCAGCGCCCAATAGCAAAGCCACCAGCCACCTGGGATGTCGCGGCGTCTCCGCCTCGACATGGCGCAATCGCGACAATGCGGACTTTGCATCGAGCTTGCGCTGCTGAACCAGGTCCAGAATCTCATGGATCCGGGTTTGCACGGCCGCGTTCAGTCGAATCTCCCGCGCCGTTTCCAGTGCAGGGCCATGCGCGCCGAGCGAGACGGATACGCCTCGGTAGGCAATCGCCACATGGCAAGGCTCAGAAGTCAACGCCTTCGCGGTTTCCTTCAGCGCGGCGCTAATCGCCAGGGACGATTCGTTATATTCGAGCAGGAGTTTGCCTGCTTGCGCAAGCAACTGTGCTTGTGGTTCTCGATCCGCATTCATTGAAATTGCAATCCGAACTCCGAATTCCCCACTCCGAATTCCCCACTTATCGATCAAGAAACGACCGCGAAATCCTCGGGCTCGATCGATCGTTGCAGCAGGGGACGCCCTGGTGCGGGGGACCTCTTTTGGTATTTAAAGCCCGGGTTCCAAGGGCACCAGAACAGCAGCAACAGCACGGCCAAGCTGGCAGCGACGGTAATCCCTCGCCACAGGTCGCGGCGCTGCAGGTTGAAGATGGACTTGCCCAGCAAAATGCCGAACAGGCAGCCAAAGCCGTGGGCAACATTGGCCACGTTCCACACATCGATGGCCGCGAGCAAGATGCACAGGAAGAACCAGACCACCATCAACTGAATGGTGCTGGGGGTGCAAACATTGGCCAGGTCGGTGCGATATCGCTTGCCGACCAGCAGCAGGCCAAAGAACCCGTAGTTCACGCCGGAGAAACCAATACCTGGTCCTTCGATCACGTAGCTCGGCAGGACCGACATATAAGCCAGGTAGATCACCAGGGCGAGAAACCGGCCCGATCCCAGCCAGTTCTCCAAGGCGGCCCCAAAGACGGCCAGCCACGCCATGTTGAACACGGCGTGCAAAATGTCGCCGTGCAGCAGCGTGGTAGTGAAGGGGCGCCAGAGATCCCAAGCCCAAATCTGCCTGGTCACGCCCAAGTACAGGAAGAACCGCCCGAAGGCTTCCGGATCGAACAGGCTCAAAGCTTCCAGCAGGCCGATCACCGACAGCAAAATAATCGTGACCGGAGTCCGCTGAAAGTTGAGCGAGAATTGCATTGGGGAGTGGGGGCGGCTTGCTAGTCTAGGGGGAAGAAAAACGGGAACAGCGGCCGGCGGGAACCTCCCCCGGCAACGATTGGCCGTATGGTTCGGCGGGCCGCGATCCGAGTTGCGGCTCCACATGAAGTAACGCCTGCCGCATCCATTCCAGGTAACCGGAGTGGCCTGTCACAATGGGTAACGCCAGGATCTCGGCAACTTCGTAATTGTGCAAGCCCCGAATCACGGCCTCCACGCGGGCAAACAATTCCCGGTGGCTTTTGGCGACCACCAACCACTCCTCGCTGCTTTGCACTTCATTTTGCCAGCGGTAAATGCTGGTGATCGGCCCCATTATTTGAACGCAAGCGGCCAGGCGATCTTCCACCAGGGCTTGGGCGATGCGCTCGGCCACCTTCCGCTGGTCGGTGGTCGTTTGCACCATCACGTAGTCCAAAGATTCAGGTGTATTCATCGAAAACTGCCGTTGGCAAAGGAGGGCCAAGTTGCGGACAATCCCCGCCGTGAGCACTCACCCGCAGCAGGGATGCAAAATGTCGCGGCCATTGAAAATACACGATCCAATTTACCAAGATTCGCCCGCAAATGCCGAGTTTTCTGCTCCCAACTGGGCTCAGCGCATCAAAGGTGGGCTGACGCGACGAGTTCAAAGGCAGCTGCGCGTTTGGCGAGGCCAAACGCAAGCGCCCGCGGAGCAGGCCGTGGCGGCACTGCATTGCTGTCATTGGCAGCAGCCTGCCACGTTGCCCTCGGCCGACGATGTGGAAGCCGCCCTCCGGTTGGGCCAGATGACCCCAGCGAAGCACCTGGTGCAAGTCTTGCTCAACGCGGTCGAGCCCGGCCGCCGTGGGGCCATTGTCGATGGGGTTGGCAATTCTTCGCCCCTACAAACCGGCGAAGCCCTGCGGGCCTGGCTTGCCTGGCTCAACGCCTCCGCGGCGGCCGAGCAAGCCCACCGAACCGACTCGCTCGGCCGGGCAATGAGCCGCGACGTCGAACGGGCCATCGCCCGGTCGGCCGCCTGGCTTTCGGCGCGGATCACGCCCGAGGGCGAATTGCAATTGCCGCCCAGCGCCGGTTCCCTCGACCGCTTTGTGCCGCGGTCGCAACATTTGCGTTGGGCATCGACCCTGCGCAACGTCGGCGACCAATTTGGCGAAAGCGCGTGGAAGCTGGCCGCCGATCGGGCCATTGCTCGGTTGCGAAGGCAAACCGACTTTCGCCGCTGGCAGGCCCCGCTGCATTTGATGACCCCCGGCTGGCTGGCATTGATTGAGCTGGGCGAAACCTCGCTCGCCAGCGAGGCGCTGCGACTGCCGGAATCGTTGCAGCGCAAAGCGGGCGCCGTGCCGGCCCTGCCCGAAGCCCGCTGGGTTTCTTTGCCCGGCCTGGCCCAGTTGGCCCGAGCGTGGATCTTGCTGGGTGACCACGACCGCGGACACCGCGCCCTGGCGTGGTGCGGTCGGCAGCAGCGCGCGGGCGGCAGTTTCCCCGGCAGCGCCGGACCTGGAGCTTGCTTCCATGCCGATGAAAGCTTCACCCCCTCGGCGATTCAATACCTGCTGGCCACGCACGCGCAGGTAGTTGCCGCCTTTGCCGGCGAAGGGGACGACTTCCCCGCGGAAATTGACGAAGCCGACGGCCGCTGGCAAACCGTGCTGGCCTGGGCCAGGGAACTTCCCCGCGGCGCCCGGGTGGCCGACATTGGCTGCGGGCGCGGCCGTTACCTTCGCCGGTTGCAACAAGCGTTGCCGCATTTGCAACTCACCGGCATCGATGTTTGCGAGCGGCATTTGGAAGCTCTCCCCCGGGGCATCGAACGCCGTGCGGGGCAACTGCTGCGGCTTCCGGCGGCCCCTGGCGAGTTTGCCGCGGTCTTTTCGGTGGAAGCTTGCGAACACGCGCTTGTGCCGCGGGTTGCCTTGGACGAGATTTGCCGGGTGGCGCGGCCGGGCGGATCGGTGCTGGTGATCGACAAGAACCGCCAACAGCAGGCCCTCAGCGAACATGCTCCGTGGGAACGCTGGTTAGACATCGACGAAACCCGTGACTGGCTCGGCGCGGCCTGCGATCGAGTCTCGGCCACGCTCATTGCGCATGGCAAGCACGCCGGGCCCACGGGGCTGTTTGTCGCTTGGACGGGCGTGCGCAAGCTGGCGGCCGCCAGGGCCGCCTGATCATTCGCGGCTGGCTAGACCTACAGCGGCGGCGATGGCGGCGGTACATTGGGGAGCAGGCTGTGCCGCCATTTTGGCGCATCGCGATCGATCTCCGCTCCCCAGTAACTGCTCCATGACGACGGCCGCCGCTATCGATCCGCGCAAACGCCCGCTCTGGCAGCAGCGGTTACAAGCGTTCTTCGCCAATACCGCGGTGGAGCTCACCATTGGCGGGCTGATCGTCATTTCCGTGGCGCTCACCATCCTGGAACTCTCGCTCGATCCCTCGCCGCTCCGCGCCCAATTGGGCGACATCAACTATGCCATCACGGCGCTGTTTGCCTTGGAGCTGGTGCTGCGGTACGCGGCCGCCGGCAGCAAGAAGCGGTTTTTTCGCGAGTTCTGGGTCGATATTCTGGCGGTGTTGCCGCTGCTGCGCACGTTGCGGTTTGCCCGCCTGCTCAGGCTGCTTCGCTTGCTGCGCATTCTGCGGCTGATAGGTATTTTTTCGCGGTACGCCAGCAGCTTTCCTTACATCTTTCGCCGCGGCGCCATCGAGTACATGATGGTTTGCGGGCTGATCTTGCTGACGGTGCTGTTCTCCACGGGCGCCATCCTGGCTCTCGAACAAGACAACCCGCAGCTCGACTCGTTCGAGAAAGCCTTTTGGTACAGTATCTACACGCTGCTGGCGGGCGAGCCAATCGCGGAAACCCCGCACCGCTCGCTGGGGGGGCACCTGGTCGCGGTATCGGTGATGTTCATGGCGTTGACCGTGTTCGCCATGTTCACGGGCACGGTTTCCGCGTTTATGGTCGACCGT
Organism: uncultured Pirellulales bacterium; assembly: GCA_964445985.1. Classification (GTDB taxonomy): domain Bacteria; phylum Planctomycetota; class Planctomycetia; order Pirellulales; family S012-138; genus CAYUMU01. The sequence goes on along the minus strand of CAYUMU010000014.1, from coordinate 10,396 downwards.
TTGCGAAGGGATGGGCGCATGGTGCAGTGGGACGAGATTTGCGATCACTTGATTTTGTGCGGCTGGAACCGCCGGGCCGAGATCGTCGTGCGCGAGTTCTGCACGGCGCTGCCGCACAATCGCCAACCCATCGTGGTGATTACCGAGCTGGGCGCCAACATTGAAATGACGGATCCCAAGTTGCGGAAGCGCGTGTTCTTTTTGCACGACGACTTCACACGGGTGGAAGCGCTCGAACAGGCTGGAATTCAGCGCGCCAAAACCTGCGTCATTCTTTCCGACGCCGCGGGAAACCGCAGCGAACAAGACGTCGATGCCCGCACCATTCTCGCGGCCCTCACGGTCGAAAAGCTCAACCCGCGCGTTTATACCTGCGCGGAATTGCATAATCGCGCCTATGGTTCCCACTTGGAAATGGGCCACGTGAACGATTACGTGGTGAGCGGTGAATACAGCGGGTTCTTGCTGGCCCAGGCCGCCCTCTACCAGGGTTTCGTGAACGTGTTCAGCGAACTGCTAACGCACGAGCACGGCAACCAGTTTTGCCACCTGAAGCTGAGCGACCATTGGAAAGGCACGTCCTTTCTCGATCTGATGATCCATGTCAAATCCAAACACAACGCCATCCTCGTGGCCGTGCGCCGCTCCGGCGAATCGTTCCAACTGAACCCTCACGATTACCAATTCCAAGGCGATGAACAAGTGGTGGTCATCGCCGAAAGGCCGTTCGAACTGTGAACCTGGCGGACCTCAGCGATCGGGTGTGCGTGCTCGGCGCCGGAAGCTCGGGCCTGGTGGCGGCCAAGAACCTGCGCGAGGCCGGCCTGGCGGTGGACGTGCTCGAGCGCGAAGCCGATCTGGGCGGCAACTGGAACTACGGTTCGCCGGCCGCCCGCGTTTACCGCACCACGCACATGATCTCGTCGAAACGGTTCACGCAGATTCCCGACTTCCCCATGCCGGGGGAATTCCCCGACTACCCGCATCACGGCCAGGTGCTGGAATACCTGCGCGGCTACGCCAATCACTTTGGGCTACAAGACTGCTTGCAGTTTTCCACGGGCGTGGTGCGCGTGGAGCCCAAGTCGATGGCTGATGGCTCTCCCGTTGGCCCTTGGACGGTGACGACCAGCCAGGGAGAGCGGCGGCGGTATGGCGCGGTGGTGATTGCCAACGGCCACCATCGCTGCCCCAAGTGGCCCCGCTTTCGCGGCGCCTTCCAAGGGCAAATGCTCCATTCGGCCCAATACAAAACGTCGGATATCTTTCGCGACCAGCGGGTGCTGGTGATTGGCGGCGGCAACAGCGGGTGCGATATCGCGGTGGAAGCCGCCCAACATGCGGCCGTGACCTATCACAGCCTGCGCCGCGGTTATTATTTTATTCCCAAGTATCTACTGGGTTCGCCGGCCGACGCGGGTGGCGATCTCCTCCATCGATTGCGGTTGCCACTCTGGCTGCGCCGCCGGGTTAGCTCGCTGCTGTTGCGGTTCGCGGTGGGCAATCCCCAAGAATACGGCTTGCCGGCGCCCGACCATCGGTTGTTTGAAACCCACCCGATCGTGAACAGCCTGCTCGTGTATTACGTGCGGCATGGCGATATTCAGTTGAAGCCGGCCATCGACCGTCTCGATGGTCGCACCGTTCACTTTTGCGATGGCAGCCAGGTCGAAGTGGACTTGATCGTGTGCGCCACCGGCTATCGCCTGGTGTTCCCCTTCATTGATTCGGCTCTGCTGAACTTTCAGCACGGCAAGCCGCGGCTGTTTCGTCAGGTGTTTCATCCGCACTGCGATTCGCTGTTCGTGGCGGGCATGATCCAGCCCGATAGCGGCATCTTCTCGCTGGTTCACTGGCAAACCAAGGCCATCGCCTTGTTTCTCCAATCGTTGCGGCAGGGAACCAAGGCGGCCATGTTGCTCCAGCGCCACAAGGCGCAAGACGCCGCCGAAGATCTCAGCGCCGGCATTGCCTACACCAACACCGAACGCCATTTGCTGGAAGTGGAACACTGGAGCTACATGAAGCTCATGAAGCAGCTGGTGCGGCAGTTGGAAGACGCCGGTTAACCATCGCCGTAAGCCACGCGGCGTGCCGCAACGGGCGCGGCGAGTTGGAGAATTAGCCCCAAAAACTTTTTCTCCCCTCTCCCCGGTATTTCCGGGGGCCTTGGGAGCGGAGTTGGGTTTGCAATCTCAAGCCCGAGCAAACCCCCTTGTCCCCAGCCCTCTCCTGGCCAGGGGCGAGGGAGTCTTTGGATTGGCACTTAGCCAGAGTAACGGGTGGCAAAGGAATGCGTTCTGCCAGATCATTCCTGATCGCGTTTCGCCTGGTCGCGCCGCGCGCGGGCCGAAACGTGCCCTCGCGTGCGAGTGGTTAGTCCCGACTCTTGAATCCTTGCTTTCTTGGCTTGGGCTTCGATGGCGATTTGATCGCTCTGGTTGAGTTGGACCCGTTCGTCATCGCGAGCCGGCGGCTTGTTGTCTGTCCGCGAACCGGCCGACTTGAGACCAAGCTGCTTCTTCACCGCCGCTTTCACTTTCTTGGCTGCCCTCTTCACCGTGGCTTCACTGGGTCCGGCCATCGTAGCGCTGGCTGTTGCGGCCTTGGCCTTCTTTTTCGGCGCGGCGGGGCTTTTGGCCGAAGCCGCCTTTTTCTTTTTCTTTTTCTTGGCCGCGGCCAGGTTCTTCTCTTCCACCTTGTCCGCAAGCTCTTGCCGCGTTGCGGCCCGAGTCGAGCGATGCGCTTCCACCCGTTGGTTCGATGTCACCTTGCGAGCGGAGGATTTCTTGGCCGTCGGCGGCGCGCCGTCCACCTTGGCCAGCCGCTTCTCGAATCGCTCGAGCACCTGCGAGAACAGCTCCTGTTTTTGCTCGCTGCGCTCCGAGGCACTCACCCCGCGCCCTGCTTTGGCCTGCTGCGCGGCGCGGCGCTGGGTGGTGGCCTGGTCGCGCCATTTATCGCGGAGCTTGCGCGCGCGGCCGATTTTGGCTTTCAGTTCTTTTGTCGCCAGGTCTTGGATGGCGTCTTTGCGACTGGCTTCGACCAGCGCTAGTTCGTTCGCGGTGCAAAGCTTCTTGGCCTGAGATAGCGTGATGTTCGCCATGGTTTCCTCCCGTTCGCGCTTGGTAAGAAATGATTGATATCGTACGGGTTCACGCTTCAAATCCGCACAAAAATTTTCTGCCGATACATCCACCAACAAACAATCCAAAAACATAATCCCACTAAACACGCCGCCACGGTCGGCTCCCACAGCGGTCCCGCCCAGGTGAAAACCCGCGAGCCAAAGTGGGTTTCCAGCGTCCGCGCCATCCAAGGTTTGAGCAGTTGCGACATCATGTACACCGCGATGGAGTTCACGCCCACAATCATCAGCGGCCAGGTCCAGGCCCGAAAACCGAGCACATCGACCACCCCATACAATCCGGCCAGAATCAGGCAGCAAATACCGCTCGAGTACAAAGCCCAGGCGGGCGTCCAAATGCGTTTGACGCTAGGGCACACTCCGCTGGCATCGAGCAACATCCCCAGGGCGATGCCTGCCATGCCGGCCGCCGCGATCAGGCCCAGCTTTTTGATGCCCAGCAGCGAAGTCCGCAGCAGCTCGCCGCACATCAGGCCGATCAGCATGGTGGCCAGCGAGGGAATGAAGTTGATCGTTTGATAGCCGCCCCGGTTAAAGCGAAACGGCTCGGATTGCGGCCACAGGTTGAGAAACCAGACATCGATGAAATGCCCCGCGTTGGCATTCTTATGCCAGGCCGGCGAGATGTGCTTCAGGTTCGTCTGGGCCCACTCGGCGCTCACGCCCACCGCTTCGTTGCCCGTGCTCAAGGGAATGCCGGTTCCGGGCCACAGCACATACAGCAAGTACGTGCCCAACAGCAGACCGCCCAGCGCCGTCGCTTGCACCCAGCGCGGCCGATTCCACAGCAAGAACAAGAACGTGTACCCCAACCCGATCTGCGAAAGCACGTTCATAAACGTCCAACTGGTTTGCTTGCTCCAGTTGGAACTGAGGAACACGCCCAGCAGAATTAGAATGAGCGAACGCGAGAGGGCGTGGCCCAGCATGCGGCGGTACGACTCGCCGCGTTCCGCCCTGCGGCCGTAGGAATAGGCCAGCGACACGCCCACCATGAACATGAACGAGGGCTGGATCATATCCCAATAGCCGCCGCCGCGCCATTCTGCATGCTCGGCCTGGTGCTCCACGGTTTGCCAAACAGCCGAGTCGGGCGTTGCTTCCAGATGGTTTGCGGCCGTCTTCGCCAGCCCAAACCCCACGAACGCCAGCGAGATCATGATCAGCCCGCGATAAGCGTCGAGCGAATGCAGCCGGGCGGAAAGAAAATCTCGCCTCGGCTCGCGCGGCGACTCGGCCGGTGGCGGCGCGGTCGCTGCCGATGCGGCAAGATTCGGCGCTGCCACGGGCGTTTCCACATCCGGTCGGTCGTGCATGGTGCGGTTTCCCCAGCTAGCGCGGCAACAAAGCGGGACGAGCAAGATCGCAACTTCGCTCACCATCATACCGGGCTTGGCCCAGCGACCGCGAGGTGCAACTCAGCCAGCTACCGAATCGCCTTGGCTGCCAACACATGCAAGTCGCGCAGCACCTCGCTCACCACCACGGCATCCACTTCCCGCAGCAAGATCGCTTTCTCGCGCAGCCTCCCATACCAGTCCGAATGAACCTGGGCCGGCAGGAAGTAACAATCGACCGGCTGTTGGTGATGCCAGTTTTCCACGTAACCAATCGGCACGCCCGGCTCGTATTCCAACACGGCCGTGAGCTCGGCGTGCTGGAATGACTTGGAATGCTGGTGAACCACGCCAGCGTCTTCGGGCTGCCCTCGAGTCCAGCCGAGCCGTTCCAGAATGCCCAGCATGGTATTCGCCGGCAGTTGAAGATGACCGAACCGCGTGATTCCACGCTGCCGTTCTTCCTCGGGTTCCAAAGCATACACCCGTCGCCGGAGCTGTTCGAACGGCGGCACCAACTCGTAATCGCTGAAGATCTCCGCCCAGGCCGCGATCTCCTCCGCATTCAAATAGGCCGGATGCACCAACCCAATCCGGTCGCTCGACTCAATGGCGCAGGGTTCGTCGTGGCGATCGGCGTAATCCAATTCCGCCGTGAGCCGGAAGGTGTTTTCGAGCAGCCCTCGGGCGTTAAACGCTCCCCATAACAGCGGCCGAATCAGGTGCGTCATCAGCGGGTGGCGGGCGAGCAAGGTTTCGAACTCTTTCACGGTCCAGCGGCGGCTCACCACCATGGCTTGCTCCAGCCGCGGAATCTGCGCTTTCACGGCTTCGCGGAGTTGCTTTTTGAGCAGCTTCCACTCGGCCACGGCCGTGGTGGAGAGCGCGGCGGCGTCTTTGGCCCCCGGCTTGGGCAGGTCGCCGCGAAGTTTGCCGTCGTCGTCGCGAACCATTGGTTTCAGGTCCGGCCCAAACACAAACTGAAACCGCCGCGGCCCAAAGTCGAAGACGCGCGAACCCCGAGCGTCGAGCCCACAGTCGGGCACAATGCGATCGGCCAATTGCGCCGGCGACAGCCCTTGCTCGTCGGCGATCTGCTTCATGAACGCCTGGGCTTTTTCTTTGAGCCCTTTGAACTTGAGCTTTTGGGCAATGCCATTGAGCTGCATCAAGGCTGTATCGGTGCCTATGGCTCGCAAGCATTCCAGGCCATACACGGCCCGTTGATGCTGGCTTTCGCCGGGCCAGGCTCGAATGAGGGGCGTGAGCTTGAGCACGGACGCATCGCCGCCGAAAAAGCCGATGGCCCCCAGGCACCACTTGTCCTTCGCGGGGCTTCCTTGCTCCTGCCACCGTTCGAAGAGTCGCCAGGCAAATGCGTCGAGCGACGCCGCGGCAGCATGTTCCCGCAGCCCGGCCAGCAAATCTCCCGGAGCAACGAACGCGTCGGCGCGAAGCGCGGCCAGCACCCGCCGCACCTGAGCGCCGTTCAGTCGGTGCGAATCGATCACAATCGGGGGCAGCGAATCCGGGGGCAACCAGTCGGGTAGTTTGATCCGCTTCTTGGCGCTCGCATCGCGGTCCATGGCCCGGCTGAGCCAGTCGGGCGTGGAAGCTTCCTCGAGCGGTTCGAACACGGTTTCGTGGTGCTCGAGCACCGCGCGGCGAACCTTGTCGGCTGCCTCGGCCGGCAGCAATTCCAACTGTTGGGCGATGATTTCCGCAAAGCCCCGCCGGTTTTGCTCGCGGAGATACTCCACGGCCGCCTCGGCCAATTTGCCCCGCGCGGCGGCCGTGGCAATCAGGCCGGCAATGCCGCAGCCCACATGTTGGGAGAGCCACGCGCGGGCCACCCCAGGAGCTTTGGAATCGAGCACGAGCCGCAGCATGGGCTCGGCGGCTTCTGGAGCTTGCACGGCCGCGGCCCAGGTCTCGGCCAATTCGGCCGCTCGGTCTTTGCTGGTTTCTTGGGCAATGGCTTCGGCCGCGTAATCCAATCCGGCAAACTGCGTGGTCGCCAGCCAGCCGCGCACATGTTCCGGCGCGCGCAGCTTCAGTTGCAGTCGCCGCATGTGATAGTTCACCTGCTCGGCCGATGGCAAGCCGAACACCATCCACTGGGGTTGGTGGTAGAAGTCGTCGATCCGTTCGCCTCGGTAAACGTGGTCGTCCCAGGCCGAAACGACGTGGAGGATGCGCGGATGCCCCACGAATGCCGCCAGATGAAAGGCCGTGTTCGGTCGTTCCAAAGCATCGCTGGGCCAGACGGCCGAGCTGAGCTCCGATTCCACACGTTCGCGGATTTCTTCTCGCTCATGCTTCAAGAGATAGGGCATGACATAGCGGCGAAAACTCTCCAACGCCTGAACCGAAATATCGGCCGCGAAACGGAGCCAGAGCTTGCCCGTATTGATCAACGAGTCATCCAGCAGCAGTTCCACGATTTCCAAAGGGGTCAGGCTGTTTGCCAACGGCAGCATGAACGGCCCTGGCAGCGTGCGCCGTGCCACCCGCAGCCGAATTGCCTGTTCCGCGGCGTAAGGGGTGAGCGGTTCCGAGAAGTCGCGGTCGGCGAACAATTTCGCCAGGCGTTCTGGCCGCTGCTCATGACCCGGCCAGGAAATCACATCGAACCAGAAACGCGATTCCTCCGGCGACAATACTTCCGCGATCTTGGCCGACGGGTGATTCCAATCGATGTCGCCGCGCTTGATCCGCAGCTTGCTCAACCGCTTCAAGCAGCGCTCTCGATCAAATGGCTCAGGCTCGGGGCGAACCAGCGGTTCGAGCGGGCTCCAAGAAACCCAATGCGCCTCGCGACAATCCAGCCGCAACTCCCGGCGCGCCTCCAGCACCACGTCGCCTGGCTGGCCAGCAGCGGCGCCGGCCCCCGTGCTGACACCCGTGTTGGTTTGCTTCCCTGCCATCGTGGTTAAAGTCCGTTTTATTCGCGGGTCAACACTTCATCCAGGTTGAGCAGCAGGCTGGCCACCGCCGTGTAGGCCGCCAACTCGGCCGGCGAAAGGCTCGTTTTCCGCGGCGATTCGCCCACGGCAATCAAGGCTGCCGCTTCGTCCGCATGCGCCTCGTAGTATTTGCGATTGCGCTCGAAGGTGGCGGATAGAATCTGGGCTTCCGCGGCGCTTGCCTCTCGGGCCGTGGCCGCGCGAAAGGCCCAGGTTATGCGTTCCGAGGGAGCACTGCCTCCTTCGGCGGCCATCCGTTCGCCAAACGCGCGGGCCGCTTCCACATAGGTGGTGTCGTTGAACACAATCAGCGAGTGCAGCGGCGAGTTCGTGCGGGCACTGCTCACCGTGCAAACCTGCCGCGGCGAAGTATCGAACAAATTGGTCGGCCCAATCGAACGCCGCCAAAAGGTGTACAAGCTGCGGCGGTATAGATTCTCGCCTTGGTCTTGCTTGTAAGAAATCTTGTTGAAACTGAGCTCTTCCCAAATGCCAGGCGGCTGATAGGGCTTCACCGGCGGCCCACCCTGCTGCTCCACCAACAGCCCGGCCAGCGCCAAGGCCTGGTCGCGCAGAGCCAGCGACGACAACCGCGCCCGCGCCGCGCGCGATAGCAGCCGATTCTCAGGATCGCGTTCCAGCAGTTGGGCCGTGACGCGCGAGCTTTGCCGATAGGCGCCGCTGCTCAGGATCAACCGCTGAATGCGTTTCACGTCCCAGTCTTGCTGGAACTGCCAGGCCAGCCAGTCGAGCAGCTCGGGATGCGTGGGACGTTCGCCCTGCGTGCCAAAATCTTCGGGCGTGCGCACCAGCCCTGCTCCAAAAAAGTGCTGCCAAATGCGATTCACCGTGACGCGGGCCGTGAGCGGATTGGCCGGATCGACCAACCAGCGGGCCAGCCCCAGCCGGTTGTTGCTTGCGCCCTGGGGCAGCGGCGGCAACCAGGCTGGCACGCCGGGCTGCACCTCTTGCCGGGGTTGATCGTACAAGCCGCGATCGAGCAAGTGCGTGGGACGACGGTCTTTCCGCTCGCCCATCACCATGGTGATCAACACGCTCCGATTGAGCGCATCGAGCTTGGCTTGCACCGCATCCTTGGCTTTGATCGCCGCCGAGCGTTCCTTGCTCCGCGAGAAGTAAAAATCGCGCAGCTCGGCGAGCTGCTTCTCGCTCCGCTTGTCCTCTGGTACTTCCAGCAATTTGGCGATGGCTGGCGGAACCGCCGGGGCCTGATCGTCGGGGGCGATCATTCGCTGTTGCTCGTCTTCCCACGTCGCTTGCGCTTTCGCTAGGGCCGACTCCAACTTCTTGAGGGCACTGTTTTGTTCGGCCAACTCCGTTTGGTATGCAGCCTGTTGTTGCTCTTGCTCGGGCGCTGGCAAATCGATCGTGGGCGCCGCGGTGCCGCTGCGACGATCCACCCCGCCGGTTTCATCCACATTGTTGAAGAAACCATAGAGCTGATAGAACTCGGCCTGGGTGAGCGGATCGTATTTATGATCATGACACCGGGCACAGCCGGCCGTGAGACCCAGCCACACCGTGGCCGTGGTGTGGGCGCGATCCACCACGTATTCCACCCGCGATTCTTCGACGATGCGGCCGCCTTCGCCATTGAGCATGTGATTGCGATGGAAGCCGGACGCCAGCAGTTGATCGCGGCTGGCGTCTGGCAGCATGTCGCCGGCAATCTGCTCGATGGTGAACTGATCGAACGGCTGGTTGCCGTTGAGCGAGGCCAGCAACCGATCGCGCCAGGGCCACATGGCTCGCGTGCCGTCGGTCTGGTAACCGTTGGAATCGGCATAGCGGGCCGCATCGAGCCAGGCGGGCGCCATCGCCTCGGCATAGCGAGGTGACGACAATAACCGGTCCACAGCCCGCTCGTATGCGCCCGGCAGATCATCCGCGATGAATGCGTCGAGCTCGGCGAGCGTGGGTGGCAGACCTGTCAAATCGAGCGACAGCCGGCGCAGCAGCGTGGCCCGATTAGCCTGGGGCGAGAAGCTTAGACCGGCCGCTTCCAGCCGGGCGAGCACGAACAGGTCGATCGGGTTCCGCGCCAGCCCCGCGTTTTTCACTTCGGGTGCGACAGGCGGTTGAATGGGTTGCAGCGACCAGTGCTCTTCCCAAGGCGCGCCGGCTTCGATCCAGGCTTTGAGTACTTTGCGTTCTTGTTCCGTCGGTCGTCGAGCGGCCTCGGCCGGGGGCATTTGCAAATCGGGGTCGTCCGAAGTCATGCGTTCCCACAGGGCACTGGCCGCCAAGCTGCCCGGCGCCACGGCGGCGTACCCGCCACGATCGCCCAAGGCTCCCTCGCGCGTATCCAACCGCAAATCGCCCTTCCGCTGCGCGGCGTCGGGCCCATGGCAGGTAAAGCAATGCTCGGAAAGAATGGGCCGCACCTGGCGGTCGAAATCGATCTTGGCAGCAGAGGTCTTCGGCTCCGCCGCAGCTACAGTCCTCGCCAATATCGCCCCCACGCCCAGCACGAGCAACAACCAGCGAGGTGAGACAACAATCATCGGCAACAGCCTGATGGAGACCAGGGGACTATGGGGGGCGGTAAGGAGCGGATTGACCATCCAGCGGCAACCTTCCACCATCATAGTCGCTCAAACACGGTCTGCCCACGAAAGGTGGATGAGACCGCGGACGATTGATTGAAATGAACGGTGGCTGGTAGCTGGTGGCTAGGGGCTGGGGGCTAGGGGATGTTGGAGTGGGGAGTTCGGAATTCGGAATTCGGAGTGGGGAGTTCGCGGGAAGTGGGGAGTTCGGAATTCGGAGTGGGGAGTTCGGAATTCGGAGTGGGGAGTTCGGGAGTGCGGGGCGGGGTTGGTTTTGGTTCTTGCGGGGTTGGTTGCCAGGTGATTTTTGCTGTGGTGTCGGGCGTTGCTTGAAGCTCGCCCCGCCCAACGAAGCGCTGGCGTTCGAGCTTCAAG